>QFQQ01000071.1 GCA_003243445.1 Citrobacter freundii
AATTGATTTCCGATGACAAGAAAAGGGTTCACAAAAGGCAAGGCTTTTCTTGTGCATATTGAAATAACTTTTCTTCAAATCGATCGCTAATTCGCGAAATTCGCGTATTAAAATCGGTGTAATAATAGGTATTTTTGCGCCACGGACCCACACCACCCTGCATTGTGAAGGTTGATCATTAAAACGACGTGTTTTGAATAAGACAGCTCTATATGCCATCCTGCTGGCGGCACTTCTGCCGCTTGTCTGCTATTTTGTGGTAAAAGGCTTCAGTGATTCGGCGATCCACATGCCCAGGCATTATTTTCCTGATTCCATAAGCACCCGGACCGAACGCGGTAAACAGGTGACGGACACCGTCTGGCACAGGCTGGCCGATTTTAAACTCGTGAACCAACAGGGCGATTCCGCAAGCTGGGATAAACTGAGAGGTAAGGTGATCGTTGCGGATTTCTTCTTTACCCATTGCCCCACGATCTGCCCGCCGATGACCCGCAATATGAAAAGGCTGCAGACCTCCATCACTAATGCGCAACGGGTAGGAGATAAAACGCCCGACTTTCTTCATTTTCTTTCCTTCAGCATAGATCCTGAAAGAGATTCCGTTCACGAATTAAAGAAATGGGCCGACCGATTCCAGATCAATCCTGATCAATGGTGGCTGTTATCCGGCGATCGCAAAACGATCTACGATATGGCCATCAATGAAATGAAGCTCGGCACCATCGATGGAAAGGGGATCGATACCAATTTTGTACACTCCGATTATTTTGTGCTGATAGATACCAATCGCCTTGTACGCGGATACTATCATGGCCTTGATACTGCTGATCTGGCCCGACTCTCAAACGACATCATTTTCCTGAATATGGAAAAAGATCCGAAACGCAAGAGCTTCTTTGCCGGCAAACTGGAGATCATGGGTGTGGCATTCATTGCGGCGATCATCGGCGTGGGATTACTATTATTTTTTATCAAAAAAAGAAATACTGATGTTAGCACCAGCGTGGAAGAGAAACGATAAAAAAGCATCATTTCTCATCATCACATTTTCCCTGATCGTATTCATTGCAGTGTCCGCACTTACCCGCATACAGGTAAAAGCAGATCTTGGTTTTGATGTTCACCTCTTCGCCAAAGCAAATGCAGTGATCAATTCAGTTGTATCTATTCTTCTTGTTGTGGCTCTTGTCGCCGTTAAAAACAAAAAGTATCTCATCCATAAGAACCTTATGATCACGGCCATGATCTTATCGATCCTGTTCCTCGTAAGCTATATCTGTCATCACTTATTTGCAGGCGAATCGATCTATGGCGATATCGATCACAATGGCATTCTGGACGAAGCAGAAGCCGCTGCAGTAAGTTCTTCAAGAACGATCTATCGTGTTATCCTGTTCACGCATATTCCTCTTGCAGGGATCATCCTGCCATTCATCCTTTACACAGCATATCGCGCACAGATCGGCGAATGGCCCGGTCACCGCAAGCTGGCGAAGATCACCTGGCCGATCTGGTTTTATGTAGCGGTGACAGGCGTGATCGTGTATCTGATGATCAAGCCATACTATTAAGAAGATTCCTGGAACTAAAAATATAAACGCGATGTATGATCATACATCGCGTTTATATTTTACTGATAAGAATGAGTGATATCTTAGTGTGATCTTAAAGTTTCGTTATCCTGACGAAACCGCCATCCACCGTTTTCAGGTAATATATTCCTGCTCGGTATTTTCCGAGATCTATTGTAAAGCTGGTCTCCCGGATGACCAATTGTTCCAGGATCCTGCCATTAACGTCGGTGAACAATGCCGCTTTTCCAAGATAGTCATCGCTGACGCTTACAGTTGCGGAAGTTCTCACCGGGTTGGGGAACAGAGTCATCAAACCTTTTGTGCCGGCGGGTTGCAGGCTCATTACCGCGCTGAAGGTCGAGCGGCCGTTCAGATCGATCTGCATGATCCGGTAAAGCGATGACTTTTGCAGCAGCGTATTTTCGGTGAATGTGTATGAATTGTTTCCATCGCCCTTACTGGAGATCGCGCCAATAGAGATAAAATTACCACCAATCAGTTTTTGCACCTCATATCCCTTCACTGCTTCTTCCTCAACTTTCCAGGAAAGGCGCGCTTTACCATCATCGTTAATGGATGCCGAAACAGATAGCCATCTCAGCGGTAGCGGGGCAGATACCGATCCGAGCGCAAATGAGCCGGATAATGTCACGCTGTTACCAGTTACATTCCCTGCGGCAATTATTCCGGAGGTGGTACCTCCTTCGTTCAACCAGCTTGTGAGGACCTTGTGCGCTAACCGGCGTTGACTAAGCGGGTTGCTGTAATTATCATTGTAACCGTCCCAATATAACGTGACTGTTCCCGTAGCTGAAGCGACGGGTGTAATGCTCCAATATTCCTGTGGATTATAGCTTACCAGGGGAACAGGATCAGTCCCGGTATTTGTAAAAGTGCCACTGCCTGCATCGGCTGCCTGGTAAGTTACAGCAATGCCACCTGTATTCGAGGTTGCATTGACCAGTATAGGCTGAAGGCGCAGGGCATTTCCTGTAGGATAAGTGAAACTGCCTGTGCCTTCTTTGATCACAGTACCGTTTACATGACTTGCGTCAGCAGCGCCGGTATAGGTTGCACCGGCATCAAAGATCACCGGATTGGATGCAGATGAGGTCGTGATGATGCCATTGGTAAAACTGAGACTTCCATTCACGCGCAGCGGGGTATTGAGCGTTACGCCGAGAGCATTATTCACTTCTACATTGGATGCATAAAAGGGGGATGATCCGCTAAGCACCTGGGCCGTGCTGCCATCAAACCGTAAAAGGCCACTATAAGGAGTGGACATTGATTGATTATTCACCAATGACCCTTTCACCGTGACGGATCCATTGTTCTGCAGGCTTCCACTGTTGTTGGTAAAGCCTCCATTGATAAAGAGAATGCCACCAGTGGTGACTTGTAGTGTTGCGCCGTTATTATAAAGCACCTGTCCATGCATTACTATGGTTATAAACTTCAGGACAGTTGCCAAAAAATATTTTCTCATTTCTTCAACTGTTTAAGGATGACATCAAAGAATGCTGTATTCGCGTGAGACCGGCCGAATGCCGGCATGAGTGCGTTTACAACACAATGTTTATAATTTAGTAATGACGATCCTACTCAGGGCAGTCGCCGCCAATGATCCTCCGGTCGAGGAGCTTGTCGTAACCTGGACTTTAATGGTCTGCCCGGCCGTTAAGGTAAAAACAGATGACGCATTACCGAAACCCTGCGCGCCATAAGAGGCCAGGTTACTGCTGTTAGAACCTACGCCCCACACCGTTCCACTGCTTGTGATAATGCGCGGATACAAGGCAATGTTGGCAGAAGTAGATATAAGATTGACTGAGACAAGATAAGTTCCGCTTGTGCCCACCGTATAGGTTGTCCCGTCAAAGGAGCCAAGTGTTGGCGCAACACTTGTTACACTGAATGCGACATCAGATATTGTGGTCGAGATCAGTGACATTGCAGTATTAGTTGTTGCAACAAGGTCCACTGTTGCTCCGCCAGTTCCGGACGGTGTCCCCCACGACAGTGCTGTCCCATTTGTTGTCAGGAATTTTCCACTGTTCCCGGATTGCGCTGGAAGTGCAGTTCCTCCAAGCGGTTGCCAATTGGGAACAGCGGCTGTTCCGCTATTCATATAAAAACCGGGTGTATTATCCGTTTGATAGACCAGCAGCCCGGTTGCCGGTGAGGCGATCAGGTTTCGTTGTGCAAGAGACATCCTCGGTATTAGCATACCCTGAGTAGTGCTGGACACATCCAGCATAGCACTCGCATCCGGGGTTGTTGTACCTACGCCAACATTATTTTGTGCATTCAACAGCGTACAGAAAACAAGCATTGCGACAATAAGGGTAGAGAAAATTTTCATGTTATATGGTTTTAATTAAAAATAGAAAAGGGTGTTGACGTGAATCCACATAAATCACCATCACATGTATGACTGACCACACCGAGCAAATAATAGTAATCCGGTAGGATCAACTTGATCATTTTAAATGAAGTTTTATTGCTGAAAATAAATGTAACTACTTAGATGAGTAACGAACGAAGTGAACCATACTTGTTAATGCTCAAACAATGCGCCGAAGTAATAGAGGCAGAATCCCTATAGCGGAATATTGATTTTTATCATAAGAAAGTATGATACAGTAAAGAGAATGATCACAAACTCTCACGCTTGTGGTGCCGCTGCTTGCCAGTACAAGACTCTTCATTTTGTAACAGGGGTACCGCAACGCAACACCACCAAGTAAGATATGCCTGTTCTTAACGGTCCATACCGGCAGGTACGCGTGCCGGCTATCAAAGGAGCTATAGATAGTTGTGGCCGGCAAAGCTATACCTGTCCAAACAACCGCAAACCAGCCATTGAGCCGATCGCAGGTTTTTTTAGCAGGGCGTAATTGATAATCAAAAGTTTAATGGTCCGATCTGAACATTCCGGCCGTTCAGCTTGTTTGAATTTTGTAAGTTTTGATTTGATTCCCGTAAGGGAATCGTAATCCGGCCGCTTAATTTTGTATAAATATTGTAACCCGACCCAAGAATAAAAAATGTGTAGTTATGTCGAAACCGGAAACAATAGAAGACTTTTACAAGCAGAAATGTGATTGGCTGCCTGACACCATGCAGAAAGACATGGGACACTTCAATGTGTTCAAAGCAGAAGGTCATAAGAAAACCGCCGCAGCACCCAAATATGCAAGACGCGATTTTTATAAAGTAAGTCTTTCACGCGGCAGCGGTGTGTTGCATTATGCTGATAAGAGCCTTGAGATCAAAGGCAGCACCCTGCTGTTCTTTAATCCGTATGTGCCATACACATTCGAATCTTTTTCTGAAAACTACAGTGGCTACTTCTGCATTTTCAAAGACGCATTTTTTGATGCGAATATCCGCCGCAGCCTTGGAGAATTGCCCATGTTCACACCCGGAGGCAAACCTGCCTATGTGCTGGATAAAGAACAGGACGCAAGAGTAAGTGCGATCTATGAAAAAATGCTGGAAGAGATCAACTCTGATTACACCTTTAAATTTGACCTGCTCAGAAATTACCTGACCGAGATCATTCACCAGGCAATGAAGCTGCAGCCGTCTGATACCTTGTATCAGCATCCCAATGCAAACAGCCGGATCACCGCCGTGTTCACTGATCTGCTGGAGCGGCAATTCCCGATCGAGTCACCATCACAGCAATTTAAATTGAGATCCGCAAGTGATTTTGCAAAACAGCTTTCCGTTCACGTGAATCACCTGAACCGTGCCATAAGAGAGACGACCGGAAAGACAACAACTGAACATATTGCAGAACGGCTTGTCGGTGAAGCTAAAGCATTGCTTCGCCACACCAGTTGGAATGTATCGGAGATCGCATACTGTCTCGGGTTTGAGGAACCCGCGCATTTCAACAACTTCTTCAAGAAGCAAACAAGCATGGCGCCTTCAGCATTCCGTTCATGAGCATTATTCGTGGTGTTCATTAAAACGAACGCTGAAGTTCTCTTCTTCGAGATCAAGCAGGCCACTGTATTTGCGGATGATCTCTTCATCCACTTCCTGCTTGCGGTTGAGCTGATGAAGAATATCCCGCTGTGCATGGATCACTTCGGCAACGATCTTTCTGAAATTGCGCTCATCTACGGTAGGCTTTGTCAGGTTTTTTGCAAGCCTGTTTTCATACATTTTTACGTGCGCTGAGTGTTTTAGTTTAAGGCTCTGAAGTATTTCATTTTTAGGAACAGCATCTGCGTATTTTTCATCCAATACCTTTAATGCGGCAAGGGAAAGTTTTTTCTGAACCAATGTATCCTGTTGCGCTGGTGGAATTGTGGCATCGCGATCTTCCACCTTCAGCCATTTGACCAGCACGGGCAATGTCAATCCCTGGAACACCAGCGTTACAAGGATTACGATAAAGGTGATGAAGAGGATCAGGTTTCGTTGCGGGAATGCTTCGCCATTATTCAGGTAAACCGGGATGGAAAGGGCAGCGGCCAGCGAAACTACGCCACGCATGCCGGCCCACCCGAAGATCAGCGGACCACGCCAACCCGGGCGGTCATCAGCAGTAGTGATCACGCGGCTGATCAGCATGGTGAATGCAGATGCACCAAGTGTGGAAAGTATCCGGATCACGATCAGCACACCGGTTACGATCAGGCCATACTTGATCGCTTCGCTCAAACTTGTATTTCCAAGTTCAGCGATGATCACCGGAAGTTCAAGTCCGATCAGCATGAACACGATGCCATTCAATGCAAAGCTCAATGCCGCCCAAACTGTTTCAGTACGCAAGCGGCTCGTATGATTGAAGATAAGATGGCTTCTGACAGAGAGAAACAATCCACCACTCACCACAGACAATACGCCCGAAAAGTGCAAGCGTTCCGCAACGATATACATTACATACGGTGCGATCAGTGTGAGAATGATATTGATGTTCGCCGTTACCGGTAACCAGCGGTGAATGGCATAAAAGATCAATGCAATGCCAACGCCGGTGAGAATACCCATGATGATCACGATGAAAAAGCTGAGCAATGCGTCCTGGAAAACGAATTCGCCAGACTCAACGGCCTGCAGTGCGAAACGGAATACGATCAAACTGGAAGCATCATTCAACAGGCTTTCTCCCTCGATAATGGAAACAAGCCTGCGCGGGACTTTGACCTGTTTTAAAATAGACGTGGCAGATACCGCATCCGGCGGAGAGATGATCCCGCCCAGTAAAAAACCAAGCGCCAGCGTGAAGCCGGGAATAAGACTGCTGGATACAAAAGCGATCACGCAGGAAGTAAGAATCACGATCAGAAAGGCAAAGCTGGAAACCACGCGCCGCCATTTCCACAACTCTTTCCATGACGTATGCCAGGCCGCTTCATATAAAAGCGGGGGAAGAAAGATCACAAAGATGAGCTCCGGATCGATCTTTATGTCTGGCAGCCAGGGCGAAAAACTGAAAGCCAACCCACCCAACACGAGCACAATCGGGTAGGAAATTTTCAGCCGTTGCGCCAGCATGACTAAAAACAGAACGATGATCAGCAGTAATATATAGACACTAAATGAATCGTGCATAAAACAGTCGTTTGGGTGAACAAAATAAAAATACGGCAATTCTGCTTAATAAGCTTTTATGTTCCCTTGTACAAAACCGGTCATTATTTGTTTGAATTTTGTAAGCATTGGTTTGAAGTGTATAAGGGAACGGCCTGTTGGTTGAAGTAGTTTTGTTTGACACAAAAATAGTTGACCATGGAAAAGATCTGGTTTGTTACGGGAGCGGGTCATGGTTTTGGACTCGCGCTGGTAAAACAATTACTGAAACTGGGATACAAAGTAGCTGCGGTAGCAGAGAATATTCAGGCTCTTCGCAAAGCCTATGGCACGTCGAATCAAAAGTTGCTGATGTTGCAGATAGACCTTTGTGATGAGGATAGTGTTTCAAGGGCGGCTTACGATGCGGTGGAATACTTTGGAAAGCTCGATGTAGTGGTAAATGCAGACCGGGAGGGCCTCGCCGGCAATATCGAAGAACTAAAAGATGAGCAGATCCGCAGAAATTTTGAGATCAATATCTTTTCCGGTCTGAATGTAGTGCGTGCGGTATTGCCTTACCTGAAGGAACAACGCTCCGGGCATATCTTCAATCTTTCTTCCCTTGGCAGAATGGGAGCCGGCGCCGGACTTGGTATCTATCGCGCAACAGAACTGGGCATGATCGCCATTCTTGAATCTCTTGCATTGGAAGTACAATCTTTCGGGATCGATGTCACGATCATGACGCCCGGCAGTACACCATCTGAGATCGGTATGCGCACCATCGGCGACAACTCGCAGCGCAGGATCGAAGACCACAGTACCGTCATCAAACATATACAACGGTGCATGCAGCAATTTGGTACAGTGATCAATGAAAAGAATGATGTGGTGAATGTGAAGAGGGAGGTGCCGAACAGGTTGTTTGCCGTTTAGGATTGACCGCCGACCGCTGACCGCCGACCGCGGTACCAGTGTTTACAATCGAGAGCTCCGGGTTATTTTGATCAGTATCAGCAGCTTGTCCTTCTCAAGGAAAACTGGCGGCGGTCGGCGGTCTATGGTCGGCGGTCATTTTTCCCTTTCCCCTTTTAAACGCTTAATTTAACTTTAAGGATCTTTTCCTTAAAACGTTAACCTATGTCAGGAACTTTCTCAACGATCAGGAACACATTTAAACTCCTTCGCAAAATTGATTTCAAGCAGCTCAGTAAACTTTCTGAAAAAGTAGACCTGGAAGAAGTGATGAATGCTTTTTCAAAGATGGATGAGCAGCAACTGAAGGGGCTAATGAAGATGATGAAAGGGGAGAAGAAAGAAAGAGCATTACCACCGATCAATGGTGATTTTTATGAAATACATCTCCGGCTGAGCGAAGAAGACCGCGCGGTGCAATTGAAGGTCCGCGAGTTCATGGAAAAAGAGATCAGTCCACTGGTGAATAATTACTGGTTGCACGATGAATTTCCGTTTGAAGTAATTCCAAAATTTGCTGAGCTTGGACTTTGCGGCGTAACATATCAAGGCTATGGATGCCCTGGTAAATCTTTCCTGATGGAAGGCATCATCGCGATGGAAATGGCGCGGATCGATGCGTCCATTGCGACATTCTTTGGTGTGCAAAGTGGTCTTTCAATGGGATCTATTTATATGTGCGGATCAGAGGAACAAAAACAGGAATGGCTGCCCGGTATGCATGAGATGAAGATCATCGGGGCATTTGGTTTAACGGAGCCGGAAGTTGGTTCCGGTGCAGCAGGTGGTTTGACTACAACGGCGAAGAAAACAGATAAAGGCTGGGTACTGAACGGTCAGAAGAAATGGATCGGCAATGCCCCGTTCGCAGATGTAACGATCATCTGGGCGCGAGACCTGGATGATAACCAGGTAAAAGGGTTTCTTGTAAGAAAGGGTACACCCGGTTTTTCAGTGGAAAAGATCAAGGGAAAAATGGCGCTGAGGATCGTGCAGAACGGACTGATCACCATGACGAATTGCGTTGTAGAAGAGAAAGACCGTTTGCAGAATGCCAATTCATTTAAGGACACGGCCCGCGTTCTTCAGATGACAAGAGCCGGCGTAGCCTGGATGGCCGTTGGTACAGCCCGCGGTGCGTACGAAAATGCACTGGATTATACCATGAAGCGAAAGCAATTTGGTAAACCGATCGCTTCTTTTCAATTGATACAAAACCATCTCGTAGAGATGCTATCCAATCTCACCGCGATGCAATCACTTGTGTTCAGGCTTTCAGAGTTGCAGGATCAGGGATTATTGAAAGACGAACATGCTTCACTGGCGAAAGTTTTCTGTTCATTAAGAACAAGGGACATTGTGAGCAAAGCACGTGAAGTAATGGGTGGCAATGGCATCCTGCTGGATCATAATGTGGCACGTTTTGTTGCGGACGCGGAAGCTATTTACTCTTATGAGGGAACCAAGGAAATCAATTCATTGATCGTTGGCAGAGCTATTACCGGCATGAGTGCGTTCGTTTAGAAGTTTATATTGACAGGTAAAGCCTTTGCGATAACGATAAAGGCTTTACCTGTCAGCAGATCAATCACATTTGTATTGAATACTTGCTTTATAATAATAATTATCAAGGAATGAGTCTTCGCCGGCTGCAAAGTTCATTTCTTTTGGCAGCTGACCTGGATTGAAATTACTGTAACCGGTTTGGTTATTGACGCTGTAATTCCGGTCAATGAACATCCAGATCTTATGGGTTCTTCTGAAAGAGAGCTTATCACCGTACGCCGGTCCGATAAGATTACCTTTGCTGTCATACTGGTAGTTTGTTTCATTCACTGATCCATCGTCCCAGGTCAGTGTTTCCTTAATGATCCGGTTCTGACTATCATAAATGAATGTACTGGAAAAACGAATGACCGGGTCAGTCGGTTCGTCGTTTACAATTTGAGAGAAGCTATACCCGGAATCAATAGCCACCCGGCCCATCGCGTCATATATATAGCGATGCCAGACTTCCGATGTAGTACCATTTTTATAAACACCTATAAAATCGGAGAGACGGCCGTTTTTGTATTTGAAAATATAATTGGGCGCTGCGGTTCCTGGATCGGGCCGGGTGATCCTGACAGGATCTCCCTTGTAATTGTATTCTATGGTAAGTGTATCAGCTACAGTCCAATGAGGTCTGTAAAAAATAAATTTTTCAATACCACAGGCCTTGAGCTGGCTTTCAGGGTAGGGAACGCCCATATCATCGAATTTTTTACAACTGGCTGCAGAGACAATAATCATGCAGAGGACAATGGCAATTTGGTAATGGTTTACTCGTTTCATAATACAAGGTTTATAATGAATGAACTGAACGTGCAGGTGAAAACCAGGCGAATACGAAAATCTCATGGAGTTTCCCGAACGCGCGGCATTGGCTAGCCGGTTGGTCATAGAACACAAGCGTGCGATCTTAATAAAAGATAAAAACTGGAAGGAAATTGAAGGTGGTATTCACGAGATTCGGAAAGAATGACGGCTTATGATACTCGCTACTGATCGTTACCTTAGAGGGATCAACTATTCAGAATGATCAGCAATGCCATTCGTTCACCCGCATTGCCGCAATAAATATCCGAAAAGTTTTGATATTCCGCGTGACTGCTTTGGAGTAGAGATAAAATAACCATGCGAATGGCTGGTATTTTGAGTAAAGAGAATAATGAGCGTACTGAAGCCTGTCTTTAAAGCGGTATTGAACCCGGCTACCCGTGTCTGAATGTTGTTCTCTTTTACAAACTACCGTCAGGATGAAAGCAGGCCAACGTGCAGGAAAAGTAAGAACCGAAGCACTATTTGATGCAATTGCTGGCAATGTCAATTATACGACTATTTGACACGTTTCCCAGGAGTGACCCAATATTATAATATCAACAGGAAGAGGTTTCAGCTGCCCGGCATGTCCGCTCTGTGCATCATTGATCATTTTTGAGGCCCGCTATGTCAATTTAGCGGTTCGGTTTCAGCGATGGTATATCTGTCAACGATCAGTCATTGAGCGTACATGATCTTCAGACGAATCAGCTATAACACGAATGGAGAGCGGATAGCTTTGCCCAATCGCGCTTCCCCCGTATTAGCCGAAGGGAAGATTGTCAAATAACGCTTCTTCGTTTTCTATGCTTTCTGTCCGTTTGTTTTCTACCAGGAATAATGTGTCAAGCGCTCTTGTGATGGCTACATATTTCAGGTTCATCTCCTGTACTTTTTCCCATTCTTTCTGCTGTTGCCGATAATAGGGCAACTCATCGTAATTGAGAATAAAGACGCGATCATTCTCTAATCCTTTTGCCCGATGGATCGTCGAGAGCTTGATCGGGTTGTTTGTTGCCGAGATATAATCCCGGATCTTTAAGAGCAGATCGCTGATGCTGGTGTATTTTGATTTCCATTGTTCATATTTTTTATGGAGAAATTCCAGTTTCTTGTACAGAAATTTTTTCTCCGTTCTGATATAGATCTCCCTTTCTATTGTATTTGTGATCCTGTTGGCATTCCTGTTGATAATAATTTCCCACCTGCTTTTTACGGTTGCCTTCAATCGTTCAAACCCGCCGGGGAATGAGGATACCGGCACCTGTATCTCTTCCTGTTTGAAAATATTCTTTATTTCATTGATGATCTCCTTTACCTCATCCTCATGCACTTTTACTTTTATATTCTTATCAATAAATGCGAAAACAAGCAATACGATCGGTGCGCGTAAACGCGAGATGATCAGATCCCCGGGTTTGGCAAGATCCGTTACTTCGTCGAAGAGAATTGTTTGAACGGTTCCTGGTGTTTTTTTATGACCGGTTATATCAGGCCGTATACTTTGGGCAAGATCTATCACCTGCTGTGGGCAACGAAAACAACTCGTCAGCGTAAACGGTGTTGCTTTGGTATAGTCCTTTACTCTGTCAAACGAATTGATATCCGCGCCTGTAAAGCCATAGATCGATTGGTGCGGATCGCCAACGGCAAGAATACGGCCATCGGCCTTTCCAAACTTGGAGGCAATAGCAAACTGCGACTTTGAAAGATCCTGGCATTCATCTATAAAAAGAAACCGGTATCGTTTATCCGGGTAAAGTTTCCACTCATGCGGCAGATACAGCATATCTGTATAGTCGATGATATTCTTTTTTACGGCCAATTCATTACCTGCATCCAGCAAATGCTGATGGCAACGAAAATACGCTTCGATCTCCTCTTTAAAGTCCCGCCGCCGTGTTTCGGAATTGCTGAAGATGCCAAAATGCGTGGCGAGTAGTTCAATTTCGCTTAACTGATTGCCGGCCAGTGTTGCCCTGAATTTCTGATTGATATCCAGTAAACGCGTATTGATCCGATACAATAGATTACCTGCGGCAAAATTGTTTTTATTATCAATATCTGCTGGTAAAAATCCATTTATCCGGAAGATCGTTTTTAAATAAGGCCGGATCTTTTTCTGCATGTCCTTTTGCTGCAGGATCTCCTGGTATTTATTCTCCTGCAGGTGCAATGCCTCTCCGGAAAAATTATTATCCATCAGGATCTGCCTTCCAAGTGAGTGGATTGTTTTTACTGCCACTTCATTCATTCCCAACCGGTGGAATTTGTGCGAGATCTCACCGGCGATACTATTATTGAATGCACAGAAAAGCACCTGGCTACGGTCTTTCAATAGTCGTGCACACTCCATTATTGTGGTCGTCTTGCCTGCTCCTGCAACGGCATCAATAATGCCATGGCCGGTTCCGCCGGTAATGAATCGATAGATCTGTTGTTGTTCAGGTGTTGGTTTGATCATGGTATTTTACATAGCAATGCTTGAGTCATTTATATTATTAACACAGCAAAGCTATCATCAGCGGGAGGGGATACCATGGGTTTTTCAACGTAGAAAATGTTTTTTTAACGGAAAACAAGTGTTAAAAGACCTTGCGCTAAGTATATAGGATTCCCTGTCAGGCAGATTGTTTCCTCGTCAATACAAATTCATTGAAATAAATCACTGCAATCAGCACCGCTGCAAGCATGGCATTCCATTTTCCGAAAAGAAGCAGGTCTCTTGCATAAAAGAATTCGATCGTATTCATCACGGCGATGATGATCATTTGTGTGATAGCATTCAACCGGTGTTGTATACGGGAGATGATCCAGCCAGCCATCAGGATCTCGGAGAGACCGATGAGACGGGTGAAGAGGGCGGCGTGTTCCGGACCAAGTATGCGGGCGACGATGAGCTGGTGGCGGGGAACGAAGTTGAGGAGTTTGCAGTACAGGCCGTTGAGGAGCCAGACGAGTGCTATGACGTAGGTAAGGATCAGATTCAGTGCGCGCGAAGAAGTAAGGTTCATGTGCAGATCAGTTGTGGTGAAGATACTGATCACTGTGAAATCTCACCGTCCTTATCGTCTCACCGGTTTAATTTTACCGGTGAGACGATAAGGACGGTAAGGAAGAATTAAGGTTGATCTAAGCTGACGAATGCGGTCTGTTTATTTACCGGCCGGTTTGGCTTCAGGAAATTTAAGTTCTGCGCTGATGTTAGGAAAAGTCTGCCTGATCGTTGCTTCATCTTTGCTGGAAGTATCGATGAATTTCCAATGTTTGCCTTCATCCTGTGACAGGGCGATCAGCGTTGATACAGAATTCATTTTTCCACCGCTGTAATTGATTTCAGTTTTTTGCAGGATGGTCGCCTGGAGTTCGTTTTCGTGCTTCACAATTCCGGAAGGTTTCCCGAAGCTGATATCGCTAAAATTCATTCCCTGTGTTTTCATATTGGTCACGCTGGCTTTGAGTCCTTCTACCATCCTGGCTTTACCACCGACGAGATTTAATACGGAAGGAGAAGTGTAATCGGCAACGGTTTCAAAATCTTCTTTTAGAAATGCGGCTGCCATCTGTTTGGCCTGTGCCTGGAGGTTTTCGGTTGGAGAAGGATCAGCATTTTTGCAGGAAGGAAGGCTGATAAGTCCTGCAAAAAGCAGGGTGATGAAAGATAGTTTGAGGATGGCGGTTCTTTTAATGACTGCATTTGAAAGAATGGTCATTGTTTTCATTGGTATGAATTTGTTTTCAGGATGTATTATCTGCATAACTAAAGATAATTGAAAGCCTGATTGATCGATAATAAGTTTAAGATAAATGCATGCTTGCGAAAGGAAACCCCTCATATGAGGTACCGCGTACCTGCGGTTTGAGTAAGGTTGCTCCTGCGGCGAATAGGTTCCCGCAGATTTCGCAGATTTTATCATCACTATTAATGAAAAAAATTTTACTGTGGTTCAGATCTATATATTGGATACGCAGATTTCGCAGATCAGTCTCCGAAAGTAGACTATCATCTGCGTAATCCGCGCATACTGACTCGGAAAAATTCCCTTTATAAATGCTATTTCAATAGCAGGAATGATAGATCTGCGTAATCTGCGGGAACCTGTCTGCCGGATGCGTCACAAGCGAGCTGATCCGTACTAATACTAATGCCAGGCTTTGCAAAAAAAATGAATACCTAAGATTTTTATGTATCCATAAATTATGTATCTTTCGCCCATGAACAAATCCAGCTTTTACAAAGGCTGCCTCGAGCCGATCATTCTTCGCTTGTTGAAAGACAATGGCCGGATGTACGGTTACGAGATCACGCAACGCGTGAAAGAACTGACCAGCGGGGAATTGTCGATCACCGAAGGTGCGCTCTATCCGCTGTTGCACCGGCTGGAAGCGGAAGGACTGGTAGAGGTGGAACTGGAGAATATCGGCAATCGCGTCCGCAAATATTACGCGCTTACCAAAGCCGGCAAGAAAGAATCAAGCACGGCCCTGGCCGAGCTAAAAGTTTTCCTGCAGACGATGCAAACCCTTGTGAACCCTAAACTAACCTGATATGCTGACCAACGAACAGATCCAGGAATTGCATGCCTTTTGTTACAAGCACTCCGTGCGATATTATGATGTGCAGGTGGAACTGGTAGATCACCTGGCCAATGCCATTGAAGCGCAGATGGAAGCCAATCCACAACTCACCTTTGAAGATGCACTGCGCAATGTATACAAGGGTTTTGGGGTGATGGGGTTCGGGCCGCTTGTTGCTGCTAAACAAAAAGCGGTGGACAAACAGGCGCGGAAACAGTTATGGCGATCTTTCCGCCAGCAGTTCCGCTGGCCCGCGATCCTGCTGGCGTTGATGGTATTTGCTTTATGTTATTCCTTGTTGCAATTATCTTCTGAAAAATACTTTTTAATCCCGGCAATCAGTTCGCTGGTAGTGATGACAACGATCACCATCGTATCAGGCTATCGTTTGCAAAAACTGGAAAAAGCATCAGGCAAGAAATTCCTGTTGCTGCAGTTCCGGAATATGCTTGGCGTGGCATTGATCCCGCTGAACCTGATCAATGTGGTGAATCTGTTCCGCCCGGAACATGAAAGCATGCTGACGGCGCTGGGTATTGCGGGGCATTTGCTGGTGAGCGGGATGTTTACCTTTTTTGTGGTGATGTCGGTAGCAACATGGCAGGTGTTTAAGAATATGGAGGTGATGTTGAGGAAGGGGTATCCGGAGGTGTTTGGAGTGGCGTAAGGTTTTTTGCCGGAGGGTTTGGGATATTGTTCCGGTTATTGAATGATATGCGTAATTGATTGAGAAGAGAGGGGCCCGCTAAATGTTATTGGCTTATTTTTTTTACCAAAGCTGCACTCGTCAGTGATCTCAGAAAATTCTCCAGGTCCTCTTTGTCCTTCGCTGATAAATTCAGCGGTCTTGCAAGCAAACTGTCTCTGTTCACTGCATCCGGTACAAATTTGTCCGGGTTATCATAATACTCTATTACCTCCCGTAACGTTCTGAACATGCCATTGTGCATATAAGGTGCAGTTAGGGCAATATTGCGTAATGGACCGATCTTGAACTTGCCCAGCTCCCCCGGGTTATGGGTGATAGCGGCGCGACCACTGTCATTCAATTCCTTTCCGTTAAAGAGACCGATATTCCTGAATTCGGTATTGCTGAAATCCGGCCCGAAATGACAGCGGACACAATTAGCTGAACCATTGAATAATGCAAAACCCCTTTTGACGGATTCGCTTACCGCATTCTCCTTTTCACGCGTTTTCCAGTCATCAAACGGTGTGTCGCCTGTTTCCATAGAGCGTTGAAAAGCCGCAAGAGAGTTGGCCAGCGTTTGCGCGGATGGCAATGAATGATAGATACGTTGAAAGGCTGCTGTATAAAATGCGCTCTGCTGCAGGCGGTGAACGGCGCTGTCGACCGGCAGGTTCATTTCATCGGGATTGGCAATCGGGATGAGCGCCTGTTCTTCGAGGGTGCTTGCCCGTCCGTCCCAGAAGAACGCTGCCGCATTGTTCAGGTTCATAGCAGAGGGTGTATTGCGTGTGCCGCGCCTGTCAAATACGCCGAGGCTCACAACACCCGTATCCGCGAACGCAAATTCCGGTTTGTGGCAACTTGCGCAGCTGATCTTCTGCGTGGATGATAAAATGCTGTCGAAGAACAACTGTTTGCCCAAAGCGATCTCATTTTCAGGAAAAGAGTTCACCGGTTTGCAGAACAGGTGAGGGATCGCAGCGATGCCCGCGATGATCGCTATCACAAAAAGAGATCTTTTCATAATAAAAACATTTCGTTAGCTCTTGTTTACTGAATGCGATGAAGTACCGTACCATCAAGATCCTGCTTCCGTGGTTCGCACGAATCCGTGAGGGCGACAAAACGGATGGAATCACCTCCCAGGAAATCAATTTTGTAAGCTCCATAATACTCTCCCTGATCCTTGCAAATGGGATCGTATGTTTTCAGCGTGTCATGACTGATGATGGATTTTCCGCTGCTGAACAATTTGCCATCTGTATAGTAATCGTGTGTACCGTCTTTATTAAAACGGGCTTCAGCAAGCGGGCCGCTTTTGAATTGTATACGCCATTTGCCATAAATGCTGTGCTCCTGGGATTGATTCTTACAGGAAAAAAAGGCGATGAACGCCACAGGTAACAGGTTTTTTTTCATAAAAGATGGTTTAATAACTAATGGGCGACCCTGCCGAGGGCAACTTTATCCGAGCCTTTGATGCGTTCCTGGCAGGTATCGTTTATAACATTGAAGCGGATGGAGTCTTTGAACCAGGTCAGTTTATAAGAGGCTTCATAATCAAGATTACAAATGGCATCTTTGAAGAAGATCGTGTCTGCATTGACCCTGTACTGACCGCTGATGATCAGTTTGCCATTACCCAATCCGTCGAATGTTCCGTCAGCTTTGAAACGTGCCAGGAAAACGAAGGACTTTCCATCAAATACTTCATGGGAATCCCATTCGCCAAGAATATTGCGGACCGGCTCTTTTTCGGAGTTGTTTTGACAGGAAGACAGGATCAGGATAACTGATAGTGTTGCAAGAAGATGTTTCATTGATGATCAAATTTCATCGAAGCTAACAGCCGGAATGAAAAGAGGCATTTGATCATGTTGCGGATATGTTTGAATTTGTGCCGGTTGTGCGAATGACTGGTTGGATGTTTGGATTTGTTGCGCGTGATTTTGATTTTGTTGTATGGAACTTCCGGTGCCGTCAGTTCTTCTTTGCCTCTGTTGGGGGATAACCAAAATGTTTTGTAAAGCTTGTGGCAAAATTCGCAGGGTTGCCATAGCCTACCATATAACTTACTTCTGCCACCGTCCCCGTATTTTTCTTTAGTAATTCATGGGCCTGCTGCATACGAATGGTCCGGATCAGTTCGCCCGGGCTCTGATCGATCAGGTCCTTTAACTTGCGGTGCAGTTGTGTGCGGCTGAGGCCAACATCCTTACCCAGTTCTTCTGCGCCGAACCGGGTATCGTCCAGCCGGTCAATGATCACCTGTTTGACCCGTTTGAGGAATACCTGCTCTATGGAGGGCAGCCCGGTATTTTCCGAAAGCCAGTTGTTATTGCGACTGTATTTTTCCCGGAGCTGTTTCCTGGTCTGTATGAGGTTTGCAATATGCGCCAGCAATTCACGCTTATCAAATGGCTTTGAAAGATACGCGTCCGCACCCGTTTCAATTCCCAGCACCCTGCTTTCCTGATCGGTTCTTGCGGTGAGCATGATAACAGGAATATGGCTGGTGCGCTCGTCCTGCTTTAATGTATCACATAGTTCATAACCGTTCTTTCCGGGCATCATGAGATCGGTGATGACAAGGGTTGGCGTGTGTTCGATCGCAAGCGAAATGCCTTCCTGACCATCACGGGCCGATAAGACGTTATAGGTTTCCTGTAAAGAAATCTCCATGAACTGCCGCAGTTGTTCATTGTCTTCCACGATCAGGATGGTTTCTGTATGCCTGGATTGATGAGCAGGTATGGCCGGCGGTAATACTGTCTCTTCATCATGCAGTCCTTTTTCACCGGCTGTTTCGGCCGTGTCAGCGGGAAGATAGGGAAGTTGTATCGTGAACGTTGTGCCTGTATTCTCCTTACTGCTTACACTGATCGAACCGCCCAGCAGCTCCGCCAGCTCTTTTGCCAGGGCCAGCCCTATACCCGCGCCTTCCCAGGTACGTGTATCAGATGCATCGGCCTGGTAGAACCGGTCGAAGATATAAGGAAGCTTTTGTGCAGAGATACCGATGCCATTATCTTTTACTGCGATCTCAATAAAGCCGTTTTCTTTCTTTGTGAGCAGCACTTCAACGATACCGTCTCGGTTGCTGAACTTGACGGCATTCGATACAAGGTTCTGTACGATCTTTTCCAGTTTGTCCACATCCGCTTTTACAGGCAATACAGTAACGGCATTGGACATCTTCAGTGTAATATGCCGGTGTTCGGCAAGAGAACTGAATTGTTGCACGAGGACCTGCAACCACCGGACGATATCGATGGATCGATAGGAGATCTCCATCTGCCCGTTTTCCAGCCGGCTGAGATCCAGCAATTGATTGATCAGCTGCAGGAGACGTTCGCTGTTTTGCAGAATAAAGCCCGCATATTGTTTTGCCGCAGAGGTATCGGGTTGATTCAACAGTTCTCTTGCAGGATTAATAATAAGTGTCAATGGTGTTTTGAATTCGTGTGTCAGATTCACAAAGAATCTCGACTTGGCCGCATCCATCTCTTTTAATCGTTCGGCCTGTTCCCTGACCTGGGCGGTCCGTTCGAGGACGGTCTTTTCCAGTTGCTCTGCCTGCCCGGAAATGAGTTTATTCTTTTCCTGTTCTTTGTTCAGGTTTTCGGCAGACAACCGTTGATTTTCTTCGAGCTGTACGGCCAGTTTGCGGTTGGTTGACGCAACATCCATCGCAATGTATATAGAGAACAGCACCGGCATTACAAGGCACAGGATGGCCATACCTGTCATTAATTGATAGAAAGTAAATAAGCGGAAGGTGTTAGCGCCAACGATGACACTGCCCAGTACCACCAGCAGGATACCAATGCCGATCAGCCAAAGCCGTTTATTACCTCGCCGTATTGCCTTGAATACGGCGATCAGTCCGTCGGTCATCACCAGCACCGTGAACAGGTTATTCAGGTAACCGATGGTTGAATTGATAGATAGCAGGTCTGCGTCTCTGTCAAAAAAATAGATCAGGGTGAATGTAGATGAGATGATACCAATGATCAACAGCTTCAACCGTGGCAATCGCGGGCCGCTGACGTGGTACAATAATAGCGCAAACAGGAAAGGCATGAAGGATAAGCTCGCACTGAAGATCTTGTTATACAGAAGCTGATTCCCGGGGTCATGTGTATCGATGGCCCAGCACCTGGTGAACAGGCTGACAGTCGTGCCGAATACGAACAGGCTATAATAGAGATTGACACGTTGTTTGGGATAAAAAACGTACAACAGCATGTGTAAGAGAACAAGGATGGCCATCGCTGCGCCGCTCATCAAAAGATAATCGAAGAAGTGCTGATCCGATTTTTGCTTTTGATCCATGAAACGAAGATCACCGAGCCAGGCCTGGAAGCCAACAAAGTCATAAAAGAAGTGGTGATAGTTACAATAGCGGATAGCGAGCAAATGCGGTTGTGTGTCGGTAATGGCAAGTGGTATGGTGAGGTAAGGATTCCGTTCCGGCCGGGAGGTTTGCCGAGAAGTTCCCAGTTTGCCCAGTGCCGCAATTTTCTTCCCATCAAAGTATATTTCGGAAGCACCGTCGTGATTGATATATAATCCCCAGGTATTGATCCCTGAAGAGCTGGTTTTTTTTATCCAGGTCCTGAACCAGCCGAAGCCGGTCCAGTTGCCGGGAAGATCTTTTTCTCCAAAATTGGTGCTGGCTGTATCCCAGCCGGCATCATTCAGAGCGGGAGAGGCCCATTGCATATTATCACCGGGATGAAAGCGCCAGGGGAATTTTTGAAGGCTGAGGTAGCGGGAGCCGGGATCATCCTGAAGCAGGATGGGGCCGGATTGCGTATGGCCGATATGTGACAGGATCAAACAACAGCAGGCGATGAGACAATATTGCTTCAGCCTTTGTTTCAGGGAACCCGAAAAGGTGTCTGCCATGCTGTTAAACATTTAGTTGGATAATGTACCGATCATCGTCACGTTCGCTTTAATAGCGGGGATAAAAATAGCGAATTATGATTCCTGCGTAACACCCCATTTGGAGGATACAGCATAGCATCCGCGGTTGAGAGGAGCTTGTTATAAAAAGGGAAATTGTTTAAGTTCGTGATACCGAATGTTTATTATGCTGCTACCACAAGGTTGTCAAATCTTCCGTATTTTTTCTGAAAGACGTCTGAACATGATCAGATGCAGCAACTTGTTATCTAACCGGCAATGAAAAATTCTGATATACTACAGAAACTCATAGCACTCCAAAAAGCTGTTAACGATGGTGGTTATAACTATGAGATTACATTAGGTTTTGAAGAATATTCACGCTGTGTGACGAAAGAAGATTTCCTTATCAGGCTAAAGGAATCGTATCCGGAATTTACGATGGGCCAATCTTGTTTTTTGCCGTCTACTGACAAAGAGTTTTGGGAAAAAATTGATTCTACTCTGCTATATGAGGGTGATCTAAAACAGAGCAGTATGGATAAGATTAAGCCTCTTGTGCTTAAATTTAAGCAGGCGGTCTCGTCTGCTATACCACCTTCGTCCGAATTTTATCATAGTGATCTTCCGGAAGGGATTCCGGGATATCCCGTATGGTGGGAGTTTAGTTTTATGATCGATACAAAGGCCGGATCTTACATTCTTATTTATGGTTCGGCGTCCGACTAATAGGTGGTTGACCCAATTATGTTGATAAGTTTTGATCTTACCGACGCCTCATTATTTAGTCCGTGGTGTAAGATATTTTCTAAACACTGTGGAGTAATTATCTCCGAATATGACTGTAGTAATTTCTTTTAAACGAACCTTACTGAGTTTGTTTTCGAGCTTCCCAGCCGGGTCGTAATACTGAATAGATACGCTTGCTGCTGACACCCGTTTGACCGGTCCAATGATGAAATCAGCGTTTTCTTTATCCTCGCATTTAACGATCACATGGTAGTCAAGCCGCTTCAGGTCGGTGAAAACGGTTTGCCAGCCTTTCAACGAGATCTTAGCATCTAACCCAAAAGACGATTTCAGGAGACCTTCTTCCCTGAAAATGCGTTTTGATGTTTTCTCAAATTTGCCATTCCGGATATTTATGACGTCAGCCCTTCGGATAATCTCATAGCCATCGAACAGAAAGTCATGTGTTGACTGGATTAATAAAAGTGACGCTGATTTCCCGAGAATAAATCCGCGGAGGTCATAGCTGCTTCCTTTGAGATTCCGCGAAATCTTTACAAAATTTCGCTGTTGAATGTGGCGGTCGATTGTAGGGGCATCCATAGTTGAGAGCGATGGTTTGAAAAGGAAGATAACTATAAATGCGGGATTTTGTCAAATGTTGTTTCCGATAGCATTCAGGTTTTCGGTGTGAGTGAGAAGGATTGATGATTGTAAGAACGATCAGCGAAATATTACTCACCACTTGAACTTCAGGATTAAAACCTATTATGCCAGTACAGAAAATCTTTTCTAAAGAAGAGCCCCATATGGGGCTCTTCTTTAGCGGATATTGCACGCTGATCATGCAGGATATTATAATTGGTTATAGCACCAATTCGGCATTGGTAGTATTGCCTGGAAGATCTATGGCGGTTACGACCACTTTGCTTCCTTCCGGTAAAGGAGAGACAGCCGTGGTAGTGTAATACCAGAAACCTTGCTCGGTTTTTACAGCTTCGCCGGATTCAACGAGTGTACCCTGTGCGGTGTTGATGCTGACGGTCACTGAGCGAACGCTTACATCATCCGTTGCGAGGATGTCAATGCGCCCACCCGGAGCACCGGTGTAGCTGGTGTTGATGATCTCGACGATCTCGGGAGGCGTGAAGTAGTCTTTGATCGCTACGTTGAAAGCCGTAATTCCCGGAGCTGCCTGGGCTTCATACAAAGCCAGTCTTTCAGGAATTTCAAGGCTGACCTGCGCAAAAACAGCCGCCTTCTTGAACTTGCGCCTGATACCGAGTTGTCCTTCGGAGGGGGTTGACGATCTCTTACGACGTTTACCGATGATCGTTTTACCATTACGCTGGCTGAACTGTATCAGTCCGCCAACCACGCCGGATGCACCATGCATCACAACGTTATATCTTGATTCTGCCATGTTATTGAGTTTTAAAAATTAAAAAATTGGTTTTTGCAAATGACCTGGCCAGGTAATGTCCGGATCAGCATTTACAGCGGCGCTAGCTTCCGCAGTTTGTGTTGATACGTGCATTTGAATTTGCAATACAAACGTAGTTCGAGTTTTTGCATGCAAAAAATGAAACGGCGTTTTCTGCGCATTTTGCGTTTTTTGCCATTTCTGAGGTTGGAATTATTAATGGTCATCCTGGCAGGTGTCAGTTGTAAGATCAGGTGCAGCCTATTGAATGCAGCAAGATATCATCAACAGGTTTGCATATGATTTTTTGCGGTGGATTTGTTGTGTTCTTGTAGTAGGTTAGATGCAGGTCTGATGTAGCTACATGAAGTGACCCCGGGAGATGATCTTTTGCCGGACTTGTTGACCTGAAAAGTGAAGTTGATCCTATGGACAGGATGTCAGTTGTAAGTGCAATTCAGCAGAGAAAGATCTTATCAAACCCATCCACGAATGGCTTCCCTGACCTGCTCTTCAGCAATGCCTACATGCTGGCAGAATTCAGGAATGGTAATGTAGTGATGTTTTTCTTTACCAAGCGCTTTGCGGATACCTTGCAGGAGGAATTGAGCCGCACGCTTGCTAAGCCCCGTGAGGTTTTCAACGTCTTTGGAGAGGATGACGATGCGTTGCCCGCGAATAGCCGCGAATGGCCACGAATGAACGCGAATACGGTTTGACAGGTTCGGGACTTTCTTCGAATGGCAGGTTCGCCGGAGGCGACTTACTTCCCGGTATTCACAAACTGCAACGCTCTATCCAACACTTCATCCTTACCCGCCAGCAAACCGGCAATCGTTGGCTCAGATTGAATATTCACTTTAATCCCTCTCCGCTGCGTCGGTGTACCATCCGGATAATAAATACCCAGGCCGCTGAACGTGATGGTATATCCGCCCGGCAGTACCACATCCGTTACGTTACCATCTGCACCGGCCGTCTGACTGCCGATCACTGTGCATTTAGTGGCACCCTGGAACATCATGATCGTGTACTCCGCCTGGCTTTGTGTAGTACGATCACAGAGAATGATGACCTGACCTTTGTAAGGTTTTTTGCCCGCCGGCGTTACCGTAAACCCGGATTTTAAGGTGGACTGATCTTCTCCGCCTTTGAGGTGATTATAGTCTACAAATGGTTTGTCAAACAACACGGCCAGCTTTGCATTATCAGTCAGCTTGGGTGCAATAGACCAGGCAGTGCCTTGCGGATAGTTGCGGATATCAAAGATGATCGCCTTTGTGTTATTGAATGCCTGCATCACGCTGTCCACTTGTGCCTGGCGCAATTTGCCCATGTTGATGTAGCCGATGTTACCGGTTAGTAATTCAACCGGTTTATGTTTGTTGTTGAAGTCGATCAGGCTGTTGCTGAAATTCCAGCGGCCATTTCGTTTAACATCAATGGTGAACGCTTGCGCTCCGCGACGGACATTCAGTGTGGCAGTAGAGTTCAATGGTCCCGTTGTGAGGTAAAATGCAAGATCGCGCTTATAGGTATTTTCATTACTGGTAGGAATATAACCACGCCACTCATTTTCCAGTGCGGCGATGGACATGCCATCTATCTGCGTGATCTCATCTCCGACTTTCAGTTTGCTGAGATCCTGGGAGCTGTCCTTTACTATTTCCGAGACATATACTTTCGTTCCTACATAACCCAGCGTAAGCGGCGGCCAGGCGCCGTAATATTTACGTGCCGGTGTAGCCTGGCGATTGGTGCCAATAAATCCGTGACAGTCCTGTGTTTCGCTGGCGAGTGCACGTACGGCCAGCATATAAGAAAGCGAATCATTGGCATGCAGGAAAACAGGAATGTATTTGGTGATGATGGAATCCCAGGAATGATCCAGCCCGGCTGTATAAGGAGAGAAGTAATGAATGGTGTTCCAGAAATTATAAAGACCAAACAGCCGTTGTTCCGCCGACGGAACCAGTGTATCGGAATAGCGGGCCGGAATTGGTTGCACAAAATCCGCCAGTGCAGTGATGGATGAAGATGGCTTTGTTTGCTTATCCTGAAGCAGCGTGACGACGCGTTGCAGAAATGCACCATTGAGCGATGTATCGGTGATATGATCCACCAGGAGGTCCGGCTGGGGAACCGGTTTATTACCGCTGAGCTGATACTCATTGATGCGAACGTTGACAGTAACGTTATCAGCCAATGTCAACGATTCGGTATTCCCGGTAGGATACAGGTTTTGTCCGCCTTCAAAGATCAGTTTGCAAAGACCTGCTTCACGCAGGGCCCATAACTGTTTCAGGATATCGATATTGATAAAGCGGTCAAAGATGATCGCAACCGGTTTGTCCAATGGAGCTGACTTACTATTAGCATAAGGCTGAGCCGCTATGGTCTGAAATCCGCTGCTGTAGATATTTGGATTAGTGGATGCCTGCGACACGAATCCGTTATGAAAAAGACGACGTTCATAAATAGCGGGCAACTTTTTATTTCCCGCAACAGCCTGCATGATGAGTGGCATTACATCATACAGGAAGGACGCTTCTGCATAGGGAGAAATGGGCGTAGCATTACGAAGATCCAGGATCACGGCTTTCGCGGTTTTCCATTCGGAAGGCATCAGTCCTTTGATGGCTGAAGGATCGCCGATATAATCTGCAGATTGTGTTGGAAAGGCAATGAAGAGGGTATTATCATTTAACGTAAAAACCTTCGGCGGTGTTTTCTCGGTGGTGAATAAGGTGGCTGGCGTTGTGGTTTCAGTTAAGAGTTGTGAGCCTGCATCATCAGCAATGGTCAGCAGTTGCGTTACGGCATTTTTGAATCCGGTGGCTGAATGGTCTTTCAGCAATGAACGTAACGGTTGCAGTGCAAGGCTGTCGGTAATGACGGCACCGGAATTCACTTTGGGGTTGAAGTACTGGAATACACCCCAGAGCTTACCAAGATCAGCGAAGCGTTGCACTTCTTCGGCGGATAACTTTGGGCTTTTGCTGATCCATTGCTGGAGATAGGTTTTGGGATAAGCAACGGTGGATTGGGAAGATGCCGTGATGCTGGCGATGGTTAAAGTGGAGGCGAGCAGGGGGAGTCGGTAGTTCATAAAGGTAAGCTAAGGGATTGCGGGGAGAAAACCAGCGCGGGGTGTTTTACCAGTATCAGTTTTTATTATCTTGTGGCCCGTCCTGTTAAAAACCTCCCATCACACATTGTAATCATCCACCTCTTTAGTTTTTTATGAAAACAGCGCTTTGTTTTTTAGTAGCAGTGCTATTCGTTATACAGACAAAGGCACAGCAATCATTTAGTGACAGTATGCTGCAGGCGTTCCGCCGCGAAAAAGTTGAGGACAATAAGTTAAAGATGATCTATTCCCTGTATGGAGAAGGGAATGCCGCTGTAGCCAAACAGATCCTCTTACGGGAACTAAAGGAATCCAAAAAGGAAGATACATTCAGGGTATTCCTGTTATATGCACTGCCAATAGTGATGCCTGAAAACCAGGCAGACAGCTCTTTATTAGTGGCTCAGCAGGGATTGACAATTTCAGAACGGCTGAAGTTTACACGGGGAGAAGCCAATGGGCTGCGGGTGCTCGGAAACCTGTTCAGGCTCACCGGCAACTATCCCAGGGCCATCGAACTGAACCTGGCCGCACTTAAAAAAACGGAAGAATGGGGAGATGAAAAACGCACCGGATATGTCTATAAGGGCCTCGGCTCGCTGTATGCCTATATAGGCGACTACTCCCGGTCAACAGCCTACACGCTGAAGGCGAAAGCGATCGCCGAAAAACTCAAGGACACAACCGACATCATAAACAGCCTTATCAACCTCGGTGATGATTACGAAAAAAGAAACAGGCTTGATTCGGCAAAGTATTATATCCAGCTGGCCAACCAGCTAAGTATGGATCACGGTGATGAAGATCTGGAACAATATACGCTTGGCAATTTCGGGAACATCTATGCAAAACTGGGTCAGCCTGATATTGCCCTCGGGTATTACCGCTCTGCCATGCCTTATTTCGTGGAGACGCAGAACTGGTCCGGTGTATCAGAGCTGGCATTGGGGATGGTAAAGGTTTTTGATACAAAAGGGATGACGGACTCTGTAAAACATTATTCAGCCGTGGCGATGTCCGCGGCAAAAAATTCAGGGATTTCGGATGATCTTCTTGCAGTCAGCTCGTTCCTGGCAGGCTACTATAAAAAGAAAGGCATTGCCGACAGTGCGTATGTGTACCTGAATGCTACCATAGAGGCAAAGGACAGTTTATTCAGCGAGGAAAAGAACCGGCAGATCCAGAGTATGGGATTTGAAGAATCCATCCGCCAGGAAAAGATCGCGGCGCAGCAGAAGGAGCAGGAACTGGAGCGGCAGACCAATCTTCAGTATGCGATCATCGCCATCGGTGTGATTTGCTTTGCGGTGATCTTTCTTTTATTAAGCCGTACGGTGATCGTAAACGAAAAATGGATCCGGTTCCTCGGCATACTGGGGTTGCTGCTGCTATTTGAATTCATCAATCTTCTCCTGCATCCGTTTATCGGCGATATCACGCATCATTCACCTGTGCTTATGCTGGCATTCATGGTGGTGATCGCATCATTGCTGATCCCGGTCCATCACCGGCTTGAGCACTGGATCACGACGAAGATGACTGCCAAGAATAAGGCGATCCGGCTTGAAGCGGCGAGGAAGACGGTGGCAAAGCTGGAAGCGGAAGTGGAGGAGAAGAAGGGGCATTGATGAGATGGAGAAAATGGTATTATAATGACACCTTCTGATGCTTCTTTCCCCCGAATGGTATGATCTGCGGAAGCTTACACCCTTATGCCATCGGTATCATTCACCCTGTAAGTTGCAGTTCGGGTAACTGCTTAAGTTTAGGTGATCAATTTACCAACAATGAGGTCCCTGTTAATTATTGTAATTACATTTTGCTGGCTCCCGGTGCATGGTCAATCACGCACACCAGAAGATTATGGATACCGGCATTTGCAAATGACTTACCAGGGCGACACCGTTGAGATCCTGATCAAATCAAAAAAAGGAGAAGAACAGAAGCCCAAACCTGTTTTTCTTTTTTGCCAGGGCAGCTTGCCTATTCCTTTGATCATACAATATGAATCGGGAGGTAAGCAATATATCTATCCTGTATTTGTGTTCAATCCTGACAGCCTTTCACAGAACTATCACGTAGCTATCATAGGAAAACCTTACACGCCGCTGATGGCTTCTGTCAACGAGTTAAGACCCGATCTGACTTATGCCGACAGCGCTGGCAATTTCTCTCCGAAATACGTCGCGCGAAACCTGCTGAGTTACTATGTTGCGCGAAACACGGCTGTATTAAACTTCCTGCGTAAACAATCCTGGGTGAAGAAAGATGAACTGGTAGTAGCCGGACATTCTGAAGGAAGTGCCATAGCGGCAAAGCTGGGCAGTGCTTATCCGCCGGTCACCGCGGTGATCTATTCCGGCGGAAATCCGTTGGGGCGGATAATGAGCTTGTTGTCCCGCGCACGCGCAGCACAAAAGGACACGACGCAACTGGATCCCGGCATTTTCGATTACTGGAAGAATGTAACAGCAGCTCCGGAAAATATGGATGGCCGCGGTGATACATTCAAATCGATGTACGAATTCTCTTATCCCGCACCGATGGATCACCTGAAAAAGATCCGTGTTCCCGTGCTGGTAACATTTGGAACGAAGGATTACGGTTCGGTTGCCGGTATCGATTATTTCCGGATGGAAATGATCCGGTTAAAGAAGAACAATTTCACTTTTAAGGAGTATCCTAATACGGAGCATAATTTTTTTCCGGTAAAAGAGAATGGGGAAACGGATTATGATCGGTTTAATTGGGATAGGGTGGCGGAGGATTGGAGGAGGTGGTTGGCTTTGATCGGAAGGGAATAATATTGCTGAGGTGTTGTAGTCGGACGTTATCAGGCTGGATTGAAAATTTCACAGTATTATATCGATTAGCAGCGGGTACGTAGATTAACTTCTGTCTTGAAGAATAGGTCGCCTTTACAGTATCGTTTACGGTATCATTTACAGTATCACCGGTGATACTGTAAAACTGATCATCTTTGAACCTGCGTTCATATTTACGAGTTTCTGGTAACTGGTAAAAGTTATAAGTACAATTACAGCTTCCGCGACTTTGATATCGGCTGATAATTATAAGCGGCATTCAAGCCCACTTTGTTATGGGTTTAATTAATATTTATTATGGAAACATCTGGCATTAACGACCGGCAATCATTTATTCAGTTCTTGCACGAATTGCGTAACAATTTTCTTCAGGATGGCGAGCGGTGGGAGAATAAAACACTTGATCAATTCCTTGAGGCATTAGCGGCTTATGCGGAGGATATCCAGGGATATTATGATAATATGATGCCGTCAGTTAATGCGGATGTACCAAGCTGGAGAGTTTTTGCGGATATGTTGATGGGCGCCAGTATGTATGAGTGAACTCAGACAACACGATTGAACAGGAAAAGGATAACGTTAATCAATATTCAATCTCATCAACAATGACTTTATTTGTTATTTTATAGACCCGTGATAAGCAAGATGGGTTCAAAAATTAATTAGTCCTCATATGAAGTTTCTCCTTTCATGTATTTTTCTTATAACCATTTCCGGCCAGGTGCTGACGCAGCAATTACAACTGATAAATGAAGACGTTTCGCATCCTGACTCACTTATTGTATTTCATGCTCATTTAAATCATTTTACGTTGACCGGCGAAGAAGATCTTCATCTATTTGGTTTAAGGTTAAAGAACGGTGTTGTTACTTATACAGGTAATGGACGATACCTTGTCCGGAGTTTATCGAAAGAGCCGGTTGAAATCACCGTCTTTCGCCGTGATGAAAATACTGACACCCAGAAAATAATATCTACAACAGTTTATCAGGTTCAGGATATTGGAGAGTGTAAGGTGCAATTGGTAGAACAGGAAGATGAGAAATTATCTAACGGACAGGTCATCAATCAAACCAGTTTAGAATTGTCCTTTACAAATAAAAATTATAACGGACCATCCTCTATAGCGCATTTTGAGATAAGTGCATTACAGCCGGATAAGAGTAAATTGTTTAGTAATGTATTTGTTTCCGGGAAGTTTCTCGGCGTTGACATAACTAATAGACTAAAAAAACTAAAAAAGGGTGGGCGACTATTATTCTCCCAGGTTGTGATGTATACACAGGAAGGAAGCTATCAACGGCTTTCAGATGTTTCGGCGACTTACAGAAAAGCTGGTTAGGTTGATTATTACTTTTGGTACATCTTGGGTTTAGACGACCTCCTCACAATCTTTATCCTCTGGAAACTACTCGTATTTATCTACATCGTCGCGTGCGAGGTCTCTTTTATCGGCAGCCGGAATTTCCGGATAACTGGGATAATATGTAATAGACGTATGAGTTCAACTATTCGAAAACTTCGAATAGTTAGGTTTCAAACAAACCTCCTCCTCACCATCCGTCTCCTCTTAATCCTCCGGAAACTACTCGTATTCATCTCCATCGTCGCATGCATGATCTCCTTTCTCGGCAGCTCCTTCATCTGATCCTCCTCTGCAAAACTATAATACCCTTCTTCCGTAATGATCACATGATCCACCACCGGCACTTTCAACTCCAGGCCCAAGCGGTTCAACTCTCCCGCCATCGATCTGTCCGCTGCCGACGGCCGCAATAACCCTCCCGGATGATTATGCACCACGATCAGCTTCACCGCCCTTTTCTGCAGCGGTGTGCTGAACAGTTCCATCGGCTCGATGATCGCGCGGTTCACACTGCCCATGGTGACGAGCTCGATATGCAGCACTTTACCAGCAGCGTCAAGACTGATGGTCCAGACATGTTCCCGGTTGCGGTGCGGATAGGGCGTCG
>QFQQ01000072.1 GCA_003243445.1 Citrobacter freundii
TTCAATTCCTTCAGGACGCTTCAACAGCAGTTAGCGTAAAATCTGCGGAATCAGCGGGACGTGTCCGCCGGAGGAGGAACCTTACGCAAGTCCGAAAATTTGGGTATACGATAGTCCGCCGCGGCGGAGAGATTTAGAGGGGCCCTACGTTAAAATCTCTATTTCTGTTGCGCAACCGCCTTATCATCCTGCCCGATAAACCTGAACACCTCTGTTTTGATACGCGCATCTATCTCGCTATCGCTTATCTTCTTCGTTGCATAATCTTTCGCCAGCGCAAACAGATGATCATGCAACGGTTTTCCGTCAACAGTTGTTTTTAATGCGATGGTTGTGTGTGTGGCAACATAGTCATCCCATGTTTTTCTTACTTTGGTCCAGAACGTTTTATTTTTTTCCCAGTAGAATTTTGCTGCGGCACATTCTTTATCATCAAGGCGTTTATAGCTGTTGATACCTTTTTCTTCAGCGAGCAATTGATCGACGCCATTTTTGCGGATGATCTTCTGATTGTCCTGCTCGTGGATATAACCACTGTCATTAATGCTCAAACGATTTGTTCTCTTCAGAATATTATAGTCATTGCGTGTAGAATATTCGCGGCGCGGCAGCGGGGCATCTGTTGTATTCTGCCAGATCGTTTTGTTATCGAGGCTTACCCATTGACTGAAGCCCTGGTAACGTGGTTCATCACTTACTTCCCAAACCGTTTGCGTCCATTTGCCTTTTACTTTATCCGGGCTTACCGTTGTTTTTGTCCAGACTTTATCGCCTTCGTATTTCCAGATCACGGGATTTTCATACGTCCACTCTTCTCTCCAATGCTTCACGATCATTGAATCCGTGATCACCAGCAGATGTTGCATCACGATCTTCTTATCACTCACTTCAATCGGTAATGTCAACTCCACTCCACCGCTGATCGCTTCACGATCGTGGAATTTATAATCCTTATTCGGGGAAAATGTTTCAGCGTATTTGAACTCCACTTCGAAACACCCGCAGAGTTTATCAATTTTTGAACGGTCTGCAGGGGCTTGCGCCTGCGCCGCAACTGCTGTTAATCCTACCAGTACTGAGCCTATTATTTTTTTCATTACATCAATTTTAGGTGACAAAAAAATGACAAAACGGGCGCGAAACCGTCACAGATCGGGAAAAACGAGTTACGCGATAAGGAAATCAAGAGGAGAAAGAGGGAAGAAGAAAAAGAGATAATAGCCCTTTTGACAGAGATTCTTCTTTACTGATTGAACCATAATGCGCCCTTAGCAGAATAAAGAAATAAAGCCTCCGCAAACAAAAAAGGATACCAATCCTCAGACTGATACCCCTTTTTCTCTTTATCTCTTTAAACGCTTAGTTAAGCTTTTTTAACGAGTTTGAAATCAATTTCAGGACGACCTCTTTCACCAGTATCACCAACACCCATTTTTACAAAACGAATCTTGTATATATTTCCCGCAGGATCTTTTATAAGATAGAAACGGTCACGTTTAATGCCTGTGCCGGTCGTAACTCTCCATTTGCTGCCGATCGCATCTCTTGTAGTCAGCCAGGTAATGCCGGAAAGATTTGCTTCCGCAAATGCGTCAAATTTGGCAATTGTTTCAGCCTCTGTTGTTACGGTAGCACCTGCAGCCGGGGGAACTATCACCTCAGCAGCGCCCGCACCACCAAGATAGTTCAGCAGAATAAAATCCTGGAACCAGTATGGGGTACCGTTGCCCGCATCATATGTGCCGTAAGTCCATGCGATATCCCAGCTGGCAGCTTTCGGTTCAACGCTTACGATCTTGCTGTTTTCAAGAGAAACAAAAGAGAAATTGTATCCCGCCGCTTTGGGTACTTCAATTGTTTTGATCGTTGTTTCGCTAAGCTTAGCGTATTCAACTTTATAATTATCACCATTGCGGGTAACTTTTACTTTAAACCAATCGGCTTTGCTTGCACGGTTTGATTCATTTACCACGAGGTAAACTTTATTTTCCGCAGCATTTGCTGATACTTCAGCAAATACAGTCTTTGTAAGATCTCCCGTCCAGTTATCTACAACCGATACAGAGCCGGCGCCTGGATCAAAAGCCAGGTTGAGTGCATCAGCATCAGCAATTGTAACAGCACTGATATCTGTTTTTGAAGTTGCACCGGCTGAAGCCTGGTAAGCCTGGTTCAGGATCACGCGGAAGTTTGACCCGCTTTGGAAACCGAGGTTCCAGCTTTTTCTGTCCGCAGTTACCGCAGCATTATTGCTGAAGTCAACATATACCTGGTTTGCATAGTTGGATGCGGTTGTTTTACCAGGTATGATGAACGCAGTTGTTCCGGTAGAAACAATTGAGCTGAAACTTACTGTTGCCTCTTTAGTGGCACCCAACGTAAGGCTTCCGTATGAAGCAAGCGTGAATTTCACTTTCTCACCGCCGGACAGCAAGGCAGCGGAAGCTTTTGTTACCTTGAATGATACAGTATTGCTGTTTGCAGGAATAACAACTTTCACTTCCGTTCCGGTTGCAGCAGGAGTCGTCGTAAAGTCAGTCCCGTAAATAGCACCAGTTGCAGTCATGGTGAGGGTTACAGGCACTTCAACAGATTCTGCGCGGTCCAATGTTATTGTTACGGTCGCTTCATTCTGAGCAGCATCCAGGCCAACCTCAGCAGCCTGGAAAGTGATGGTATTGGGCGGCAGCGGCGGATCGTCCTTTGAGCAGGAACTGACTACGACTGCGAGCGACGAGAAGAGGAGAAGAGACGCGATTAGTTTTTTCATCAATTTCAGTTTTGATATTTATTATAAATCTTAGCGATTGTGTTGCCAGTTGAATTGTACACCGAGAAAGTAAGACCTGCCATAACTCTTCAGCACAGGGCCGCTTGAACTATGCGCGCCGCCTGAAGACACGGATGTGTTCTGCAGACGTGTTACGTCAAACAGGTTTTTTACACCTGCATTCAGGCCAAGCAGTTTGCCCAGTTTTTTTGTGACCGTTACATCGGTCAGACTGAAACCTTCGATCTTCGTTTTGTTAAGAACCGGTGCTGTATTGGGAGCAGTCACGATCTCATAGCCCGGCGTCTGACCGGTGTATTTGAAGAACATACCAATGGTCATTCCGATCCTGCTGAAGCGGTAAAGAACATTGCTGTTCACTTCGGGAGACCAGAGGAATGAACTAAGTGTATTGCCTTTGTCCACAGTCGTATCTCCCTTCGTACTGTTATAACGGCCCGTGTAGGAAATACCTAATGAGAACTCCAGGTTCTTCCATACCAGGTTATTCTCCAGCAGAGCACCCGTTGTTTTAAAATGATCGATATTGATCAGTGTTGTCAAGGTTGGATTCACCGGATCGGTTGCATACGCGATCTGGTTCTCAAATTGATTATAGAAACCGGAAACCGATGTATTTAACTGCAGATCTTTTTTATGGATAGCATGCCATGAAAGCGATGCGTTATAGCTGTTGGAATGCTCTGCTTTCAGATTTGGATTGCCTTCTATATCATGGCTTGCATCATGGAAAGTAAAATATAACTCACGTAAAGCCGGCGCGCGGAAACCACGCGCATAAGATGCGCGGAGAGACCAGTCGGCAGACAGATCATATTTTAAATTCAGTGAAGGGATCACCGGTGGAGCATCATACACAGAGTTTTTGCTGAAGCGAACACCCGGACGGATATTCAATCTTCGTGCAGGTTTCAGCTCAGCAGAAGCAAAGAATGAGTAATCGTTGATCTGCGGTTCACCATGAATACGTTCGCCGGATGATTGGTCCGATTTCACTTCTATGCCCGGCTGCAATGTCACTTTATCAGAAAGAATATACTGCGCTGTAGTACGGAAGAAAATCATGCGGAATTTTGCAACATCCTGTGTTGCGGACGGATTCAGAAATTCCTGACCGGTTGAAAGATCCGAAATAGTGTTACGGCTTCTTCGCTGATAATCCTGGTATGATGCAGACGCATTCAACGACCATTTGGAATTAACGCGCCAGTCAGCCTGCGCCGTATGCGTATACCTGTTTGTTATATATTGTGCATCGGCGGCCTTATTATCCGATTGCGCGGCTCCTTTAGTAGTGATCTTTTCATCCAGGTAATCTAAACGGTACCATACATTGAGATTGTTCTTACGGAAACCGATATTTCCGCTTCCGAGATACTGGACCTTCGGCTTCCATTCCATTTCACGACCGGTCTTTGTACCCTGCCATCCGCCAAAATCATTTCTTGTAAAACTTCCACCAGCGCTCCAGCCGCTTTGATGTTGCCACGCTAAACCAATATATTCATTGTGCACGCCCTCGCCCTTGAATGGCTCATAAGCTGACTCAACCGTTTCTTCCTGCACGCGCGCATTTACCTGTATTGAATTTCTTCCCTTTGCCACGTTCTTTTTAGTGATCAGGTTGATCACACCGGCCAAGGCATCTGTTCCATATACAACACTCATTGGCCCTTCAACCAATTCAATGCGTTCGATCGTATTGATATCAACCTGGCTTAATGACTGACGTGTACTTCCGCGATCCACCAACGGCACTCCATCAAGAAGGATCTTCACATTTTGCCCGCTCATACCCATCAACTGGATATCTGTTTCACCAAGCGTGTAATCTGTTCCAAAACGAACGCCCAGTTCCGTATTCAATACACTCAACACATCGGTTGCTCCACGCATGGAGATCTTCTCCTGTGTGATCACCCGTACTTTATATACTGAATTCTTTAAGCTCTGCGGCCTGTACTGACCGGTGGTGATCACTACTTCGCCAAGCTCCTTTGCCCTGGTACTATCTTCCTGTGCAAAGGCAAAGGATACACTTATAATAAAAAGAATGAGTAGAGATATTTTCTTCATAGTTGAAATTTGGGATGCAAAGTTCTTCCGGTTAAAAGAAAAATTTGTCACGCTTCGATCATTCTGACAAGCAAGTACTCGTTTTCAGCGACGGATTTATTCGGCAGCAAATGTCTTTATGAGTTTGGAGGAAACCTTGCTAAAAGAGGAAATGGAGTTTACGAGAGAAGGAAATAACATTAGATCGAAGACGATCGCATGACAGATGCGTGACATTTGAATGGATTATAGGCTCCCGCAGATAACGCAGATTTATCAGTCTGAACGTTGAGAACATATTCACGAATAGATAAGGTAGCAAAAAGAACTGCGCAGATAACGCAGATCAATTTCCGTTATCAGAAACTGATCTGCGTTATCTGCGCAGTAATAAGAAATGAATTCCCCATACAATCAGGGACTTCTTTAATCAGAAAGGTAAATTTGCAAAATCTGCGGGAATCAACCTATTTCTGCTTCAGGAATTCTCCTGTCATCTGGATCGTTCTGTCCAGATCAGCATAACTCAGTGCATTGTTCAAAAACCAGCTTTCGAACGGAGAAGGTGGCAGATAAATGCCTTTGGTTAACAGGAAATGAAAATACTCTTTAAATAAACTAATATCCGCAGCAGCAGCCGAACTGAAATCAGTCACTTCATGATCTGTGAAATGAACACTGATCATACTGCCAAGCTGATTCACCATTGCCGGCTGATTGGCATTCTTCAGTACTTCTTTCAGGCCGTTGGCGAGGTAAATAGTTTTTTCTTCCAGTTCTTTATAAATAGAAGGATTCTCCTTCAGTTCTTTTAACAACGTATATCCCGCGATCATGGCAACAGGATTACCGCTAAGTGTGCCCGCCTGGTATACTTTTCCCAATGGCGCAACACTTTGCATGATCTCCTTTTTACCGCCGAATGCACCAACAGGCATGCCTGCACCGATCACTTTGCCATAGGTTACAAGATCTGCATCTATCTTTAATGTCTGCTGTGCACCGCCAGCAGATAAACGGAAACCTGTCATTACCTCATCAAAGATCAATACGATCTTTTCTTCATCACAGAGCTGACGTATTCCTTCAAGGAAGCCGGGTTTGGGCAAAATACAACCCATATTGCCCGCAACAGGCTCAATAATGATCGCCGCTATCTTTTCTTTATTCTCCGAAACAAGTTTCTTTACTGCATCAAGATCATTATACGGAGCAACCAGTGTATCCTGGGCAACTGCTTCGCTGATGCCAGGCACTTGTTGAATATCCAGTGTGGCAACACCGCTTCCCGCCTTTACCAGGAATGCATCGGCATGGCCATGATAACAGCCATCAAATTTGATGAATTTGTTCCGTCCGGTATAACCACGCGCCACCCTGATCGCACTCATACATGCTTCAGTGCCGCTGCTTACCATCCTGATCAGATCCACATTTGGCGTCATGCTTTTGATCAGCTCGGCCATTTCTATCTCCAGTTCTGTTGGCGCACCGAATGATGTACCGCTGAGTACTTTTTCCTGTATGGCTTTTACAACAGGTTCATATGCATGGCCAAGGATCAACGGACCCCAGCTGGCGATATAATCAATGTATTGATTGCCGTCAGCATCATATAAATAAGCACCTTTTCCTTTGACCATGAAGATGGGTTCTCCTCCCACGCTTTTGAAAGCGCGAACCGGAGAGTTAACACCGCCCGGGATAGACTGCTGAGCACGGGAGAAAAGGGATGAACTTTTTGTGTACATAGTATTCGTTTCAGAAATTTCTTCTGTGTTGATCGATGTTCGATGTTCGATGGTCGATGGTCGACGTCAGTTCGAGGTTGTAATATGATATCGTGCTATCCTGGGCGACGATTCGATATTCGATGATCGACCATCGATCATCGGACATCGAACATCGCACTTAACTATTCAACAACCTCACTGCATCTTTTGCAAAGTAAGTTGCAATGATATCCGCCCCTGCACGCTTGATTGAAGTCAGTATTTCAATGATAGCTTTGTTCTCATCGATCCAGCCTTTCTCAGCAGCGGCTTTTACCATTGCATATTCACCACTGATATTGTAGGCGCTTACCGGAATATCCACTGCGTTCTTCACTTCGCGGATGATATCGAGATAAGAAAGCGCAGGTTTTACCATCACGATATCGGCGCCCTCTTCAATATCCATCAATGTTTCTTTAATGGCTTCAATGCGATTGGCATAATTCATCTGATAGGTCTTCTTATCACCAAAGCCCGGCGCGGAATCCAGCGCATCACGGAATGGGCCGTAGAAACAGCTTGCATATTTTGCACTATAGCTCATGATGCCAACCTTCGTAAAGTTATTCTCCTCCAGGCCCTGACGGATCGCTGCAATGCGGCCATCCATCATATCACTTGGCGCTACAAAATCAGCACCGGCCTCCGCATGACTTACACTCATTCTTACCAGCGCTTCTACTGTTTCATCATTTACGATCTCGCCATCTTTCACAATCCCGTCATGGCCATAAGACGAATAGGGATCAAGCGCCACGTCCGTCATTACAAGCATACCGGGCACTGCATCTTTGATCGCTTTGATGCTGCGCTGCATCAATCCATCTTTATTCCATGCCTCTTTGCCTGTATTATCTTTCAATTCATCTTTGCTTTTGACAAAAAGCAGCACCGACTTAATACCAAGCGACCAAAGCTCTTTCACTTCTTTCACCGTATGATCGATGCTCATCCGGTAATATCCTTTCATAGAAGGGATTTCCGTTTTTACATTCTCTCCTTCGTCCACAAATAATGGCGCGATAAAATCATTCGGCGTTAATATCGTTTCCGCAACGAGACTTCTTATTGCAGGGGTTGCTCTCAAAATCCGGTTTCTTCTTTGCAGGTACATCGCACTTCTTTTTTAAAAATAAATTTAGTTTGACAGTTCCAGAGGTTTCAGATGTTTCATAGGTTTAAGAGGTTCTCCCATCAGTAAAGGCTCTAACCTTTGGAACCTCTGGAACTTCTGAAACCTATCAAACTTATGAAACCTCCGGAACCTTTATTTCGGTCCACTCGCGGGGATGCAAACACGCTTCCCATAACTTCGCCTCTTCCGATCCCGCCACAGGTTTATAATCATATTCCCACCGCGCGCGTGGCGGTAAGCTCATCAGAATGCTTTCGGTGCGGCCATTTGTTTTCAGGCCGAAGATCGTACCTCTGTCGTGGATCAGGTTGAATTCAACATAGCGGCCACGGCGGATCTCCTGCCAGAACTGTTGTTGTTCGCCGAAGGCATTGTCCTTACGTTGCTGAACAATGGGCACATAAGCATCGAGAAAACAATTGCCGTTGGATTGCTGGAAACGGAATAGTGTGTCAAGATCTGTTTCATCTGAAGGACGCAGGTGTTCATAGAACACACCGCCTATCCCTCTCATTTCATTGTTGCGATGGGTATTCATGAAATACTCATCGCATTGATGTTTATATTTTGGATAAAGATCAGGACCAAATGGATCGATCGCTTTCTTCAACGTCTGATGAAAATGGATCGCATCTTCTTCATATAAATAATAAGGCGTGAGATCTGCACCGCCGCCAAACCAGCGGTCTTTGATCTTTCCGTTCTCATCATACAACTCAAAATAACGCCAGTTGGCATGCGTTGTAGGAACATAAGGATTGCGCGGGTGGATAACCATTGAAAGACCACAGGCAAACCAGCTGGCTGCATCAACAGGTAACTGTCTGCGCATCATCTCTGTTACTTCTCCATATACAACGGAGGTGTTCACACCGCCTTTTTCGAAGACATTGCCGTCTTTTATCACACGCGTTTTTCCACCGCCACCTTTTCCTTCCAGGCGCTCCCATTTATCTTCTACGAATGTTGCCTTGCCATCGACATCTTCAAGACCCTTGCAAATTGTATCCTGGAGATTGTGTATGTAGGAGATCCATTGGTCTTTGAAGAGTTCTTCTGTGTTGTTATTCATGTTGCTCATTTTTTGATCGGCGAATAGGTTCCCGCAGATCTCGCAGATTTAACAGTCCTCAGTGCGAAAAATTCATTCGATTGTTGAACTTCACTTATTCCCTAACGCAGATTACGCTGATACGTCTCTGATAAGAGTAATGATCTGCGTTATCTGCGCTTGATCGGCGTAATCTGCGGGAGAATTACGCAGGTCAAAGAATTATCGGCTCCACTCCTTCACCGCATTCACAAACGCTTTCGCATTCTCCACCGGAACAGTTGGCAAAATACCATGCCCCAGGTTCGCAATATATCGCTGCGGACCGAATGCATTGATCATCGCATGCACTTCCTTCCTGATCTCTGCCGGAGAGAGAAATAATTTCGCGGGATCGAAATTTCCCTGCAGTGTTACATTGCTTCCGGCATATTCCCTTGCCCTGTCAGCAGTGATACACCAGTCGATACCAAGACCATGCGCACCTGTTGCGGCCATTTCTTCCAGCGCGAACCATGCTCCTTTGGCAAAGATGATCGTCGGTGCTTCATCTTTTACTGCTGCCACGATCTGGCGGATATATTTCAAAGAGAATGTTTCAAAATCTGCCGGGCTTAGCAGACCGCCCCAGCTATCAAAGATCTGCACCGCATCTGCACCAGCCCTGATCTGTTGTTTCAGGTAAGCGATCGTTGTATCAGTGATCATCTGCAGCAAGCGGTGTGCAAGCGCGGGATGACGATAGCAAAACGCTTTTGCCTCATCAAATGTCTTGCTTCCTTTTCCCTGCACCATATAGCACAGCAATGTCCATGGCGCGCCGGCAAAGCCGATCAATGGCACACGGCCATTCAATTCCTGCTTGATCAGTTTGATCGCATCAAACACATAATGCAACCGGTCATTCACATCAGGCACAACAATACGTTCGAAATCCTTTTCCTGCTGGATCGGCTGGGGCAGCACGGGTCCTTTGTTCTCGATCAGCTCCACTTCCAAACCCATTGCCTGCGGCACTACGAGAATGTCCGAAAACAGGATCGCAGCATCGGTTCCAACAATATCGATCGGTTGAAGTGTGATCTCGCAAGCCAGTTCAGGTGTCTGACATCTTTCGAAGAAACTGTATTTATTTCTCAATGCGATGTACTCAGGGAGATAACGGCCTGCCTGGCGCATCATCCAGACAGGAGGGCGGCTCACTTCTTCACCACGCAATGCTTTCAGCAAAAGATCATTCTGCAAACCTTTCCCTGTTGTTGTTTTTAATTCAGCTGTGTTCATGATAGTGTTTTATAACCAGTTCGGTCAATGCTGTTTTATCCGGCTCTGCAGATACAATGATCTTGTTGGAGATCTTTTGTTTCAATGCAGCGGCTGTTGTTTCCCCGATGGCGAAACAAAGCGTTTCAGCAGGTAATGTATTTATTGTAAAAAAACTTTCCACGGCGCTTGTGCTGAAGAACAACACGGCATCCGGTTTTGTATGTTGTATATCGTGCGGAGTAAACTCCGTTTTATAAACCTGTATCTCTTCAAAGGGTATCCCCGTATCTTTCAGCCAGTTTGGGATCGTATCAAGGCGGAGGTTTCCACAAAAGAAAAGAACAGGTTCCCGCACTTTCCCATCCAGCTCTTTGATCAATGCTGCGGCATTTGGCGCGGAGGCTATGATATCCTGTTCGTCAAAATAATGTTCTACTGTTTTCCTCGTCTTGCCATTAATGCACGCGATCTTCCAGCTTGGCAGGTGGAACAAGCATTCTGCCACGGCTTCTACTCCATGAGCGCTGGTGAATACAGCCGTGGCCATATACTTCTCCAGTGATCTGATCCGCTGGATACTTGCCGCCGTTACAGAACTATAGGTTTTGATAAAAGGAATGACTTCAGTCCTGAATCCATGCCGCTGAAGTTGCTGCAGGCATTCGGCAGGCAGCGATGCTGTGCTGATTATATCAATGCTGCGTTTCACTTTTTTTGATTGCCTTCATTAATTCTTCGCCACCATTATCCAGTATTTCAAATGCTGCATCCACGCCAAGACTATATGATTTTTCCAGTGGAGCATCTTTTTCTACTTCCAGTTTCTGTGTGCCATCGATGGAGAGGATGTTTCCGGAGATCTTCAATCTTCCATCCTGTATGCTCGCGAGTGCGCTGATAGGAGTTGAACATCCACCCATTAATGTTTTGAGGAAATCACGTTCTGCTTTTACGCAAGTGGCCGTGTCTTCGTCATTCATTACTTCGCAAGCCTTAAATGCTTTTGCATCTTCCATTCTGCACACAACAAGAATGGCACCTTGCGCGGGAGCGGGAAGCATCCAATCGAGTTCCAGTGAATTCTCCGGTCTTAAGCCGATCCGCTCCAGGCCAGCGGCAGCAAAGATGGCCCCGTTCCATTCACTCTCAGCAAGCTTTTTCATTCTTGTATTCACATTGCCACGGAGATTATCCAGTCGGCTTTGCGGATAACGGTTCAACCATTGTGCCTTCCTCCGTATACTGCTGGTAGCAACAATGAACGGATGTTGTGTATCTGCAGAAAGCCGGTTCATCAATCCGGCGTGATCAATACCCGGATTGGTAACGAGCAGATCTTTATAAGACGCACGCTTCAAAACGGCGGCCTGACGTATGCCCTGCGGCAACACAACCGGCACGTCTTTCATGGAGTGAACAGCGATATCGATCTTATTATTGAGCAGGGCGATATCGAGACTACGCGTAAAGATTCCCTGCACGCCCATTTCATACAATGGTGTGGTCAGGTTGATATCCCCTTCACTTTTGATGTAAACTAATTCGGTTTGATGGCCCGCAGCCTTCAGCAGATCGCTTACCTGTGTTGCCTGCCAGACGGCCAGCTGGCTTTCTCTTGTCCCTATGCGAAGTATTTCCGGCATCTACTCATGACATTTGCAGGTAATCATTAATGGCGTTGATGAACTGACAGCCTTTTTCCTGGTTGGTCCGCAAATTTACGGCTAATCGCGTTACCGCTTTCTGTGCTTTTCTGTCGGGCGACAGTAAGGGCTCAGCAGCCATTTCGCAATATTCCCTGGGCTGCCATTCGCTCAGTTCCTGCAATTTGTCTTTCCAGCTTTTTATGTGTAATGAATATTTGTATTCTTCCAGCCAGGTATAAAATTCCCGCTGAAAGTGTTGTAAGATCTCCTGTGCTTTCGGCACTTCCGCTCTTCTTCTTGCAATGGTCTTGTCAAGAATCGTCGTTGAAATTTCATCCACATCGATCACTCTCACATTCTTCAATATTTTCACTGCGGGATGAACGTTTGCAGGAACGGAAAGATCGAGTACCAGTTTATCTCCCGCCTGATCCAGCATGGAAGGAAGAATGGTTGCTTCCTGTGCGTTGGTGCAAACGATGATGATATCCGAAGCATGTATTGCGTCCTGCATTTTTTCATACGGAATAAATGCAGTACCTGTTTTTAAAGCAAGTGCTTCCGCGGTAGCATCTGTTCTGTTCATCAGCGCAACGGATGTGCGGGGCAGGTATTCTTTCAGATTCTTGCAAACATTACCACCAAACTTACCGGCGCCGATCACCAGTACTTTCTTGTCACCAATGCCCGGCATGTCTTTCAGCAGTTCGATGGCGGCGTAAGAAACGGAAACGGTACCGCTGCTCAAACCTGTCTCCGTCTTTATTTTTTTGGAAGCCTGGAACGCATAGCTTACGGTGCGGTTCATGATCGGGCCGAGTACCTGGTTGGCGGCTGCGGCGTCAATGGCCTGTTTGATCTGACCAAGGATCTCATAGTCTCCCAGGATCTGTGAATCCAGGCCGGAAGCTACCCTGTACAAATGCTGGATCGCTTCCTCCCCGCTCTTCATATAACCGAATTCCAGCAGTTGATGGATATCGCCGCGTGTATGTTCAGCCAGCAATCCCACGAGCTGCATCACATTTTCCACGAAGCCATAGATCTCCGTGCGGTTGCAGGTGGACACCACGAATACGCTGCGGACGAGTTGTGCCTTCGCTGTATTGGCGATCGCGGTAAAATCATCTTTTGAAACGGAAAAGGCACCACGGACAGCAATATCGGCCTTATGATAGTTGATCCCGGCCACACAAAAGCGGTCTAAAATAGGCGTGGATATGTTATGCGGCTGCTGCGTGATCATAAAGTGCACAAATGTATAAAGCGGGCGTGGTTAAATAGTCATGGGTTTGTCATCCGGATTAAAATCATAATGATTTGAAGAAACGGGTGGTTTTTTATGACGAAAATCAGGATCAGTTGTAAAGAACTTTGGATCGAAACCGGGGTTCGATGTTGGATGTTCGATGGTCGATGGTCGAAACCGCCTTTGATCTGGCTCAATCATTTGCCTTTTAAGTGTTAATTGCCGGTTAACAGTGTGTTTGCCGACCATCGAACATCCAACATCGATCTCTCTTTATCGGCCATCTTCCACCAAAAGTTGCCCTCTCCTGAATTTATTTCTCCCAAACTTCACGAACTTTGCACCGCTTATAGTTTCCCTTTTTAATTTTTAATTGATACGATGAGTCAGGTTGAAAAAGCCATTTTGTTGATGAATCTGGGTTCACCGGATAGTACTTCCGTACCCGATCTGAAGAAATATCTGAATGAGTTCCTGATGGACGAGCGGGTGATCGATATACCGAAATCAAAATTGCTGCGATCAATTCTGGTGAAAGGAATCATTGTGCCGCTGCGTGCGCCAAAAAGTGCGGAGGCCTATAAATCCATCTGGACAAAAGACGGTTCACCATTGATCGTTCTCACGGATCAATTGAAGAATGCCCTGCAGAAAGAAACCGATCTGCCGATCGAAGTGTGCATGCGCTATGGTAATCCTTCACCAAAAGTGGCGATGGACAACCTGAAGAAAAAATATCCGGCCCTGAAAGAAGTGATCGCCGTTCCTTTATATCCGCATTACGCATGGAGCAGTTATGAAACGGCAGTGGAATATGCAAAGGAAATCCATCAGAAAGAAGGGTATTCATTCAAACTCAAATTTGTTCCGCCGTTTTATAAAGAGGAAGCGTATATCGAAGCGCTGGCTGACAGCATGCGCCCGTATATAGAAGGAAAGGATTTTGATCTGCTGGTGTTCAGCTATCATGGAATCCCGGAGAGACATATCACCAAGCGTCATCCTGTGGGAACGCATGATGTACATAATGCGGAAAAATGTTGTGATGATGTGGCAGCACAGGAAGTTTGTTACCGTCACCAGGTGATCGCAACCACAAAACTGGTTGCGGAGAAGCTGGGTGTCCCGAAGGAAAAATATACTGTATCATTTCAAAGCCGGTTGGGCCGCGATCCCTGGTTGCAACCATATACAGCCGTGAAACTGGCGGAATGGCCAAAGCAGGGTTATAAAAAAGTGGTACTCGCTTGTCCGGCATTCGTGAGTGATTGCCTGGAAACACTGGAGGAAATGGGTGGAGAGGGAAATGAGATCTTTATGCATAACGGCGGAGAGGAATTTACATTGATCCCATGTATGAATACGCATCCGGCATGGGTGAAGGGGTTGATGAAGTTGATTGAGAAGGTATGAATCGTCCCGGTGCAATATCAGCAGACTATTCAGCCAAAGCTTTGTCATCCCGGCCGGGCTGATTTAGTACGCTTACTGTTTTAATGAAAATCAGAGCCGGGAACTCCACGAACTGAGGAGTTCCCGGCTCTGGCATTCCGATAGCAACAAGTTATCTTAAGGTCGTCCGGCCGGGATGACAATCCTTTAGATAGTAGAATTAAAGGCATTTAGCGGCCTGCACCACACTTAATATCATTTACCTTTAGTGAACCATGTATCCCTACATCAAAGCCCTCCATATCATCTTCATCGTCACCTGGTTTGCGGGTATGTTCTATATCGTCCGCCTCTTCATCTATAATACCGAAGCAGGAGAAAAAGCCGAGCCGGAAAAATCAATCCTTCAAAAACAGTTTGCCATCATGATCAAACGGCTTTGGTTCGGGATCACCTGGCCTTCAGCTGTCCTTACATTGATACTTGGACTAGCAACCTGGCATTTGCTGGGCATCACACCCGGCTGGCTCATTATCAAACTTTGTTTTGTTGCGGGATTATATCTCTATTTCTTCAGCCTTCATTCGATCTATCGGCAACAGATGAAAGGCGTATTCAACTATTCATCCCAGCAATTACGCATATGGAACGAAGTGGCAACGATCTTTCTTGTTGCGATTGTAATGCTTGTTGTTGTTAAACAGAATATGAGTGCCGTATGGGGATTGCTTGGCCTGATCGGTTTCGTGATCGTCTTAATGAGCGCTATTAAGATCTATAAACTGATCCGTACCAAAAACAAATAAAGGTTATACAACAGGACTTAATGTCTTTGACTGCTTAGCCGCCACCGCCGGTGCTTCTTTCTTTTTCTTTCTTCTTCCCCACCAGATATAAAAACCTGTGATGGGCAAACTCGCGGCGATCACGCTTGCGAAGAATGCCATGATCTTTCCGGGTAGACCAAGCACCGCACCTACGTGAATATCATAGTTCATGCGAACGATCTTATCCGCCACCGCTGCATCTTTGAATGTACCGGCATAGCTTCCTGTTGCAGGTAATTCTTTCGCAGTGTACTGATCATAATGATAATAATCAGCATTGTAATACGTGCCCGGGCGATGATTCACGGCCACTTCAACAGGATCGGTATTTGTGATAGGAAAATACACGCCAAGGCTTTCATCGTCTTTTACATGCGGCTTATGTTCAGCCCATACATGATCTGCCACCTGTATACCTTCCGCGATCTTTGTTGTATCAGAAACAGGATGCGCATGCTCCACCATTGCCTTTCCTCCGCTGCTGACCCAGTACACAGATTTCGCAAACCATTGAAAGCCCCATACAAGACCGGTGATGGCAATGAAGATGGCTACCCATGTCATATAAAAACCGAGCACATTATGCAGGTCATAGTTCACACGGCGCCATTTTGCATTCCATTTTACAGAGAAACGTTGTTTGCGCGCTGCTTTATTTTTCGGCCACCAGAGGATCAGTCCGGTGATCATCATCACCAGGAAGATCAATGTAGCAGAAGCCACGATCGGTTGACCAATAGTTGGGGGCAGCCATAAATAAAAATGTCCGTTGATGATCACGCGGAAGAAATCACGGTTCATGTTCTTTGCCTTCAGCGTTTCACCGGTATAAGGGTTCAGGTAAACGAGTTTATAATTGTCCGCATCGTAATACGACACAACGGCGGCTTTTCCTTTTCCGGGATATTCAATACCATTTGCTTTTTTCCCGTCAAGCGATTTCTCCGCTTCCAGCTTGAGCGTGGTTGGTGGCAGGTATGGTTTATCCTGCACGGTTACTTTTGCAAATGGTTCGGTCAGGCTCCTGATCTCATGCTCAAATGCCAGCATACATCCCGTGATGCCCAGGAATACAACGATCAGGCCCGAGATCAGACCGAGCCAGAGATGCACCACACCGATCGTTTTCTTGAATCCGAATTTATTTTTCTTTGTTGCCACCCGTTTTTTATTTTAAACACAAAACCCTGAAGGCGTTGATCCTTCAAGGTTGAGCGTATTTAACACTTATACGATCCTGGTCTTGATTGCTCACTTCTATCACACTATCAGCACCCGCAATGCTGTTTTCCGGTTTATTTATTTTTCATTTATAAAACCGGAATACTATTATTGGCGGGCTCACTCCCGAAAACTTTTAACAACTGCTCAAGCTAAAAGAAAACCAGGAATGGCCCTATGCGTTCCATGTTTTTGTATCCGGCCGCAAAAATATCACTGGTATATGGAGAGCGAACGCCGTATCGGGAAAAACGGTTTACGGAATGGGAAACTTGACAATCCGATGACAGGTATGGGTTGCCGCGGACGCGTCCGCCGCAGGGGGATTACGCAGATCCTATGTGCCGATCAATGAAATAATTCCCGATTGTGTACAAACCTTATAATGAATGACAGATCGCGCAGATGGTTCCCTGCAGGAAAATCATCTGCGTGATCCGCGCATTCGATTTTTTGAGATCTGATCTTTTTAAAAATCCCGCAATTACCTGACAGTAAGATCTGCGTGATTCCATCTAACAACAAACCTGAAGAGAAAATATCCAATCGTTTTGAGTCCTTACCGTCCTTCCCGGCTTACCGGTAAAAATAAACCGGTAAGCCGGGAAGGACGGTAAGGAAGTCCTATGTTAGCAACCTTGTTCTACATAGAGACCAATGTCTTATAATCTACGGGCTCACATGCAGGCGAAAAAAAGCCAGCCTGTATGCACAAGCTGGCCTTTTCTATATCATTTGTTATTATTATTTACTCCACAACAACAATCCCCTTCGCCGTAAAACGGATCTCTTTCTCTGGTTTTGTGATTGCAGCTATTTCTTCTTTTGATTTTTTTGCGTCTTCTGCATAGTGTTTCAACTCATCAACAGAAACTGTTTTTTGAGCAACAGCGCCGTCGAGAACGATTGTTTTTCCTTTGATCGCTTCCGGCAGGAAGAATGCGTAGTCCTTCATTTTTACAAATGCAGTCGTTGTATCATTCACCTGAAGTTTGATCCAGCAACCTTTCTTGGAGCAAACGTCCAATACTTTTGCTTTTACTTTCACATCCATTGCTTCTTTCTGACCGAGTTTGGCAGGTACTTCCGCAATGTTGATCGCACCATCAGCTGAAGTCTTTTCACCATACCATTCACCTGGTTTTGCATCGCCTGCCGGTGGTTGTGCCATTGCTGCTGAAGCGGAAATTGCTACTACGAAAAGAGAGAATAATTTTTTCATGATGTTAGGTTTAAGAATAAGTGGATGCAAAAATAGATAATATGTGGGGGAATGGGGTGGGTTTGGGTAAAAAGTCGGATGAATTGGGGGAAGACCGCCGACGGCCGACCGCCGACCGCAGACGATGCTTTCGGAAAGACCCCTCCGTAAGGATCGTAAGATGAAGTTGTTGGGCCAGAACGACGGCCGACCGCAGACGACACCTTAAGAAAGATCCTGCCATAAGGATCGTAAGGTTAGGTTGTTAGGCCGGATCAACCAAAAACGACCGTCGGCGGTCGGCGGTCGGCCGTCGGCGGTCCTCATTCCGGCATTCCTGGCGCTTTCACCCGCAACACCTCCCCCGTAATCGCATTCAAAAACGCAATCAGGTCTTTTTTCTCCTGGCTGCTGAGATCCAGCTTGCGGAGGAGCCTGTCGTTTTTGGGAAAAAGGGTATCAGCAACCTGGTCCGGCCGTGGCCCGGCTTGCGGCATTCCGGCACTGTACATATCGAGGATAGTATTGAGATCATTGAAGAGGCCATTATGCATCCAGGGACGGGTGCGGATCACCTCGCGCAGAGAAGGCGTTTTGAATTTGCCCACATCTTCGGCGCGATGGGTGACATTATAACGGCCCAGATCCTCGTGTTCATGCCGATAGTAAGTAAGACCGGTATTATGAAAATCATTGTCGGTGAACAACGGACCATTATGGCAATTCAGGCAACGCGCTTTTGTACGGAACAAATGCAAGCCACGAAGGGCCGCATCGCTCAATGCATCTTTTTTACCGGAAAGAAAATTATCGAAATCACTTTTAGCGCTGACGAGCGTGCGCTGAAAAACTGCGATCGCACTGGTGACTGTTTCAGGAGAGATCCCGCCATGGCTGAATGCTGAATCAAACATTGGCTTGTATCCGGCAATGCGGCGGAGTTTCATCATCACTTCGGCCATATCGCTGTGCATTTCGGTCTCGCTGTTGATCGGGCTGAAAGCCTGATCTTCCAGGCTCTTGCTGCGGCCGTCCCAGAAAAGATGTTTGTAATACCAAACGTTCAGTAAGGTCGGCGAATTCCGCTTGTTCTCCTGCTGATCATGGCCGACTGATCTCGCCCGGCCATCTGTCCATGACAGATCAGGAACATGACAACTCGCGCAGGAGATCTGGTTGCTGCCGCTGAGGCGCGGATCAAAGAAAAGTGTTTTACCAAGAAGGATCAGGTGTTTCAATGAATCCATGTACGGCTTCAGCGGACTATCCGGGATGAGACCAAGCTCCTGCCATTTGATGGATGAATCGATATCGGGTGCCGGCCATTGATCGGGTGGAAGAGAATACAGAAAACGAAGTGTGTCTTCATAAGTGCCGGCGGGAATCCTCAACCCCGTCATCTGTGCCTTATTCACAGATATGGTGCAGGCAACGATGCAGGAGGCAAGCAGGGCGGTTATGAGGAAGGACTTCATTAGGGGCGAAAATAACTTAAAGCGGAGAAAGGCCCCCTCTAAATCTCCCCCCAAGGGGGAGACTTACGAACAAGCTTTTTAACGGAAGAATCAAAACCTATAGAGTATCACTATTCAATATGTTTTGACTCTTCTAATATCAGACTGTTTTAAGTCTCCCCCTTGGGGGGAGATTTAGAGGGGGCTCTACGCAAATCAACTCTTAATTACTTCACCCACTTCACTTTTTCCTCTATAGACAATCTCGTTCCACCCGTAGATGGAACCGCCACGTATCCGATATAGAAAAATCCCAGTAATTTATCCTGCTCACCAAGGCCAAAAAACTCTTTAGCCGATGCTTTATAAGTAATACCACCGGTTGTCCAGTAACCACCCAGGTCATACGCCGTCACAGACAAGTAAATATTCTGTACCGCACAAGCCACCGCTTCAATATCTTCAATCTCCGGAATAGGTTTGGAAACTGTACGTTTCATTCCAATCGCTATGATATGTGATGCCTGCAGCGGTTGTTTTTTCAGTTTGTTATACGTGATCTCTTTAATATTCTCTCCTGCTTCTTTCTTATACAGTTCACTCTGAAAATCTGCAAATTTCTGTAGTCCTTCTCCTGCAAAAACAGTGAACTCCCATGGCTCCGTCTTACCATGGTTCGGTGCCCATGTGGCATTTGTCAGGATCTCCTTTATGATCGAATCGTCTACTTTACGTGTTGTATCAAATTGATCGGGAAAAGTGGAGCGGCGGGCGCGGGCCAGTTCGTTGAATAAATCGGGTGTCATTGATCTTTGATTATGTAATTAGCCCCAAATATCGCGAATGCTGCACGAATGAGCGCGAATTTTCGCGAATAGATTCATCCTGTATCGAAGTACCCTTAAATGAAAAAAGGCCTGGATCTTCAAACCCAAACCTTTTCAATTCAGTTGTGCACTATTCGTGAACATTCGCGCTCATTCGCGAACTATTCGCGATTTTTTTTAGTGCCGTCTTAAGACTAAGACCACACCTTTATGATCCACATTTTATGATATTCATTCTTCAAACAAACCCCTCCAATTCCCTTCTCCTCTTTCTCTCCTTCACCTCTTAGCTCTCGAAGAGGCGCAGCAGCTCCAGCGATCTCAACTCCGTATCTGCCGCCTCCAGCATACCATCAAAATCCCTTAGTTCGCGCAGGCTGAGCAGCAGCTTCATTCCATCGCAGGGTGTTGGTATTACGATGCAGCGAAGGGTCGGACTTTGTGCGGGTGACTGTTCTTCTTTTATCCTGCGCAACCACCAGCGGAAATCATCGAAATCTGATCTGCCAAAAGTGACCATCAGGTTGCCATAGCCTATCTGGATCTTCTCACATTCCGGGCATCTTACCACATAACCTGTATTGTCATTGTGGTATAGGGTCTGGTAATGGCACATGTTGTTTTCTTTTAGTAAAAGTGCGGGAAGAAAAGCGAATAGGCTTACGATTTCCGCAAACACCGTTTACGCAATCAGAAAACTGACAATGAACTGACAGTTCAGAGCACTCTTGATGACGAGAGGCTGACATCAGCCCATTTCCATGCAAGCTGGAACTGTGTGTCCGCAGCTTTGGCTTCCGCAGCTTTGCCCTGTCCTTTCAGACTGTTATATAGTCCTTTTAATGCCCACCCGTTTGCAGGAAATGTTTCGAGATCTTTTTTGTAAACCTGTTCCGCCTCGCGGAAACGTTTGGCCTGATTGAGCCAGTGACCAAGTGAAAGCCTGATGGAAAAAAACCAGTCGGGTGGTTCCTGGTACATTAACGCATCTTCCAGTTCAACGGCTTTTGTCAATGATTGAATCGCCTGATCATACTGTTTATTCCTGGCAAAGATCTCGCCTTCGAGTGTGAGCGAAGCGATATTGATCAGGTCAGCCACTTTATTCATTTCCCAGATCGTAACTTTTTGCACAGATTCATCCATGGAAATATTTCTTATGGCGTTCAATGCTTCCTTTGCTTCTTTGTTCTTTCCTCTGGCTGCATAGGCCATACCACGTGCGTAATGCCAGATGGCTTTAGGATAAAGAAGACTGTCCGACGGCTCAGGTAATTGCAGGATCTCATTCCATCTTCCCAACTGTACCAGCATATAATAAGGAATGATCGAATAGTGTTGTATCGCACCAAACTGATGCATGAACTCCCTGTTCGCTTTTTTTGCGATAGACCATGCAGCGTTCATTGCTTTTGTACTATTGCCTTCGAGAAAAGCGCAGGCAGCAAGAAAATGTATATTATGCGGATAATAGACAAGCGGATACGCACCCTGCACTTTGCATTGGGCAATGTAACTGCTGTCTGCATCAGCAGCCTCTTCATTTACCAATACCCCTTTATGATATTCACCAGTGCGGAGGTAGACGTGTGAGGGCATATGCACAAGATGCCCCGCCCCCGGCATTAGCGCAGCGAGTTTATCTGCATAAACAGTTGCCCGGCCTGCATTTTTTGATGCCTCGGTTGCATGAATATAATAATGAATAGCGCCAGGATGCTCCGGATATTTCTGCAGGGTCTTTTCCAGCACGGTCAGTATATCCGCCGTCCATGGTTGGGCTGTTCCGTCTTTCAACCAAAGATCCCAGGGATGCATGTTCATCAACGCATCCGCGTACAGCGTTGAGATCTGCGCATCATCGGGAAACTGTTCATGTGCCGATTTCATTGCTGATGCATAACTTTCATAGTATGGTGTCATGTCTTTTGCTTCGCTGCGTGGAAAGCGTTTGGCGATTGCGTTGATAAGTGCCTGTTCATGCGGCGCCGCAGCACCTGCATATTTTACTGCCTGGTCAATAGCGGCATTGATATCTGCCAGTTGCGACGGATCAAGTGCTGCATTATAGTTTGGCCCGAGCACCATTGCGATCCCCCAATAACCCATGGCCATCGTGGAGTCAAGCTTCAATGCTGTCTTAAATGAACGGCCCGCTTCGCCGTGATTGAACCCATACATCAACGCAATGCCCTGGTTAAAATACCTTGCTGCTTTTTCATTCTTTGTGGTGACCGGGTATTCCCATTTACCAAATCCTTCCAGCAAGGGCGCGTTCCCTTCATTCATCACAGCCGGATCAAATGAAGGAGAACAGTAAACGATAGACCGTCCTGCATAATGATTGGGCGCAGGCGGCCGTTTATCTTGCTTTTGCAAAAGATAAATACCTCCGGCAAATACGGCGGAAAAAAATAGTACAGCGGATTTCATTGCAACTATATTTTGAATGATCAATAGGAAATTCGATGATCGATGGTCGAAGGTGGGCGTTCCGGATACGTAGTCGGGCAATGCATGGCGATGCCGGTTCAAATTTTGCCAGAATTCCGGAGATATGAAATCGCTCATTCGAGTGATAGCCGGCCTGAACGGGGATTTATTGGATTATTGGGATTAGGAGGTTTTGTTTGCGAAAATTGGTTAATATAAAGAATCCCGGCGGCGGCGACATCCCATAAATCGCTTTTTCTCTTGGTCGAAAACCGGATTAATGGGATTACCATCAAAGTGAAGTAATAGTTCTTCTTCGAATTTTCGGAGACAAAACCTCCTAATCCCAATAATCCAATAAATCCCCGTTCATACGATGTTCTTATATTAAATGATCTTTCAACTAAAGCGACAATCACTAGCCTCTGATCCGCAGTCCGTGGTTCTCCCCCTTACACAAAATCCCCAAACTTCCCATCATTTTTACTCACGAAATTTTTTTTCAAACGTGAAAAAATCCCACAGATTTTATGCTGTTATATGTTCCGGATTTTGTAAAAAACTGCTTTAAAATATAAGCTTTTTCGTCCTGCCAGAGCATCTCCGATTTCAAAAAAAACTATCCACATTTGTTAAAAAGTACCTCCGGGTATTTCCTGATTTTAAAACTACATTCGTCTAGTTCTTACGATAATTCAAGTATAACGCATGCAGACAAGCTGCGGCGGAAATGGTTCCCGGTGCAGGGACCGGGGTGACAAATCGCGCATCAGTCCATGATTTTCACACCGTATGGCCATATGAATGTATTGTTAGGACTTTCCCTTAAAATATAAGGAGCTGGCAAGGACCAACCATAGACGCAACTCTTACGGAGTGCGGCTTTTTCGTCTCTTGTCGCGCCACATTAATAAAAATGTTCAACCATTTGCTATGCAGAACGAAGATGAAGTGCTGTTAAAGGAGAATAAAGACCGGTTCGTGATCCTTCCGATCAATTATCCCAAGATCTGGGAACAGTATAAGAAGCACGAAGCGAGTTTTTGGACTGCAGAAGAGATCGATCTCGGCTCCGACCTGAAAGACTGGGCTTCCCTGAATGATGGTGAACGTCACTTCATTTCCCATGTGCTTGCATTCTTTGCCGCCAGCGATGGTATTGTGAACGAGAACCTGGCGGTGAACTTCATGAGCGAAGTACAACTCCCGGAAGCACGCTGCTTCTACGGCTTCCAGATCATGATGGAAAATATCCACTCAGAAACTTATGCATTACTGATCGATACGTATATCAAAGATCCAAAAGAAAAAGACCGCCTATTCCATGCGATCGATACGGTTCCGGCTGTAAAGAAAAAAGCGGAGTGGGCACTGCGCTGGATCGAAAACGGTTCTTTCGCAGAAAGACTCGTGGCTTTTGCGGCTGTGGAAGGGATCTTCTTCAGCGGCAGCTTCTGCTCTATCTTCTGGCTGAAGAAAAGAGGACTGATGCCAGGCCTGACCTTCAGCAATGAACTGATCAGCCGCGATGAGGGATTGCATTGTGAATTTGCCTGCCTGCTGTACAGCATGCTGAATAAGAAGCTGAGCCAGGAAGAGGTGTATTCTATTATTGGCGATGCAGTGGCGATTGAAAAAGAATTCATCACCGAAGCGCTGCCCGTTGCACTGATCGGTATGAACGCAAAACTCATGCAGCAATACATTGAGTTTGTCGCTGACCGCTGGTTGGGTGAACTCGGTTATCCGAAAATGTTCAATGCCACCAATCCATTTGATTTTATGGAGATGATCTCACTGGAGGGCAAGACGAATTTCTTTGAGAAGAGAGTGGGAGATTATCAGAAGGCGGGGGTTCTTTCCAATAAGGAAGACCAGGCGTTTTCTACGGAGGAAGACTTCTAAAGTTCGAAGCCGGGGTTTCCCGCAGATTTCGCAGATTTATCAGCGTTTAATTTGAGGAACCGTTTCAAAGATGTTATAGTAAAATGTTCGTTTTGCGCAGATTTCGCAGATCGCAGTCTGATAATCTGCGAAATCTGTGCAAAACGAACAAGGAAATATCCAAAAGCCCGCAGAGTATTCAAATAAAAAACTGCTTATCTGCGTAATCTGCGGGAACCTACGCTAATCCAATACTTATCAAAATCCTACTCAAAGGTTATTCACCTTTCTGTATATCGACTTGGAAATGTTCGAAGTAAAAAAGTTGACTAATATGCCCAGCTTCAACCCTGATAATTTCAGGTAAGTCAAAAGCTGCTTATGGTGAACTTCTTCCAAATTCTTGGTAGATTTTATTTCGACTGCAACAAGATCATTTACGATAAGGTCCACTCTGTATCCTTTTTCGAGACGGACATTATCATGAATGACAGGCAGAGGAACCTGTCTCTTAACAGACAGTCCCAATTTTTCCAACTCGTATACAAGAAGTGCTTCATAAACCGATTCCAGCAGACCTGGACCAAGTTTATTGAACACTTTGAATATCGCACCACGTATCAGGTATGAAATATCATTTTCATTCATGAAACGAACTTAACACCTGATCACAGGTTATACCATGAGAAAAAAAAAGATAAAAATGTTTTTTTCCTGAACAGAAATTGATCAAAAGAGAAACTACTAACCTATATAAATATATCTGCTATGCAAGTAATCAAAAGAGACGGAAAAAAGGAGAGCGTGAAATTCGACAAGATCACTGCTCGTATAGAAAAGCTATGCTATGGGCTGGACAGAAGATTCGTAAACTCGATTGATGTAGCAAAGAAAGTTATTGAAGGATTGTACGATGGTGTAACCACTACAGAACTCGATAACCTCGCTGCTGAAACTGCGGCTTCACTGACGGTGAAGCACCCTGATTATGCATTGCTCGCAAGCCGTATCGCGGTGAGCAACCTGCATAAGAACACTACAAAGAGTTTCTCCAAAACAATGAAGATGCTCTTTGAATGCATTGATGAAAAATCAGGCAAATATTCTCCATTGTTATCGGATGACGTATGGCAGATCATCCAGGACAATGCAGAGCTGCTTGACTCTACCATTATTTATGACCGCGATTACGGGTTTGACTATTTCGGTTTCAAAACACTGGAAAAATCTTACCTGCTGAAATTAAATGGTAAAGTGGCCGAGCGCCCCCAGCATATGTTCATGCGTGTAGCGATCGGGATCCACAAAGAAGATATCGAAAGTGCGATCAAAACATACAACCTGATGAGCGAACGCTGGTTCACTCACGCAACGCCAACCTTATTCAACGCGGGTACTCCCAAACCGCAGATGTCATCCTGCTTCCTTCTCACGATGAAGGAAGACAGCATCGACGGTATTTATGATACACTGAAACAAACTGCCAAGATCTCCCAGAGCGCCGGTGGTATCGGCCTTGCGATCAGTGGCATCCGTGCTACAGGCAGCTATATCGGCGGCACGAATGGTACCAGCAACGGTATCATCCCGATGCTGCGTGTGTATAATGATACTGCCCGCTATGTAGATCAGGGCGGTGGTAAACGCAAGGGCGCTTTCGCTGTGTATCTCGAACCCTGGCATGCAGATGTATTCGAGTTCCTCGATCTCCGCAAGAACCACGGTAAGGAAGAACTGCGCGCCCGCGATCTGTTCTATGCACTCTGGATCCCTGATCTGTTCATGAAACGCGTGGAAGAAGATGGCAACTGGAGCCTGTTCTGCCCTAACGAGGCACCAGGCATGCAGGAATGCTGGGGTGAAGAATTTGAAGCATTGTATACAAAATATGAAGCAGAAGGACGTGCACGCAGAACGGTGAAAGCACAAGAACTGTGGTTTGCCATCCTCGATGCACAGATCGAAACCGGTACGCCTTACCTGCTATATAAAGATGCAGCAAACCGTAAGAGCAATCAGCAGAACCTCGGAACGATCAAGAGCTCTAACCTTTGCACAGAGATCATCGAATACACCTCTCCTGATGAAGTAGCGGTTTGTAACCTCGCTTCTCTGGCACTGCCACGTTATGTAGTGAATGGCAAATTCGATCATGAAAAATTGTATGAAGTAACTTATGAGGTAACGAAAAACCTCAATAAGATCATCGATGGTAATTATTACCCTGTTGAGGAAGCACGCAACTCCAACCTGCGCCACCGTCCGATCGGTTTGGGTGTACAAGGCCTGGCGGATGTATTCATCCTGATGCGCTTGCCATTCGAAAGCGATGAGGCAAGACAACTGAATAAAGAGATCTTCGAAACGATCTACTTCGCGGCAATGACTGCAAGTAAAGATCTCGCTAAAGTGGATGGTCCTTATGAGACATTTGCAGGTTCGCCTGTATCAAAAGGCATCTTCCAGTTTGATATGTGGAATGTGGAACCAACCCTTCGCTGGGATTGGTATACACTGAAAGCTGAAGTGCTGAAACATGGCGTTCGCAACTCATTGCTGGTTGCGCCAATGCCAACAGCTTCTACTTCTCAGATCCTTGGTAACAACGAATGTTTTGAGCCATACACTTCAAATATTTATGTCCGCCGTGTACTGAGCGGTGAGTTTGTGGTGGTGAACAAACACCTGCTGAAAGACCTCGTTGACCTGAACCTGTGGACAGACGAAATGAAAAATGCGATCATGGCGAGCAACGGATCTATTCAGAAGATCAATGCGATCCCTGATCATATCAAGGAGATATACAAAACAGTTTGGGAGATCAAACAAAGAGCGATCATCGATATGGCTGCAGACCGCGGCGCGTATATCTGCCAATCGCAATCACTGAATCTCTTTGTTGATGCACCAACAACCGGTAAACTCACTTCCATGCATTTCTATGGCTGGAAGAAAGGTTTGAAAACAGGTATGTATTATCTGCGTACAAAAGCAGCTTCACAGGCGGTACAGTTCACCGTGGAAAAACAAGGCGGCAAATCTGTTGAACCACTGATCGACAAAACAAATCAGATCAGCACAGAAGGCAAAGCCGGTGATGCAGCGGTAGCGGCAGCAGCAGCGAATATTGAGCCGACGTTTGTAGAAGGTGCGGTTTGTACGATGCAGGATGGGTGTATCTCCTGCGGCTCCTAATGGAACGCGAATGAGGCACGAATGGCCGCGAATCTGCGCGAATGGGTCGTTTGCGTGTTGAAGAGGATTTAACCTGGACGTTAAACATATGGAGCGTGTTGCGAAAGCGGCACGCTCTTTTTATTACGAAAATATCTGCGTTATCTGCGCAACCTAAATAGAAGCTGTCTTATTCAACAAGAAACTCTTCATCGATAGTGAAGAAAAATCTGCGTAATCTGCGGGAACCCTACGCCAGTCGTCATTTATAGTCCATAATGCTAATGACCTCCCTGCAAAAACCATATTCGGTTTTATCATTACTGCAAACGATCACGAGTCTTTCCTTGCAATATTTTTCAATAAGATCATTGTAAAGATCAATACCTGTAAGATCAAGATTAGTGCAGGGTTCATCCAGCAATACCAGTGAGGTATCAGAGAGAATGCATTGTGCGAGCTTCACGCGTTGCTTCATTCCGGATGAATAATAACGGATCTGTTTATCAGATGCGCTTTTTAATCCAACCATTTCTATTGCTTCCTTTGTAGTAATACCAGGAAGAAAGTTTTTGAACGATTGATGAAAATCGAGGAACTCGGTCACCGTCATTTCTTCTACTACTTCAAGATAAGGAGCGCAGATAGAGATATGCTGAAATACTTTTTCAGGAGCAATAATGGCATCATTCATTTTCCATTCACATCTGCCTTCATTGAAATGCATGGAACCGCTCAATACCTGTAACAGTGTTGATTTACCAGAGCCATTTGCTCCGGTGATGGCGTAGGATTGCCCTTTGATGAATTGATAACTGAAATGGCGGAAGATCCATTCCCTGTTGAACCGTTTGCCGGCATCAGATAGGGAGATCGTCATCGCCATTGCCTTTGGTGAAGCGTTTGATAATGCCGCGGCCGCTTTCACGGATAAAGGTCAGGATCTCATCCCGTTCATCCGTTGCAGGCATTTCTTCTTCGATATATTCAACCGCCTGGCTGGTATTCATCCCCTTGTTATATAAAACGCGGTAGATATCCAGGATCTGGTTGATCCGGTCAACGCTGAAGCCACGGCGTTTCAGACCGATCGAGTTCACACCGGCGTAACTCAAGGGGTTGCGGCCGGCCTTAATATATGGAGGAACATCTTTACCAACCAATGAACCACCGCCCACGAACGCATGCGACCCGATCTTTACGAACTGGTGAACAGCGCACATACCGGCGAGGATCGCCCAGTCGCCGATCACCACGTGACCAGCCACCTGCGTATTGTTACTCATGATGCAATTATCGCCTACAATACAATCGTGCGCCAGGTGACAATAAGCCTGGATCAGGCAATTCTTCCCGATCACCGTTTTATCCCTGTCCTTTGTTCCGCGGTTCACGGTCACAAACTCACGGATCGTCGTCCCATCACCAATAATTACCTGCGAATATTCACCCTGGAATTTCAGGTCCTGCGGAATGGCCGCGATCACCGCTCCCGGAAAGATTCGGCAGTTCTTGCCGATCCGGGCGCCCTCCATAATAGTTACATTGGACCCGATCCAGGTGCCATCACCTATTTCAACGTCCTGATGTATAACGGTGAAGGGGTCGATCTTCACATTTGTCGCCAATTTCGCGTTAGGGTGTATATATGTATGCGGATGGATCATGAGTCGTATTACAAAAAAGCCACGTTTGTTAGTAAACGTGACATGCAAAGTTAGCTTTTACTGCATAAAACCGAAGTTTTTTTCATGAACGGCCTGAAAATCTGGTTTTAGTGGAAACCTTCTTGCTGTTTCCTGCGTTTACATGTAAATTTGCGGTTGTCGGTAGTCTTTGGCTACTGACTGCAAATAACACATCGTTCATGTTAGTCTCCAGACTAAGAACCGAACATTTGACGTTGCCTGCCGCAGACAAACCAAGAACAAAATGCACCAAGCTCCCGATATATGGACCCTGGCCTATAAACAGGCGCCGATGCAGGAACAAATGTTGCTCATTCACGAAAAAGAGCAACAGCTTCCCGGATCTGTTCAATATTCCATCAAACGTTACAAACGTAACGCGCAATGGAATATGGAGGACACAGGCATGATGGTCTATCATTTCGAAAAAGAAAGGAACAGGGAGAGCTTTCTTGAACTGAAATTCTGCATCAGCGGAAATATCTACTGCCGCCAGAAAGATTCCGAATGCGATAAATGCAAACTCAACGCCAGTAAAGACTGCCTGATGAAGGAAGAAAGTGTTGACCTGTTGAGTTTCAAATTCACCCCATCACAGCTTTCGCAGTTCGTAAAGCCACGCCAGGTGGGCGAAAGCATGATCAGCGATGAAGTAATGGCGTTTAAACGTTCTTCATCTTTCACCAGGATCTTACCTCTTTGCGGTAAATCCCGTATGGTACTGGAAGCAATGCTGAACAATACTTATACAGGTTCGCTCGAAAATATCTTTGTCAACGCACAGATCCAGATGCTGCTGCTTCATAGCCTGGATTGTATGGTCGGTGAAAAAGAGATCGATACGATCAGCTGTAAATTCCTCGCGAATGAAGCCGACCGGGATAAGATCGTCAAAGCCCGTGAAGTGCTGATCCAGCATATTGGTGAACCTATCACCATCAAAGAACTCAGCCGCAAGGTGGCAATGAATGAATGTTATCTGAAAAAAGGCTTTAAGGAAATGTTCGGCACTACCATCTTCGATTTTTATCAAAGCCAGAGAATGGAACATGCGAAATATCTTTTGTATGAAAAAGGATTGAGCGTAACGGAAGTTTCATTACTGCTGGGGTATTCTTCCATTTCACATTTTTCTACTGCATTTAAGAAACATACAGGGTTGAAGCCTTGTGAGTTGTTGTTGCGATAAGATTGAGTGGCGTAAGGCTCCCGCAGATTTACGCAGAGATAAAACACGCAGATGCGCAGATGGTCTGTTAAACAAGGGAGTCATCTGCGTATCTGTGCAAGCAAATAGAGAAATATTCAATTCCTTCAGGACGCTTCAACAGCAGTAAGCGTAAAATCTGCGAAATCAGCGGGAA
>QFQQ01000166.1 GCA_003243445.1 Citrobacter freundii
GACCATCGACCATCGACCATCGACCATCGACCATCGACCATCGACCATCGACCATCGACCATCGACCATCGACCATCGATACTTCGGATCCATTCGCGCTCCATTCGCGTATTAGCGGTAGCTTTGTCAAAATTTATCCCTTGTCATACGAACCCATTTCCGTATTCGATATTTTTAAGATTGGCGTTGGACCTTCCAGTTCACATACCCTGGGGCCATGGAGAGCAGCACAGCGTTTTTTACAGGCGCTGGAACAGAAAAAGCAATTGGAGAGTGTAGTGTCATTGCAGGTATTGCTGTATGGTTCGCTCGCGAAGACAGGCATTGGCCACGGAACGGATATCGCCGTTCAGCTCGGGCTGGCTGGAAATGATCCGGTGACCATTCCTGTTGACAGCATCCAACCAAAGATCCGCGGGATCGCTGATCAAAAAAAGATCAGCCTCGCCGGACATCATGAAATAAATTTCGATCCGGAGACCAGCATCGGTTTTCTGAGTGCTGAAACACTTCCCTTTCATTCAAACGCGCTGAGTTTTCTTGTTCAGTTGAACAATGGAGAATCCATAGCCGAAACTTATTACTCAATAGGTGGCGGATTCGTAGTAAAAGAAGGTGAAGAGACCGGGCGTTCATCAACAGTGCAATTGCCTTTCCCGATCAACACAGCGACTGATCTGCTGCGCTGGTCGATCAAAACAGGTCTTGCGATCAACGAGATCGTGCTCGAAAACGAAAATGCCTGGAGAACTGAACAGCAAACCAGGGAAGGTGTGCTCAATATCTGGCATGTAATGCGTGATTGCATTTACAGGGGATGCCATACCGAAGGATTTTTGCCAGGTGGATTGAATGTGAGGCGAAGAGCATACGGATTAAATAAGAAACTGCTGAAAAATGCGGTGACTGCTGATTACGAAAGCTGGGCAGATGCAATCCGTAAGGGAGGAATGGGGTTTAATTATGTGCTGGACTGGGTGAGTTGTTTCGCACTTGCGGTGAATGAAGAGAATGCTTCCTTCGGCAGGGTGGTGACGGCTCCTACAAACGGAGCGGCAGGTGTAGTGCCAGCCGTGCTGATGTATTTTGTATTGTTTACGGAAGGCGATGAAGCGGATAAGGTAACGCGGTTCCTGCTTACGGCGGCAGAGATCGGAAGTATATTCAAGAAAGGGGCGACCATTTCCGCTGCAATGGGTGGCTGCCAGGCCGAGATCGGCGTATCATCTGCAATGGCGGCAGCTGCACTGACCGAAGCAAGCGGTGGAAGCCAGCGCCAGGCGATGATGGCTGCTGAGATCGCGATGGAACATCACCTGGGCATGACCTGCGATCCCATAGCAGGCCTTGTGCAGGTCCCCTGCATCGAACGCAATACCATGGGCGCTATCAAAGCAATCACCGCGTCACAACTCGCCCTGCAAAGCACACCCGACTTTGCAAAAGTTTCATTGGACGCCGTGATCAAAACCATGTGGGACACCGCACAGGACATGAACTACAAATACAAGGAAACCGCAGACGGCGGACTGGCGATCAATGTGCCGCTGAGCCTGCCGGAGTGCTGAGAGGATAAGTCAAAAGTCAAAAGTAAAAAGTAAAAAATATACCCTGCGGTTTGTGAAGACTATACTTTTCGCAAAGACTGATATTTTTAATTTTTACTTTTGATTTTTGACTTTTAATGGCTGTGAATATAACTTTCCAGCTGATTGATCGTTTCCTTCTGACTCAAGATCGTTTCTTTCACTACATCGCTCATAGAGATAAGACCGGCGAGTTTTCCACCTTCAAAAACGGGGATATAACGGATGGCGTTCTTTGTCATCAGTGACATACAATGCTCCACACTGTCTTTGGGTGTAACAGTTGGCAGGTCTGTAGTCATGATCTCCGATACAAGCGTGTCATCAGAATGCTTTCCTTTCAGGATAACTTTGCGGGAATAGTCACGTTCGGAAACCAGGCCAAGGTATTCTCCATTTTCAATCACCATTACCGAACCGATATTCTTTTCTGCCATGATCCTCAATGCATCGAGGACGGTTGTTTGTGGGGCTACGCTGACCGTGTCCGTGCCCTTGCGGGCTAGAATAGATGAGATAGTATTCATAATAGCAAGATTTTGGTTAATGGAATTTAACCAAAAATGAGCAGGTGCCGAAAAAAAGTTATGCAAGTACAGGAGAGGGTTTCAGAGGTTCCATAGGTTTCATAGGTTCCAGAGGCTGCTACCGCGATTTGTGAAGGTTCTATTTTCTGAACATGAGAACTTAGAAATAAAGTTTAGTATTTCAGATAGCATTTGTTCCTTAATTGCCGATAATTAACAAATCGCGGTAGCAACCTATGAAACCTATGGAACCTCTGAAACCTCTGGAACTTCTAAATCCCCTGGAACCTTCTCTCTAGTTGAGCAACGGATTCATCTCAATCTCCCTAACATCCAACTCACTATAATCCCTGATAACGTTATACAACGTTCCTCTCTCCACCGGTTTGCGGCGGGCCTGTTTGATCAGGGTGACCAGTTGGGCGGTATTCATGGAAGGGGTTTGCTCTTCGGAGCCGGCCATTGAATAGATCTTTGTGGTGTCATCGATCGTTCCATCAATATCGTTTACACCGAAGGATAAAGTCAATTGGGCATTCTGTCTTCCCAGCATTGGCCAATAGGCTTTCAGGTGTGGGAAATTATCCATGTAAATGCGGGCTACGGCATACATCTTCATGTCTTCGATCACGGAAGATTCCTGAACATGGCTCATATCATTTTCCTTGTTGCGGAATTTGAGCGGAATGAAAGTGTTGAAGCCGCCGGTTTTATCCTGCAATTGCCTGAGCCTGCTCATATGGTCAATGCGATGAGCATAATTCTCGATATGACCATAAAGCATCGTGGCGTTGGTATGCATACCCAGTTTATGTGCGGTTTCGTGAATGTGCAGCCAGCCGGTGCCGTCCACTTTATCTGCACAGATCTGTTCGCGGATCTCCGGGTGGAAGATCTCGGCGCCGCCGCCGGGCAATGAATCGAGACCGGCCTCGTGGAGATACTGCATGCCTTCTTCAACGGTTTTCTTTGCCTTGCGGAACATATAATCGAGCTCGACCGCAGTAAAACCTTTGATATGGAGATCAGGTCTGTGTGCTTTGATCGAACGCATCAGTTCGGCAAAAAACTCAAGGTTCATCTTTGGATGCACGCCACCTACAATATGCACCTCCGTTACAGGTTTGCCGTCATAGCTTTTTACAATATCCATCATCTGCTGCTGGCTCAGTTCCCAGCCTTCATCGCGATGAGCATATACACGGCTGTAGGAACAGAAATGGCAGGAATAAACGCACACGTTAGTGGGCTCGATATGGAAATTGCGGTTAAAATAGGTAGTGTCTCCATGAAGACGTTCACGGACGCTGTTGGCGAGCGAACCAAGGAACGCAAGAGAGCCCTTTTCAAAAAGGACCAGTGCGTCCTCATCGGTGATCCTTTCCTGTCTTCTTACTTTGTCTGCTATCTTCACAAGTGACGGATCGAGTTGCTCTTCGGAGAATATTTCAGCGGGTAATACAGATGCCATAACTCAGTTTTAAATCAGGGGCAAATTTACGACTCATAACGAACAATCCGGGCGATAAAAAGTTTGCGGGGAATGCGTTCAAAATGGCCTTTCTGTACCGTTAGGGCGCACATTTACAGCTTGGCCGGCGTAAGTTCCCGCTGATCACCTAATCGTTACCCAAATCTATGAATGGCGTAAGGTTCCCGCAGATTTACGCAGATCTAAAACACGCAGATGCACAGATGGTCTGTTAAACAAGGGAATCATCTGCGTATCTGCG
>QFQQ01000010.1 GCA_003243445.1 Citrobacter freundii
CTTTTTACTTTTTACTTTTTACTTTTTACTTTTTACTTTTTACTTTTTACTTTTTACTTTTTACTTTTTACTTTTTAAAGCTTTTCGAAAATATATTTCAACATGCTTTTTTCATTATCGGAGATCGTGTGACCTTTCAATTTTTTCCAGCCTTCGATATCCACGATCGCTTTATCGAAGTCGTAACGGTCTACTCCATCACTTCCCCACGAGAAGGCGGGAATATATTTGGGAGTAAGGCCGCTGCCGGATACATGGCAACAAACACTGATGACTGTTCCCGTGTTGATGGAAGTATTGATGGTAGTGCGTGAGTAATCGCCCATCAATACTCCGCATTTCATGCCTGCGTCGAGTTGCCCTTTCGGTGTCCATACGCGGACATTGCCTGCATTGTTCTTCAGGTTGGAATTGGTGGTACCTGCTCCCATATTGCACCACTCGCCGATCACGGAATCGCCCAGGTAACCGTCATGTGCTTTATTGGAATAGCCGAACATTACGGCATTCTTGATCTCACCACCGCCCACACAGGATGGACCGAGCGTAGTAGCGCCATACACTTTTGTACCAAGCTTCAGCAATGAATTCTCCCCCATCGCGAACGGGCCGCGGATGATCGACCCTTCCATGATCTCCGCGTTCTTACCAATATATATCGGACCTGTTGATGCATTGAGAATACAATGCTCCACCTTCGCACCCTTCTCCAGGAAGATCTGTTTTGGATTGATGACTTTATTTGATCTGGGGATTGCCTGCGAGCGACGCTTGTGCGTAAGCAATGCAAAATCCTGCCGGAGTGCCCAGTCATTCAGTTGAAAAATATGCCAGGGATATTTGATCTCTTTGATCTCACCTGAATACTCCACGCTTTGCGTGACCTGTATGCGATGTTTTTCCCTGACCTCTTTTTTTGTAAAACAAAACACAATACCTGAACCGCCATCTGCTACAATAAACTCGCCCGGTTTCAGGCGTTTCATTTTCTTCACCAGTGCCGGCGTGGGCAACAGGTTACCATGTACCATATAGCAGGTATCATTCTTTCCGATCGAATCAGGATTAATGGCCTGTTCCAGGCTCTTATAATCATCCTCATTCTTGTCCGCGGACACAAAGCCTGTCATTCTCTCCCATTTTTCCCTGATGGTAAGAATGCCCAGTCGTATATCCTGGCATTTGCGCGTCAATGTAAAAGGATAGAGATTTTCCGGCTGGCAGAATTCCTCTGTGAAGATGAGTTGGTTCACAGGGGAAAGATACTACAATTGGAGGAAGCCCGGGCAGGTGTTTCGATGTTGGATGATGAGCGAATCGATGGTCGATGGTCGATGATCGGGCTTGGGATGAGCGGCTGTATTCGCCCGATACCGGATGTTTGATCCGTTAATGATCAGCTCCGCCTTGCCAGATATTCAAATTCAGCCGGAAATTCGACCATCGACCGTCGAACATCCAGCATCGAAACAATCAAAAGATATTGCCTTCCTATAAACAACAAGCCCCGCCGAGGAATCAGCAGGGCTTAAAGTATAGCCATGAAAAACAAAACTTTTATGCTTAGTGCTTATAGTCTGCACTAAAGCTAAAGAATTATTTTTTCTTTTCGTATTTCTTCTTGAATTTATCGATACGGCCAGCGGTGTCAACCAGTACATTTTTACCGGTAAAGAAAGGGTGAGAAGTGCTGGAGATCTCGAGTTTGATCAGCGGGTATTCGTTACCGTCTTCCCATTTCAGGGTTTCTTTTGAACCTGCAGTAGAACGGCTGAGGAATGTATGACCATTGCTCATGTCTTTGAAAACCACCAGCCTGTAGCTGTTGGGATGGATACCTTTTTTCATAACTAAATGATTTTTAAGGCTGCACGGATTTTGCCGTACTTATGATTTAATTTTTTTAGAGTGTGCGAAGGTAGGTTGGAAAGGGAAGATTGCCAAATATTCCTGGAAGAGATTCGATGGTCGATGGTCGATGGTCGGGTCAGACTCCAGAGAGATAAGTCCTTTTCGCATAGCGAACATCGACCATCAAACATCGATCATCGGATTTGCACCGGTTTTGCACCAGGTTATCCACCAAAAAACCGCGCTGGTAGCGGGTTTTGCACAGGTTATGAACGCTCAATTAAGAGCGCATATTCTCATATTGAAGGGGCACGCCCAGTTCCCAGGTCTTTGAAGCCTGGATAACTATTTGAAGATCATCGATCTTTTTGCCGGTTACCCTTACCAGGTCGTCATTGATCGATGCCTGGACCTTTAATCCCGCATCTTTGATCAGTTTCACGATCTTTTTAGCGTCTTCCTGCTTCAGACCATTGCGGACCTGCACTTCTTTCTTCCATACTTTCCCACTTTGGGCGCCTTCCTTTGAGAGATCGAAGGCCTCCGGGGAAATCCCCTGTTTGTGTGCGCGGTTGATCAGTACATCAATGAGCTGGCGCATTTTCATATCGTCATCCGTTTCGATCTTCAGTTTGAACTCTTTCTTGTCCAGATCGATCACCACATGACTTCCCTTAAAATCAAACCGGTTGTTTATTTCTTTGGTCACAACGTTCACCGCATTATCAAGCGCCTGCGCGTCCACCTTGCTTACAAAATCAAATGAAGGCATAGCAAATAGGTTTTAGTAAAAAATCAAAATTAGAAATTAAAAACAAGAGCCCGAAGAAATCACCCGTTCTCCGGCCGCCTGTGCAAAAATAAAAAGTCCTCCTTAGAAAAGGAGGACGATTAAGTACACATGAGAAAAGTCTTATTTAAAGTCGGGCGAACCGGCGGAATGTTGCATGTAAGCCAGATCGATGTTCGATGTTAGATGGTCGATGACCGGTATCCGGATTGAATATCCACTTATTTTCGCTTTCCGACCATCGGACATCGATCATCGACCTCCGCTTTCTTAATTTCCGCCCCCACTCTTCACCCTGCTCTGCTCATCATCCGCACCGCCCGTTTTTCTTCTTGCAGGAGCAATATTCTTTTTACCAAAGCGGTAAGAGAAGCTGAGATTGAACTGGCGGCTGTCGCGGCGGCTGTCGATGGTCACGTCAACATCGCTGTATTTGGCGTAGCCTCTGAATTTCTGTGTCCAGAGAACGTCACGGACACCCAGTTTCAATGTGCCTTTGCCTTTCAGCATTTGTTTGGTGATCGCAGTATTCATCGCTCCCATCGCTCTTGCTACAAGGATACCTTCTGCTGCTTTGCTGCGATACCAGCCGCTGATCTCCGCATTCCATCCTTTACCAAGTGTAAAGCTGTTGGTGATATTACCGAGGAAGCTAGTGAATGCGATATTGATCGGATCATTGTTATACAAACCGGCGTAGCTGTTATGGAAAACGTTTGTATAAATATTTGCATTCCACCATTTTTTCACCGGGATATTCGCCATCACCGAAACACCCCATTGCTTCATACTGCTGAAATTGTCTTTTGTCTGGTAAGTGATATTCTTTTCTGTATTCTGCTTCAGCAGATCAGTGATGATATCACTTGTGTTGGTATAGTTGACCGTCGTTGTCAGGAAACGGTTGAATGTATGGCTCAGCTCAAAGTTATTGGTGAACTGAGGCGTCAGGTAAGGGTTACCCTGTCCATATGTCAATGAATCCAGGAAGAAGATGAACGGGTTCAGGTCATCATAATCAGGACGCATGATGCGGCGGCTGTAGCTCAGGTTGAACTGGTTCTTTTCATTCATATTGAAACCCGCACCTACATTCGGGAAGAAGTTGGTGTAATTGCGTTTGAAAGAAGAATCGTTGCTCAGCTGATGTCCTTTTGCGATGGTATTCTCCACGCGCAGACCGGCAGTCAGTTCCCATTTTTTAATGGATCTGGAAAGGATCGCATAGGCGGCATTGATGTTCTCATCATAGATAAAGTGGTTGTTACGGTCGACCGCGTCCACACCGTTACGCTGATAATTCACTTTATTGTCTGTTTTTACGAAGCTTGTTTTTGCACCGGCTTCCAGGCGGAGACCGCTCTTGAACGGATGTACATAATCAACTTTTGCACTGTAAATTTTGATCGTAGAAGGAATATTGCCTGGCATCAGAACGTCCTGGCCGGGAATATGCTGGTTCTCCCCATCATAACTTTTTGTGAGCAGGCTTGTGCGGTTTTTATTATCATAAAACGCCCAGTCTGCATCAGCGCTGATCTCACGGCCTGTTGAATCGAATGTGTGTTTATAGTTCAGGTTCGTTGTATAGTTGGAAGATGTTCTGCTGTTATCAGCAAATGACTCGAGCTTATTCAGCAGTTTACCGTTATTGTCCCTGATATTGGTATTGCTGTATGGATCTTCATCGTTTGTACTGAAGTTGCCATTGAATACAAAACCGATCACGTCTTTCTTTGTGAAATTATAATCCATACCGAGTTTTGTATTGTGATAAACACCCTCAAAATGTGGTCTTGATACCTGGTCGATCGTACGGAGCAGCGTTACTTTGTCCACGTCATATAATTTACGGTCGATCGACAGGCGGTTATATCCCTGGAAGGTGCCGCCATTATAGCCGCCGAATATATTAACCTTGTTATTACGGTAGTTGAGATTCACACCACCATTGAACCGTGCATACAAACCCTGTGTGTAACCGAGGTTGGCATTACCATTCATTCCTTTTACAATACCTTTTTTGGTTTTGATATTGATGATACCCGAATTGCCGGATGCATCATATTTAGCAGGCGGGTTTGTCATGATCTCGATCTGATCAATGCTGGTGCTTTGCATGTTCTTCAGCAAGGCAGCGAGATCAGCACCACTCATATAGGTCGGTTTGCCGTCTACCAGGATCATCACGCCCTGTTTACCTTTTACGCTGATGTTTCCATCATTGTCAACGGTTACACCCGGAGATTTTTCCAGTAATTCCATCGCAGTCAGACCGGCGTTTGTCGGCGATGCGTCTACGTTTACCACCATTTTACCGGGCTTTTGCTCGATAGCTGGCTTTTTTGCAGTCACCGTTACACCGCTCATGGCCTGAGCCTGGGGAACAAGCTCAATGGTTTTGACCACAACCGCGGAAGATGCGGCCGTGATCTCCACATTTTCAGACACACCCTTGTTATGCCCAACTGCGGAAATGACCACGACATAGCGTCCTTCCGGCACATTTTCGAACTCGTATTTCCCGGTTTTGTCCGCTACAGACATTTTAACAACGGACGAATCCTTCAGGCTTAAAAGGGTAATTGTTGCTGATTCGATGGTTTTTGTACTGCCATCGATTACAGTGCCGCTGATGCGGCCGGTTTTGGTTTGACCATAACTGGCTAAGGATAAGAAAGTTAAGGATAAGGCCAGCAGGGATAAGACTTTTCTCATTTCAATGGTTTTATATAATAAGTACTTGACTTTGATTATTACAATCCAAAGATAGGTACTTTGCATTGCATAGATCATTGTTTTAAATTAAGCGGCCGTAATCTGGGATAAGCGGCCGTCAGCTTAATTGTTTCAATTGGACGCAGCAGCGGAAACCTGGTTACAGTTTGATATGGTTTTAGGATGAAGGGATTTTGCGCGGGATGGGCGGGGAAAGTGGGGTATTGGATACTCGATGATCGATGGCCGATGGTCGGTTAATCAGGATGGCTTATTGAATATCCGATCACAGGTATGCCCATCATTTTAATACTGACACGAAATAATAACATCCCTGCTTAGAAGTAAATAATATTCCGGTAAAGGGTGGTGTATTGCCGGTTGAACTGAGAATTGTGGAGATGGAGTCGTTTGCGAAGACGGCAGACTTTCTGTGCCCGACGATCTTATTCCATTATTATCTCGCCAGTACATATAGCTACAATCCGAATGCTGCTTTGATATCTTCATAATATGTACGACCGGATGTGATCCTTGTATTGGCTTTATCATCCATCACAAACATATAGCGGCCATTAAAGTGACGGTGCATTTCTTTGATGCGGTCTTTATTAATAAGAAAGGATTTCTGGATCCGGAAGAATTGTGCCGGCAGTTTTTCCGCGAGTGATGAAAGCGTTTGATCGGTTATATGCTTTTGTCCGTCGGCCGTGTAGATGTATACGTACTTATCCTGCGCTTCAAGAAATACGATCTGCTCGTACCGTAACAGTATAATGCGGTCGCCAATGCGGATTGAAAGTGCGGTGGCCTGCCTGGGTGCCTGGATCTGTTTGATGATCTCCTGCAATCCGGACGCATCGATCATTGTATTCAGCCGCCCAAACCTTTTCAGTTTTTCGATGCTTTGCGCCAGGCGTTCTTCCTTGATCGGCTTCAGCAGGTAATCGATAGAGAATGTTTCGAAAGCTTTGATCGCATATTGTTCATAAGCGGTGGTAAAAATAATATTCGGTTTATGCTGCAGCCTTTCGATCACTTCAAATCCGGTGAGATCCGGCATTTGTATATCAAGAAAGATCAGATCCGGTTGCAATGCCCCGATCTGCTCAATCGCTTCCTGTCCTGTGCCCGCTTCTGCTATCACCTGTACTGCATCGGCATGATCGTGCAGCATGTTCCTCATCAGCCGGCGCGCCGCCGGTTCATCGTCAATCAATATCGCTTTATAAAGCTGGCTCATTTTTGATCAGTTTTTTTATATAGATCACTACTTCTTTCGTTGGATGATTCCCAAAATGTATTTCATAGCTACCCGGGAAAAGCAGATCAAGCTTATCAAACACACTTTTTACGCCATAACCGGGTTTTAATTCATCCGGAAATAAGGGACCATTATCCCCTATCCTCATCACGATCATGTTGTTCTCCATCTGAATATCCAAACTGATCCGTGTCATTCTTCCTGTTGCTTTTAATCCATGTTTGACAGCATTCTCCATCAGCGGCTGCAATACAAACCGGGGAACAAGATAATGCGCTGTTTCTTCCGCGACATAGATCTGGTAGGTCAGCTGGTCTTCGAAACGGATCTTTTCGATCTGCAGATATACTTCCGCCATTTCCACTTCGTCCCTGATCATGGAGAAATTATTCTGGCTGTAATTGATGCTGTAGCGGAAAAGATCAGCCAGTGCGATCGTCATGCTTCTTGCTTTTTTACCGTCAGTTACCGCGAGATCAGCGATCGAGTTAAGCGCGTTATAAAGAAAATGCGGGTTTACTTTTGAGTGTAAGGCATCCAGTTCCGCTTTTGTTTTCAGTTCCCGGAGACGGCTAAGCTCCAGTTCTTTCTCATCAAATTTCCGCTGTCTCTCCTGATCCAGGTAACTGACAAGGATATAGATAAACCCGGTTGCGCTCGCCAGATAAACGCTCGTCAGGATGGAAAAACCGGAGTATTCTTCCTTATCCTCCGTAAAAAGATATTTAACCAGAAGATTGACGGCCACAAACGTAATGATCAGCGTAAGCAATACCAGTATTTTCCGCTTCGCAAAGGATAGCCTGTTGAACCACCGGTGTTCTGCCACAAACCACGCGAGATTAAAAACGATCAGCGTGTTAAAGGTGACCACGATACATTCACCGATCAGGGCATAGCCCCAGCCATATTTGCGGACCGCATAAAAGAATTCGCCATTCATCGGTGTCACACCCAGCACAATGCAGAATGTGATCAGCCAGACCACGATATTTCTCCTTACCCATTCATTCCGGATCGTATTCCGGAAAATGCTCCTGAAATTGGCCAGGAAATAAAGCCCGATCAGCGCCAGCAGGATACAGGACCCGATCATCACAGCGTAATCCCAAATCGTAAAATTTTTCATGTGTGTTGCCAAATTATGAAATCAATGGAAGCCTGGCCGGTCTCGTTCGCCAACTGTTTATTTTGGGGTGCGAACGGGATGGTGGTGATCGATGGTGGATGGTCGATGGTGGATGGTGGATGGCCCGCGCGGCGAATGACCGGATCGTATTCAGCGGGAAATCCCTGCGGTAATTTGCCCTTCGAACATCCAATAAAACAAATTTGGGCCAATCCGACCTAAGATCGACCATCGAACATCGAACATCTACCATCGATCATCCCTTCTTCGCGCGCCTTTTCATTAAGTTAAAGACATTGCGCCTAACGAAGTATATTGCAAGTAAATTTTCTTCATGATCATTGATTTCAGATCAGATACGGTTACAAAGCCTACGCCGGCCATGCTTGAGGCCATGATGAGCGCTCCCGTAGGCGATGATGTATTTGGTGAAGATCCGTCCATCAATCAACTGGAAAAACAGGCTGCGGATATGTTTGGTATGGAAGCCGCCATTTTTTGTCCCTCAGGCACCATGACCAACCAGATCGCTATCAAATGTCACACACAACCCGGCGATGAGGTGATCTGTGATGAAAGCTCGCATATTTATCAATACGAAGGCGGCGGTATTGCCTTCAATTCCGGCGCTTCAGTAAAATTGCTGTATGGCGACAGAGGCCGTGTGACTGCAGAGCAAGTGCAGGCAGCTATCAACCCGGATGATATTCACCGGGCAGTATCAAGACTGGTTTCGCTGGAAAATACCTCGAACCGTGGCGGTGGCAGTTGCTATGAAATGGAGGAAATCCTGAAGATCCGTGAAGTGGCAAAGTCCAATGGCCTGGCTTTTCACCTGGATGGTGCGCGCCTGTGGAATGCTATGGTCGCTAAAAATCAAACAGCAAAACAATACGGCGAAGCGTTTGACAGTATATCGATCTGCCTTAGCAAAAGCCTTGGCTGTCCTGTTGGGAGTCTTCTCCTTGGTACGAAGGAGCTGGTAAAAAAAGCCCGGCGGATCAGGAAAGCCTTTGGCGGCGGCATGCGGCAGGCTGGTTTTATCGCTGCAGCAGGGCTCTATGCACTCGAAAATCATATTGACCGCCTGAAAACGGATCATCTCCATGCACAGCAGATCGCCGATACGATAAGTACAAGAAAATGGCTGAAACAGCTATTGCCCGTTGAAACCAATATTATCATCTTTGAACTGAACGATAATACAGCAGCTCAGTTTGTGGCGAAATTGAAAGAACAGGACATACTTGCGTATGCCATCGCACCAAATCGTGTAAGACTTGTTGTACATCTTGACATCAGTCCGGAAATGGTATCCGAAACAGTAAGAATTATCTCATCATTATAAAAAACATCCTATGCTTCCAAAGATCAACCCGACGACTACCGCAAGCTGGCAGTTATTGAAAGAAGAACACACCGTGATGCAATCAGTAAAAATGAAAGACCTCTTTGCAGCGGATAAAGAAAGATATGAACGTTTTCACCTGCAACTGGAAGACATACTTTTTGATTATTCCAAGAACATCATTTCTGAAAAAACAATTTCGCTTTTACTGAAACTTGCTGAAGAATGTAAAGTGAAAGAAGGCATCCAGGCCATGTTCGCCGGAGACCTGATCAATGAAACGGAAAACCGCTCTGTGCTGCATACCGCTTTGCGGAACTTTTCCAAAGAGCCGGTACTGTCCGAAGGACAGGATGTAATGCCTGAGGTCAAAAAAGTTTTACGCAAAATGAAAACCTTCTCCGATAAAGTGCACAGCGGAGAACACAGGGGTTATACAGATAAGCGTATCAAGTATATTGTGAACATCGGTATCGGTGGAAGTGATCTCGGCCCGCTGATGGTCACTGAAGCCCTGAAGCCATACTTTGTGGAAGACATTGAAACCTTCTTTGTGTCCAATGTTGACGGCACGCATATCGCCGAAACACTCAAGAAGGTAAAACCGGAAAGAACATTGTTCCTGATCGCGTCGAAAACGTTCACTACACAGGAAACAATGACGAATGCACATACGGCAAGACAATGGTTCCTGAAAAAAGCAAAGGACGAAGCACATATTGCAAAACATTTCGTTGCACTTTCCACCAATGAAAAAGAAGTTGTGAAGTTCGGCATCGATAAAAAGAACATGTTCGAATTCTGGGATTGGGTTGGCGGTCGTTATTCCCTTTGGAGCGCGATCGGTCTGTCCATCTCGTTGAGCATTGGTTACAAGAATTTCGAGCAGCTGCTCAAAGGTGCTTACAGCACAGATGTTCATTTCCGCAATACACCGCTTGAAAAGAACATTCCTGTACTGATGGCATTGATCGGTCTCTGGTATACAAATTTCTTTGGCACACAAACCGAAGCTATTCTTCCTTATGATCAGTATATGCATCGCTTTGCTGCATATTTCCAGCAGGGAAATATGGAGAGCAACGGCAAAAGCGTTGACCGCAGCGGCAAACCGGTTGATCACGCCACAGGTCCGGTGATCTGGGGCGAACCCGGAACAAATGGTCAGCACGCGTTTTATCAACTGATCCACCAGGGTAGTATTAAGATCCCCTGTGATTTTATCGCACCTGCGCAGTCGCATAACCCGATCGGAGATCATCACGCAAAACTGTTATCAAACTTCTTCGCGCAAACAGAAGCGCTGATGAATGGCAAGACAGAAGCGGAAGCAAAAGCCGAACTGGAAAAACAAGGCATGGATGCAGGCAAGATCAGTAAACTGGTGCCATTTAAAGTATTTACCGGCAACAGACCAACCAATTCATTCCTCATCAAAAAGATCACCCCATACACGTTAGGTCAGCTGATCGCGCTCTATGAACACAAGATCTTTGTACAGGGTGTGATCTGGGATATCTTCAGTTTTGATCAGTGGGGTGTTGAACTGGGTAAACAATTAGCCAATAAGATCCTCCCCGAGCTGGAAGATGAAAAGGAAATCACCTCGCATGATTCTTCAACAAATGCGTTGATCAATGCGTTTAAGAAGATGAGATGATTTTGAGAAGAAGGTCGTAACTCATTCACATACTTGTATTGTTCGATAACAGATTGCACGGATCACGCAGATCATTTCTGGCAACAGAAATTGATCTGCGTGATCCGTGCAATCTGATTAATAACTGACCTGATCAGCGAACCTCCTCAACAAGCAGCAAGATCAATCTGCGAAATCCGCGGGAACCCGACCTGCCAATCAGGGTGAATCTCGCGACGAGAATTGAACCGGAATCTGTATATTTACGAAAACCTTCGTTATGAGAATACTGTTATCTGTCGCTGTAATGCTATTTTCAGCAAGCGCATTCGCGCAAACGACATCCAATCCGGCGCTGCAATCGTTGATCGACAAATTCAACAAGGATAATCCGTTGAACATTGAATTGCCGGTTCCTCCTACAGACCCGGTCGTACTGACTACTGGTCCAAAACAGCCGGTTTATTCGCATACGCTTCCTTCCGGTGCGCCGGTTTTTTTATTACCGCAGGATAATATGCCCTGCGTTGTTCCAAACAGTGTTTCCAATATGCCTGTGGCTCGCGGACCGGTTGCAAAACCTGGGACACCGGGTGCTATGCCCAATGCGGGTTATTCTCCAATGGTGATGGCAAAACCGGCGGTTAAAAGTGATGCTTTACTAAAGAAGCGTTGAAATAAAATTTTACCGGATGGAGCTCCGATCGGTTTGATATTAGAATATTATTAAAACTAAAAACCCGGCTGATAACAGACCGGGTTTTTTATTCATTCAAATGGAATTACCATTTATCTACTTCTTCGTTTGATGAAGCAGCACCTGTTGTTGCAGCAGGTGTTTCTCTTACTTCAGCAGTTGCGATTGGTTCAGCAACTGTATCTGCAAGCACTTCGCCACCTTCCTCAGGAAGTTCATCATGATTGAATGCATCGAAATCGAAGTCGGGCATCAATTCTGTTTTAACATAATCAACAGCCTCATTCAACGCTTTAATGAATTTATTAAAATCTTCTTTGTACAAGAAGACTTTATGCCTGTCATATCCATTGTCATCAAACCGCTTGCGGCTTTCAGTAATGGTCAGGTAATAGTCATTACCACGAGTCGCTCTTACATCAAAAAAATAAGTCCTTCTCTTGCCTGCACGGATTCTCTTGCTGTAAATGCTCTCCAATTTTTTGTCGTTGTTCTCGTACGCCACAGTTAATGTTTTTGCAGATTAAGAAATTGCTTTGGTTTATGAAGTCACAAATATATAGATGTTTTTGAAACAGCCAAAAGAGAGTATATTTTGTTTGGGAGGCTGAAAATGCCTCGGGGCAAGGGTCCGGGCGGATATGGGAGCCGATCCGGGGTCGATGTTCGATGTTCGATGCGCGATGGTCGATCTCTCACATCCGATCGGCTTTTTCTCCGCAGACGGAATAAGTGTCATCTGGACGCCTAACGACTAGGAACCAATGGCTTCAGTCGAACATCGAATATCTATCATCGGACATCGATCTAAGTAGAAACACTAGCAACTCCCTACGCTTCCCTGTCGGTTTCCTGCTGCCGCGCATACAGATTTGCGTAATAGCCATCGGGGATGGCGAGCAGTTCCTGGTGTGTTCCCTCTTCAACGATGGCGCCATCTTCGAGGACAACGATCTTGTCGAAGGCGAAAAGAGTAAATATACGATGGGTGATGATGATGGCGGTTTTGCCCTGCAGGTAGTCGTTCAGGTTGCCGATGATCTCTTTTTCGGTTTTGGCGTCCACCGCGCTGAGACAGTCGTCGAAGATCACCATAGACGGATCTTTGATCAATGCGCGCGCGATAGAGATCCGCTGTTTTTGTCCCCCGCTCAGCGTAACGCCTCTCTCTCCTATCATTGTCTTATAGCCTTCGGCAAAGCCGGTGATCTCCTTGTGAACGCTTGCCTGCAGTGCTGCTTTTTCTACCTCGGCTGAATCGGCCTGCGCCAGTCCGAACCGGATATTATTCTCTACGGTTTCGCTGAACAGAAAAACATCCTGCGGCACATAGCTCACCTGTTCACGCAACTTGCGAAGGCCAAGCTCGCGTATATCGGTCCCGTCCATAAGAATCCGGCCGGAAGTAACATCGTTCATGCGCAGGAGCAATTGCGCAAGCGTTGTTTTGCCGCTGCCCGTGCGCCCGACCACTGCCACTTTTTGTCCTTTCTTTACTGTAAGGTTAAAATTATGCAGCGCACGGATGCCGGTATCGCTGTATACGAAATCGACGTTTTCAAAAACGATATTGCCCTGGAGATTGGTGGCCGCCGCTTTCTGCGGTTCGCGGATCGAGGGTTTTGTGTCGAGAAACTCATTGATCCTTTTTTGCGAAGCAGCCGCACGCTGGATCATACTGGCAGTAAGACCGATCGCACTCACGGGAAACATCATCATATTGATGTACATCACAAACTCAACAATCGTATCTATACCGATATTATGCGTGCCACGGATATAATACAATCCCCCGATCATGATCGTCAGCAATGTACTGATGCCGATCAGCAGGGTGATCGAAGGGAAATAGATCGCCTCCACCCTTGCCAGCCCGATCGCGTTTTTCCTGTATTCTTCGCTGTTTTTCGTGAAGAACCCGAGCATTGCCTTTTCCTGCACGAATGATTTGATCACGCGGATGCCGGAATAAGATTCCTGTGCATTGGTGGTAAGGTCAGACAGTGAAGCCTGGATCTTTTCGCTTTTCTTATGGATCGTGTTGTTGACGAAATAGATCGTCACGGCCAGGATCGGCAATGGTGCAAGTGTATACCAGGTGAGCAGCGGATCGCGCTTGTACATAAAGAAAACGGCCAGCGAGATCAGGGAAATAAGATTCACCAGGTACATGATCGCGGGGCCGGAAAACATGCGGACGCGGCTTACGTCCTCCGCTATGCGGTTCATCAGATCACCGGTGCTGTTGCGCTTGTAAAAGGCGGAATCGAGTTGCTGATAATGTTTGTAGATCTCGTTCTTCTGATCAAATTCAATATGCCGGCTCATCACGATGATCGTCTGGCGCATCAGGAACAGAAAAAAACCACGAAGCAATGCCAACACGAGGATCACGATGCCGCACCAGGCAACGACCTGTGTAAGACCGGTCATGCCCTGCATCCACGCAATAAATTTGGTCACGAGGTAATCATACGAAGGCTCACGCTTTGGCGGCTGATATCCCGGCAGCCTGCGTTGCACAAAATCGATGACAAATCCCGTTACCTGCGGCGTAAGTACGTTAAAATAATTGGACAGAAAGACGAAGATCAGACCAACCCCCAATCTCACACGGTACTTCCAGAAATACTTTTGAATGGCTTTGAGATGCTTCATGGAAGCGCAAGGTAGGGAAAGATGTGATATGACCGCCGACGGCCGACCGCCGACCGCAGATCAGTCGTCAAAATCGATCTATAAAAATACATATTGGACCTTTGTTCGATCAATGAGGTATAATCTTTTCAACGCATCGTCGGCGGTCGGCTGTCGGCTGTCGGCGGTCCACCTTCATCGAAACTGCTCAACATTCAACTTCACCGGCGTAAGCTTCGCTTCAATGCCTGGCCGGTCGGGTTCGAATTGTTTGGGAAGTTTCAGTTCTTCGCCGAGGTGTTCCTTTGCTTCATCGATGGCGAAGCCGGGTCCTGAGGTGGCTACTTCGAAGAGAACGCCGCCGGGTTCGCGGAAATAGATCGAGGTAAAATAGTTGCGGTCGAGAACCGGTGTTGGATTGAGCATGCGTTTGAGGACGCGTTCGCGGACCTCAAGCTGCGCTTTCTGATCCGGCGTGGCAAAAGCGATATGATGGACGGTGCCGCTGCCCGCAAGGCCCTTCAGGCTGTCAGGTGTACAGACAATATCCACGTAATTGCCGGGTTTATCTGTGGCTGCAAACCGGAAGCGGTTGCCCTTTTCTGCGATCAGCTGATGATCGAGCTGTTCAGTAAGCAGGCCGGCCGTGCGTTCGTAGCCCTCTTCCCAGATCTCGGCGTTGAAAAGACCTTTCAGCGCGTGTTCGGGAGGGATATGGCCGTAGGTAAAACCGGCACGGTCGTCCCGGTCGTTAAATACAAGCTCCAGCCCCAGCCCGTCGGGATCTTCAAAATACGCCACTAACTCACCTTCGAAACGTTCACGCGGTTCTTTAAAGTCGATACTAAACTGTTTTAACCGGCCAAGCCAGTAATCCATCGATCTTATATCGGCAGAAAACGTGGTGGTATTGAGCATTCCTTTTCCGTGGCGGCCGTTCGTCAGCCCGGAATAAGGAAAAAACGTAAGAATACTGCCTGGATTCCCGGTTTCATCGCCATAATAAAAGTGATAAACACCAGGCGCATCAAAGTTTACCGTCTTTTTTACGAGACGAAGACCGAGAATGCCCGCATAGAAATCGATATTTTCCTGGGAACCGGTGCTGATGGCAGTGACATGATGTATGCCTGTGATGAGTTTTGACATGGAAATTGCCGTTAATGATGTTGGGAATCGATGTTAAATGTCCGATGATTGATGGTCGATGTTGGATGGTCGATGATCGCTCATCAGATGGAACATCCGGCATCGCTATTATGCTTCTTCTTCGCCTGCTTTGTTCCAGATATCTGCATACTGATCAGGGTGGCGCTTAAATTGTGCATGTACATAGGGGCACATGGGGATGACGGAAAGCTTTTTCTCCCGGGCATAGGCCACCATTTCATCCAGAAGCTTTTTTGCCAGGCCTTTGCCTTCTTCTTTTGGAGAAACCTCGGTATGATAAACTGTCAGGTCCTTCCCGCTGATCCCTATCACCATCTCACCGATCTTTTCCCGGCCATCCATGATCAGGAAGGCACCATGTCCTTTATCATTTATTACAAATTGCACGTCATTCATTTGTTTGTGTTTAATGGCGAATTTACGAAGACCGGGTTTGTGAGAGAAATGCCGGTTTCCGGACCTTCTTATTTTAGCCTGATGTGTGTGTGCCGGGAGATTGATCATCTAACCGTTTAGCCTCATCAGCAAATGCCCGTTACGGCTCAGAAGACGTTAATAAAAAAAATGATACTTAACACAATAAAAAAATACCTGTTCGTGGTATTGCGTATTTCAAAAAGGCAACTATTTTTGTCTCGGTTTTTCATAGGATATTGGATTTTAAAAACGGGGTTGCATTTCCATGCTGACCCTTTTTTTTGTCAAGAGGTGAAGGAGGGAAAGAGATCGGATAAACCCTCTTAATGAATCTTTGTGAAGCGTTATCGGCCGAGGAGGAAATTTTTGAGTCGTTTGAAGGGATCGGTTTTTTTAGGTCTTTGTTGCCCGTCGTGGACGAGTTTGTTTTCAAAATTGTATTCTATTTTTTCTGCATATGCATCCAGCCCTCCGGCACGAAGTAGTGGTGTGTACCGTTTGATATTATCGTTGAATGTGCCATTCATTGACACGGTAAAATAACTGCTTCTTTTTATTCCCTGTTTGTTGCTGTTGACCGGTTGGTTATCATTTTCACTAAAGAGATCAATATGAAAGATCTCGGGAGATAGTTTTTTCAGACGTTGCGTGCCTTTGCGTTCGTTCCGCCAGGGATGTTCGCCTTTGTGCAGCTGCCGGATCAGGAATTCCCTATTCCAGAGTGTGACCTGGTGGGACATCAGGAAATCGGACTGCGCGTTATCCAGAAGTCCGACATTGAAGTTTTCGATAAAAACATCCGTTGGTTTTGTTTTATAGATCGGTGCGCTGTGAAGTTTCACCTGTTGCCAGTCGTTCTGCTCCGCCAGCTCAAAGAGTTGATTAAACACATTTGCGTCTGTTCCTGCATTCAGCCACATATCTTCCTGGAAATAGATGATGTACTTCTCTTTGATCTTTTCCTGGAGCAGAAACTTCAGCCTGTCCGCCCATTCGCCTTTTCCTGACCGGATGTTCACGAATCCGTCTACTTCAACCTCTTTGTCTTCCGTGGCAAAATAGTAATTGCAGGATGTATTGAAATCCCAGTTCTGCGCAAAAAAATAGCCGAAAGCTTTGTACAGAAGTTCATACCGGTCACAGGAGTGAACGAGCAATGCAGTATTTTTCATAAGTAAGAAAGTAAAAAATCAAAAGTAAAAAATAAACACCTGAAAAGAAGAAGACAGTTCTGATACGATCCGTTTATTCTGTTGACTTTTCACCCCTTACTGTTCGGTGAAATTATATAGAAGTCTTAAAGCGTAGAGAACTGAAGGCTTGAATATAGTTCGGTTGCAGAATAACTTTGTTCTCTTTTAGGCTACATGTTTGTTCAAAAATAAAGTCAATCGATTTTTCCAGACCTACTTACCGTATAAATCTGTGGCGTGGTGCCCTGCCTGGCAAGATTGCATTTAAGTCGTGCTGACTGCACTGCCGCAAATTTTCATCAGGATCTTCCCCATTAGTTCGTTTGGCTGCTTAAAAGCTGCCAGCTCAGCGATCTCCCCCGCCTCCTGCACGAACTTATCTTTCACCAATTCATCTGCGCCAAACTTCAACATGCTTTGCATACTATGCTTATCCGCTTCCAGATGAAATTGCAGACCGATGATGTCTTCACCAACAGTAAATACCTGGTGATCGCATGCATCCGAACTTGCCTGTAATACACCACCGGCAGGAATATCGAACTTGTCACCGTGCCAGTGAAACACATTCAATGAAGATGGCAGATCCATTCCAAGCCAATTCCCAAGATCATCGCGGAAATTTACCGGGAACCAGCCGATCTCTTTGTATTTATTTGGATAAACAACAGCACCAAGCACCGTAGCCAGTAACTGCGCACCGAGACAGATGCCAATGATCTTTTTTTTGTTGTTGATCGCTGAGGAGATAAAACTTTTTTCTTCAGTCAGCCAACCATACAACTCATCATCGTTTACACTCATTGGCCCACCCATGATGATCAGCACATCAAATGCATCCATCGCAGGAAATATTGCCTTTTCCCAGACGCGGGTGACCGTGATGATATGGCGATATTCATTTAGCCACGTTTCAATAAAACCCAAACCTTCAAATGGAACATGTTGTATATAATGGACTCTCATGATAGTAATTTGTTTCCTGCATTGCAGGATTTGAGAGTCCGAATATACTTGTTTCAGCAATGAATGAAAAACCAGTGGAGATCCGGATCGAACTGAAAATAAAATAAGGTGACGATCAGTTTGTATGAAGCAGTAATGATCCTTTCTCGCGGATCAGGTAAAAGGCCTCCCCTTTGTGATCAATATTGACCTCAACAGGCCAGCCATCTTCCCGCAGGAATTTGATAGCACGATCATATTCGGGATTGATTGAGATCCTGTAATCCACTCCTTTTGGATTCAGCCGGTAAAAACGGCTGACAGATGTGCGGATACTGAACGTATCTGCAAGCGGTTGCTGTAATGAGTGTGGATTAAATTCCTCAGGCCAGCAAACGATATGACGGCGCACAAAACCTTTCCACAGTTGATAGAGTTGGTTCAGCATAATATCCTTATTTGTCCGTTTCTGATAGTTAATTCCTTGTAAAATATTTACAGAAAGACTGAAGTCATTTTCCGGATACTACTGAAGCCAAAATTTGTTCCAAACACGAATTATAATCGAAGGATCACGCAAATTAACCGGCGATTCGAAATATTTTTACCGGGGAGATGAACAGTGGTGGGTTGTCAGCGGAAGGCAGATTTAAGTTGAGACGAGGATATTTTTTTTGTGATCAACGTTTCCCTATTTTAGAGCGCTGCCGGTTCGCAAGGTCGTCCATTGTCAGTAGAGTATTGACAGGATTGAACTGAAGAATCTTTCTCTGCAGTGCTCTTTCTTTCCGTTCTTCCCGCCTTACCGGTAAAAGAACAGTAAGGAGGGAAGAAAGAACAAACAATAAGTTAACGGCACTTTATAAAAAAATAATAGATGCAAAAAGCAAAACAAGCTTCTGAGTCTGTAGACGTACTGATGATCGGTGCAGGGATTATGAGCACAACACTTGCGATGTTATTGAAGCAACTGGATCCATCATTAAAAATAAACCTCTACGAAGTACTGGATACTGCTGCGGAAGAAAGTTCCAATGCGTGGAATAACGCTGGAACAGGTCATGCGGCGTTATGTGAGTTGAACTATACACCGCAAAAGGATGACGGATCTATCGATATCAGCAAAGCACTTGAAGTAAATACGGCGTTTGACCTTTCGAGGCAATTCTGGGCTTATCTGGTAGGAAAAGGCATTGTTCCTGATCCGCAGGCGTTCATTCATCCGGTACCTCATTGCAGTTTTGTGACCGGTGAAGAAGATGTCGCCTATCTCAAAAAAAGATTTGATGCGCTGACAGCACATCCCTTGTATCAAGAAATGGAATATACGGAAGATGTCATCACGCTCACTGAATGGATGCCTCTGATCATGGATGGTCGCGACCGTGATGAAAAAGTAGCGGCAACAAGAATGCATACAGGTACGGATGTGGACTTTGGTAAACTTACAAGGCTGTATCTTGATCATCTGGAAAAAACAGATGGCTTTGACGCATTTTATGGTAACCGCGTGATAGACCTGGAGCGGAATGATAACGGGTGGAACGTGGAGATCCGTGATGAAAGATCAGGAGATCATTACACAGTTCATGCAGGCTTTGTATTCGTCGGAGCCGGTGGTGGTGCGCTACGGCTGTTGCAAAAATCGGATATTGAAGAAGGACGCGGGTATGCAGGTTTTCCGGTGAGCGGGATCTGGCTGAGAACGGATAACCCGGCGATCACGTCGAGACATCATGCAAAAGTGTATGGCAAAGCAGGTGTGGATGCACCGCCCATGTCCGTTCCGCATCTTGATACGAGATATGTGGATGGAAAGGTTTCATTGCTGTTTGGCCCTTATGCAGGATTTTCTACAAAATTTTTAAAACACGGCTCTTACCTGGATCTGTTCGGATCGATTGATATTGATAACATCCTTCCATTGCTGGCTGTTGGCCGGGACAATTTTGCATTGGAAAGATATCTCGTTGGGCAGGTTTTTGAATCTGACAGAAAACGCTTTGATGCGCTCCGCGAATTCTTCCCATTGCTCAATGAAGATGACTGGCATTTTGAGCAGGCGGGCCAGCGGGTGCAGATCATCAAAAAAGATAAAGAACATGGAGGTGTATTGAAATTCGGAACGGAAGTGATCTGCTCGGCTGATCAGACGCTGGCGGCATTACTTGGCGCTTCGCCGGGAGCTTCAACAGCGGTATCGATCATGCTGGATGTGATCAAAAAGTGTTTCGATAAAAAATTGGAAAGTGGTGATTGGTCAAAAAAACTGAAAGAGATGATCCCTTCCTATGGAATCGATCTGAGGAAACAAAGTGATCTTTGTCTTGAGTTGAGGAAAGAAACAGCAATCGCTCTTCGTATAAATTAGCAGTTAACGGATCGGAATTTTTGCTAACATAGGACTTCCTTACCTTCCTTACCGTCCTTCCCGGCTTACCGGTTTATTTTTACAGGTAAGCCGGGAAGGACGGTAAGGACTCAAAACGACTTGGTATTTTCTCTTCAGGCTTGTTGTTCGATGGAATTACGCCAATCTCTCGATCTTTCCCGGGATACTGTCGGGATCAGCTGATCCACAAGATCTGCAGGCCTTTTTTGCTTTTGAATTTTACTTTTTACTTCGCAATCTTTACTTCAACAGGTCGCTCTCAAAAAAAAGTTTAATTTATTTTCCAACTTTTCACATCTTCCCTGCACTTCTTTATGTAAGCCGGCAATTGCAGCACGAAACTAACATACAGCATGAACTCGTAAACAAGGCCAGGGATGGAGATCAGTCTGCCCGGGCGGAACTATACAGGCTTTTCAGCCGTGCCATGTACAATAAATGTATCCGGATGGCCGGCAATCCCACGGATGCCGAAGATCTGCTGCATGATGCCTTTGTTTATGCTTTCGAGCATTTGCATCAGTTGAAAGATCCGGCAGCATTTGGTGGCTGGCTTGGAAGGATCGTTGTTGGCGAATGCGTCCGTTTCAGTAAAAAAAGCCTGAAATGGAAAGATCTTGACGATGATCTCTCAGAAGATCAGCCTGAGGAAAATGAATGGTGGAACTCGATCGGCATAGAACAGGTGAACGAAGAAATAAAGAAATTACCGGATGGATGCAGGCAGGTATTCGTTCTGTTTGCACTGGAGAACTACCCTCATAAACTGATCGCGCAAAATCTTGGTATCTCAGAAAGCACCAGTAAAAGCCAATATCAACGCGCCAGAAAATTGCTAAAGGAAAGACTGACCAATAAAACATTGAATCATGGATAAATTTCATGAACATCTTTTATCACAGCAAGACAGGCTTGACGCTGATCTTCCAAACGAAAAAGTTTGGGATCGCATAGACGCAAGCCTGTCGGAGAAGAAAGTTACAGGTTCAGTAAATGCTATGTTCCGATACCTCGCAGCTGCTTCAGTGATCGCGCTAGTAGCAGCGGGATTCTGGATGGAAAACAGGAAGACGGTTCATAATCAGGAAAAGAATACGGCCGTCACCACACACGCACCTGAAAAAGACAGCGCGGCAATGATAGTTACAGACAACAAACCAGTGATCGTCTCCAGAACTATTGAAACTCCGGTGGAAAGAGAAAGCGCAAAACCTGTAGTGCAAGAGCAACCCATCGAAAAATTAAGCGCAGACTATGCCGCACTGATCTCATCTCGTCTTCAAAAACTAAGAGCAACACCTGTTTATGCAGAATGCTCAGACTACTTTTCAGATTTCACCGGTCAATTAAAGCAAATGGATAAAGACGGATTGAACATCCAACACGACCTGCAACAATATGGTCTACAGGATGCACTGATCGAACAACTGATAGAAATATACGAACGGAAATTAAGATTGCTGAAAGAGCTGCAAGCACAGATCACCCGGATGAACAGGAAAGCAGGCTTACGGGCGGGTGCATCAAAACAAACAGAACCCTGCTTTATCAACTTATAGCCACTATGAAACGGATTCTTTTATTCGCTGTCATTTATATTTTCTGCGGAACGCTTATCTGCTATCCGCAAAAAAAAATACCGTCTTCGCCCGGTCCGGCAAAATCTCCGGGAACAATGTATATAGACAGGAAAGATATAAAGACAAAGGAGATCACGGCAGAACTCCCGTTCAATACAGACGGAACAATTTTCCTGGAGAATATCCTTCGCGTGATCGATATCAAAACCGGCACCGATGGAAAAATAAAATTATCCACGACGATCTCTTACTATGGCACGCCTGCATATACGGACCAGCAGTGGTTGGAAGAACTGGATATTTCTATGAACGGACAGCCAAAATCGGTGGTCATCAAAACAGGCAAACAATTCAGCCGGGAGGGAAAGACTGAAGCAGCAACAATTCCGGAAGAAGACAGTCTTATAGATAAAAAAGCCGGCGAACTTTCGGATAGAGTAGCCATTATCGGTAACGATGGAAAATGGGTGAACAGGAAAGCGGCAGTCTTCCGGAAGATAATACTGTATGTACCGGCCCAGGCACTGCTCGATATAACCTCGAAATACGGCAAGATCACCATCAGCAATGACCTGAACGAGGTGGTTGCTAAAATCACCAGCGGCTCGTTGAAGATGAAAAATGTAAAATACATAAACCTCTCGAGCTCCTACAGCAGGATAGAAACAGAAAATATACAGCAATCGAAAATCAGCCTGTCGAACGCGAAATTTATTGTAAAGAAAAACGACCGGATCGAGATCAACTCCTCTAACTCAATAGTTAATGCAGCCGACATAAAAACGATGACCATCAACAGCACTAATGACAGATATGAAATACAGGAACTTGGCAGTGCGACTGGTGAAAAGAAGTACGGCAATTTTGAAATAACAAGCCTGAAAGACTCGTTGAACATCACCGGCGTGAACGCAGATATTAAATTGCGTAGTATTTTCTCTTCTGTAAGGACGATCAGGATCAACAACAAATATGGCGAAATGCATCTTCCGATCCGTTTGTTAAAAAACTGGACGCTGGATGTGACCGGAGCAAATACAAGTATCTCCGCTCCTTTTAAATTAAAAGCAAATGCAGATAAGACCCAAACGGCCGAAGCCGGAGCACAAATTAATTCAACAAAGTTTCAGTTGAAATGCAATGATTGCAACATTGACTTCAATTGACTCACTCACAGTTTTAGTATAATAAGCAGACGGGGAGCCGTTCCCGGTTCCCCTATTTTTTAACGCATTGCTTCAGCCACCTCCACAGGAAGATCAGATTCCAGGATATCTGCCCCATGCTTAAAGATATCACGATAAGCCGCGGCCCGCTCCTGCTTTGTAGGAAGCTTGTCATATACCGGCGCTGCCGAGATCATACACATCACAGCTTTTGCATGCAGGAGTTCAAACATTTTGTTATTCTCCGGTTTATTTTCCGAGCCGATATATGCGATCATGTTGCTCCACGGAATACCTGCAGCTTCGTACTCCTTCATCGCCGCTTCGGTTTTTACAAAAGCTGACATCATCAGCATCGGGTCATCATTGAAATAAAACTTTGCCTGTTGCGCATCGTGAACGGTCAGCATCACAAAACCAGCAGCCTGATTTTTCCGGATCAGATCCGCAATCATTCGCAGCGGCACATCTTTTTTATCAAGATTCAGGATCGTTTTCCCTCTTGCCCATTTGATGGCTTCTTCAAGCGTGGGAATGCGATAAGGCGTTACGTTTCCATCCTTATCCTTCAGACGAAATTGCTTCACCTGCTCCCAGGTATAATCGGAAAGCTTTCCCTTTCCGGTAGTCGTCCTGTCCAGTGTTGCATCATGAAGCAATACGATCACACTATCTTTTGTAAGGCGCGGATCGATCTCAAAAAATGCGGGTGTATTTTTCAACACATATTCAAATGTCTCAATCGCGTTTTCGGGATAGCCGGGAATATGACTGCCACGATGACCACTGATAATGTTCTGATTCTTTCCCGTATAGTGAAAAAAGGAATGAATATCGAACTGATCATCCTTTTGCAGGATCTTCAGTTGCGAATTTGCCGCGACCATGATCATCAGCATTGAACACAGTATAACGATCCTGTTCATAAAAAGCTTCATCTATCGTAATTTTGAATTCAGTAGTTCCAATGTGAACACGCCACTTTGATCTAATGTGAAACAAGTGATCGAAGAATTCTCCTGGACAAGCTGGCGATAATTTCTCAATGGCATGCCTAGTTTATAAGCCATATATAACCTGTTAATGCCATTGTGCGCCACCACCATCACATTACCTTCCGTATATTTTTGCTGCACGGATCTGAAGAAGTCATCCACCCTCGTGACGATCTCCATTCCCGTTTCACCGGTTCCACCCGCACGATGACTTGCGGGATCACTCATCCAGTTAACCCAAAGTGATCCGTTCTCTTCGATGAACTCTTCCTTGGTCTTGCCTTCCCATTGCCCGAAATCCGCTTCGATCAACCGGTCATCTTTGATCGCTTCTTTGCCCGAGGCAATACAAGCCGTAGTATACGCACGCTGCAAAGGGGAAGAATAGACATTCAGTAATCCGATGCCCTCCATCTGACGCTTCACTTCCTCAGCCTGACTGATACCTTTTTCTGTGAGAGCGATATCCGTCCGGCCGCAATACCGGTTATTATCGGCATTCCAGGCAGTTTGTCCATGTCTAAGTAAAAAGATCCTCAGCATATTATTTCAAAAATTTTCTTCTCTTTAATTCTTCAATAAAGAGCTTATATTTTTCATTATACAGTTGAACCAATATCGGATCAGGCTCAACGGTAAGTTCAGGTATCACCATTGCACCGGCCGCTTCCTGCAAAGATGAATAAAAACTCCGTGACGCGGCAAGGATGGCGGCGCCTGCGGCACCAGAGACATTTTTCATTTTACAAACGGGAACATTGATCACGCTGCTGCGGATCTTCATCCATGTATCGCTATTACTTCCGCCCCCAGCGGAAAAAATCCGTTCGATCTTTTCGCCGGATAAACCGCAGATCGTCTCATAAGCATACCGTTCGATAAATGCAACGCCTTCCATCGCAGCGGTGAATCGCTCGATCGTATTTCCTTCCGGCCAGAAACCTGTTGCGTTGGGAGATACAAAAGGAAACCGCTCACCGGTTTGCAACAAAGGCCAGGCAAGAGAGCCGGCGGGCAGGCGCGACCCGGCTTTTTCATTCAGTTCTTTCAGGTCTTCTCCGGCAAAAAATTTACTTACCCAATCCGCACCGGTATTACTTGCGCCACCCGGCATCCAATAGCCAGCAGGATGGCGATGATTGTAGATGGCGCCAAGAGGATCTATCACTTCTTTTTGTGTGACACCTTTTATAACGAGTGTGGTCCCGATCGTTGTGTTCCACTGACCCGGGCTTACCGCACCGGCAGCGATCTGCGAGGCACATCCATCCGTCACGCCGGTTGTCACAATCACTGAAGAAGGCAATCCCCAGGCTTGAGCCAACTCCTGTTTGATCCAACCGACCGTCTCGCCTGATGGTTTTACCTCCTGCAGCCATTCTTTACGAATCCCGATCTGATCTGTGATATAATCCGGCCAGCTAAAATCATGGATATTGTAACCGGACTTCATGGCGTTTGTATAATCCGTCACACCATATTCTCCACATAGTCTTCCTGTGATAAAATCCGCCGCGTGAATGAATTTATACAACTGTGGGATCTTATCCGAAAAATGATTCAAAAACCATTTCATCTTTGGCAAACCACTTGAAGCATTGAATGCGGTATAGCCTTTCTTTACCAGTGATGATGCAACTTCTTTACAAAATGCCGCCTCGTTTGCTGAGCGAGGGTCGCTGTACATGATCGCGGAATGAAGCGGCTCAAAAGAATGGTCCAGCGGAATGATCGTGCCTGAAGTGGACGTGACTGCGACAGCCTTGATATCGTTGAGTGAAATAGTCTGCCTCACTTCATTCAATAATGCAGGTATCAGCCGGTTCACAGATTCCCACCACGTAACGGGCGACTGCTCTTCACGTAAAGTTTCACTCAATGGAAAAACCTCTTCCCTTGCAGCAAGCTGGATCCCGTTCTTCTCAAGCAAAACAATTCTTGCACCTTGTGTGCCGATATCGATACCAAGAAAAAATGTACTATTCATCATTTCATGCAGAGAACAAAAAATCATCTAACTGATGGAACGGAACTGTTCTCTTGTCTCTTTCCATTCTTTATAAAACGAATTATACAACTCAGCATCTTTGCCACTTACGGTTGATGCCTCGATTGCATCTTCTTTTATTTCGATAGAGATCTTCAAGGCTTCATTGCAAAGCATTGCGGCTCCTGCAACGGATGCCTGTTCAAAGCCTTTTCGCACCCGCACTTCCTTACCCGTGACCGCAGCGATCATATTGCGCAAAAGTTTACTTTGCAATCCACCACCACAGGCCCAGATATAGTTTTCATCATGACCGGAAATACCGGCAAGAACTTTATAGTTTTCTGCTATTGAGAACGAAATGTCCATCAATGTCGCCCATACAAAACTGCTTCGTGTCAGTTCATGCGCCACGGGTACAGGGAAAATAAAACCGCCACGGATCACCGGCTTTTTCTCTCCGGCGATCAGGGAGCCCAGCGAAGCGGCGCATTGCCTGCAGGTATTTTCGGAGAGTTCCCTTTCAATCACATCATATCCTTCATTCGGATAAAACACTTCTTTCAATCGCTGGTAATTCAAACCGGTAACGCCGGCGTTTGCTTCAAATACAAACCGGCCCCTGGTTATATCGCGACTCGTCCAGGTCCGTTCTTCTTTATCTGTGATGTAATCAGCTTCGAGTTTTACAACAGGCGTTGTAGTGCCGGACACGATCACCACATCTCCAACAGAAGGCGATGTGCTTTTGATCGCCATCTGTGTATCACCGCCACCAGTGATCACCACAGCATCAGCATCAATTTCCCATTGGGTTGCCAGATCAGTCTTTATTGATCCGGCAATTGAACCGGATGGAGAAAGTTCAGGAAGATGTTCAACAGAAATATCAAACAGCTTACACAACTCATCACTCCAGATTCCCGCAGCCACATCATATAAAAGTGTTTCCGAAGCCTGTGAATGCTCATACAAGGGAATACCACTCAGCTCCCACGCGGCCCAATCACTGATGCTGAGAAAAAATGAAAGATCATTCCAGATATCCTTTCTTCTTTCTCTTATTCCAATTAATTTATACACAGAAAACAAAGAAGTAGGATAACGGCCGGTCAACTGATAGATCCTGCTTTTGCCCGCATACTGATCTTCCCACTCACGACCCCTGTGATCGATATTCGGCAGACCGATGATAGCCTTACCAGACTTGTTCACCAATACAATTCCTTCCCGCTGGCTGGTGGTGGTGGCAGCCATGATCTTAACGGAACCAGCCTGTTTCAACGCGTCTGCTGTCAGCATACGCAATTGCTCCCATAATTCCTCCGGTTTAAAATAGATCGATTCAGGATATAATTCATCCCGATAATATTTTATATCCGCCCTTGCAACGCCCAATATTTTCCCGGAAGGATCAACGATCGCTGAACGCACGTTTCCCGTGCCGATATCAAGAACCAGGTATGCATCCTGTTTTTTCATTCAGTACAATTTATCGTTGAATATACGATGATAAGATCTCCTTATTAGCCAGGCGCGAGGTGTTATGATTCCCATGCACAAACCAATCAACCAGCACCTCATTTAAAATACGTACATGATGATCTTCCACTTCATGTGTGGCTCCGGCGATATGTGGCGTCGGCAATACATTTTGCAGATCAATGATCTTGTAATCGAGTTCATCCGGTGGTTCGTTATCAAACACGTCGAGGATCGCACCCTGGATCTTGTTTTGATATAGAACATCGTACATATCATTCCTGTTAACAACAACTGCGCGAGCGGTATTAACAAAAATGGCATCATGCTTCATCAACCGGAAATACTTCGAGTCGATCATTCCTTTTGTATCAGCAGTTACGGGAAGATGAACGGAAACAACGTCTGCAGTTTTAAACAATTCATCCAGGCTTAATTGCTGATAAGCAGGAAAAGTCTTCGGATCAACAAACGGATCGTAGTAAACGATCGTACATGGATAACCCTCCACCATCTTCGCGATCAGCTGACCGATGGCGCCAAATCCGACCAGGCCGATCTTCTTTCCAGCGAGTTCATTTCCCTTGAATTCAAGATAAGAAGTATGTGCTCCCTCATTCCATTTTCTGCTGCGCAACCAACTGATCGCCGGCAATGTTTTACGCATGAACGTAATGACATTGGCAATAAACATTTCCGCAACAGCCTGCGCATTTCTTGCCGGCGTATAAAAGACCGGTATGCCGTGATGTGTTGCCGCTGCCACCGCTACATTTGACGGCGTTCCCCGGCATACTCCGATGAACTGAAGATGCGCATTCGCATTGATCACTTTTTCCGTCACAAGATCATGTTCCGTGATCAATGCTTCTGCCTCCGTTTCATATAAAAGCGCGAGCAATTCATCTTCATTATAAGCACGTCCATTGTCTTTCCATGGACGATAGATCACTTCTCCCAGATCCTGTTTCACTTCAAACAATCCTTTTTCATGATAAGGTGCAGTTACTAGTACTCTCATATATCTCTATAATGGTTAAACAATTAGTGTTTTCATGACGGCAATGCAGCTGTTTCCGAAAGAGCCAGCCTATCTCCTTCCCTGATGGATGCAGGCAGCGAAATAAACCTCGTTAAGATGGCACTGATAAAATACAAGGCGGCAAGGATCCAGATCACCCCTTCGGCGCCAACGCTGCCGATGAACAATCCAACAATTGCGGGACCTGCAAATACAGCTAAACCCGCTCCGAGATTCAATATCGCCATGGCAGCTCCTTTATCTTCCTTTACCAGGGAAGGGACCAATGCAGATAGCGGCACATAACCCGCAAGGCAAGCTCCCCATGCAATTCCAGCAAACATGACAAAGGCATAGTTACCTGATGCATACTGAGGAATGTAATACAACAGCAATGTTGTGATCGCACAACCGACACCTCCAAACCAGGTGATCGTTCTGCGCCATCCTATACGATCCCCCACAAAACCGAAGATCAGGTTGAAGGCAATATTGCTGGTGAAGATCGTTCCCCAGATATACAACCAATCTGTTGTATTGAAACCGTGCGAAGCCATATAAGTGGGAAGAAATACAGGAAAGGCAAATTGTGCAGTTGTATTGATCACTCTTACAATTCCACCGATGGCCACTTTCGGTTCAGCGCGAATGATCGTAAAGCCTTTACCCAGCTCATTCCATTTATTGGCGGATTGCTGATTTGTTTTAAACGGAGCTTTATTCAGCACAAGCGCGAACAATGCACCAAGCAATACCCAGAACACTGCGCTCCACAATGCAGGGATATTTCCCAATTCACGGATCGCCCAGCTTGAATAAAAAGCACCTAATACATTCAGGCCACCGGTGAAGACAAACCAGAACCAGCCAACAGCCCTGCCCAATGCGGCGGGTGCTGTTACATACGAGATCCAGACTAAAAACGAATAGGCAAATAACGGATAACCAAAACCACGCAACGCATACGTGATGATCATCGTAGGAAAATCAAGCGAATGCAGACCAAAGCCAATAAAACCTGCTGTGCCCGCAAGATAGATGAGCAATCCCAGCAACATCGTTTTCTTCGGTGTAAGCGATTCAGCCAGCACACCGGAAAACCACGACGCTATGGCGATAGTTACACCATAGGCAGTGAACAGCGTAGCGGTCTGCTGCATACTCATACCTCTTTCGATCAGATATGGGCTAAGCCATCCCTGCTCCATGCCATCACCCATCATAAAGAGTAATATGCCCAGGTAGCCAGACAAGAGAGAAGAGGGTATTCCCATTTTGTTATTTATAAAGTCGTTTGTCTTCATATGCAGCAATTCGATGTTCGATGGTCGATATTAGATGTTCGATGCCAGATGATCGATGTTCGACACTCGGTCATCTTTCAACGAATAATCGATCATTTCAATTTTATCCGCAGTACCTGTCCGAGACCCGACCATCGACCATCGATCATCAACCATCGAACATCGCTTCCCTGCTTCAATCAAACTTCACCACATACTCATTCCTGGCGTCCTTTTTCCAGGCGAATTGTTGTGTAGTTGGAGAGATGCCGAATAATGGAGAAAAGGTTTTTACTTTTACCGTTTTCCCGTCGGGCATGAATTCCAGGATGCGCAACCAGCCGTCACCGCCGTTTCCGTCGCGGTGTCCGCCACCCATCGACTGTGAATCAAACAGGATCTGATGAACTGTTTTGCCGGATCTGTTCTTGTCATTCCTGTAGCCTTCTCCCGAAATATGTCCGCATAAAACCATTTCGATATTGGAAGAAGGCTGGACAAGCTTTTCGAAGATTTGTTTACCATTATTAGCACCGGGGATCTTCATCCGCGGAGATTTCTGGATCTCGTTGTTGATGTTATAGGGTTCCCAATAGATCCAGGTAACATCACCACTGGTTTGTGCATCCTTTGCATTCAGATACTCATGTGTTCCCAGGATCACGCGATGGTTTTTGTATTGGTCCATCGCGGCCACTTTTCTTGCCCAGGTCAGCGTTGTATCCCGCGGACCGTCTTCAACAGTTATAAAGAGATAATCTTTTCCATTCAGCCCTTTTATTTCATACGCGGAATTTTCCAGCGTGGGTTGTCCTTGCTCATTTCTTGCATTCTGCACAAGCAGCTTTTGATTAAGATGATTTTTCTCTGTATTGAAATATTCGCTGTAATGAGAACTACGGTTGCCCTGCCTGTCGATGCTGTAATCATGATTACCGGTTGCCGCGATGTAGGGTACTTTTCCATCAAGTTTTCCGAATACTTTTGCAACGGTTTCCCACTGTTGCTTCGTGGTCTGATCGCCATCATAATCATTCGTGATCTTTTCATTGTTCTCTACAAGGTCACCAACGCCCATCACCATTTTGATGTTCAGTGTATCGATGTTATCAACGATCCATGCCATCATCAGATCCATTATCGGCTGATTCCTTCCCCATTTTGCGTAGTTCTGCAGATCAGGAACCATGATCAGCGACCAGGAACCTTTCTGCTCCAACACGGGTTTCTGGTATTTCCCCTGGGAAAAAGAAACCATTGATACAGATAAAAAGAAAAGAGCCCAACCTAATATCTTTTTTTTCATGCTACTATTATTCGATAATAAAATCAGTATAAATAAAGAAGTGGTCGCTTGGATATTTGCCATTGACAGAATCCTTAACGATCGCAGAGTCAACAGGCTTCAGACCCGCACCTCTGTACCAGATGAAATCAATTCTTCCCTTTGAAGGACCTTTCTCATATTTTTCTCCTTCAAATTCGTGTGTGGTGAAGCCGGCTTCACCTTCGCCGTGAACTGTTTCATAACTTTCTTTCCAGCCTCCGTTGCGTACGGAGGTCAATACATTACTATCGAATTTCGAATTAAAATCACCTGTCAGTATCTGCATATACTCCTGCTGATATTGAGCGCTTTCATCTACCACCATTTTTGCCTGCTGAATTTTTGCTTCGGCAGAAACGTGATCAAGATGAAGATTCACCACACGAAATTCTTTACCAGTTGATTTCTCTTTCAAGCGAACCCAATTGGCATGTCTTGCCCTTGCTGTATCCCAGGATTTACTGCCAGCCACTAATGGCGTCTCAGAAAGCCAGTATGTACCCGCAGTCAGTAATTCATATCTATCCCTTGAAAACATAATCGGGTTCTTGGCAATGCCGAAATAACCTGTCGGATGCGGGTCCATCTCCGGTCCTTCAAAACCAAACAGCTGATATGAGGGAAAGTATTTCCGGAGATCATCCGCCTGTACCTTCAATACTTCCTGCAGACAGATAATATCTGCTTTTTTACTTTTGATGACCTTCAGGCAAATATCTTTTCTTGTTGACCAGCCCAGACCCTTCGCCTCATCTTCATCCAACGCAACACGAATATTGGAACACATGATGCGGTGTGTGCCAGCCTTATTGGCCGTTGATATATCAGTTGCGAAAACCGGCAATGCTGGCAATATTGCGGCGGCACTAACGCCTTTCAAAAAATCCCTTCTGCTGGCAGACATAACAAAGCTTATTTAATAGTTGAACAACACAGTCATTCAAAATCATCTTACTTTAATGAAAGCTATTTTTACTTTTAACTTTTGACTTTTTACTTTTTACTTATTGCTTCTTACTTCAAGAAACAAGTTCTTCCTTCGCAATTCTCAAATAAGCCCCTTTCTCCACCAACTCCTGCTGCAATTTCTTCACATCAATATCCGCAGGCTGTATGCCCTGACTCACTGCCATCTTTGCTGCGCGGCCGGCAGCTTCACCCATTGCCATACAAGGCGCCATCACGCGGATCGCTGACATGGCTTCATGCGTAGTGGAAATTGAACGGCCCGCAACAATGAGATTTTTTATTTTCTGTGGAATAAGAGAGCGATAGGGAATATCATAACAATCACCACACCATTCGAGTGTGCAACCACCACCGACAGGGTGATGTATATCCAATGGATAACTTGCAACAGCGATCGCATCTTCAAAATGACGGCAGCTCATGATATCATCGCGATCCATTGTATACAGGCCATTGATCCTCCTTGTTTCGCGGATCCCCAGGAACGGCGCCGTCTTCACAAAGTATGCCTCTTCAAACCCCGGCACATAATCGATCAGGTACCGCTGGATATCTTCGATCTGTTTTCTACCTTCTATCTCACCAACGGTCAGACTTCCGGGATCAGTTCCGTTCACGCCGTTGACACGCGTCATATTCACCCATACTTCACCTTTGCGCAAGCCGGTAATCAGGATGGTTCTTTCTGTAGGTAAAGACAATCCGGCATCCTGTGCTTTTTTGATGAGATTACGCATGCCGACCAGCACAAATTGATTGTTCTGTCCAAAATATTCCGCAGGAATAAAATCAGTCAGATAAGTGCGTGGTTCTTCAGCGATGCTGAGACGGAGTTTTTCTGTATCAACATTGCCAAGACAGAACATCAGTGTTGGCGGCTGAACGCCTCCGTGTTCATTACCATAATCACATGGAACACCTGCGCGGTAAGCAACATCCGCATCTCCGCTGCAATCGATCACCACTTTTGCAAGGATCGCTTCACGGCCGGCTTTGCTTTCGATCACCACACCTTTGAGTTCATCCCCGTCCATCACCACGCTTGAACAGAACGCATAAAACAATACATCCACTTTTGCTTCGATCAGCATTTGCAATGCGACCGTTTTAACTGCTTCGGGTTCAACCAATGTCAAACTCATGTGCAAAGGACAGGGACGATGCTCGCTGGATGCCTGTACGGCTTTCAACCGATCGATCAGTTTTTGCGGAAGACCTTTGATGATCTGGTTTCCTTTTTGTCCAAGAAAACCAAGGATCGGTAAACCGATCGTCATGTTGCCGCCGACAAAACTGCGGCTTTCGATCAGCGTCACACTTAATCCATCTTCAGCGGCAGCAAGTGCAGCCATGATGCCGGCAGGGCCGCCGCCAATTACAAGTACATCGGTTTCTTTTCTGACGGATATTTCCCGTGCGGGTTCAGCAATTGTTTTCATATTGTTGTTCGTTTTATAAATTCTTCCGGCCTGGAGTTCCCGCAGATTACGCAGATTTGCCACTCCGGTTTTATTAAATGACTGATTTTGTCGAACGATCTTCAATTTGACCCCGCAGATTGCGCAGATCAGTTTCCGCTATCAGACTTTGATCAGCGTAATCTGCGAAACCTCATAAACGTGATTTCAAAAGCATAAGTACCTTCGATTAACAGACTGATAAAATCTGCGTAATCTGCGGGAACCCTACGCCGGTCTTTCCTTTCTCACCATCGTCAATAATATCACCACAGCTAATGGATGCAAAAACGCCATCGCAATAAATATTTTTTCAGCCCCCAATGTCCCCATGAATTGTCCGACAAAGTAGTTGAACAATACCGCACCCAATGCGCCAAATCCACCGGCTATTCCCAACACACTTGCCACATTCTTCACCGGAAACGCTTCCGCTATCACCACGCTGATGCTGAACAGCCAGCTCAAACAGGCAATAGCTACCACACTGAATACAGCAAGTGTTGCCCATGCATTTGGCAGATACGGTGTCAGTGCGCAAAGCGGTCCGAGGAACGCCACTCTTGTGAGCATTCTTTTTCTTGCCATCAACGGCTCCACTCCTTTTCTCACCATTTTATCTGACCAGGCAGATGTTCCTATTGCACCGAGATCCGCAAATAAAAAAGGGATCCACCCAAACATTCCCACCTGCGCCAGGCTTAATCCTGATTGCTCCTGTAAATAACCGGGCAACCAGAACAAACAGAAATACCAGACCGGATCGCTTACAAAACGGATCAGTAAGATCCCCCACAGACTTTTTGTTCCCCACAATTGTTTCCATTCAAAGGAGGCATTTGTGGTTGTACCGGTTGATTCTGTTGCTTCCTGCAAAATGTGTTGCGGCGGATCCTGGTAGATCAACTTCCACAACACGGCTATCAGCAAACCAACTGCGCCCATTGCAATAAAAGCAGTCTGCCAGTTATAGTTCAACGCCAGCCATGCGATGACTGGTGGCGCAATGATCGCACCGATAGAGCTACCCGCAACACAAAGACTGTTTGCTGTTGCGCGTAATTTTCCCGGAAACCACATCGTGATCACTTTGAGCTGCGCCGGAAAATTGGTCGGTTCAGCAGCACCGAGCAAACCACGGAAGAACCCAAACTGACCGATTGATCTCGACAAGCCACCGCCGATACAAGCCACCGACCAGGTGATCACTCCAAAGAACATTACCACTTTAGCACCGAATTTATCTACCATCCATCCTGACACAGGATACATTATCGCGTAACAAATGGTAAAAACATTCAGGATCATCGCATAACCGCTGTCATCCAACTCAAATTCTCCTTTTAATACAGGCTTCAGTACAGATACGATCTGCCTGTCCACATAATTAAATATGATCGCAAGGAAGATAACGGCTACGATCAACCAACGTCTTCTTTCGGGGCTAAGCAATCCTGTCATTTTTGAACTGTACTTTTTTGAAATCGATGATCGATGTTCGATTGTCGATGGTCGGTATAAAATCGTCTTTTTCATTTACAATCACGAAAATGAACTTGCTACCAATCCCGGGCATTCGATCATCGACCGTCGACTGTGTCCGCCGTAACGAAGTGAAGGAGGAACATCGATCATCGAAAAATCAGTATCCTGGATTCTGAACAAGATTCTTGTTCGCGTCCATTTCAGATTTAGGCACCGGCCAGTATTCATCTTTATTCTGACGATACACTACATCCTGCGTGGTGAAATATTTTTTTGCTTCTGTTGCGTTGTAGAGCGGCGTATAGCTGTCGTCAAAGCCAGTCAGCACTGCACTTGTCCATGCTTTTGCATCACGGTTCAAATATAAAACGCCGTTCATTACTGTGTTGGCAATCCCCCAGCGGCGGAGATCATTCCATCTTACACCATCGTTTGCAAGTTCCACTTTACGTTCATAGCGGACCGCTTTACGCAATTGAGCCTGGGAAAGACCAGCGGGAAGATCAGGCATCAGTGCCCGGCGGCGAACGCGGTTGATCGCATCATAAACACTGTTATCGATCTGATTCGCTTCAATTTTTGCTTCGGCATAGATCAGCAATAACTCTGCAAAACGGAAGATCCCCACGTTCAGATCTGATACGCCGCTTACAGATGTTGTATTGAAATCAGCGATATCGACCGGCTTACGCCACAAATAGCCGCTGAAAGATCTGTATGCATTGGTTGCATCAGCATTCGCAACATTTGAAGGAGTAGTGCTTGCGCCCGTTAATACCGGCCAGTAGTTCTTCACCTGCGCAAAGCTTGTCGCCGGCTCAAACTGGTAACCGAGATAGCGTGCATGCGGGCGAACACAATACATATCCAATCTTGGGTCACGATTCTCAAACGGTTTTGATGCGTCATACAAAGGAGACTCTGTGATAGGCAAACCGTCTTTCGCCTGGAAAGTATTGATCAGATCCTGCGTTGGCCCCCAATAGCAAACACCCTTACCGAGGCGTGATCCCGAATAGTATTGCTGGTTATGTGTATTACCGGGAATGGTCATGTTGTATTCAGCAACCCAGATCCATTCTTTACTCGTTTTAAAACCTGCGTGACCAAAGATGTTGGAAACATCAGGCTCGCCAGCTGTGTGATCTTTACCAACAAAGTTCACTGAACTATTGAATGCAGTAAGATCGTGAACACCATTTGCCAGGGACATCGCTTTTGAAGCGGCATCAGCAGCAACTGTGAATTGTTTTGCATTCATTGCAACGCGTGCTTTCAGCATGTAAGCCGCTACGCGGGACGCTCTCGCATTGCCAAACTGAGATTGAGAGACCGGAAGATTATCAGCGATCGCAGTCAGTTCATCCAGCATGAACTTTTCCACCTCATTCCTTGGAGTTCTTGCAACAGATGCATTTGCCAGATCCACGGCATGCTTCAGCAAAGGCACATCACCGAATAATTCAGTGAGCTGGGAATAGCAATAAGCACGGATAAAACGAAGCTCCGCATCAAGCTGATTGTACGCCGCATCAGTCATGGAACTTTTCAGTTGCTCCAGGTTATCCAGCACAGTGTGCACGCGTGCGATGGTCTGATAATGGATCTGCCATGGTTTATTGGTGAGTGCATTATCTGTAGTGATCGCGCTGGTGATCGGTGATGTGTAGTTTGTACCAGGACGTGCATATCCGATGTCCGTGATATTGTCCATCACGTGCCAGATCGGTGTGCTTGACGCATCCAGTTTTGTTACGCTCTGGTAAGCACCGAACAATCCCATTTCCGCTTCTTTTGCATTTGCAGGAAATGTTCCGGTAGATGGGCCGTTCAGTGAAGAACGGTCGATTTTGCAGGACGAAAGGGCCAGGATGGCACCCAGTGCGATCGTTGCAATTTTATGTATGTTGTTGAACTTTTTCATTGTTAGAATTTAATATCGATACCAAATGTGTAGATCTTAACCTGCGGATAGAAATTACCGCCACCGAGTGATACACCATCAGATGCACCCGCGTCATAGTTGATCTCAGGATCGTAACCCTGGTAAAAATTGGTATGGGTAAATAAATTTTGACCGTTCACATAGATAAAGGCACTCTGTAATCCAACTTTTTTCATGAAGGCTCTCGGGAGTTCATATCCAAGCTGAACATTTTTCAGACGGAGATATGCAGCGCTTCTCATCCACAAGGTAGAGTTCTGTGTATTGTTGGTTGAAGTAAGCGATACGCGTGGCAATGCCGCATCTTTATTATCCACGCTCCAGTAATCCAGCTGCCACGGTTTGATCGAACTTGAGTTCACTGCAGGAATTACATAGTGTGAGTTGAGATAACCATCTACTTTACCAACACCCTGAACAAATGCGCTTAGACGGAAACCTTTCCAGCCCAGATCAAGATTTGCGCCATACGTGTAACGTGGAATTGTACTGCCGATGATCACTTTATCAGCATCGGTGATCTTACCGTCAGGGATCGATTTACCACTTGCATCAAATGCACCTGCGATATCGATATATCTTACATCACCTGGCTTCAGCGTACCTATCTGGGTTGGACCAGCATTGATCTCTTCCTGTGATTGATAGAACCCATTGGAGAGATAACCATAGATAGAATTGATCGAATAACCTTCCTGCTGACGGAGAAGGTCACCGGATGTCTGGCCCTTCATATCAACGATCCTGTTCTTTACATCAGACAGGTTAACACCAAGTCCGAAATGGAAATCACCCCAGCTGTTATCATAACGTGCAGTAAACTCCCAGCCCTTGTTTGTTACCACTGCGGCATTCTGATAAGGAGAAGCAAGACCGGTCAGTTGTGAAGTGTTTAATTTAAGCAGGATACCATCTGTTTTTTTATCGTAGTAATCAAATGTTACAGATAATTTATCAAACAGGTTTGCATCCACACCAATTCCTTTCATCACTGTTTCTTCCCAACGGAGATTTGGGTTGGACAGCGTTGTTTGCGTGATCATCTGGAAAACGTTTCCTCCAAATGATGCACTGCCCAGTGATAATGCTTCAGCAAAAGGATAATAAGATGTACCAATGTTCTGGTTACCCAATTTACCCCATGAACCGCGGATCTTCAGGAGTTTTACCACAGGGCGGATATCATCCATGAATGCTTCTTTAGAGATCACCCAGCCGGCAGAAAATGAAGGGAAAGCAGCCCATTGATTGTCTTTGATAAAACGGGATGTGCCATCATATCTTAAGTTGGCTTCAAAAAGATATTTTCCTTTGAAGTCATAGTTCAATCTGCCAAATGCTGATACAAGCACCCATTGGTTTTGCGTACCATTGTTATCTTTTGTTGCATTGTCAGCACCGGCAGTCAGTTGTTCATAGGTGTTGTAAACAAAATCTCTTCTGTATCCAGACAGCAATTTCGCGTCGTAGGTTTCACGGGAAGAACCGCCCATCAGGCTGAAGTTATGTCCGTTGAAACTCTTTTGCGCTACAGCCTGGAATTGGTATGTTCCATAAAAATATCTGTATGCTGTTTCGGTGAGATCGGTAGTAGTGTTTGCTGCACCGGCCGGGGATCCATCTTCATAATAAGTCATCAGGCTTTTGGTGAAGACATGGCCATTTGTAGTAAGATAGCGTGGAGCGAACATACCGGTCAGAGACAGCCAGTTGGTTGGTTTATAAGTCAGGTTCAGGTTACCATAGAACTCGAGATTGTTGGTCTTGCGGTTGCCGCCGTCAGCGATATAACCAACAGGATTGATCTTCACCCAGCCATCAGACCAGTTATCGCCATAACGGATCGGAATGTTTGTCGGCATTCTTCCAAGATAGTTCCAGATCGTTCCTTCATCAGCGATCTGTGTTCTGTTCTTATTGGTAACAGCAACATCAAATTTCAGGGAGAATTTTTCATTTGGTGTGATGTCGAGGTTATTGCGGAATACATAACGTTTGAAACCTGTATTCCTGATCAGGCCTTCCTGCTCAACATAGCTGAGTGAAGGCGTAGCGCGAACGATGCCGCTGTTGGCGGAAACAGAAATGAAGTGGCTATGCGTTAAACCGCTACCCTGCAGGATCGCATCCTGCCAGTCGTAGTTGGAAGGATTGGCTGCATATTTCTGCCTGAAGTTTTCAATATCCTGATCGCTATAGATCTTGATACCATTATCATTCATACTTGCATCGTTGAACACGCGCATGTAGGTAAGTCCATCTGTTACTTTCGGAATGGCAGTTGCTTCCTGTTTGCCAACATATCCTTTATAGTTTACAGACAATTTATCTTTTGCTCTTTTGGTGGTGATCAGTATCACACCATTTGCGGCACGTGAACCATAGATGGCCGCAGAGGCAGCATCTTTCAGGATGGAGATCGATTCGATAAGATTCACATCCACATCATCAATATTACCAGCCACACCATCGATGATCACGAGTGGATTACTGCTGGAGCCGCCGAATGAATTGATCCCGCGGATCCGGATCTGTGCACCGTCACCGCCTGGTGCACCGGTTTGTGAGGTGACAGTTACACCGGCAGCCAGACCCTGTAAAGCGTTTGAGCCGGAGATGTTCGGCCTTCTTTCAATCTGCGCACTGCTGATGGTAGAAACCGAACCGGTCAGATTACCTTTCTTTTGTGTACCATAAGCTACAACTACTACTTCATCGAGACCTGCAACATCTTTCTGAAGTGTAATGTTGATCGTTGTGTTATTGCCGATCGTCATTTCTTTTTCCTTGTAACCGACCATAGAGAATACAAGGATTTCGGTGGAGTTCGGAACACTCAGCGAATAAGTACCATCAGCGCTGCTGACGGTACCTGAACCGGTTTTCAGGCGGATGTTGGCGCCTTCAAGCGGTTGATTGTTTTCATCAGTTACTTTTCCGGTGATCGTTTTTTGTGCAACGGCAGGCACAGTGAAGAGGAAGACCAGCAACAGGCTAAGCAGCCAACTATGCGTTAGCCTCAGCGACTTGCTTTGCGGCTGGTGGCGGGCAAAGCAGTGATTTTTTTTCATAACAGCTTAGTTTTTTGATACTTTCTAATTTTCGTTCGCCATCAATCCCTTTCATTTTATTTCAGTTTGTTTAAAACAGGAATGATTCTATGCAAATAACTTATCTGTATTTAAACAAAATATTACCTGCCTTTAAACAAATTGTTACGAAACGGAAGGCGAAGAAAGAGCAATCGTTACTTTAAATGCCCGGAAAAGCGCATATTTGCTTTCATTTCCGGCTGTAAAGTAAATCAAATGTAACAAAATTAAATTCAATAAAACAAAAAGAAAGGAAAAGAAAGTTTTTGAAACTTTCTAGCCGTTTAAGGTTGAAATAGTTTTACCAAATAGTAAACTTTCTGTAAGTCTTTGAAAATATTGAGAAATAATAACAATTTTGCCTGATAAATCTTATATATGAAAACGATCACCGATCGGCATCAATTCATACTTAAAAAACTGAACGAGAAGGGAAAAGTGAGCATTCCGCAACTGATGGACGAAATGCAGGTAAGCGGTGTAACGATCCGGAAGGACCTTAAATTACTGGAGGAAAAGAAACTGCTGTTCCGTACGCGCGGGGGTGGTTCCATTAATAATCCTTATGCGATCGAGCGGCCGATCGATGAAAAAGAGTTCATCAAAGCTGACGAAAAGAAAAAGATCGCGAAAGCGGCCCTCAGCCTGATCGGGCAGAACGACTCCATTATTATAGCATCGGGAACCACGGTATTTGAACTCGCCCGCCAGCTTCATCCCGATAAACGGATCATCGTGATCACACCCGCACTGAAAGTAGCGCTGGAACTAAGCAATCGCCCAAACGTGGAAGTGCTGCAGCTCGGCGGTCTTGTTCACCAAAGCTCCTCCTCCACCGCCGGTTCATTTGCAGAAAAGATCCTGGATGAATTATCCTGCGGCGTTCTTTTCCTGGGTGTTGACGGTATCGATCTTGATCATGGCCTTACCATTACCAATATCATGGAAGCAAGTTTGAATCAGAAGATGATCAGGCTGGCGCAAACGGTGGTGGTGCTGGCAGACAGTTCGAAGTTTGACAGACGTGGCCTGGGAAAGATCTGTAATCTTGATCAGATTGATTATATCATTACTGATAGCGAAGTGAGCAGGGATACGGTGAGTAAGATTGAGAAGGCGGGGACGAAGGTGATCATTGCAGAGTAGTTCATGCGATGAGGTATTGTAATAGAAAAGGGATGACTGGTTTCTAATCAGTCATCCCTTTTACTATAAATATCTCCTATAATTAAACGATACTTTGTTTGGCAACCTTATCTGACACATTTATGGCTTTACAAACTTCAAAGCGGGTTGACCAGGCCTGCCCGGAAACGTGACATAATAAGTGCCCGGCAAAAGATCACTGATCACGATCTGCTGCACGCCATCCACACTTGCTTTGAACGACCTGAGCAAACGGCCCCCTGTTTCATGAAGATTGATCAATTCCCCTTTAGAGACACTGCTGATAGACAACTGGCGGCGCGCAGGATTGGGATACAGGCGTAATGCCCCACGCTGTTTACAATCTAATTTTATCACCTGCACCCGACTGAAACTTGTCTCACCATCAGCACCCGTTATTTTAAGCCGGTAATAAATGCTCCCAGACAAATCCGGCCTGTAACTATAGCTGTATTTCTGCTCACCATCCATGTTGCGGGCAGCCTGCCGATAAAATCCCGTGAAAGTCCGGCCATCAGTACTATACTCAAGTTCATACCATGCTGCTGCGCCGTCCTGCTCCACCTGCCAGTGAAACAGTACACCGCAATCCTGTGTCTGATCGACGGAGAAGGTCTTTAACACCAAAGGCAAGGGTATACTCCAGACAACGCTATAGCTCACGGCCGCACTGGATGTTTGGGATGCCATATCCAGTACGGTGTACTGAAAGGATGTGCCCGTTGTTCCCTGAGGTGTGAGCCCTGACGGTTCGATCGTCAACATTGAAGGCGTGTAATTGACAATGGTGTCGCCCGCAGAAAGCGTGACTGATCCATGCTTTAACGTAAAACTATTAGTGGGCTGGGAAATGATCTTAACGGCCTTTCCTGACCAACTGCCCTGAGATGGCTGATCAACCGCGTCACTACCTTCAAAGGGATGTGTGGCAAGATTGAGCAATCCAGGCGATCCGCCCGCAACAAAACTGACCGGGTAAGAAAATGGACGTTCACACGCGCTCTGCGCATCAAACAGGCTACTGTTATAACTTGTGCCCCCGTTTTGCGGAATCCCCGTTAATACCAATTGACCATTGGCATCCACTCCACCCAGTAAACGGCCGTTACCATCTACATCGTTATAAGTAAAAGTTGCACTTCCTTCCAATGCATCCGGGCAACCATCCCCGTCACTGTCATTGTCCTTGTCATTCGGGTGACCATCATTATCTGTGTCCGGGCGGCAGGTTCCACTTACGAAGAAAAAAAGGCCATCAGTATTACTGTTACTGCCGCTAAAGCGGGTTATTTGTATAACAACCTTGGTTGCAACGGAAAGGGTCGCTTCACCCATCCGGACACGGAACGCGTCATAATTCTGTCCAGCCCCGTTGGCGTTACAGGCGATGTTTGAAGACGATGTTACGATGCTTCCCAACGTAGTAGAGGGTGATACACCGTTAGACCGGTAGGTGGCGGTACACCAATCAGCAGTACTCAGCAATTGGTTGCTTGCATCATAAGCCATTATCCTGAAACTTGTGTATTCCGGATCACCCATATACAGATTGAATTCATATAGCGTACCGGGAGTCAGGGAGATAGTAATGTCCCCGAATGCTGTATTGGGAACGGTATTATTGGCGCTGAACTGCATCGTACGGGAAAGAATTGCAGCAGGATCATTTAAGTCAGCCCGCAAAATGGTTTGATATATGTTATTAATGGTAGTGCTGGCCACACCAAATAAAGTGTACTGCGCATCTAACGGATTACATTGAAAAGAAATGGCGGTTCCGCAATCCATTGATGCAGTGAACGGCGTTGTTCTAAAATTAGTAAGTTGTGCTGCTGTCCAGTTAATACTTCCACGCCCCGTCTCCAACAGATCCGGAATACCATCGTTATCGTCATCCAGATCAATAGCATCAGCAATACCATCACCATCAAAATCACCTGCAACACTACTGCACTGACTATTGGCAACATCAGTCATACCAGACAAGCAAAAAAAAAGCACTGCTGCTTTTGTGAGGATTTTCATAAATATTTTGATTTGATCAATATTAATTATAAAAGTAGCCCAAACGAACTAATGTTATTTATAGAATTAATTCGACAAAACAGAACTTGTAATACCGGGAGGGTTCACTTAACTTTTATGTACAACATAGATACTAACGATACCTGACCATGCCTATGTTTAACTGACATACAGCAATGGTTCAAACAGGTATCAACAGTATTAGTTGAATTGATAGTTTCTCAAGATTCTATCTAAACATGATCAACACATGCTGAAGCAGCCAGCAGGTTGGGGCTGCTATAATAATATTTCATTCTTTTCAACTCTTCCTCATTGCTTTTACAGCTTTATGATCTTCTGCGTTGAATGTTCTGGCCAATCCAGTCGCGTTGGTTGGCAGGTGATGTTTGCAAAAGTTTTAAGAAGTTCTCCGCATTTACAATGAAACTGAGCTAAGGCTTGAACCACTTTATCCGACCATCACGGTAATTCTATTCTTTGCGAAAAGATAGGATGTGAATGAAACACCCGGCAAGCAACTTCCGGTCATCAGTCATTAAACAACTACCGGTTTCCCTCAACTTAAGAGACCAGAATTTTTCTAGCCTCAATGCACTGTCTAACTAACTATCCACCAGTGATCTACAGGATCTTTAATAGCAGATTTCAACAATTATTTCTCAAAAAACAATCTATTTTTATTGTTTTTCAATAAATATTTATCATTTTTACATCGTCATCAAACAAACTAATAATGAAGATCTCAACCAATTTTATGCTTAAGGTCCTGCTGATCCTCTCGTGGATCATCTTTATCGGTGTTTCGATCGAGGCCGGAGGATTTATTGTTAATGCGATCATTCCGCTGGTAAAACCGGAAGCAGCAGGCAAACTCTGGAAACAGGCAGATCTTACCGCATTGCTTCAATATGACCGTGGTCAGTTTATCGTCCAGATGTCGATCATCATCATCGTTGCTATTGCGCGTGCAACGTTATTTTATATGTTCATCAAATTGTTGCATGATAAGAAGTTTGATATCGAAAAGCCTTTCAATATTCATGTTGTCCGTTTCATTCAACTTTCATCTTATCTCGCGTTTCTGATCGGCTTCTTTTCGAACTATGGTAAACAACATGCATCCTGGATGATCGAAAATGGCGTGAAGATGCCGGACCTTGAACAAATGCGCCTTGGCGGTGCCGATGTGTGGCTGTTTATGGGTGTGGCACTGCTGGTCATTGCGCAGATCTTTAAAAGAGGTATCGAAATCCAAACCGAGAACGAATTAACCGTATAACAATGCCGATCATCGTAAACCTTGATGTAATGATGGCGAAACGAAAAATGTCATTGAACGAACTTTCCGAAAAAGTTGGCCTGACATTATCCAATCTTTCCATCCTCAAAACCGGTAAAGCAAAAGCAATACGATTCAGTACACTGGAAATAATCTGTGAAGTACTGGATTGCCAGCCAGCGGATATCCTTGAGTATAAAAAAGACGAATAGTTTTTATTAACCCAGCCGGCTGGTCATAGCCTTAGGCTTGTTCGATGGCTGATGACCGATGACAATTGGCGGATTAAAGCCATCCGGAAGACAGTTCATCAAAAAAATAACAAAGCGCTGATAAATGAATACGATCGGCATTGGAAAATCTAACTGTATAACTGACGAATTGTGTCAATTATCCTTCATTATAAAATAAATAAATCCATGAAAAGGCAGGCCAGACTTTTGAAGAGGGTGACTATTGTCTTTACTTTCTGTATCGCAATACTTATTACTTATTGCATCCGGCATTCAGGGGAACAGATAGCAGATGGCTTTGCGTCCAAAAAAATAATAGCTCCCGGAAATTCTGCTGTTGTTCCGGAGGGCGGCAATATCGACGATTCGCAACAAACGATTACAACAGAAAGTGATCTTAGTCAACATAACCTTCCCGCAGCGACAAGCCCATTGGTCAGCGTATGCCTGTTTGTGAAAAAGTTGCGGCATCGTTAGGCTACTATGCCTGATCATCCGGGAACAAAAAATGGATCATTGCGGATCAGCGCCGATCATCACTACTACCAGCTTTCTCGCGCCGTGTGCTCCTATGACCAGCGACTGTTCGATATCCGCGGTTTTCGAAGGTCCGGCAATAAAGACGCCGAAGCCATCCTCATCTACTTTAATTCTTTCATACGCTTCATGCATGGTGGGGACCAATTGTTTTTCATCAATCACCAGAATCAGCTGATCTGTTATGAACGGCAGGATCCGGCCGAGCATTGTTGATTCAGGTATCCAGACCGCTCCGTTCTCGGCGATGGCGACCGATCCAAGCATGAACACCTGCTGCAGTGAAGCCAATGCATCCAATGAAGCAGGAATAGGATCGACCTCGCCCGCCTGCGGGATAAGATTCAATATTGATCCGCCTGCGGCCCGTGCGTCATTGATCACCGTCCTTAGGTCCGCTATGGAACGGATGCGCTGGAGATGTCCGCCAACAGTCTGAAGATTCTGTGTAAACAGGCTGACAAGGTCTTCGACTGATGATGTTACTCCGCGATGATCGATCAATGGCAATTTGGTTGATTGCGGCTGATTGGCAGCGACTGCAGCAAGTATTTTTTCTTTTGCATTCATTGCTTCCTGTTTTTAAGGTACCATGAACGAAAACTGCTCTGTGGAGGTTCCGGCATCTCCCGTTGCTTATACCATGGATTAAATTTCTTTGATCTCGCGATAAAACCCAAATGCCGGAGCGTCCATCTCGCAACGGCTCCGGCAAAGCGATACACACGTGGTTTTGATAAAACAAACCCCATCACTTTCATTCCTGCTTTTTTTGAACCGCTTACATAACCTTCAGCAGCGATCACCTGCCGCCATTTCCAAAGCTGTTCATGTATATTGATCTTAACGGGGCAAACATTGGTACAGGATCCGCAAAGCGTGGAGGCAAACGGCAGATCAGCGTTTGCTTTCATATCAAGATTCGGATTCAAAATGGAGCCGATCGGACCTGCAACGGCGGTATGATAACTATGCCCCCCGCTACGGCGATAGACCGGACAGGTATTGAAGCAGGCCGCGCAACGTATACACTTTAATGAATTCCGGAAATCACTTCTCCCCAACTGGCGCGAGCGTCCATTATCGACGATCACAATATGCATCTCTCTTCCCGGTCTGGGCTTGTGAAAATGACTGGTGTAAGCAGTGATCGGCTGACCGGTTGCGCTGCGCGCTAGTAATCTTGTAAAAACAGCAAGATGCTCTGCCTTCGGAATGACCTTTTCAATACCCATGCACGCGATATGCACTGGTGCTGCATGCGCTCCCATGTCTGCATTGCCCTCATTGGTGCAAACGACAATACCGCCGGTCTCAGCGATTGCAAAATTCACTCCTGTGATAGCAAGATCGGCTTCTAAAAATTTTTGACGTAAATGCTTTCGCGCACTTGCCGCGAGATAGGCCGGATCATGATTGCCTGCTTCCGTACCGAGATGTGTATGAAACGTATCGCTTACATCCTGTTTTTTCAGGTGTATGGCGGGCAGTACAATATGACTGGGAGGTTCATGACGAAGTTGAACGATGCGTTCACCAAGATCCGTATCGATCACTTCTATGTTTGCAGATTGAAGATATTCGTTGAGATGGCATTCCTCTGTAAGCATACTCTTGCTCTTCACGATCTTTTTCACGCCGTGTTTATCAGCAATTCTTTTTATGATGCGGTTGTGATCAGCACCATCAACAGCCCAATGCACCTGTATCCCATTTGCCACTGCATTTTGTTCAAATTCCAGCAGATAATGATGCAGGTTGGATAAGGTATGTTCTTTGATCTCCGAAGCCCATTGACGCAGCTGTTCCCACTCAGGAAGATGATGCGCAGCTTTGTCCCGTTTCTGCCGGATCCACCAAAGGGTTTCATCATGCCAGTCAGTCCGCGCTTCGTCCTGGATAAATTCCCCTGCCAACGCAGCATGGTTTCCTGTTTTCATATCGTAGCATTGAGTATTTCAGCAATATGCATGATCCGTACGGCTGAACCGGATCTTTTCAAGATACCTTCGAGGTGCATTAAACAACTTACATCACCTGCAGTGATCACTTCCACTTCATTCCTGAGGTGATCATTGACCCGGTCCTTCCCCATCTTCACACTCACTGCTTCTTCGAACACGCAGAACGTGCCGCCGAAGCCGCAACATTCATCCCGGCGCGAAGGTGTCATCAACTGCAGACCCTGTACCATGTTCAGCAGTTGTTCGGGTTTGGAAAAAGCCGGCAGCATCCGTTCCGACATGGAAGACGTATGCAGGCCACGCTGGCCATGACAACTTACATGCAGTCCTACACGATATGGAAAAGATGCATTCAGTCCATCGATCTTCAGCACATCCACCAGGAATTCTGTCAACTCATAAATACTACCCCGGATCTTTTCCGCCGCCGCAGCATCCTCCTTACTCTTCAAATGTTCTTTTATATGCAACACACAACTTCCAGATGGCGCCACCACATAATCAACCCCGGAAAAATTTTCAATAAAATTAGCATCACAATCTCTCGATAGACGGGCAAAACCGCTGTTCGCCATTGGCTGCCCACAACAGGTCTGCTTCAACGGATACACCACTTCCACTCCGAGCTTCTCAAGCAATTGCAGTGTTGCAATGCCCACACCGGGATAGAACTGGTCGATATAGCAGGGGATGAATAGGCCTACAGTCATGTTGGGGAGTTTGAGAGGTTCCAGAGGTTCCAGAAGTTCCATAGGTTCCAGAGGTTTCAGAGGTTCATAAGCATGCAACTTTATGTAATCTTTAAAAAATTAATTCGGATGTATAAAACCTATGGAACTTCTGGAACCTCTGGAACCTATGAAACCTCCTTCGAACAAACTATCTCAAAAACGCCATTGCCACTCCACCATCGACATTGATAGCGTTACCGGTTGATTTATTGAGTAAGCCTCCGGCGAAGGCGAAGCATGCATTGGCGATATCTTCCGGAAGGATCACTTCATTCAGCAAAGTACGTTTGGCATAATAGGCGGGGAGTTCTTCCACTTTAATACCATATGCTTTGGCGCGGCCTTCGGCCCAGCCACCGGCCCAGATATTGCTGTCGGCGATCACGGCATCGGGGTTAACAGTGTTCACGCGGATCTTATCCGGACCGACCTCGGCTGCCATCAACCGGGTTAGATGCGCCTGTGCGGCTTTTGCAGAACCATAGCCAGCGTTGTTTGGTCCGGCAACCACGGCATTCTTCGATACGATATTGATCACATCGCCGCCAAATCCCTGTGCCCGCATGATCTCCACTCCTTTTTTTGAAGTGATGAACTGACCTTTGACCAGGATATCATACAGGCGATCCCATTCTTCAAGGCTATGTGTTTCGATGCTTTTAGAGATGCTGATGCCGGCATTGTTTACCACAATATCTACTCCGCCAAAAGCCAGGCTGGCGGAGTCAAATGCCGCATCGACAGAATCTGTATCGGTAACATTCAATGAAACGCTATCTACCGCATCACGGCCAAATAGTTTTCTAAATTCGGTAGTTGCAGTTTCCAGTCTTTCTCCGTTCACATCGTTCAGGATCACGCAAGCGCCTTCTTCTGCGAACTTCTTTGCTATTGCCTTACCGATACCGCCGGCGCTACCGGTAACAAGTGCTACGCGGCCGCTTAATGCTTTTGGTTTTGGCCTGCGCTGAAGCTTTGCTTCTTCCAGCAACCAGTATTCGATATTGAATGCTTCCTGGCGTGGAAGTGAAGTATATTCACTCACTGCTTCTGCGCCTTTCATGACATTGATCGCATTGATATAAAACTCAGCGGCTACACGCGCTGTTTGTTTATCTACAGAAAAACTGAACAAACCAACACCGGGATAAAGAATGATGACGGGATTGGCATCGCGCATAGCCGGGCTATCAGGATGTTTGCAGGCTTCATAATAATCTGCATACATTTTCCTGTATGCATCGAAAGCGGGAGAAAGTTTTGCTTTGATGGCTGCGAGATCAGTGAGATCTTCATTTGGAGCAAGTCTCAACACCAACGGGCTGATCTTCGTACGCAGGAAGTGATCCGGGCAGCTTGTGCCAAGCGGAGCCAGTCTATTGAGATCATTTGAATTGATGAATTCCAGTGCCCGTTCATCGTCTGTAAAATGACCGATCATCTTTTGCTGACTGCTGCAAAGACCGCGTAATACCGGCGCCAGCTTGGCCGCTTGTTTCAAACGAGCTTCTTTGGAAAGTGACTGGATCTTGGCTCCGCCGAAAACAGGCCCGCGCTTACCAATATTTTTCTCAAGATAGTCGGCGCATTTTTCCACCACTTCCAGCGTGTTCATATAAGATTCGAACGCACTATCTCCCCAGGTAAACAGACCATGACTACCCAGCATGATGCCGCGGATACCTGGGTTCTCATCGAGACATTGACGAAGTTGCAGTCCAAGATCAAATCCCGGTTTCTGCCACTCTACCCAACCTACTGTTCCGTTGAACAATTCTTCTGTGATCTTCTTTCCATCTTTCGCTGCTGCGATCGCAATAGCCGCATCGGGATGCAGGTGATCGATATGCTTAAACGGAAGAAATGCATGGAGCGGTGTATCAATCGAAGGTGCCTTACTTGCCAGGTCATAGATGCAATGATTGAAAAGTTCCACCATTTCATCTTCATGCTCAATACCACGATAAATATTTTTGAGGCTGCGCAAACGATCTACATATAATGCGGCAAGACCTGATTTTTTTAATGTACCAATATCGCCACCAGAACCTTTTACCCACATCACTTCGGTGTCTTTTCCTGTAAGCGGATCTTTCGCGATCACTTTACAGGATGTATTTCCGCCGCCATAATTGGTCAAACGAAGATCAGCGCCCAACAGATTGGAACGATAGATCAGCAATCCTACTTCATCACCTGCAAGTTCAGCGGCTTTCTTTTCATCCCATAAGTAACTCACATGCTTGAAACGATCAGTAACTGTGCTCATATAATTTTGTTTGATTCTTTATTGATAAGGTATGTTGATCTTGTAAAACTATATTGTAAAAAAAAGATTTCTATCCTGCCTTATCCTTACGGAGGAGATTTATTTAACATCAATCGGCAGAAGCTTCAGCATAGGAGCACGGCGTAAGGAGCCCGCAGATTCCGCAGATCTGTCAGTTCGTTTACAGAAGATTATTTATGCAATTGGAAAGACTTGAAAAAAGAATGTGCAGATTCCGCAGATACATCTCCTGTATCGGAGAGCTATCTGCGAAATCTGCGCATCGGACAAGAAGCTATGCAATGGATATAAGAGTTTCCCAACAGGGAAATAACAGATCTGCGGAATCTGCGGGATCCATACGCCAGGCGGAGTTAAGGGCCCATCTTGCCCAAAACGAGAGCTTCTTAAATTACCAGCGACTGCCCGGGTTTACCCCTCCGGCCGGTAACGCCTGTCATCCCTGAAGCCTCCCAGTGTTTCAACCTGATCAATGATCCGGGTATGGGCTCACTATTCCAGTGCTTATGAATTGCCAATGCGGCGCCAAGCGCGGTGCCCTGCACCATCGAGGTGGCGTATACCTGCATAGCAGGAAACGCATCCGCCAGTAATTGCATATAGATCCTGTTCTGACAAAAGCCCCCATCGACATACATATTTCTTACAGTCTTCCCGGTCAATACCATTCCCGTTGCGATGCGTTGCCGGTCAATGATATCAACGATCAACTGGTGATAAGCATGCTCTGCAGAGTCAAAACTGCTTAGATCGCGCGTGTGAAAAACACAAGGAGTAGTTGGCGATCCCAGACTTTCTGATTGATCAATAGCAGATCCATCTGTATAATGGATCCATTTTGCATCGTATTCCAACGTGCGGAAGTAAGCCGGTTGCACCGCGAAGAATTCCGCAATACGGTTTACCTGCGTATCATGATCATTGCCTGCAAAATTCATGGAAGCTTTTACAGGATCGCCTTCATACGTAAGATAACTCAGGCAACCGCCTGCCAGCTCTTCAGCAGTTGGCATATCCTTGTTGAATGGATTTAAGCTCACCGTCCACGTTCCTGTTGATACGATCACAAACGGATCGGTGAATGATTGCAGATAAGGGATCACTGCAGCCGAACTGTCATGAAGTCCGACGCCTACAGCGACGGCGTCCTCTCCTTCCCCTTCTCCTTTGATCACTGCTGTATCACCTTTTATCACGTCGTTCAACTTTCCAAGTATTCCTTCTTTTCCGAGCCAGTCATGGTAAGCACCTTCGCTGAAATTCCACATTGCTGAATGACATCCGAGATTGGTCATTTCAGCAAATCTCTTTTCCGTAAACAGGAAACTCAGGTATTGAGGAAAATGCAGGACTGATGAAAGTTCATCAAACAAGGCAGGCTTTCGCTGCTTCAACCAGTAAAGCTGAAGACCTGCATTCAGATGACCCATCATTGGTGAAGATGTTTCTATCGCTATTTTTTCCGCACCGCCGTATGATGAGGTGAATTGTTCAAGCAATCCATCAGGATAAGGTTTAAGATAATTCAGTAAAGGCATGATCCGCTCACCATGTTTCCCGGTCAATACGATCGAGGCCCCGTATGTCGAAAAGTTGATCGCTTTCAACCGGAATACTTCAGATCGTTTCAACGCTGCCACGTGAAGTTTGATCCAGTCTGTTAAACGCTCAATGTCTTCACACGGAAAACCATCTTCATCTGTTGTTTCAGGAAAACTGGTCGACTCCTCTCCCACTACTTCATATCGTTGATTGAACAACAATAATTTTTTATTCGTTTTACCGATATCAAATATTGCTATAACAGGTTCTCTTCTTTTCATACATATCAGTTATGCAGGGAATTCCCATAACCCACCACCACTACTGCGAGGATGATCATGAAGATCCCAAAGATGATCGTATTTCTTGTTTTCTTTGTCACGCCGTTCCATTCTTTCAATGCAAAACCCCAGCAATTCGCCACCAGGATGATGAACGCCATGTGCAGGATCCATGAGCTGGAGCCGTTGCCCAATTTACTTTCTCCCATTCCATAAAACAAATACTGCAGGAACCAGGTTGTTCCGGCCAGCGCGCAGAAGAAATAATTGCGCAGCAAAGGCGTTTTCTTATTTGTATAATCACCCAGACTGCGGTTACGGAAATGCAATACCAAACACCAGATCAGGTTGGTTGTAAGACCGCCCCAGAGTAATACGATATAGATAACATTATTACGGAACAGGAAATTGATACTTTCATCCGGATGTGCATTTTTCCAGATCCCGTTTGCCACATCCGCCAGTGGCGCACCCGCTTCGATGCCATAGTTGAAACCCGCGCTGAGAATACCGGAAAGAATACAGATGATCAATCCTTTTTTGAGATTGAATTCTTTTACACTTTCTTTCTTCTTTTCTTCAGGCAATTCTTTTTCTTTCTGATAACCTGCTTTTCCGCAGATATAGATCCCGATTAAACAAAGCACCACACCCACCAGCACTACATTGCCCCAGGTAGTGGCAAGCAATTCGCTGAAAGTGATCTTGCCCGGAACATTCGCGAGGTCATAATAGATCGGAGGTGCCAGCGCACCAAATGCCGATGTAAAGCCCAGCAATACAGAATTGCCCAATGACATACCAAGATAACGCATGCCAAGTCCGTACATCAATCCTCCAATTCCCCAAAGGCTTCCCCAGAAAAATGTCCAGAACAATGTATCGAATGACGCCTGCGATATGATCTCCGCAAAATCCGGGATGGTTAACCACGCTGCAAGCGGTGGAACGATCAGCCAGGAGAACAGGCCACCTGTAAGCCAGTAGGTTTCCCATGACCAGCCTTTTACTTTTTTATAGGGAACGTAAAAACTTCCCGAAGCAACACCACCGATGAAGTGGTAGATAATACCGAGGATCGCCTGCATGATCAGTTCGTTTATTTTTTAACAGTGAATTTATAAGAGCCGGAACCTATCCGGAGTACGAGTTTATCTGTTCCGTCAACGGCTTTGCCAGGTGCCAGTTGCTTGCTGATGGCCTTACCGCCTTCCGAAATGTTTGCTGCATCAGTTGCCGGAAAGTAGACATCCGCTGAAGCATTCGCCGGGATCGTGATATTCCATTCCAATCCTTCTGTTGTTTTTTTCCAGTTGCTTTTTACAAGGCCGTATTTTGTCTCCAGGGAAGCGTCGACAAAGTCGAGCCCGTCGGGGAAATAAGGGTTCATGATCACTTTCTTAAATGCCACATCTTTTGAATCGGACTTGATCCCCGCGAGATATTCGTAATACCAGATCAGCAGGTCGCCCAGCAACATCTGGTGATTACCGGAGTTCATCATGGGATTGGCAGCATCACCATTCCAGAGTTCCCAGATGGTGGTGGCGCCTTTTTCGATCATGTATCCCCAGCTAGGATAGGTTTTGTTGGTTGCAAGACGGTAGGCCAGGTCACCGGCCCCGTTATCAGTAAGACCTCTCATCAGCCACATACCACCAATGATACCTGAATTGACATGGTCATCAAATTCTTTCAGCCTGCTGCGGATATTGGCGAAGATCGCGGGTCTGTCAGCAATGGGAGCCATACCAAAACTCAGTGGTAACAGGTTTGCCGTAACCGTATTGTTGGCGTAGCTTTTCTTATCTGCATGATAATACTTTTTATTGAAGGCGGTATTGACTTTCTCCGCGATTGCTGCAAATTGCTGTGCATCGGCAGGGTTGCCAAGCATCTCTGCGTATTGCTTCATCAGGTTCAGGCAATAGTAATAATAGGCTGATGCAAGCAGTCCTCCTTCAGTGATACGGTTGGGATCGTTTGACCAGATCATATCAAGGCTTTCAGGCGGCACACACCAGTCGCCATAATTATCTTTCAATACAAGATCATTATCGCGATAGGTATCCCACATGTACATGATCCATTTCTTCATCGCGGGATACTGCTTGGGGATGCTTTCCTGGTCGCCGAATTGTTTACGCAGCATTTCAGGGATCAGGATGAATGCACTTGGATAGGTAACATTGTCTGCATAACGATCCCAGTACGACGGAGCAATATCAGGAATGCTACCTGTCTCTTTCTGCGAATCATGGATATCATCCAGCCACTTTGCATAAAGACGTGAGTTATCAAAAATGAAACTTTCTCCGTAGGAACTGATCACCCGATCTCCGAGCCAGCCCACGCGTTCATCACGTTGGGGGCAATCAGTCGGCATCCCGCGATAGTTGCCACGGATCGTCCAGTACGCATTCTTAAAGATCTGATTGATCGTTTCATTGGAAGTTTTGAATGAACCAGTCGCTGCCACATCATCATAGATCACTTTCCCTTCAATATCACTAACAGCAGGAGCTGATTTCAAACCGCTGATCTCCACAAAACGAAAACCATGATACGTGAAGCGCGGCTCCCACTTTACATCGTTTCCATTGGAAACGTACTTATCCGTCACGCGGGCTTTACGCATATTATCGAGATAGATCGAGTCCGTTCCCTTCTTCATTGTCTCTGCAAAACGCATACTGATCGTATCACCGGAAGCTGCTTTTATATTCAGGGAGATCCAACCAACCATGTTCTGCCCCATGTCCACAATGTAAGTACCGCGTGCAGTTTTATTAACAGCAACAGGTTTCAGCAATTCTTTGATACGGATGCCTTCATTCGGTTGGGATACAACTTTCACACCGGCAGGCAGTGGCATCAGGTTAACAGCCTTCCATGATTGCGCATCAAAACCAGTTTCTGCCCATCCTTTGAATTCGCGGCGGGCATCATAATCCTCACCATCAAATTCGCTGTTGGCAACGATCGCTCCCTGATCCGAAACTTGCCAGCTTTCATCAGATAGAAGGAGTGAACTGCTTCCGTCACTATAGACCATCCTGACCTGGAGCAGTAATCGTGGCAATCCATAACTCACCTGCCCGATCTGCGTCAGCGGATCAGGCTTTCCATGATAGTTACGCATACCAAAATAACGGCCGTTGCCCAGTATCACACCAACAGCATTCTGCCCTTCTTTGATCAATGAGGTTACATCAATCGTGTTATAGAAGATCCGCTTGTTATATTCAGAGACTGTCGGCGCGAGAACATCCTCACCAGCTTTCTTTCCATTGAAATAGAGTTCATACAACCCCATTCCACTGACATACGCTGTAGCTGATACTAATTTCTTTTCTACCGGAAAATCTTTACGCAGGTATCGTGCAGCAAGCCTGGTGAATGTACTGTCAGGTTGATCTTTGTCATTGAAGCCATCAAGCCCGATCCATTTTGCTTTCCATTCCGATGAATCCAGTAGGCCAACGCTCCAGGTTGCAGCTTTGCTCCAATTTTCCTTTTGATCATTGGTAACCACCTTTACTTTCCAGAAACATTGCTGGTAACTGGTCAGCTCTTTACCGGCATAAGTGATGTTCAATGAACGTCCGTCTTGTATCAGACCTGAATCCCATAGATCGGCTTTTCCTTCTTCCAGGTTTTCAGGTTTGCTGGCCACGAGCAACCTGTAAGCGGTTTGAGAAATGTCACGGCCATCACCGGAGAGCTTCCAGCTTAATCTTGGTTGTGCAATATCTGTTCCGGATAACTGACTGCGGCCCTCAACCGTAAGGTCTTTTACTTCTACGGCCTGGCGGCTGCTGTTGCAGGATATAAGCGTAACACCGAGATAGAGAGCCAGCAATTTAATCAGTATTTTCATGTTAAACATTTATCTTTTGAAGGCGTTCTTAGGTTCCCGCAGATTTCGCAGATTTGTTATCACTATCAACGAAAAGTGTTTGCGTCAACGAAGTATGTTTTATCAGTTGGCGCAGATTACGCAGATCAGTTTCCTATATAGGCCTCTTATCTGCGTAATCTGCGCTTCTCAATATCGCAATTGCTATCTGCAGGCGATACTTCAATCACAGGAAAAGTAAAATCTGCGTAATCTGCGGGAACCTCTACGCCACTCTACATCAGCCCATCACCAATCCGCATACTACTTTCCGGCATTGCATCTTCTCATTTCAGCAGGTACTCATAACTCAGCCTTCCCATTGGCATCACACTACCAGAGAGATAACTATCCATCAGATCCTTTGGCTGCTCCAATCCATCTGCTACTTTGAAATAAAAACCCTTTACACCGCCACCAAGTCCGGCCAGTTCCCTCTTCAATTTCACTTTCACTGTATTACCACTGATGGTATAAACCGCTTTGCCAACAGGCTTTAATTTATAAGAAGAATCAAGTTTGTTCACACTGAAAGTCTTGCTGCCCGATTCCTGTCGCAGTACATATTCATATCCTTTCCATCCTTTCAACGATGGCGTGCCTGTACCAATGTAAATATTCAATCCTTCTGTACCTTCACGCGCTGCTGCAAAATCTTTGAGTGCTTTGATCTCAAATACAATAACCGATGGATCATAAGAAACTTTCACTTCATCGAGTACATTCAGAGGAGCAGATCGCTGATAAGTGATCTTATCTGTCGCTCCAGGGAAATTACGGGCATAGGAAGTCGCATCTACATTATGATATGATCTTGCAGCGGACGATACAGGATTGGATCTCTTCGGTGAAGTTTTATTTTCTGTGGCAGGCAATCCTTTGTATCTTCTGATATTACTGATCATCTGCAGATAAAAAGCATCTTCATAACCATCCTTCATCGGTTCTATATCCCGTGAATATTCCCGGTTAGCTGCATCACACAACATATATTCATCACCATAAGGTTGTTTATACGCGATCCATTCATTCCAGCCACCTACAAAGATCGTATCAGGGTCCATTTGGATCGCATGATCCCACTGCCGTTGAAAGAATGTTCCTTTATCTACATCAGCAGCAATGTTCTTCTGCTGATCGGGATCCCAGCCCCGTCCCCAATTGATCCAGCCCGATGTGATCGAGCGGGACATCGGTACTTTTGGATGACTTGCCACCGTCACACTCATCACACCACCATGTAATGGCTGCGGAAATTTCCATTCCACCCAGGGAAAACCAGTTTCAAAAGATGGATCGAAGGGCCATTGTGGTTTTTTAAAATAAAAGAAATCAAGGATCTCTTTGCTGTAAGGTTCCGGTTTATATCCCGTATCGCTTCGCGACTTTGCTTCAGCGATATCGTCATCAACGTCTGTGTAAGCAATGATCATCGGCTTGCCGTTTACCTTGTACCAGGCGTTCTCAAGCCTGTGCGGCTTATAAAGATCCTCATACAATTCACGCGTTGTTTCCATCGATTTGGAATGCGTATAAAATACAGCCCTGGGCGCGTTCCACCCCTGGCGTTGAAAGTCTTCGATGATGCTTAATACCTTATCATAAACAACTTTGTAAGTAACACGATTGGTAAGATCGAATGCGATAAAATCAATACCAGCCATTGTCAGCATTTTCATTTGCCGGCGGATCACCCATTCATCGGCAGAGTTATAATAACCAAACAGCGGCTCGCCCCAGAAATGTGCCTGACCACTGGGGCTTGTGGTTTTGTCAGTCGATTTCAGATCGTACAATATTTTTAATCCATCCGGCATCGCAGAGATCTTTGTGGCGTCATATACACCGGATGCATACGGCTGACCGATCCAGGGCCAGTAAAAAATGCCGACTTGCTTTTTCGGTTTGTATCCTTCAATAGCAGTGACCGTTCTTCCAAACTGATCCACTCCTACCATATCCAGGGATCCTGTGCTTAACGTTTGCGCCTCTGCAGCAATACTGATACCGGTCAATAATAAAACAACGAATGCCTTCATGCTCTTACCATTTAGATATGAATGAATAATCACCCGAGCCAACTTCGTACACGGCAGCATTCCCTTCCATTCTGACAAAACGGAAGTTCTTATCACCCCTGATCTTTTTCTTTTTTTCGGTGATAGATGATGCTTCTTTTGTAGGAATGAACACCGTAGCAACGGCATTCGCGGGAATGGTTATATTCATTTCAAGCGAACCATTGTTCTTTTTCCAGGAAGATCTTATCATGCCTTTTACAGATTTGTATTCACCACTGGCGTACTGAAGATCTGTAAGAACATACGGCCGGATAATAAACTTATCAAATCCCGGCGAACCGAGATCAGGCAGAATCCCCAGAATGTATTTATAAAGCCATGAACCAACGGAACCCATCATCGGGTGATTGTGTGAGTTCATAGAACCACCGGTTTCATACTCCCAACGCTCCCACAAAGTAGTAGCACCTTTTGATAACATATAACCCCAACTCGGATATGTTTCCTGCGTAGCTATGCGATACGCAATGTCTGCGCGGCCATTCTCCGTTAATGCTTCGAGCAGATATTTTGTGCAAAGATTCCCCGTAGTGAGATGATTGTTGTATTTCTCCACGTCCTTCACCAGATTATCGATCACTCTTGGCAAACGTTCCTTAGTTGGCATGCCAAGAAAAACAGCGAAAGAATTACACGATTGATTGTTGGAACCGTAACCACCTGCTTTCTCATCCCAGAATTTAGCGTTGAATGCTGTCTTTGCAGCAGCAGCCATGTTATCGTATTTTACTTTGTCATCATTCTTACCTATCACCGCAGCCATTTGAGAAAGCAGTTGGGCGCTGTAATAATAATATCCTGTTGACATTAATGGACCCGGTGTATTCACCGAAAGCGCGCCGTAAGCAGCGCCTTTCTGACCGAACTCTGCCGGCGGCGACCAATCTCCATAATAACTATATTCAACTATGCCATTCTTGCTGCGGCTGTTCAAAAAATCAACCCAGGCTTTCATCTTCTTATAATTCTGTGTGATGATCTCTGTGTTGCCATAATATTCATAACTCTTCAATGCCAGCAATAAGAAACTGGCCGACACCGGGTCGGCTGGCACACCGCCAACCTTGTAGGGTGCTGTGTCTTTAATGCCGCCATCTTCCTCCTGCGTGTCTCCAACGTCTTTGATGAACTTGGCGTATAAACGATGCAGGTTAAAATTGTAGATCGCCTGTTCGATACGGACTGTCAAGTCATTCATCCAGCCCATGCGTTCATCACGTTGAGGACAATCGGTTGGTATGCTATGAAGATTGCTTGCCTCCGTTCTCGCTACCATTTGGTTGATGCGGTTCAGCAGGTCATTACTGCAATTGAATTTACCCGCAGGTTCTACATCCGAACGTACACGTCGAACAGTATAATCATCGATCAGTGGTTTTGACTTTAATCCTTCTACCTGGAAATAACGGAAACCATGATAGGTAAAACGCGGTTCCCATTCTTCCACACCTTCACCCTTCATGATATAGGTATCCGTAGCCCAGGCCGTACGAAGGTTCTCCTGGTTGACAGTGCCGTTATCATATAATGTTTCTGCAAAGCGCAAGGTTACTTTCTCTCCTCTGGCTCCTTTCGCCCGTATGCGTACCCAACCAGCCATGTTTTGCCCGGCATCAAAAACAAAAATGCCCGGCTTCACTTCTTTCACACTGATGGGTTTGAACGATTCCACTACTTTGATCGGTTCCAGTTCAGCCGCGGCCATAATGCCACCGGGTGCTTCCACTACGGGCGCCACGCCCCATATTTGATTTGGTAACCCGTGGATGATGGTATCAGAAGGAAGATTCCATTCCGGTTTTTCCATGCGTGCATCATAGGCCTCTCCATCAAGGATACCCGCGGATACAACCGGTCCAAGCGTGACATTGCGCACAGAAGTTGAATTGATCACTTCCTGCGAACCATCCGTAAACGTAATCTCCACCTGCATGCGTAGTTTAGGCATGCCATACCAGCCCGGCGCCACTGCAACTACCAACACATTCTCCTTTTTCAACAATGGTTTGATATCATACGTGCTGTAGTAAACCCGTTTGGAGAAATTACTTGTTGCCGGATCGAGTACATGATCACCCACTTTCTTTCCATTCACTTCCATTTCATAATAACCGATGCCTGCCATATAAGCGCGTGCCTTCGCTACTTCTTTTCCGAAATGAAAAACACGGCGGAAATAATGTACTCTTCCGATCCACCCGGAAGGGAAACCAACCCAGTCGCCACTCCAGTCGGACTGATGCAGCAAACCCATTTCAAAATCAGCATTGGCCGTTGTGTTTATTACCGTATTGCCGGACCAGGTGATCACTTTCCAGTAATATTTCTTCCTGCTTTGCAAAGCCGGTCCTTTATAAACAACGCCTGATGATTGCGAGGAATTGATCTTGCCACTATTCCACGCATTCCCTTCTCCAGCCGACAGTTTCTCCGGCGAATCCGCTACCAACACCTGGTAAGCCGTCTGCCTGAAATTGCGTGGCGTATTATTATATTCCCAACTGAACTGCGGATTAGATGCATCGATACCAAGAGGATTTGCTGCGTTATCGCAACGAAGGTTGATCAGCTGCGCTGATTGTTGCGCATTGAGCGAAAGAGCAGCAATGGAAAGAAAAAGTACGAGCAGGCGGGTGCGTACCCTAAGCCCGCTAAATTGAATGCTGGACATGCAGGACGTTTATATGGCAATAAAATACAGGACGAGGTTTAATGCGGTATGTCTGTTACGCGATCAGCTTACGAAGAAAACGTGAAGTCTTCACTGCATCGTTTTCTTTGATCAGCGCTTCTATTTCTGTGTAGTATGTTTCAACGATCTGCTCAAACTTCTTTACCCATAAAATACTTTCGGAAATGGCATCTACTGCGTCCTCACGATAAGGATACTGATCCATCGAGATCCATCCGGTATAGCCGGTTTTCTTTAACCAGAATAACAATTCAATATAGACGGTGAAATGTACACTGCTCACGATCATATCATCATCCCAGCTTCCGTGGTTATCATTGAAGTGCATGTGATAAAGGAGATCACCCGCTCTTTTGGCGAGCACAACCGCTTCGGCAACGTTCTCACCCGCGTAGAAGCTGTGACCTGTATCAATGGTCACTCCTACGTTATCGCAACCTGTTTCTTTTGCGGCAAGAATTGTATCCGCCATTCTTGCATGGTAGGAGAAGTTCCGTGGTTCTTTGGGTTTGTATTCAAGCGCATATTTCAGGGAAGGAAATTCTTTTGCCAGTGTGCGCGTGGCCTCCGTCAGCCAGTTGCGTTCCTGGTCGTAATCTGTCGCAAGCAGATAATCATACCCATCCTGACCAAGCCAAAGGTTTACGATCTTACAATCCATTTCCATCGCCACTTCACTCATCTGGCGGAGGTATGAAACAGCTTGTTTTCGGATGGCCGCATCAATATTGGTAATACTGCCCTTCCCGTATTCAGGAACCGTAAAAGTATCAGGAATAATGCTTGCACATGCAATGCCGGCATCAGACAAACGCGCTTTCATGTCTTTTACGTTATCAGGCCTGATATCCCATGTGCCCACCAGCTCGATCCCTTCTATATGTGGAACCCGCTCAATTGCGGCTTTAAGCATTTCTTCCGTAGATGGATTATTCTTATACCCCGGACAAAACCGGTCACGTGTATTCCCAAGGTTTCCCAGAATAATGGCATATTTATTTTGCATAACAACCGTTTTAAAGTAAAAAGTAAAAATTCAAAAGTAAAAATTTAAACCCCGCGTTATAAGTCAGATAATACTATGAAGGATTTTTTTAATTTTTACTTTTGAATTTTGACTTATTTATCACATTTTCCATTCATAATTCTTCCACTTGCTCATCACCTTTCCAAGTTCTTCCACCTGGTCATCACTGATCGGGATCATCTTGCCGAGCGTAGTGGAAAGTACCAATGATTTTGCGCTGAACTCAGCCACTTCAAGGTAATCAAATGCCTGCAGTAATTTGCTGGCAGCAACGATCACGCATTCATTCTTCACGATCACTACCGGTGTTTCTGTAGAAACCAGATCAGGGATCGTGTTTACTCCGCTGAATTGTTCTCCGAACTCCACCATCTGTACATCCTGCAGATAGATCCAGGTTTCAGGGATCGTGCGCACATTGAATTCAGCACCTGTTACGGCGAAAGACGTAAGATAAGGACTCTGCGTAAGGATGATCGCATTTATGTCCGGATGTTTTTCGTAGATCGCCTGGTGAAGATGGGCAGAGCGGCACGGGAATTTTCCTTTCTCTCTCTCACCGGCTTTTACCTGCACGATATCTTCCGGGCGAAGATCCCATTTCGAGCAATTGGCTGGTGTGATCAAAAAATCATTGCCCTCCCACCGGGTAGATACCGTTCCAAATGCGCCGAGCATCAATCCCTGCTCACAAGCGCGGCGAACGATCTTGATGATGTCCAGCCGGCGTTCACGTTCTTCGGAAGGATGCGTCACCTCTTCCATTTCCGGGAACTCATCAGGCAATTGATTTTGATAGGCATCCAGGGTCTTATTAGACAGATATTGTGGTTTACCCATCATATTTCCGTAAAGGATCGCACGCGCACTCATCTCCATGGATTCAAACTGTTGATAGGCATGCGAGATATCGTTACCACCTATCACCGTACCGTGATTTTCCATGATCACGGCCGATACGCCCTGGCGGAATTGCTGCGCAATGTTCTCACCCAGTTCGGCACTGCCTGGAATGGCATAAGGCGCATAACCGATCGTACCGCAAAGTGATTTCAATTGAGGAAGCAAATTCGTGTTTGGAACTTTCCGCACAATGCTGAAGGCAACCAAAGCCGGCGGATGTGCATGAACGATCGCTTTGATATCCGGCCTTGCCCTGTAGATCGCAAGATGAAAAGGATATTCAGATGAAGGTTTGTGCTGCCCAAGCACCGTTCCATCGGCACGCATGCAAACGATATCAGCGGGTTTCAGCAAACCTTTGTCAACACCTGTCGGTGTGATCCAGATATCGCCATTATCATCTATGATTGATAAGTTACCTCCCGAAGTGGTCGTTAGAACACGTTTGTAGATACGCTGCATAACGAGGACGATCTGATCTCTCGGATGCATGTACGTTGTATTAAGCAAGCTATCCATAAGTTGTTGGTGTATGTTATTCGTACATCGAAACAAACTTAAAAAGCAATGGCAGCATTCCTATCCTGTTTTGACCTGAAAAAGAGGATTATTTTTATTGGATGAAATATGCATGATCGTTTTGGAGTTTGATACGTGTAATGTCTTATTTTTAGGATGAGCCTTATACCGGACTAAACGGGGTTCCCGCAGATCCCGCAGATTTATCACCCTGATTACTGAAACGATCTGACATGCAATAAATGCCGATGTTTGATTTCGCAGATCACGCAGATCACCTGCCGCTAACGGAAAGTTATCTGCGTGATCTGCGAAACCCGATATCGATGTTTTCTGAAGGATAATAGTGTTCATCATTCAGCAAGATAAGATCTGCGCAATCCGCGGGAAACTCAAACCAGTCGCTATCATTAAACCTATCCTGCCAAATTCATGTTCACCCTTCATCATTCAAACGATTTTGCCATGAAAGAACCCAGGATCACTGACCTCATTACAGTCGACCCCTATTCCGGGACAGCCAAATATCTTCAGATCGCCAATGCCGTGCTGAAAGAGATCCAGAAAGGAAGGATCAAAGCGGGAGACAATATGCCTTCCATCAACGAGCTGAGCATTGAACTGGATATCGCCCGGGACACCGTTGAGCGGGGTTATAAGCATCTGAAAAAACTTGGCGTCATCGATGCCGTTCCACGAAGAGGATATTTTATCGAGAACACAGAATTCCGCCGGCCACTCAATGTATTCCTGCTCTTCAACAAACTGAGCATTCCAAAAAAATCGATCTATGATTCTTTTGTAAGCACACTCGGTGAACAGGCCGGGATCGATTTTTATGTGTACAATAACGACTTCCATCTTTTCAAACGGATGCTTGGAAGCAATAAAGATCATTACACCCATTATGTGATCATTCCGCACTTTGTGGAAGGAGGCGAGAATGCGCATGAGATCATCAATACCATCCCCAAAGATAAACTCGTGATGCTGGACCGGATACCTAAAGGCGTGACCGGCGAGTTCTCCACCATACTGATCGATTTTGAAGACGATATTTATAAAGCGCTGAATGATGCGATCGATCAATTGGTAAAGTACCATACACTAACGATCATCTTCCCCAATAACAGTTATTATCCGAAAGAGATCCTGAAAGGATTCACGCATTTCTGCCAGGATTATGCTTTTCAATACAAGATCCAGAGTGATGTGAATGCGCTGGAGATAAAGAAAGGAGAAGTGTATATCAACCTGATCGAAGACGATCTTGTAACGCTGATCGAAAAGATCAGTACAACATCTTATGTGATCGGTGAAGACGTTGGAATAATCTCTTACAATGAAACACCCATCAAAAAAGTAGTATTGAGCGGTATTACTACCATTTCCTCCGACTTCAAGGAAATGGGTATGATGGCAGCCAATGCCGTGCTCTCAGGAAAAATAACAAAGGAGAAGGTTCCGTTTAAACTTACAGCACGCCCTTCTCTATGAACAGCCATCGCGTATCAGCTTTGCGAAAAGATCTGAATAGTATCATTCAAACTCATACATATAACTAAGCCGTCCCATCGGCATGGATACGCCGGATGTATAGTAAGTCATGATCTTTGACGGATCATCCACTCCTGCTGCCACTTTGAAATAAAACTTATTTCCCTGATCGAGGTTTATAGCAGACCTGGGGACTTCTATCTGCAGTACATCATCAGCCAGCACATACTTTGCGTTGCCGCTGGACGTGGTACTGAAATCAGCAGCAAGTTTGCCAACGCCGGCGATGCCATTGCTGAAGCTGGCACCAATTCGGTAATCGTAACTCTCCCATGCTTTGGACGCGGGCTCGCCTGTTCCAATAAAAATATTCATCCAGTTCGCACCCGACGGGTTGCTGATCTTTGACTTACACCGGATGAAGAAGTAAATGTTCTTATCATCATGCGCCACTTTTATATCACGGATCAGGTTGGCCGGCGCCGGCGAACTGTACAGGATCTTTTGTGACGCGCCATAGCCATTTCGGCTGCTCCTTTCCGTATTGATATTCACCGCGATCGCGGGAAGATCTTTCCATTGTGAAGAGCCCGCGTTAATATCGATCGATTTCTTTTTTGCGCGTGTCACCGCATTGTTCACCCCTTTATACCGGCGGACATTCCGGATCAACTGGAGATAAAATGCATCTTCATAACCGCCATTCATCGGTTCGATATCTCTGGAGTATTCTTTGTTCACGGCATCGACCATTACCAATTCGTCCCAGTACGGTTGTTTATACGCGATCCATTCATTCCAGCCACCAACCGCGATTACATCTGGGTTGGTAGCAATCGCGTGATTCCATTGGCGCTGGAAAAACGTTCCTTTATCAACATCGTTCGCATTATTGGTTTTTGTATCCGGATCCCATCCCCTTCCCCAGTTGATCAGCCCTTTTGTGAGCGAAAAAGACATAGGCACCGAAGGATGACTTGCCACTGTTACATTCATTGTTTTATTATGCAATGGCTGCGGGAAAGTCCATTCCACCCAGGGGAAGCCGTTTGTAAAGAAAGGTTCGCTTGGCCATTGCGGATATTCAAAATGAAAGAAGCTAAGGATCTCACCGCTGAGTGTTCCCGGCGTATAAGTGTTATCACCGCGTACCTGCGCCTCTTTCAGGTCGTCCGCAGGATCAGTATACCCAATGATCATTGGTTTTCCATCCACTTTATACCATGTGTCAGGAAAAGTTTTTGCCTGGTAAAGATCCCGGTAGATCTCACGGATGGTTTGCAGAGAACGAGAGTGCGTATAGAAGGCGATCCTGGGAGGGTTCCACCCGCGCTGCTGATACTCATTGATCACACCAAGCAGTTTTTCATAAACGGATTTATAAGTAAATCCATTTGTCGCATCAAAGAAAATAAAATCGACACCCGCTGTCGTCATCATCTCTACCTGCTTCCGCATTACCCAAACATCGTCAGAATTATAATAACCCCACACAGGCTCTCCCCAGAAATGAGCCTGCCCGTTGGGGCTGATCGCCTCATTCTGAAAACCCGGATCCGTCAGCAAACGAAGCCCGTCCGGCATCGCAAGGATCTTTGTGGCATCATAAATATTGCTGGCATAAGGCTGCCCTATCCAGAGCCAGAAGAACATGCCGACCTTCTTATCCGTTTTGTAGGATGAAACAGTGCCGAAACTTCTTCCAAACTGATCAACGCCCACAACATTATTCATGCTCACCGGCGATTCAACCTCCTTGGTATCCGGCGGCGAAGGGGGTGGCGGATCACCTCCGTTCTTTTTGCAGCTGCTGGAAACCAACAGTAAAAATATCGTTGCGGCAAATATTGATCGTTGTATATTCCTTTTCATAGCAGAATTTATCTTCAATAATATTTTCCCGAAAACAGTAGACTGATACTGTTTACTGGAACAATACGGGCACATCATTCATCACCTGATCAAACATTTTCTTTCCGCCTTTTTCGTTTGGATGATGGTAAACCTGCCATCCATAGCTGCCGGTATAATCCTCCCAATACATCGTTGACTTGTCCACTTCCTTACCATCACCGGCAAGAGAAGTGGCCAGATCAAAACGGCACCCGGTCACATTCGTTTTCTGCCTGACTGAATTGATCAGTACATTCTCCGTAACCTGCGAGCCACTTTCGTTGCTTGGGATATTATTCAGGACAGGGATCGCCCCGCGGGATTTGATATAGTCAACCAGTTGTGTCAGCTTGGCCTCTGTATTCCCGCCATTTGTCCCGATGGTGACCATTACATACTTTGTCTCGATAAAAGGCAGTTCATTTTTGATATATTCCAATACCATATCGATCTGTGCGCCACCACGTCCGCTGGACATGGCATTGCCTCCCAGTTCCGAGATCACCCGTTGGGTCCATGCCTGTGGAAAATCTCTTGAAGGAAAATAACCTTCCGGCTGTGAGATAGAATCTCCATACATTACCAGCTTCACTTTCTTTTTCAGTGCGTATACATTCACTGACTTTACCAGCATTGACGTTCCGCTTACCAGCGAAAAACAATAATGATCCCACTGCATACCCACTGCAAACCCCTGTTGCAATACACCCTGACCTACACCTCCCTGTCCGTCATGCACCGCTTTCACTTCAGCGGACTCATTGGTTTGGAGATCTGTGATCTTTACGCGGGCTTCCTGGTAAATGTGATAGATCTCTACGAGATAGTCATGTGCAGCGTTAAAAAAAGAAACGGTTTGCTCCTTTACCGGGTTAGTAGCGATGGATATCTTTTTTCCGGCCATATCTACGTAAGCGCTGAAATCTCCCTGGCTGCTGCGGAACAACGCTTTTGCGTCAGCAGAGAACCTGATCCGGTAGGCTACTTTTCTTTCAGCGATCGCATAAAACTTATCAAGCTTAACGAGTTTGTCCCTGCCGGTAATACTCAACCCTTCTGCCGTATATCCGCCTGCATCATTTAATTGCAACTCCGGTATGGCGCTACTGTTGTTCAACACCCTGCCATATAACTCAGCTATTTTATCGTCAACAGGAATTGATATCACCTTCAGAGGTATGACCGTCTTTACATTCTTATAACTTACAGTAATATTGGTTTCTCCTGCTTTTAACGCTTTTACCAGGCCATTGCTTACTGTTGCGATGGTCATATCGCCAGATGTCCATTGAAACGCAGGTTGATTCGCCACCGCCGGTACTGCCGATGCATTGACCTGCATATTATCACCGGCCACCAGTTGAAGATTCGTTTTATCTACCATGATGCTGCTCATCACATATTCATTACCCGTTGTATTTTTTTTACAACCAGATCCTGCGGAGATTGTGAGTATTGAAAATAAGATCGCTGTTATCGTCGTCATGTGCCAATTCATTTAGTGTACTTTATTTCAGTTTTTGCAGAGGATAAGTTGAAATGATTAGTGGTTTGCACAGCCATTATTGCATTTGTGTTAGCCGCGCCATTGAAGATATATTTCATTGGAGCAACCTGCGGTTGTAATGTATTATCTCCGTTCAGGTCGAAATACTGGTAATAACCGGTCTCGGGCAAACGGCCAACCAATACGCCGTCCTTATATATTTCAAACCGCTGGATACCTGATTCTATATCAGCATCGGCAGACCAGGTCAATTCAACTGCATCTCCCTGTTTCTTCACAGCGAGATTGAACGGAGCCGGAGGTGGCGTTTTATCAGCAACCGTGCCGGTGGAATAATACTCTTTCCAAATTTTTGCGACTGCTTCATCAGGAAAAAGACAAAGCCCTTTTTTATTACCCTGGTATGTCGATTCTTTAAATAACTGAAGGGTAGACGTATCCCCAAGCCAGGCTTGCGACCTGTCTATATTTCTCATCGCACCGCCGGGAGCAGCGGGAAGGCGTTGTCGCATCGCCGCCTCATAAAACGGAATGGCCATGTAACGGATAAAGCTCAGATTATGATTCTGCGATTCATTGAGTGCAATACTTGCAGGGGCATCGAGATCCCGGAGTTTCTGAAATGCATGAATGGATGTTGCCTGGCAAAGCACGCCGGCATCATTCGCATCATTTTTTCCGGCATGACGTGTAAGCACAGGGATCTTGCTTACAGCTGACGGATAATTCCATTGAGGATCGAAAGCCGGCGAATAGCATACAGCGGCGAGAACTCTTTCGGGATAAGCACGCAGCATGCCAAGCGTCCAGTGACCACCACCGGAATGTCCCCATAAAAGCCAGGGAACAGTATTCAGCTCACTATGCGAGGTAGCGGTAGCTGCAAGCTGCAGCACCTTCAGCAAAGCAGGCCCGGATCCGGATTCAGGATCACGCCATCCGCCACAATTGCCGTACAGTGCGGTTTCGATCAATGCCAGTTTCCATTTACGTGCAAAGGCACGGTATTGCAGATCATACGGTTTGGTGATACCAAACTGCTCCATGCCACACCCATGTTGCAGTACTAATGCGCCTTGCAGTTGCTCCGTACGCGTTGGGATATAGATCCCATAATCCGCATGATCAGCAAACGGACAGTCAGCACCGCTGAGTGTAAGTTTGATCACGGTATCATCATATACATTTGTCACGAGCGGTATCGCCGTAACGCTCACTTTTACTGAATTGCTGATACCCGATGCACTCACCTTGACGGTTGTTTCACCCACGGCAATAGCTTTGATCAGCCCGTTACTAACCGTAGCAACCGCTGTGTTACCGGATGACCATTGATAAGATGGCTGGTTAACCACAGCGGGAACTGCTGTCGCGCTCAGCTGAATGCTCTCACCGGGTTTCAGACTAACAGAAGTATTGTCCACACGGATCTCTGTCAGCTGATAGGAACTGCCCGAAGATTTCTTGCAGGCCATACCCACGCTTATTGAAAGCACCAGTACCAGCATGAATGTTCGCAGTATTCGGATCTTCATAAACGTCTTTAATTCCTGATAAAAGACAGGACTGGCAGACTTTGCAGTACACCAGCCCCGACCAGGGTATTGAAAAATGGCTCGTTTAAGTTTAATCTATTTTTGCCAGCTGGAAACCATTGACATTAAAGGAAGACCAGGGCGTTCCGTTAATGCTGTACTGTTCACGGATATTATACACCAGGCCGATATTCACCGGACCTGCAGTGGCAACTGAAAAGATCATCTCCACTGTTTTATTCTGATTCGCTACAAGGTTCATGTAACGGTACACGGCTGATGAGGCCGGAATAGCTGTAAAATCGGGTACAGTACCGCCTGCCGTAACAACGCCATAGGCATCCGCCGGACCATCGGCATGCGCCACAGAGATCTTCAGCGAATAATAACCGGGCTGCAGATTTACAGACTGGTATAGTTTGCCATTTGTAACTTCAGGAAGTCCCCATGGAGCTGCGGTAAACATACTGATGATATTAGGTTGACTGTTATCATAGGTAACCTGAGCATTGGCACTGTGTATCCAGCCCTGCAATTTTTGCATGCGCGGAGTTGAAGCATCGGGATAGGTGCCGAGTGCGGGGAATGCTACAGATCCATCACCCTTAAAAGGCTTGCTTGCATTCACCATCGTAACCGGAGTACTGATAGTCCAGTCTTCCTTGCCATTCGTACCGCTTACGTTCTGATTGTTATATGCATCGATCTCGGCGATTTGCGCACTGGTTGCATTCGCATCCCACGCATCTTCTACGGTAATGCGGAGATAACGCCCGGAAACCGTCTGACCGATCGGTAAACGCTGACGGAGATAGCTATCTTTCACCTGTGCCTGAAGCACCATTGTAAAAGAGCTGTTATCATTGCTCAGTTCAAACTTGAGATTTTTACCAGACTTTGCATTTCCCTGATAATTCACATAATTAAATCCATCCATTAGTTTCTCACTGCCCATATCTATGGTCACCCAGTATGGGAAGTTCCCGCCGGATTGTGATTGCCATGCTGAATTGATATTGTTATCGATCAGGTTTGCCGCTCCCATACCAGACTGATCACCGGAACTTCCTGAGATAGTCCATTCGGCTTTTTTGAAATCGAGCATTGCTGCTGTTTTCAGGTCAACAACGTCTGATTTAAAATCGTCTATTGCATCGGTTTCAGGACGATAGATAGAATAGCAATAATAGGCCTCATCAGTATTGATATTATTGATCACAATTGTATTGGAAGACGCACTCATCAGCACACTATCCTTTTTACCTGCAGTATTTGTATAAACAACCTGAACACCGGTCTCACCTGCAAAAGCTGCTTCAAATACAAGCTCGATCGCATCCGGTCCTTTCTCAATCTGGTTGGACCATTTACGCGGTTTGATCGTTCCCTGGTATTTTGCACCATATACTTTCACGCTTACACCTTTTGGCGTGGATGATACACCTGCCGCATTCATCGTTACCACGCGTAATACCTGGGCATCTTCTGCCAGATCGGTTACGACTATATCCTGCATGGCGGTCGCATCGCTAACATCAAACGCCTGAACTTTACCGGAACCGTAGAATATCTTGCCGGTTTTTGCATCGGCGGGAACTTCAAATTCAATTTTCGCCCGGTATTTACCGGCATAAGCTTTCAGCCCGTCAACAGGTAATGGAACGCTGGCCTCATCTTTTTTGCAGCCAGTCATGCCGGTTGCAAAAAAGCAGCCGAGCAAAAAAAGTGAAAGAAGGCATTTCATATAGAAGCAATTGTTTTGGTGGTAGATTATTGATTAGCGCCATGCAGCTGGTTGCAGCATTCCGGTCATTTTTTTCGCATCTTCCAGCGGAATAGGCATTACGAGATACTTGTCGTTATAAGATTGATAGTCGCGGATCTTGCGGCGCTGATAACTGAAGCGGCCATCATTGCCTTTGGTGATACGCATACCTGTTACAAAACGGTTTGTTTCGCTGAGGATCTTCCAGCGGCGCTGATCATCAAAACGGTATTGACCTTCGAGGCAAAACTCAATGCGGCGCTCATTACGGATCCTTGTGCGGATGAACTCAGGCGTATTTGCAAAGCCCGGAACATCCTGCAGTCTTGGCTGCTGTGCACGCTGACGGACTACATTCAGTGCCGTAAGTGCCCCGGCCAGATCACCCGTTTCACAAAGAGCCTCTGCTTTCTGCAGATAGAATTCAGCGAGACGGAAATACACCCAGTGTGTTGGTTCAGCAGCAGAGCTTCCGCCCGGTCCCCAGAACTTCACCTGTTTATCCTTTCCACTATAGTAACCTGTGCAGGAACGCTGTGTCTCCTGCGAGATCACGTCATTATAACCATTACGTCCGCCCACAAATGTTTCGATAATGTACGGCTGCGTACAGTTGTTCGGCACGCCATAGTTCGTCATGTTATGCACGATATTGATATAAAAGCGTGCATCCCGGTTTGAGTATGGATCGCCGCCGGTAGCCTCACTATACCCCAGATCAGCAGCGCCGGCTGTTACGGTCACATTCGTTCTCGTTGCATCATTATATGTAACGGGCAATGCACCGTTCTTCATTTCAAAACAATCCACCAGTTCCTGCGTTGGTGATTCGCCGCAGTTCCAGTTGTGATTGATCGTAGCGTAAGGATAACTGCCTACATCAACACCGTTCGTATTATTGATACCAACATTGTTGTAATTGGAACGCCAGATGATCTCGCTGTTATATGTCTGGTTGGATCCGATGAACAACGTTTTGTAATCAGCCATGCTCACAAGCTGATAGGTGCTCAGCGCAATTACATCCTGCGCGGCATCGGCAGCGCGTTGCCATTTTGCTTTATCATTCTCCGGATTATTGAGAGGACTTGCATTATAAAGCAATACACGTGCGCGGATGGCATATGCAACACCATTATGTACCCTTCGGGCTTCAGCCGTGGTCTGACGGTCAGGAAGAATATGCGTATTGATCACATCCATCAATTCCTTATCGATCTTTGTAGCTATCTCATCATAGGTAGGACGGACCAGTTGATTCCATCCCTGGTAGTTTGGATCGAATGGCTCATCGATCCAGGGAACCGCGCCATAAAACTCCAGCAGGTTCATATAGTACCAGCAACGGAGTATGCGTGCTTCGGCAACCCAGGTATCACGTTGTTCGGCGGTGATAGCCGTTGATTGCGGCAGGTATTTGATCGCGTTGTTGGCAAGGCGGATACCGCGCCAGAAGTCAGGCCACAGCTGCTCGCTTGGTGAAGACCAGAGCCAGTTGATCACCGGGTTGGAAAGTGAAAGCGAGCCGTTGTGCCAGTCATATGCATTGTAAGTGGCTGCCCAGAAAGCGTTGTCGGTGAGACACTCCATCGGGTTCATCACAAAGGAGATCTGGTCGCGGGCAGTATATAATTCACCATACGCCGCTTCCAGTAAACCCTGGCTGCGGCCAAAATTATTCAGTACTTTATCGATCGTCGTTTGTCCATCTGGCGTCTTATCCAGCACCTTTTCACAGCTTGAAATAACGATCGCTGTCATTATCATTATGGTCAGGCAAATCTTTTTCATAATCGTCTTTTTTCAGTAAATTCTTTAGAATGTTACGTTCAATCCAATGTTGTAAGCTTTGAATACGGGGTACAACAATTCATTGTTTTGTTCCGGGTCCTGGTATTTGACAGGATATTTGTCAAAGGTGAGCAGGTTCAACCCGTTCGCATAGATCCTTACAGCGGAAGCCCCGATCTTACCTGCGAGCCTGCCACCAAGTGTATATCCGATCTCCACGTTACGCAGACGGATATACGAACCATCTACCAGCCAGAAATCAGAAACAAGCTTGCTGGCACTGCTGCCCGGATCAAGTCTTGGATACGTAATGGGTAACCCCGCATCCAGACGTTGCTGGCTCCACGCCTCCTTATGCCATTCATTGAAATTGTATGTTTCAAAGATGCGCTGTCCGCTCAGCAGATAACTTCTGCCGGCAACACCCTGCCACATCATACTGAAGTCGACATTTTTCACACGCAGACTAACTGCTCCGCCAAAGGTCCATGATGGCACCTCAGGATTTCCAATAGGCACCTGATCCTGTTCAGTGATCACACCATCACCATTCATATCCCGGTATTTCAGATCACCGGGTTTGGGCGCTGGCCCGATCGCCGTCTGATCATACCAGTCGAGGATATCTCTTTCTGAATTGAAGAACCCCGCAGTTTTATAACCAAATGGCTGACCAAGACGGTAACCTGTGCTGCGCAAACGGTAAGCATAGTCTTCCGGCAACAATACTTCACTGAGGTAAAGCACTTTGTTGCGGTTATATGCACCATTCAAACGCACATCCAGGCGAACACCTCCACCAAGATTTTTTGCGTAACCGGTTACGATCTCAAAACCTTTATTCTCGATCTGTCCCGCATTGATCTTTGGAATAATACCGGAACTGAACACGCCGCCTGTTCCAAACATACCAGTTGGCACGAGACCCGTTGCAGAGATCAGGATATTGTTACGGCGCTCAAGGAATACATCTGCCTCAAAGGTGAAGTCGCGGAATAATTTTGTTTCAAGACCAACGTTGAATTTATTGGCCTTCTCCCATTCCAGCCGATCATTACCGATCTGCGCCTCATAACTTCCATTCCACAGTGTAAGGAAGGCAAAACGGGAGCCATTCATATTATCATTTCCAACCTGTCCGTAAGAAGCACGGATCTTGGCAAATGTTAACCAAGGCAACGCATCGGCCACAAAATCTTCATTTGACGCCACCCAGCCCACAGACACTGAAGGGAAGAAACCCATTTTGTGACCCGGCGCGAACTGCTCGGAACCGTTATAACCGAAGTTTGCTTCCGCCAGGTATTTGTTGTCATATGCATAAGTGGCACGGCCAACAAATCCGACATAGTTATAAGGCAATTCAATATTGATCGTACGCTGATAGCGGTTGAATAAGATCATACCCGATACAGCATGTTTCCGGAAGCTGCGATCATAATTGATTGACGCATCGATATTCACCTGGTTCCATTGCGATTGTGCCTGCGCGTCAACCAGGGTGCCATTGGTCATGGTTCCTGTTGGCTGATAGATCACCTGGTCAGGATTGTTCGGATCAGCTTTTGCTTCATACAACTGGAATGTACGCTGACGCACCTGCTGGTTGATCGACGTTGCATCATAAGAAGCGATCACACGGCCTGAAAGACCTTTGGTGATGAAATCCAGTTTCTGTTCCAGGCCGAGAGATGCGGTGACCTGGTTGGTCATGGTATTGCGGAAACCGGAGCGGTTCAGCATACCATAAGGAACGTTGTTGATGTTACCACCTTTCAGCGGAGTAGAAAGCACTTCACCATCCGGCGTAACATCATTGTGATAGTTATTCGGCGTCTGGACCAATGAACCGATCACGATTGAATAACCATTCACATCATTCAGGTAGGCGCCATTGTTCGGCACGATCACGGGGTCATTCTTCTTCTGCATATAGCCGCTCACATTCAGGAACATCTTGAGCGACTTATTAATATCGATATCAAAATTGGAACGGAAGTTTACACGGTTCGCTTTTGATGCCGGATCATAGTTATACTCAGAAAACTTTTCTGTTTTAAAAATACCTTCCTGGAAAAGATAACCGACTGTGGTGAAGTAACGCATCTTATCACTGCCGCCACTGAAGTTCACATTAGCTCTGCGCATCGGAAATGCGTCTTTCATAAATTCGTTTACAAAATCACGCGTAGGATAGAGTTCTTTAAAGTCGCCGGTACGATAATGTTCGAGAGCAACATCATCATAGATCGGCTGACGTCCATTCTGTGTTTCTACCTGGTTACGTAACAAAGCGTAATCGTATGCATTCACCATCTTGGGTAAGCGCGTTGGAGACTGCCAGCTTTGTTCGGCTGTTACATCGATGATCGGTTTGCCCACATGCCCGCGGCGCGTAGTGATCATGATGACACCATTTGCACCGCGTACACCATATACGGCAGTGGCGGATGCGTCTTTCAGGATGGAGATCGATTCTACTTCACGCGGATCAAGTGCAGTGAAATCACGCTGAACACCGTCCACCAGGATCAGCGGCTGCTGACCATTGATGGTACTGCGGCCACGGATATAAAATTCCATCTGCTCGCCGCCCGGAACACCGGAACGCTGAAGCACGCTCAATCCCGGCAGGCGGCCGGCCAACGCGATACCAATATTGGCTGCGGGTGTTTGTCTTAACCCTTCAGCCTTCATTGTGGAGATAGCGGCAACAACACTTACTTTTTTCTGACGACCATAACCAACCACTACCACATCTAATAACTCGCCGGAGCTCGATGTAAGGCGAACAACGATATCGGAAAAAGACTTGATCTGTACAGTTGAAAGGTTAAATCCGACATGGGAAATAGATAATGTCTGACCTACAGAAACATTGATGGCGAACTCGCCATCCGTACCGGTTTTGGTGGAAATAGCCGTTCCCGCAACATTCACTGTTGCATCGGAAACAGGGTTGCTGCTTGTAGAATCAATCACTTTACCATGGATAATGGATGATTGTGCGAAAGTCTGTGTACTGAAGAATACGGATAGAACCAATAAAATAGTCAATAGGTGGAAGCTTCTGGGCTTCAGGCAATCGTTTGGCATGACGTTTAAGTTAACGTTTGAAAAATGGGGAATCTTTCAATTTGCAATAAATGTATAAGAGTAATTTTTTATTCTTGACCTGAACTGTACTGAAAAAAGAAAAAAATAATATCTGAACCCAAATCCATCGATCGTCCGGGATCCGGTACAGCTATCCGATATGTTGGTAATACAGGCCGGACGGGCAAACATCGCTGTTATTATATTATATAGTTGCAGGCGCGGATTAGAATTCGAAAGAACAGGGGAATTAATAAAAGTAGAAAGCACCATTAAATCGACATTGTGATCCGGCTAAACAGATGGGCTTTATATATTTCCTGGTCAAATACCCATATAGTAAGCATATTCCTTGACAAAGATCAATTCGCGTAGGCTATACGCTGCCGCCTAAACAGTGCTGGTTACCCAGGCCTTCTCCAATCTGCGCGGCAAAACCGGAAAATCCGCTTAACTGGAAAAGTTACCAACCCGCCGGAAATTGCTGCCTGTCATCACCCGCTGACTCTTCGCAATTTTGAGCCCTGATCATCCAAGAAGAAATCGGAAAAATGAAAACGAGATATAAGACAAAAACAATAATGGCTTAGGTATCTTTCACAACTATCAGGGAAAGCTACGGAGAAGAAGTCATTGCGGTCATTGATGACCTTCTGGCCAGAAAAGTGGTCAGAAGTATTGAACCGCTTATTGCCCCGCCTTAAACAAGGCGGGGCGACCTGTTGATGTCTGAAATGAAGATCGGAAAAACCGATTTATTAGTTTTTGAAAAATGATTCCGGAGAATGCCGGGCGTTTTGAACCGGACTATACAAACTGTAACGTTGTCTTTAATATCCCGTAAAACGGACATGACTTTGATGTGGAATACATAAAAAATTTAATATAGCCATCGAACAAAAGCTTCCATAGCCGCATAACGTGTGAGACCCAGATCAGCATAAATCTTTGCAGTCATGGCATTTCGCTCCTCGGCTCTTTGCCAGAACTCGCGATCATCGCTTCCCTGAAACGGAACTGCATCTTTTTGTGACTGATGAATGAATATGCCGAACCGTTTTTTTACCACCTGTGCGGGACTCATCGGAACGGCCATCTCGATCTCCCTGATATCCCATTCCTGCCAGGCGCCTTTATACAGCCATAGCCAGCAGTCATTGATCCATTCATCACCGGCCGCTTTGATCCGTTGCAGTGCATTCAGCACGGCATTGAAACAAACGAGGTGGGTACCGTGCGGATCTGCAAAATCACCCGCACAATAAACCTGGTGCGGTTTGATCTTTCTCAGCAATTCCATCGTCAGCAGAATATCCTCCTCTCCCAACGGCTTCTTTTCCACGGTGCCGGTTTCATAGAAAGGGAGATTCTGAAAATGAATATTGTCCGGCCTGATCCCAACATAATTGCAGGTGGCCCGGGCTTCGCAACGCCTGATAAGTCCCTTGATACTGCGGATCGTTTCGGTATCTGATGTATACGCTCCTTGTTTAGCCGCGATGTATTCTCTTGTTTGCGACAAGATGGTTTGAGGAACAGCAGAGCCGATGCCCGCGATCTGATCAAAGCCAACAGCAAAGTCCAGGAAACGGGTTACAAACTCATCAGTAACCGCTATATTACCTGAGGTCTGATAGGCGACATGCACGTCATGCCCCTGGTCATGCAGGCGTTGAAAAGTACCTCCCATGCTGATGATATCATCATCAGGATGCGGAGAGAAAAGCAGCACACGCTTGCGGGAAGGTATAGATCTTTCAGGATGCGTGGGAGTATAAATGCCCGGTTTCCCGCCAGGCCAGCCGGTGATGGTATCTCTCAGCATGTAGTATACCTGAAGGTTGATCTCGTACGCCTCTCCCTTTTCCACCAGCAATTCGCCAAGACCGTTGTCTGTATAATCCTTGTCAGTAAGAGCCAGCACGGTCTTTCCCAATTGAAGTGCAAGCCCTACCACTGCTCTTTTGATCATGCGCGGTGTCCACTCACATTCTCCGGTAAGCCATGGTGATTTTATCCGGGTTAGTTCCGATGCGGCGCCTTCATCTATAACAAATGTTACATCATCATGCTGCTGTAAAAGAGACGCTGGCAACAATTCTGTATCATCATCTTCTATTGCCTTTTTAACCGCACCGGCTTTAGCCGCTCCCCATGCAAGCACGATGATCTTCTTTGCCTTAAGGATCGTACTGATGCCCATCGTAATGGCCAGTCGCGGCATTTGCACAATTCCACGGAACTCCTTTGCATTGGCGAGACGCGTACTATCGGAGAGATTCACCAGCCTGGTTTTGGAATAAATTCCGGAGCCGGGCTCGTTGAAACCAATATGGCCGTTATTGCCGATACCAAGTATTTGCAGGTCAATCCCACCTACTTCTTCTATTTTCTTTTCATAAGCCGCACAGGCAGCCTTGATATTATCCTTCAGCACTTCACCATCGGGGATATGAATATTACCGGGAGCGATATCTACTTGTGAAAACAACTGTACCTGCATAAAGTGATAATAACTTTGAACCGCTTCCCTGCTGATAGGATAATATTCGTCCAGGTTGAAGGTGATCACGTTTTTAAAACTGAGGCCTTCCTCGCGGTGCATTTTTACCAGCTCAGCATACAGTTGTTTAGGGCTTGAGCCTGTTGCAAGCCCCAGCACGCAGAACTTTCCTTCCGATTGTTTCTCCCGGATCATAGTGGCGATCTGTTTGGCAACAACAAGAGAACCACTCTTTACATCTTCATAAATTACTGCTTTGATCTTCTCCAAACTGCTCATTTGACGTATAATTTTTTTAGTAATAAGTTCAAATAATGAATAATGTAATCCATCAATGCATGTGTAAGCCTGTACGCGAAACCGCCCAGACAAATGCATCCCTTTCTGTGCTTAGAATAAACACAGTCAACCCGGCAAAATATCAATTGATGATAACAGGCGCTTACCACATGGCTTCAATCTCTTCGAGCGACTTGCCTGCTGTTTCCGGAATATGCTTCCATACGATGTACATATACGGCAAGCACATGATTGCAAACAACCAGAATGTTCCGTGTGGGGTAAGTGTGCTCAGCATCCACGGCGTTAATTGTCCGATCAGGAATGTGCCGACCCAAAGTGAAAAACCGGCGATCGACATGGCCATACCCCTGATCGCATTTGGATATAATTCGGATAGCAATACGAATACTACCGCCGACACAGATACGGCGCAGCAAAAAACATAAAGGAGGAAAAGGGACAGCAATACCTCTGCCGGCCAGCCCCATTGCTCACCATGCCAGAAATAGAGACCTATCAGCACCAGGCAAAGTATCATACCTGATACACCCCAGTAGACTAGTTTTTTCCGGCCTACCCTGTCAATAATAAATATAGCCAGCACTGTCGTAAGCATATTGACCAGCCCGACCAGTACCTGGTAGAATAAAGAATCGCCTTCTGAAAGTCCGCTGTTCTTAAAGATCGTCGGCCCATAATAAAGCACGGCGTTCACTCCCATGAACTGTCCAAGAATGGCAATGGCCACCCCGATCAGCAGAACTTTAAAATAGTTTGGTTTCAACAATAAGCGGTAATTGACACGACCCTGGCTTTCACTCATTTTCGATTTGACTTCAGCAGCTTCTTCGGAGGCCACCTGCCGGCTCCGGTTGATCTTTTCCAGGATGCTGACCGCTTTGTCTGTTTTGTTTTTCAAAAGCAACCAGCGAGGGCTTTCGGGAATAAAGAACAGGATCAGCAGAAACAAAAAAGCCGGCAATGATTCCATACCAAGCATCGCTCTCCAGACTTCCGTTACAAATACTTTCTGCATTGTTTCATTCTCAAAGCCTGTTCCGGAAGCAGCATATTGAAGCAGCTGATAGTTCACCAGGTAAGCTCCTAAAAAACCGGCTGTGATCGCCAGCTGATACATAGCCACCAGCCTTCCACGATAGCTGGCAATCGCGATCTCGGAGATATACATAGGGGAAATGATCGAGACCATTCCAATGGCCAGGCCGCCAATGATGCGATATACAACAAGCGTATCGATATCATGCGCGATGGCGCAGCCAATACCGGAGAGGAAGAATAATGTTCCGGAAAAAAACAGGGAAAGTTTCCGGCCAAACCGCTCGCTGCAATAACCGGCGATCAATACGCCGATCATCGAACCAACCAATGCACATCCCACATACCACCCCTGCTGCATCGAACTCAGCTGGTATTGGGCCGTTACCTGTTCAATAGTTCCGGAGATCACAGCAGTATCATATCCAAACAGAAAGCCGCCTAATGCAGCCACTACGGTTAAAAAAACGACGTAGCCGATATTCTTTTCTTTCATAATTATAAATTCAAGTATTCTTTGTAACGGTTATACAGATGTCCCGCCTGCAGATAAGCAGACTGCGGACTCATAAAGTGTGAAAATTCAAAGGTGATGGCCTTATCATATCCTGCGCGTGCCGCTGCTTCCAGTTTCATGCGGAGCTTTTCAAACTTGATCGGCAGGAAACGGATCGGCATGTCCCTGTCAAATGTTTCGGCATTGGTCCAGCATTTCATGCCGTACTTATCAGCCAGGCGCTTATTCACGGTGAAGAACGCATCGAGTTCATCATAGTCAATATGTCCATCCTGGAATGCACAGGCATCCACCACTCCATGGATCCCATCAAAGATCTCATTCCACTCCTTTTCGTGTTCCTGCACGGAAACGGCATTGGCTTTCGTGATCTGACCGGAAGCTGCTTCCACTGCTTTCTTCCCATCTATCCAGGGCGAAATGAATGTCGGCAGATTTCCTGATACGTCCTTACATTGTTTTCCCATTGTTCTGAAACCATCAATAGCGCCTTTGGTCTTCCTGCTTATTTCACCACTGATATACCATCCCCGGAAACTTTTATGCTTTGAACCGTAATCGCGCCACACTTCATCGATCACATATTTGTTCGCTTCGATCTCTGCACTCAGATCACCTGTATCCCAGTATTTACCTGAGTCATACAGACCGAAGTAGAATTTCATTCCATGCTTGTCGGCAAGTTGCAGGAACAATTCCAGCAGATCTGTATGCGGCTTATAACAACCTTTCCCGGTAAGATATGCGGACGGGTAGGTAATGAACTTGCGGTAACCGCTCCGGATCATTATTACTGTATCTATCCCGATCCGCTTCATGTTCCTGAAATCATTGTCCCATTCTTTTCTTCCCCAGTTCTGATGCGGAATATCATGCGAGATCTCATCCAGGAATGTTCCGGTTATCGGCAGGACATTGCTGTTGGTTCCTGCCGGTGAATCGAAGAACGGGCCGTTTTGTTCCTGATCCTTCATAAGGTATGAAGCACCCACCATGGTGGCACCGGCCCTGCTTACATCCGTCAAAAATTTTCTTCGTGAATTTGTTCCCATATACTGGTTTAGTTTATACAGCCGTTGTTTCCTGGATCATAAGAAACATTGTTGCTCAAGGCTGGCTATTTTTCTTTTATAATTTTTAAAAGCAATTCCGGTTCATCTGTCGTAATCATATCGACACCTTTATCAACAAAAGACCTGAGTTTGATTGCATCGTTCACGGTCCACACATTTACCGTCAGTCCTGCCGCATGTGCCTTTTTCACCAGCCCGGCATCGCCATCATAGGAGTAAAAGGAATAGTCGATACCGTTAAGCCTGTCTTTACTGATCTCCTCAACGGATTTGTCACCTGTGAGATAAGAAAGATCGGCATAGGGATCCAGCTTACGCAGGTGCAAGAGCGCATCATAGTCAAAGCTGATGTATTTCACCCAACCCTGCGCCCTGGTACATGCTACCAATCGCACAATTGAATCAACTGCATTCAGCATGGCCGCTTTTCCCTTCGCTGACGATTTGATCTCAAGGATAAGCGCTGTTCTGTTCTGCGTCTTTCCTAATTGCAGGTACTGTTCAAGAGTTGGTACAAATTCTCCGTTTTTTAACGGCACTCGCTGCAGGTCTTCCGCCATTGTATTTTCCACCACATAGCCACCGATGGATGCATCATGAGAGATAACCGGTTTTCCATCTTCCGACAGCCATACATCGAATTCCGATCCTTCGCAGCCCAGCTCTATTGCCTTCCTGAGTGAGCTGAGTGAATTTTCGGAAGCGCCTTGATTTTTCCAGGCTCCGCGGTGAGCAATGACCTTATTGTGAAGAAAGCCGTCTGCAACCAGTTCTATGTCCAGTATAACTCCCCCAATGGATAATTTCACAGGATAAACAAACCGGCTCTCTGTTTGAGAAACCTGTTTATTCTTTTTCAGGTAAAGCGTATTATTCTTTACCGTGAAAAGCTTTTGAGGATCGGCAATTATCTTGAGTTGATTGCTTCCTCCTTTGGCGTTATAAGGTTCAGCTATCACGGCTCCCTTTTTATTCAACGGTAATCTATAATTACTCAATCCAACAGCCAGCCTGGTTTGTTGCGCAATAACACTTTGGGCAGCGAACAAAAGAAAAATGAAATAAAAGTTTTTCAACCGCATGCAGCGTTATTTTATTTTTAACGAATCCAGGTATACCCGGCCAAACCGGTCCGTTACTCTTACAGACACCTGCTTTATATTTTTATTAAGCTGCTTCTTAAACAAATGGGCAGTCAAGACAGGTTTCATCCAGGGACTTCCGGGAGGCAGAGAATTGTAATAATCTGACATTACCGGGGAGTACCCGATGTACCTCGTCATCTCTCCCATTTCTTTTCCGTCTGCGATCAGCTCTACTTTCCATTTGGCATCCCAGTTCCATACGTTCGCAACTACGGAAGCACTCGAATCGACATAAGTAAGCTGCATCTGGTAATCCTTGTCCTTTCCAGCACTTTGAAAATACCAGGAGATACTGTCGTTATCGATCTCGTAAACCGAGTAGCCCAATGGCGCACCATCAAAGGAGGTCTCTCCACCCCACCAGGCACCGCAAATCGCTCCGTGTATGTGGTGAAAGATGTTATTACTTTCGAAACTTTGATTCCAGTGCGTATGCCCGGACATGATATGCACTTTATAAGGTTCCAACAGCTTGTAAAGATGCGCGACATTCGTCACCGGGCTATCATCCGGCAATGCGAGTGATTCCGATCCTGCGGGTCTTTGGGTGTCGTACTCAAAAGAAATATGGGCAGATACGATCACGGTCGTTCCCTTCGGAACAAACCGAAGATCATTCTCCAGCCATTTCATCTGCCGTTCGGTGACGTAACCTGTATAGCGGGAATCCTTTCCCAGATAAAACACATCGTCCAGTACGATGTAATGGATCTTTCCTTTATTGAAGGAATAATACTCGGGGCCGAAATTCTCCCGGAAGGTTTTCTGCGATCCTTCGTCAGTACGTGCTTCATAGTTTTCATCATGGTTGCCTATTACCTGGAACGTCGGAAACCCCATCGCTTCAACAGCCTTTTTATGATTTCCAAATAACGAGAGATCATCTCCGACAATATCACCGCATAAAATACCCAGCCTGGGTAATGAACCATACTGCTGCAGCACCGGCTTGAAATATTCGTTTGCAAAACGCGACCATTTCTGCGCTGCTTCCGCATTTGCCGGTTGGGGGTCAGCACCAACGATCAGAATATGATGCGAGTCGTCGGCAGCTTCTTTTCTCAACCCGAAGTTGTATTTGGCTTGTCCCTTTTTTAGCCGCTGATAAAAATTCGGTAAAAACCGGTCAACAGGTATCTGGTAGCCAGATGGCAATGACAAGTACACAAACTCCGCATCCGGGTGGCTGTAGAACGAATAATCCCCCTTTGTGTTTGTTCTGACAACCGTGAATCCATCCGTCACGCTTACTCCCTGAATTCCTTTCTTCGTCTGCTGATCAATCACCGCGCCGGAGATCAAACGTGTCTGCGCTATAGCGGAACTGATCATGACAACCTGAGCCAACAAAAACAAAAAGCATTTTTTACTACTAAGCATAATTGATCTAATATGGATTAAAATATCATTTCTTTTATCATTGACCAGTATCTCCGCGCCTTAAGGCTGTATCGTAATTTTTTTAGCCATGCCTTTTTTTCCTGACGCGGCATAAGGCTCGATCATAATCTCGTTTACCGGCTTCAATATATTGGCAGCGATCTTCACGCTTTTTTCTTTATTAATGCCCGGCTTATATTGCCAGTCTGCATACAGTGAATCATTCAGGTAGATATAGTAACCTGCTACATTCACTTCAGAAGAAGCGTTGGCGAACCAGGTGAATTCTTTCGAATGATCATTCTGTGTGAGCACATTGACATGAATATCACTGATCACTTCTGCATCCGGCAACTTTCCATTCTCCAGGTAGTAGAGATAATCTTTGTGAAATTGTGGATTGTCTTTCCAGGGGCTGTAATAATGACTATACGCGAAAGTGATGTAGTTGGATACATATGGCTTTACAATTTCCATTTGCTTCACAAACCGGTCGAGTGTGGTGCTGGTCCAGAAGCGCTGATCAAATATTTCGGTATCCACCCAGAACTGCAAACCCGGTTTGGTATCCACTGCCGTTTTAAGAGCGGCAAACCATTCGTTCAGGACAGACAGGTCAAGGCCGCCTGCGCCGACGCAATCCTGGGGCGCAAAAATATCTCCCTTTTTGAAATGTGCTTCTCTGAATACGTTTGTCCATAAAGTGGCCGCCTGCTGTGAAGTGCCTAGCCGGTGATTGAAAAACGGACAAAGCATAAATGGCATATCCGGTGTTGCTTCATTGAGATAATCAAGGTTAACATTCAGCGCCTTCGCCAGCAGCGATTGCAATGCCGGAGTTGTTGCGTGAATATTATCCACTTCCCAAACCCAATACCATCCGTACATCGATTCTGCGTACCGGCTTTTATACCGGCTGATCAACTCTTTCGCCAGGCGGTTGCCCAATTCCATTTGTTCATTAATCCAACCGGAGATGAAGCTGGCTGACCACCATTTTTCATCGAAGTTCAAACCGAGGAAAACCCTGAAGCCAGCCCTCTTCGCGTTACGTAAACAGTTCTCCACGATATCATTTCCATATTGATTGATCACCCCGGGCAATGAAGATGGATATATCGAATACATCTTTCCCGCACTGTCTGTATTCAGCGTGGATCCCAGGATCAGATACTGCATGCCGGCTTCTTTCAGCGCCGAAAACTCCTGTTGCCACCGTTCATCCGTCCAGTTCCTGACGAGATAACTTTGTATAAATGTGCCGTCTGATCTGGGAACGGTTATAGCATTGCTTTTCGAATTAGCCACTTCTTTATGTGCACAACCAATACACGTCAGCAATACAGACAAGCCCAGTAAGATTCTTTTCATAGTCAATAGATCGGGTATTTATCGGTTCTGAATTGTTTTAATGGCAGACCTGTCTGATCAAACAGATCCGGCACCGAAGCATTCTCAAAACAATAACGGAGTGCAGTTGGTGCAGCTACCTTATCAGCAGAGATTTCGAGCCTGTTGCCGTTCACCAGCCTTGCGCTGGCGGGATAAAACACGGAATCAGCACCTGCCAGCTCAAAGCCCGAAATGGCCGCCCCGTTTAGTTTCAATGCTCCAACGGATTTCAGGTCTGCCAATGCTGATCTTCCTTTGAAACGTACGTTTATAATGGATGGAGGATAAGGCAGGAGATCATTTGCATGGTATACTTCTTTTAAGACAAGGTCTGCCAACCGCAGCCCCACTTCCTTCTTCCTGGCAGGATGTATATCTGCAGTATCTGTCACAAGGTCTGCAATGCCCACGGATCCGAATGCGGGGATCCTGCGGGCAGCTTCCTGGATCTGCTCCCGTAATGCCGCCGCACGCAGCTTTCCATAGCCATTCCATGGCGCGATCTCCACGGCATAGAAAGGAAACTGTGTCTGAAAAGTATTGCGCCATGAGCGCACCATTTTATCCAGCAGCTTCGCATAGCGATTCCAATCCCAGTCAACATTTGCTTCTCCCTGGTACCAGATGCAACCTTTGATGCGGTAATTCTTCAACGGATAGATCATTGTGTTGTAGAGCGAGGATACGCCCTTGGGTGCCCAGCCATAGGGCTCGATATAAGCGACCGACTGTTTCATTCCCGGTTCTGCGAAGTCTTCCGCCGGCATCCATGCCTGGATATTGGTTCCACCCCAGTAAGCTCCTATCATACCAACCGCATCGCGTATCTTCTGCTGTATGTTCTTTGCGAAAAAATAACCGACAGTGCTGAAAGAGGAAGCACCAGCAGCATCACACTTTATCCATTTACCCCTGCATTCACTGACCGGGATATCATCATAGTTTTGCTCTACGGCGAAAAACCGGATCTCATCATTGGGCACCACCTGATAAGCGGGATCGTTTTTATCGATGCCCCAGCTATAGTTATACTCCATATTCGATTGCCCTGCACAAAGCCATACATCACCCAGGAGAATATCGTTGATCTTTTTCACTTCGTTACCACATATGAACGTGATAGCATGAGGACCTTTTTCAGCAGCCGTTCGAACAGGTACTGACCATGTGCATTCGGGACCGATCTTAACGCGAACAGTATCGTCCGGCTGCCAGGATAAAATGATCTTCAACTCAAAAGAACCGGGACCCTTTCCCCATAACCTGACAACTGTATCTTTCTGTAATACGGCATGATCAGATAACAGATCAGGCAGCTTCAATGGCAATTGTGCATTGACACAGGTGGCAGAAAAACATAGCAGCACGGTAAAAAAGAAAATATATGTCGCTTTCTTTATCACAGAGTAAAAAGATTTAAGCTTTAACAGTAACTGCATAACACATAGCCAGGCATCCGCAAGGTTATGGAGAAAACAGTGAGCCTTGTTGGATAAAAATATTTTTCTACCGGAAAATAGTATCCCGTTCAGCAGGCATATGCTGCTGGTATTCTCTTTCAGGAGAACTATTGTTTATTGTCTTTCGCCGATATTCTTTTTGTCACCGTAAACAAGACAGTCGACGGTTCTGAATTCATACAAAGGATGAGGGTTTAATACCTTGATATGGACCTGGTGCTTACCAGCCGGCAGCTTATATTGCCAGAACAGTTCGGTACGGCTGTTCATGGGGTTCACCGGGAAATTCGCGACTTCCACTTGCTTACCGTCAATAACGAGGGCTGCTTTCAGGGTGTGCTCCGGCGCGTCAGGTGTTTTTTTGGCGGCATGACCGCGGATCACAAAACCGATCCCTTCCATTTCAAAGTTGAATTCATCGGAAAATGTTTTGCCCAATGGAATGAATTGCCGCGGATAGTGACCGGTGAAATTCTCTTCGAAAGGAACGGTCTGCAATTCCGTCTGCGGGAATTGTATGATCTCTTTGCTGGTATCACCTTTATTGAAGGCAATATTGGCCAGCGCATGCTTATACCCAAGCGCGTATACTTTTTCAAGGGAAATATCAGTGTATGAAAAGTTGCGTTGTTCTGCTTTTTGTAGCGGTTTCAACCAGTATATAGGAATATTGCTGTATCCTTTTACAACACCTAATACACCTGCAGCAGTTGCAGGGTTGCAATCAGAATCCTGTCCGAGTCTTGTTGCAACTTCCAGTGTTTTCGTGAAATCCCCGTTGCCATAAAGAAGGCCGATCACTACATAGGCTGCGTTCAGTTTTGCATCGATATTAAGCGGGTTGAATACACCATTGGGGCATCCTCTTTCTTCCGCCCATTTCTTTTGCACTTCAAACCATGTTTGCTTCCAGTCGGTCGGATATTGTGCATGCCATTTGATCACATCTGAGATACACTGATAAAATTTGCTTTTTTCAGGTATTGCATTCAATGCCTGTCTTACAATGAATGGGATATTGTCGTTGGAAAATGCAAGTGCATAAAGATTGGCCACATAGATACCACCATACAGCCCGTCACCGGAGTTAACCAAACGGCCCAGTTTATCAGCGATCGCAGTTGCGGCACCTGGCATACCAGGACTCATCAGTCCTGCAAAATCAGCCTCGATCTGGAAGTCTATATCATCGGCATGAGGGTTATGCAACCAGTGTCCCGATTTATCCGCTGGCAGTCCTTGCTGCAGGTTGTAGCGGCCCGCCTGGTTGGCATGCCATAGTTCATATCCTTTGCCGGCAAAGGCAGTAGCAAAAGAATCGGTTGGTGCATTGATGCCCAGCTTTTCAAAAACTTCCACAAAAGTGAGATCCACATACACATCGTCGTATAAACCGGGAAACGTACTCATGGCTTCATTGACATAGTCGTCATGCCATTTTATCGTTTCGTAGTCCTGTATGTACGTACCGAGGTAACGGAATTCGGATGGCCAACCGAGTGTAACGCCTATCGTCTGGCCGGCCCATCCTCCTTTTATTTTATCGAGTAATTCTTTCTTTGAAATTTGCTTCTTCGTCTCTTTCCCGTCAGGAGTATTCGTCCCTGAATTGCACATGGAAAAACAACTCAATACCAGGAAAGAAAAGATCAATCGTTTCATGCTTGCGCTCATTTTTATTTTCAACTAAGTAGCAGAGTCATATAACTGTTAAACATGGTTATTTCTTTTGTCCAGCCATGATTTGTACTGATTGTAAAGCCGGACAGACTCCTGGTTACGGTGTCCCGCATAGGCATTTGTTCCCGGCTTGTTGAAGCAGCCGATGTATTGATAGATCAGGATCTTGTCAACAAACGGAGAGAGATCTTTCATCTGTTGAAGGATGCGTGTTTCAAAATCAGCGGGAAGCAGGTTATCCTTGGTGCCTTTTTCGAAATAGAACACTTCCATATCCGCCCAGATACGCGAGCGTGCCGCCTGCTGATGCGCTTTATGAAGATTTTCAAAATATCTGGCAGGCTCTCCCAGCTTTGTATGATTTACACCCACACCGTCCTGATAAGCGATCACATCAATATTCAGTCTTTCCAGTTGCTTTACAAAATGGCTGTCAGACTTCTCCGCTTTGATATTGTAGGGAGCTATCAGGTTGAAAGAGGCAGGTTGTAATGAGCGTGCCACATGCGAGCACTCATTTACATACTTGATGAACTTCTCATCAAAATAGGGCATCAGGTATGATTCATTCGGAAAATACCAGCCATAAAAGCTTGAATGATGGCCGTATTTTTTTACGATCTCTTCCATTGCAGCATTGCGGAGTTTTTTTATTCCCGGATCGGTCATCAGGAATTCTCCTTTCTGGCAGTCATCCCAGAAATCATTACTCAGAAAGAACTTGATCCCTGCTTCATCTCCGGCGGCCAGTACAGCTTCCAGCGGATCAGCGCATCCGAGTTTGTATTGCGGTGCGAGCTTTGAGGGATAGATCGCTTTGCCGTTGAGTGCAACTTCCTGTATCACGAGATATTCAAAACCGAGTTCAGCTATTTCCTTCACCTTCTCTTTCCATTGCTGTTCCGTGAACTTTGCCAGATCGGCATCCCAGTATTCGCCTTCAGCGGGAAGCAAATGCTGAAACTCAAACCATGAACCGCTGATCGGTTTTATTTCCTGTGCATTTAGCCTGTTGCTATGCGTACCGCCCAAAGCCATTGCAGGTGCAGACATAGCAGCAGATCCGAGCGCAGAGTATCGTAAAAAATTTCTCCTATTCATTTGTTTCGGTTGTTGTAAGATGAAAAAACAGTTTTCCGGATCACTTCCTGACAGGTGTAAGTTTTACCAGTTTTACTCCATGATAAGGAACTTTGGTTGAGTAATTCCCTTTTGCCTTTCCTGCATCTTTTTGCCTCCACAGGTCTCTTACAACATACTCTCCGCTGATTCCAAGTTTACCGGGATCGATGGACATGCTATATTCCTGCTGCTGAATGGCCGTTTCTTTTGTTTTATCCCATAGCACATAGTATGGATCAATATTGAAAAAGCCAACAGCTACTGATCCGTCTTCAAGTTCCTTATACCAGATCTGTCCATTTTCTGTAATGATCTTCTTTGCAGGTTTTGCCAGTGGATCCTGGTTCACCGCAATCACTTCATCATTGGTCAGCAGGTTCAGTGTAAAGTCATCCATGGCATTCATATCGCAGCCGATCAGCAAGGGTGAAGACAAGAGGCTCCACAGGCTCACGTGACTGTATTGTTCGTCTGCAGTAAGTTTAGAGTCATGCATTCTGGCTCCCCATCCACCGCCGAGTTTACCAACCACCAGCATATCCGGATCATTGTACTGTCCCGGTTTTGTTACGGGAGCACATACATCCTGAAAGGCGCCGATCGCTACGACCACGTTCCAATCGTCGGTAATGTCCCGTGTGGTCCGCCATTGATTACCGCCGGCTTCCTGTCCCCAGTACCAAACATTGGGAGCTCCATAACCTACACAATACACGATATCCCTGTCTACTTTTTTAAGCTCCTGCCCCATCAGCAGGTAAGGGTCTTTAATCAGGTTTTCATTGGGTACGGGAGCAATATCACAGTAGTAGCAATAGTCATACTTTAAATAATCCACGCCCCATTTTGCCCAGGTGCGGGCATCGATCGCTTCGTGTGCATAAGAACCCAGGTAACCGCCGCAGGTTTTGGGGCCGGGAGATGAGTAGATCCCGAACTTCAATCCTTTTGAGTGTACATAATCAGACAGGCGTTTGAAGTCAGGGAACTTTTCGTTACCTGTCAGCTCACCTTCTTTCGTGCGGCTCTTTGCTTCCCATCCATCATCGATGTTGATATAGGACCATCCATGATTGATCAGTTCGCGGCTCATAAAGTCAGCAGCATCCTTTACCTTCTGTTCGTCCACATTGATGCCCCAGCAGTTCCAGCTATTCCAACCCATAGGAGGTGTCAGTGCGATCCTGTCGCCCACTTCCACCGTCACTCTTCTGAAATCACCGCCCAGCTCGTTGTCGGCTCTCACTACAATGTAATATCGTCCGGGTTTATCCACCACACCTGTTATCAACCCTGTTTTTTCATCAATGGAAAGTCCGCCGGGCAATTGATAGGCCGTGAATTTCATAGGTCTTTTACCGGTGGCTGCTACCTGGTAAATGAAAGGGCTGGCGGGACGAACTCCAAATACTTTTGGCGAGTTGATGCGAGGCACGTCTCCAGGTTTCGGTGTAAGCAGGTATTTGTCTTTTGCGATCGATTCAGGATAAACGGCAAGCGGAGTCACTTCTCCTGATGTTTCAATCTTCACATCCAGCCAATCCGCATGATCATACATGATCCCGTCGCCAGCTTCGGTCACCATCAATACAACTTGCTGTTTACCGGTCAGATCTACTTTGAATTGGGATGCAGGCATTCCCTTCCGCATAATGTTGCTGCCCCAGATAAGTTTTCCATCAGCCAGGATCCTGAACTCAATATTGCCGGCATAATCATTCCGGTCATCCGCACCAACATAACCGCTGATGACAGAAGCCTTTCCTCCGAGCTTCAGCATATAGCGGCTGACAGAGTGCGTACCGATGCCCCTTGAGTATTTAACGCCGGCCACAGACAACGGGGTATTCAACACAGACTTATTGACAACAGGTGAACCCCAGTCCTGCAACATAAAACGCATGTCCAGCTGATCGATATACACATCTTTCGAAAAGCCCAGGAACGGAATGCCAAGCAACGTTATTAGTGTCAGAAAATACCGGATGCGGTGAAACATAAAAAACTAAACTTTTATCGTAAATAACAAGCTAAGATGTTTTGTTATTTACCTGTTACATAAAAATCTTACAACGTTCATTCATTTGATCGAAGAAAGATCAGCAGATACTCCGTAGTACAACTGTTGCCTATTCTCCTTTTTTATAGATCCTGAAATTGTCGAAGAACATCGCAACCTGTTCAACCGGCGCGTAATTCTCCACGCGGAAATTCAGGGAGAAGCTGGTGGATGTTCCCGTATTGCCGGTGGGAATGATCTTTTCAAGCGGAATGGATAATGTCTGCCAGCGGCCCAGATTCTGAACAGTAAATACATCACCGCCTATTGCAGTGGGAGCTACAGCCCAATAGTAGTAAATGAAAAAGTTTGTTTTCCGGATCGGCAGGGACATATTCAATTCAAATTTCAGCACATACTTCTCCGGATGCTGAATCATATCCAGTTGATATTCGTAACTGTTTTCCATAAGGTAAAACCAGCCGAGACCTGAAGGATAGTGTTGCTGGTCCACCTCGAACCGGATGTACTTGCCCGATGTTGGTTTGGGATCAGGCCACTCTCCCACCCATTGCTCTCCGGTGCCACCTGTATAAGGAAAATCATTGTCAAATGAGGTAATCACGTAATTTTTATCCTGGTAAAACCCCGGGCATACAGCCACCGCATTATACCTATTATTCTTAAGCTTTACTTTCACGTTAGATTGTACGTTTGGCGGAACTTTAACGGTGATGTAGTTATCGGTTGCCGTGATCACAGGTGATTCCTTATCACCGAATAAGACAACCGAGTTGGTGGCATCTACCTCATACAGCTTGAGAAATTTACCCGCGATCCGGATTGTGTCGCCCGGAGGAGTATACTCATTGAACATACCGGTGAGTTCCAGGTTAGGGCTGGTAACGGTGAAGGGGATTTCCGAATTTCCTCCGGCCGTTTTCAGGTATATCTTGTTGGTGATGTCTACCGGCAGTTTAACAGGGATCTGCAGATACACCACGCCGTTTTCTTCATACACTTCTTCCAGATCTATCAGGATATCATTGATCTTTATTTCAGTGATGCTTGAAAGGCTTGTACCATGGATGGCGATCCAGTCACCCATATTTCCTCCCATGATCACGCTATCCAGTTTTTTGATGGTTGATACATTCAATATCTTAGGAGCTTCCTGCCTGATATCATCTTTTTTACACGAGGCAATAAAAAGCAGCGAGAGGAAGCCCAGGCAAAAAGATAAATGTGGTATATATTTATTTTTCATTTTTTGGATGATTATGGGTTAAACAATTACCAGCCTGGATTATTTGATTCGATATATGGATTGGTATTCACCTCATCCGCCGGAAGGGGCAGCAACAGGTGCCGTTGTTCGCGCCGTTTGATCACTCCGTTCTCATCCGTTCCTCCCAATGCATTCATTGTTTGCAGATAAATGCCCCAGCGCAGGAGATCAAAGCGCCGGATGCCTTCTGCGGCAAATTCCTTTGCGCGCTCCTGGAGGATATAGGAACGGAATGATTCCTTTGTCCATGGAACATTGGTCCCCATCGTTGCAGCCAATACCGCCTTATTGCGGGCATTCAGTTTATCCACCTGCTGGATCGCATAAGCTGAAGGCTGGCCATTTACTTCGTTATCGGCTTCAGCATACAGCAGCAATACCTCGGCAAAACGCATAAAAGGAAAATTAAAATCTGTACGATTGCCGTCCAGTGCATTGGACACCTGGCGGAATTTCATCAGCTTGGAACCATACAGGTGGGCATCATACCGGAGCTGGTCAGTAGGCTTGTAGCCGTCAAGGCCAAGTCTCACTTTTGAACTATCCTTGGCGGGATAGTAAGAGTAATACAATGTTCCTGTATTGTCATCGTATGTGAAAGGCACACGATGCATGACACCCCAGGTGATACGTTCATCACCATCATCAAACAACTGGTACCAATGGTCGCGTTGCACGTAATAACCATCCTGCAACTGTCCCGTGGGTGTATAATAACCGCAATAGTCAGTGGCAACAAAATTGCTCAGCGTTGCATTGCCTGCAATAGTTTGTAAGGTGAAAATGAATTCTTTTCCGTTTTTGTTTGCAGGTGACCACAAAGCTGACTGAGATTCGTACAACTCAAAGTCGTTCAGTTCTATCAGTTCTTTCGCTTTTTCCATACCGAGGCGGTAATATTCTTTTGAATCAAATGATTCATAGCCTGCCACCTGGTTCTTGGAAAATGTTTGTTTAGACGGATAGGGAACAAGTGTTTTATTTCCGTTCACATCATAATAGAAGGCCGGACCTCCCATTACAGACACCTGGCTGCCTGCGGCCATTGATGCGGACCCGATCGTACAGTATACTTTCGCCAGCAATGCTTTTGCAGCGCCGCTGGAAGGATGCCCTTTCAGGTATTTACTGTTCTTCGTGGAATACATCGAAGTTTCCGCGATCTTCAATTCTTCAATGATGTGTTCGTACACCTCCTTAATGGAAGAACGTGGCTTGTACAACGGAGCGCCTTCTGATACGGAGATCTTATAAAGCACGAGGTCTCCATAGAACTGAACAAGGTTGAAATAGGCCCATGCTTTCAGGAACTTCAGCTCGCCTATAGCATTGTTTTTTTCATCATCGGGGATCTTCATCTGTGAGATCAGGGAAGAATGGTAGTTGGCCCGATGAATCGCCTGGTAATATGATTGATAGAAACTACGGTTGGATCCATTCTCATAGAAATTACCGGCTCCGATCTCACCAAAAGCCCAGGTAGGCCCGGTCTGGTAGTCAACATCAAAATTAACTACGTTATGATAGTTGCCCCATTCGAAGGGAAAGCTCAATGTATTATAAGCACCGGCGACCAGCTCTCTGTAGTTGCCCGCTTTGATCAGGTCTTCTCCGGATACAAATGTATAGGCCTGTTCATCCAGGGGCTTCTTACAGCCAAATCCCAGGCCTGCAGCGAATAGTATGAGTAAGAATTTTGATAAACGTTTCATCGTTATCCGAGTTTAATTTTAGGTTAACGCGTTAGAATGTCACTTGCACACCAAAGGTGAATGTCTGTGCTGAAGGATAAGAAGCCATATCCACACCTCTGCGGGACGGGTCGCTTCCGAAAGCATTCACATCGGGATCATACCACCTGTATTTCGTCGCCGTAAACAGGTTATTAGCCGACAGGTTGAAATTGAGCGAGTTGATCTGTTTGATCGGCCTGTCCCAGCGATAGCCAAGCGAAACATTCCGGAGACGCAGGTACGATCCATTTTCGATCAACCGGTCAGAAGCGCGCAGGCTTCGCGTAAACGTAATATCTGCCCGCGGGAATTGCGCGTTCTCTTTATTCTCAGGTGTCCAGCGGTTGTCCCATACAAACTGCGGCATGTTAGTGGTGGTGGCCATGTCAAAAGACCGAAGGTTGGTGTTCAGGATATCATTGCCATTTATTCCCTGGAAGAAGAAGCTGAATGTCCAGTTCTTGTACATGAACGTGTTGGTGATACCATACACAAAATCAGGGTTGGTGTTTCCTATGATGGCTTTATCGCGGTCATCGATCAATCCGTCACCATTGTTATCGCGATACTTTACCTGCCCGATCATGCTTCTGATCTTTGCATCGGATTCGTTTTTATAGGCGGGATCTGCACGCACTTCTGCTTCATTGTCATAATAACCATTTTCCTGGTAACCATAGATCGTTCCGATCGCATAACCATTCCTGCGGAGGAACATGCTTTCCAGCCCCCAAACCACATCGGAGAACTGATCAGCATCCAGTCCGCTGATCTTATTCCTGTTGAATGAAATATTAGCATCCATCTTCCAGGTAAGATCATGTTGACGGATCAGTCCGAAACTTCCGCTGATCTCAAGACCTTTGTTTTCCACGTTGCCATAATTCGTGGCAATTGTAGAAAAACCGGTGCTAAGCGGGATGAATGCATACTGCAACAGGTCTGATGTTTTCTTATGATAATAATCAATCACAAAATTTACGCGGTTATTAAGGAAACCTACATCAAGCCCCACGTTGATCTGGCGCGTTGTTTCCCATTTCAGGTTTGGCGCTGCAGGTCCGCCCCAGCGGTCTTCTGCGTAGCCACTTTGCAGGGCACCATTATACGGGTAATTTTGCGCGGTCATTCTTGAACGGGTGGCATAAGCGCTTACACCCTGGTTGCCCGTTTCACCATAACCGGCTCTTATTTTCAACTCATTGAAGAAATCAAGATTCTTGATGAAATTTTCTTCGGTAAGTTTCCATGCAACGGCTGCGGAATAGAAATCAGCCCATCTACCTTCTTTGGAGAGCCGGCTTGATCCATCTCTCCGGTAGTTTGCTGTAATAAGGTATTTATCAAACAATGAATAGTTCACTCTTCCCAGAAAAGACATCAGCGAGCTTTTGCCTTTGCTTGATGAATTCACTTCCTGCAGCAATGCTGCGCCCATGTCATTATTCTCTGTAATGTCATTGGGGAAGTTGGATCCGCTCATCGTTTTTCCGCCCCAGGTCACTTTTTCATAGGTGTATCCCAACACGCCATCGATGCGGTGATCAGCAGAGAGTTGCTTATTGAAGTTGAGAGTTGATTGCAGTAAAACGCTCTGGTAATAATTATCAGATTGCAGGCCATAGCCATTTGTCGGCGCTATTCCTCCGCTGATATAGCGGTTGTAGTAAACATCGCGCTGATTATAACTGTAAGCATAACCGAGGTCTTGCCTGAAGGTCAGGAAATCAGTAAGCTTTGCTTTTGCAAATGTTGAGTTATAGATATTGATGGAACTAAGTATATTTTTAGCTGTGCGCACATATAAATAAGGATTGGATAATCCATTGGAGAAATCTTCCGAAACGCCTGAAGGTTCATCCGGATCAAATACGGTACGCGTTGGGGTGAATGCAAGGGCAGATGGAATGATACCATATGTTTCAGAGTTGGTGCGCGCCATCCTGTTGTCAGACTTTGAGGCAGTGAGATAGTTGCCAAAGCTGAACCAATCCGTGATCTTCCTGTCAATATTGGAACGGATATTATACCGTTTGAAATAGGAGTTCCTGATAACTCCCTGCTGGTCGAGGCTGCCTATGGAGAATAGATATGTTCCTTTATCATCACCGCCGGAGATACTCAGGTTATAATCCTGGGAAAGAGCGGTCTGGAAGATCTGGTCCTGCCAGTTAGTTCCGTTATTCATATATCCATTGCGGTAATCCTGCGGGCTGGGATTATAAGTGCTGTCAATGACAATGGGCAGGCCAGTCACCTGGTCGATCACGCGGGTATAGGTCCATCTTCCTGGTATTGGATAAGGAAGAGCTGAATCTGCCACCAGCTCACCGCCGTCGTAGAGGTAGCGATTACGGATCATTTCGTTGCGATATTCCGCATAGGTGGCCGCGTCGAGCACATCGATCAGTCTCACGGCTCTTGAAACTGTAGTGGTTGAACTGAATTCGACTTTTGCACGCCCCTTGGTTCCGGCTTTCGTAGTGATCAGCACCACGCCATTCGCACCGCGTGACCCGTAGATGGCAGTAGCCGAAGCGTCTTTCAGCACCTCGATCGATAATACATCTTTGGGGTTGATCAGATTGAGGGGATTATTGGTTTGTTTGGTCGCAAAATCAGTACCTGGTGCTTCTCCTGTATTGAAGGGTACTCCGTCAATAACGTAGAGAGGGTCGGTACTGGTGGTAAAAGAGTTGGATCCGCGGATCTGGATGTTGATGCCGGCGCCCGGCGCACCGTCTGCCTGGCTTACGATCACCCCTGCCATTTTACCCTGCAGTGCCTGGTTGATGCTGGTTGGATTTGTCTTCATCAATTCCTCGCCTTTGATGGAGGCGACCGCACCGGTTACATCGCGCTTTTTCACGCTGCCGTAACCGATCGCCACTACTTCATCCAGCACCTTGGTGGCGATGTCAAGTGATACCGTTAAGGTCGTTTTGCCATTGACATTTACTTCTTTCGGCTCAAAGCCTGCAGAGGTAAAGAGCAATACGGCCTGTGCAGGATCTGTGACTGAAATAGAGAACCTGCCGAGTGAGTCTGCGATGACCTGGCTCTTTGTGCCTTTCTGAGAAACGGTGACGCCGTTGAGCGGAGATCCGTCGGAGCCGGATACCGTACCTCTCACAAGCGATTGGGACTGCCCCGCCATTGCTATGAAGGCGAAGCACAGGATGAGCAGGAACCTCAGCGCCGTCTGGCACTTGTGCCTGTTTGGAGTTTGACTTCCTTTTTCCATAAACATTAATTAATCAGTTTTGGTTATTCCGGTTTATTTTTCAGCAACATTTTGCCGCAGCTGCTTTTGATCATTGCAGTTAATTCGTCGCAGTGCGGCTTTAGCCATCGTTCCTCATTTGTTTGTCTACAGAACAGGCAGTTCTTCTTTCTGCAGAATCGATTCCATCGTCTTCCAGATGTTTAGCAAGGCACGGGGTACGTGGAAGCAACATTTCCACTTCCCTCCTTTCAATGGCAGCAGGACATCTCCCTGCCGGTTGAGATACGCGTACCATTCGCCGTACTCTGTGTCCCGGAAGTGTTTCCAGGTGTAATCATGGAGTTTTACAAACCATTTGTAACAACGCGGATCTTTTGTCAGTGCATAACCTTTGGCCATAGCTACCAGTGCCTCGAGGTGTACCCACCATAACTTTTGATCCCATTCGAGTTGTTGCGGAGGAAAGCCCTTTCGGTCCATGAAATAAAAAATGCCTCCGTATTGCTCATCCCAGCCATGTTCTATTTCCCTGATGGCGATGTCAACGGCTTTTCTGATCAGGGCCTCGTCTTTGATCCTGACACCAAGATCCATGATAAACCACATGGCTTCTATAGCGTGCCCCGGGTTTTGCAGACGACCCTCAAAGCTATCGACGAGCGAACCGTCACGTGCGACATTCTCCACGATTAGTCCAAGTTCCGGTTTATAGAACACGCTCATCACTTCATGTATCACTTCCGGAATAAAAGCATCCACCCTTTCGCTGCCGAGAATGTGTTCCATTTCAAGCGCCAGGTTAGACAAGATCATCGGCAACGCAAAGCCTTTGATGGGCCTGGTTCCGGGATACTCTTTACTATAAACTCCTTTGGGATTGTCCCGGCGTTTTAAGATGTTTTCAAAAGTCTGAAGCGCCTCCTTGCCATAACCATAACCCGGCAGGCTTTTGTCCAGTACACTCAAGGCCATGGCGGCAAAACAATCACTGAAAATGCTGTGGGGTTGTGTAAGAGGTTTTCCTTCGCGGGTGAGCGAGAAAAACCAGTTACCCTGCGCATCCCGGCCGTGCGTTAAAATAAAATCCATTCCCTGGCGTGCCATATCCAGCCACGCCTCATTACGGCCGACCTTTTCATACATGGTAGCAAAAGTCCAGACCTCCCGTGCCTGCAACCACATGAATTTGTCTGTGTCGTATACGGAACCGTCACGATTCAGACAATTAAAATACCCTCCGAAATCGGCGTCCCGGCTGTGCTTCATCCAAAATGGCAATACATTTTCAAGGAGTTCCGTTCGATAAAGCGAGCCATAATCGCTCAGCGTCTGTTCAGTTTTTGTCATTGACTTCAACTTAATTAAATTATTTTCTAAAAATAGGGGATTTTAGTAAAATAATTTATTAAGTAATAAATATTTAATAATATAATTTAAATAATATGCTAAACAGTTGGAATTCAATCACCATTTTTATCTAATTATGCGTAAATTGCTCCATTATTTTTTAATCTTGCCTGATTTTCGTCAACGGGCATAGCTACAGACCTTATCTTAATACAATGAAGATTTCGAAACTCAAAGAGCTTTTCAGCAGTGAGGAACAGGCAGGAATTGCGTTCAAACATGTGACGCGCAAAAGGGAGATCATCAGCCTGTTGGATACTCATGAGGAGTGCACAATACCTGAGATCTCGCAGAATCTCAATATCAGTGTGCCCACAGCTACAGGTATCATAACGGAATTGATAGAAGAAGGAATTATTGAAGACTGCGGAAAGATCGACTCAATTGCGGGCCGCCCCGCCAATCATTATGGCCTGCTTAGTGATGCCTGCTATTTCCTTGGAATGGATGTGCGGGACAACTACATAAACATAGGCATGCTGGATTTTAAAAAGAATCTCATTCATGCTGAAATGGAAATTCCCTTTGTGCTGGAAAATACTTCTCAAAGCCTGGATAGGCTAATTGAGATCCTTCAGACTTACCTTAACGATACGCAGGTGAAAGAGAAAAACATTCTCTCCATTTGTATAAATCTTACCGGGCGTATTAACACCAGCAGCGGCTATAGCTACAGCTTTTTCCATTTCAACGAAGAACCGCTGGCAGCCCACATCGAAAATAAGATCGGCATCAAAACCTACATGGAAAATGATTCCCGTGCAATGGCCTACGGCGAATTTCATAAAGGCGTGGTGAAAAATGAGAAAAACGTTTTGTTCGTCAATATTGATTATGGATTGGGCCTCGGCATCCTGATTGACGGGAAAGTTTATTACGGCAAGTCTGGTTTCAGTGGCGAGTTTGGCCATATCCCCCTTTTTGATAATGAGATCATCTGCCATTGCGGCAAAAAAGGCTGTCTTGAAACAGAAGCATCGGGCAGGGCGCTGTTACGGATGTTCAATAAAAAGATTCAGGAAGGATCTGTCTCAAATATTTTCAAGGATGGCAATCAATCACAGAGACTTACTATAAATGATATTATTGAAGCAACTAAACAGGAAGATGTACTTTCCATTGAATTGATATCGAAGATCGGCTACAACCTCGGCAGAGGAATAGCCGTGCTCATCAACCTGTATAACCCCGAACTGGTGATTCTCGGAGGCTCTCTCACAGCAACCGGCGACTACCTTTACCTCACTACTAAAATCGCATTGAACAAATATTCGCTGAGCCTTGTGAACAGCGATTCTAAACTCAGTGTTTCAAAACTTAAAGAAAAAGCCGGTATTATCGGATCTGCCCTGATCGCGCGCAACAGGATATTGTCATTTTATTAATTTGAAAAGCCACCGGTTTCTCTGGCTTTGGCACTATAACTTTAAGGCTAATGCAAAGTAAAAATATTAACCCAACTTGCCAGTTATAGCTTTATGACCGTTCGGTGGCAGATGTCGGCTCCAGGCTTTTTCTGCGCAAAGTCTTTTATTTTATTAGTCATTTTTACCTTTTATGGGATTGTTTCGCGCATCAAACATTAAGCGGGCCTTATGAACGGGATGATGAACAAACAACTGTCACCCCACATTCTTATAAACTTTTATTTTATCACTCAAAATAAGAGAACTTGGTATGATCACCGTATCTCCATTTTCATCCCTGATGATGGTTGCACTCAGGCTGATCTCTACAACTTTCCCTTTGCTTCCCTGAAATTCGATCGTATCATTTATTTTGAACGGTCTGTCAAGTACCAGGAAGATTCCGCTAAGCAGATTACTGAATATTTTCTGAGAAGCAAAGCCCAGGATAAGCGTAGTAGCACCGGCACCGGCCAACAGCGAGTGTGCGAATGTACGGGTGACCGGCATCGTGAGTAAAGCCCAGCCCACTCCAACGAAATAGATGGTGGCAACAACCATGTGTTTTAAAAAAACAAAACTGGTGATGTCTATCTGATGGCCTTTTGTTTTACGGGTAATAAGGCGTTGAAGATAACGGCCCATAAACGTGGCGAACAAGACGGTAAGCCCGATGATCACCAAAAAAATTATGAGTGATTTTGAATCAACAACAAGTTTTTGCTCCTCTCCCATCTTAAATTATTTGCTGAATGGCCGGTTAATTTACGTGTAAGGAAAATACAATGATTTCCGGTAGTTTTCAAATAGTTTGTTCTTATGCATTGAAATCCTGGTCCGGATCTGTGCGGGACTACCATGCCGTCTTTGTTGTTTCCTTACACTTTGATCTAACGCACCACCAGTTTTCCCTTCATGAACAATTGAGCACTTTTTTGATACTTCGATATATTCTTTAATAAAAGCTCCAGCGCTGCTATACCCATTTCCTGCAGGGGTTGTTGAACATAACTTACCGGCATCCTGAGAAAATCAAACACATCGGTCTTATCAAAGCTTGCAATGCTAAGATCTTTTACCTGTTTCACAGGTAAAGTATTTATATGTTGAAGACCCAGTAAAACGGTCGTATTGGAAATGAACAGGATCGCATCCACAGGTTGATCAAGTGACAATAATGATGCAACGGCCGGAGAAACTTCTTTTTCCTCCTGTGACATTGCTATTCTTTTCACCCATTGTTTATTTATTTTGATATCTGCTTCTTTTAATGCAGCCCGGTATCCCCTTTCTCTTTCTGTCAGATGTACTAATGATGTATCATAAGAGATCATGCCGATACGCTTTTTTCCCTGTTCCAGCAACTTGCCAACGAGTTCCCTGGAAGCTTCATAATTATCAAGACAGACACCGTTTACAGCAAGCTCCGGAAAATACCGGTCAACCAGTACAAACGGGATTTTCCTGGTATGAAGCGATTTGATGAGTTTATCCGAATTCTCGGGCGGCAGGATCACCAGCCCATCCACCTGGCGGTTCAGGAATGTATCTACCAGGAGGGCACATTTTTCGTTTGTTTCATCTGAGCTGCCAAAAATAACGGTGTACCCATGCCGGTATGCTTCATCTTCAATGATGCGGGCCAGGCCGGAAGAAAAAGGATTGGATATATCGGCAACGATCAATCCGATCGTATTTGTCTTATTCGTCTTAAGGCTTTTAGCTACCTGATTGGTTTGATAATTAAGACTGACTGCTGCCTTCCTGATCTTTTCCACCATTTCCTTCCTGATACGACCTTCCATCCTGTTGTTCAGCACATAAGAGACCAATGCAGTTGATACACCCACTTTCTGCGCTATATCTTTTAATGATGTTCGTTTTTTCATAGCAGACCCATGCAGGGTCAAATATAGTTGAAATAGATTGTTAACTGAATAGCGTCATGGATATCAATACCAAAGCACATTTCAATAAAAAAAGATTTTTGTTTAAACGATTAAACAAAAATAGCTTACCTTCGTGTAAGTAACACACATTAATCTGAGTGCCATGAAAACTTTTACCTCAGTAGGGGTTATTGAGTGCCGCCATTCAGCCTCGTCGCTGTGGATCTCGGCAACAAGTCCTGTGTATGGCTGGACTCTTAAGAAAGTCTTTCCAAAAGGTCCTGCTCACGAGATTTCCCGTCGATTCCCTGATGTCGAAATTGTCAACAGCGCCGCCGATATAGTGAATGATTCATCGATCGATCTCATCATTCTGGCAGACCCTGCCAGCCGGGATCTGAACTTAATAGCCACGGCCCTCGAAGCCGGAAAAAATATAAGGATACTTTGACCTCCTGATAAGTGTCCAACCGATTTGATCAGAGATCAGATCACTTATGCCGATGAAACTAAAGATTGCCTGCTCATGTTAGCAGGCATTTCTATTTTTTAAAATACTAAGCCATGAATGCAATAAAGAAAGTTACTGATTCTAAAAGATCGCTGTGGCGGTGCATCCCGGCCACCGCACTGATTTGATAGAGTGGGTCTATCTGAATAAAGACTGCCTTGCACAGCATGAGATGATCGCCGCAGGAGTCTTTGCTGATTGCCTGAAAGACGTGCTGAATCAACCTGTCACCACGTTGAGCTGCCCGCGATATGGGGGCCACAGGGAAATGGAAAAAATGATCCGTGAAAATAAGATAGACCTCTTCCTGTGTTTCGGAAATCCCGGCAAAACCAGTCCTGAATTTCCCGGCGCAGGCAGATTGATCGATGCCGCTACTGAACACGATATCATGACGGGATGCAATCAACAAACCATTTCAGTCCTGACTACATACCTCAAAAGCATTACAATTGAAAAACTCACCGGCAATTCAGTCAGTAAAATAGCCAGCCTGCGGCTGAACGACATTCACCCTGAAATCATGCCCATGACTGCAACCGCCTGAACAACCAGGATAACCGATGCTTCCAGTGATCTGCCGGATAATTCCGGCACCAGGTAAACAATTAAATCACACAAAATATAGCAACATGAAAACAATAAATTATCTATTTCCTCATTGGATGAAAACCTTTCGTTCATCTGTAGTTACTGAGTTTCCCAAGGTCAAAAAAAATTTCGTGAAAGCAGAAGCTGCAAAGGCTGACAAAAGCATCAACCCTATGCTGAAAGAATTTCAACGAAAAATGCATGTAGGGAATTTCTTCGCCGGTCCCCATTGTTTCTTTGATCCGAGGCTATTCCGCTAAAATGCCCCTTCGATCAGCCGGGCGCAGAGGCATGCAGATGGCTCAATATGCGCAGCCTTATCCAAAAATGAACGATTATGAAGATACCGTGCAGATCATGCATCCGTTCCGCTTAATTTGCACGGTATCATTTCCTGCGTTTCCCAAAGGCCCGCGCAAGGATTACTCTTGCAGTTTTGATATCGGTTACCGGCAATCTCATATAAAATGATAATTCCTTTTACTCCGGCCTATCCAAATTTCTTGCTGATATTCTGAACAGGGCCGTTCCCGAGGTCACTATCAAAAGAATATAAATGAATATTGAATCAGGAATCTTATTTCGGGTGTACTCAAATGCCGGCAACCGGTCATAATCGTTCCTGGAGAATGAGGCCTTCGTAAACAAGGAATTAAACATTGCATGCTGCAGGTTGGCATGCAATTGCTCGGTCACTTTGGTGAAATGATGAAAAGCCCCGGCATCGTTATCAGCCAGCGCTGTAAGATAACCATCTGTACTGGCTGCAGGATTGATGAGCACACTTAGATCTGTCAATTCCTGGCGGCTCTCCACGTCATGAAAGTAGTCTTGTACCACTGGCCATCTTTCTTTATGTAACAGCAAATGCCACGCATGATAAACCCGAAGATAAAATTCCGGTGACAACGTATCCGCATCAGCATCTGCAAACGCCGCTTCCCCGGCCGATAGCCGTTTAATAAATCCGGAGGCAAAAAGTTTATCCTGTTCAAGCCTGGGATCTTGCGGACGGCGGGAGAAACTACTGATGCGCGTGTTATCAATAGATACAGCCATAACTCCAACCTTACTGATGATTACCGGCAATACGAGACAAAGCCCAACCCAGCTTACTCCGCTTACCAATGCATTATAGGCTGTAGACCGGCGCAAACTATTGATGAAATAAAATAAAGAGAGCCAGAAAAAGAGATAAAAGATCGCAATTAAAAAAAACAACCCGTCGCTGAATGAAAAAGACTGTCCGAACACAACACCATTGATCAGAGTGCCGGCAATGCCGGCGATCAGTATCAGGATAACAGCAGAAAGGGCAACAACGATCAGCTTGCTCTTTACCCAGGCCTTCTCACTGATCCCCTGGGCCGCAATCAGCCGCCAATTCCCCTTATCTCTTTCTTCTGAAAGCGAGTTGAAAGAAAGCAACAGCAACATCAATGGCAGGAGGTACACTATCCAAAAACTCATATCAAAATGACCAACCAGGGCACGCAGCGGATTGCCGGTCTCCGTCTGCTTCAGCCATTGCATTTCAAAGTTCTCCGCTGTAAAAAGATAATAATACGGCAGCACGTCGCTCTGTCCGATATTGTAAATAGCGGTAGAAACCGGTTCTTTGTAAGAATACACCCGTGTATTCCATAAACCAGACCGCAGGTTACTGCTTTTAGCAAAAGCAATTTTACCATCCTGCGTAGATGTATCTGCAAGGATTCCGGTTTTCATTGCGTTCAACAAACTATCACTTTGCTGCCGGAAAGCCAATATGGTGGATCTCTTCGCTTTTTTGTCAACATATCCCTGATACAGGGCATACAATGCTGCACTTAAAAACAGCAGCAGCACCAGCCAATTGCTTTTTCGGCTGGCAGATTGTCCGATCTGGAGTTTCACTAACTGCTTCAATGGAATACCCCGACCGGATGTATTTGCGTTCATGCTTATAATTGATTTTTGCGGCTTATAAAGAAAATAGTGCTGATAACAAGAAGTAACCAGGCCAACAACCCGGCTATCTCTGTTTTGACAAATGACATACGCCATTTCAATGACTGTGTTGGGGCTTCAAATGCCTTGATATCGCGATACAGGCTGTTCTTAACTTTATAATGTTCCCAACTTTCGCTTCCCCAGATTGAATTATACATCATATCGTAGTTCATCGCTTGCACAAAGCTTCGGCGGTAGTCCTCCGCATCCTGCTGAAAACGCATCTCTGTTTCAAGGCTGGCATTGCTGGCAGCCATACTTATATTACGCAGCAACATAGCCGGACTGATCAATGAAAACGAGGAGTGCAGCTTTCGCTGATTTTCCAGTGTATTGTAAAGCGCCTTGTAATGTATGTCATATACGTTACTGCTGTATTCCTCACCCCGTTGCATAATATAGCCTTCAAGATTAAACTTCAGACGCTGCACACTATCCACACCTTCAGCCTGCAATACAGAGTCCTGAATGCGCCTGGCCCTTTCACTGGCAACATCATGGCCATTAAGCCCATTGGCTATATCTTCTGCGATCTTCTTTTTGAATGCATAATTGGTGATCAGCGGATAAGCATTTTCACCGGCACTCGCAGCCCATTTCGGAAGGATCACACTGCTGAAGATCCAGAACAGCAACAACAGGGATACGGCTGCCCCGGATGTTTTTACCAATGCCGACACGGTTACGCCGATGCCACACCAGATGATGTAGTACAACAAATAGCCAAGCCACAGTAACAGAAAAGACTTTAGCGGCAGATGTGCTGAAACCGCTATTGCGCCAACCGTTACCGTCAATAACAGATAGAGCGTTATAAAACCTCCGAACAACAATGCAACAGCAGCTGTCTTTCCGGTAATAATCTGCCGTGGAGATGCGCCTTGTACTAAATACAAAGAATAAGTGCCACCGGCTTTTTCGGACACCACCAATGTGAACGTGAGCAGGATGATCAATAAGGGTACAATAAACTGGCATACGAACGCTGGTGTAAAACTCCCGAACCGGGCACCTGTATCCTGTTCACCGCTTTCATACAACAGGAAATCGTTTTGCCGGTGTGGTTCCAGGTATACAGATGAACCGGTATAAGCCGTCAGGCCGGGATCGAATATCATGAGCACCGAAGGCTGCTTGTAGGCATAATTGCCAAAGTGCGCTGCTATGTGCGGGTGTTTTTCTCCCTGATCCAGCCACGCGCTGCGGGAAGCTTCCTGGGCTGCTTTCCGCTTATGGAATTTGCTAACCGTCTCACCAACCTGAAACAGAAGCGACAGAAGGCTCAATACAACGAGCGTTGCCAGCAGCCACACAGTGCGCCGGTCGCGGCGCCACAGCCGCCATTCATTTCGTATGATCTGTTGTAACATAATATTCGTTTTAAAAATGGCGACCGGCATCCCGCAGATTATAACATTTTAAAATGCAGAACAAGGTTGCTAACGAAAGACTTCCTTACATGCTTAACGTCTCACCGGTTTATATTTACCGGGAATACGGTAAGGGAACAAACCGACCAGATGTCTTTCGACCGGTTATCAGATGGCAAGTCCACGCCTTTTGCGAAAGACAACCATTCGGCCATTGCCGCATCAAAACTTAGTAAACCCATTGATCGTTCCAGCGCTTACGCCAAACTCTTTCCGTACCGCTCCAGTCGCAACAGTATAAGAATATATTGCATTGCTGTTAGCCGCCGGCACGTTGAAATAGATCTTATCACTACCATTCCATTGCGTCATGAACGAGCTGTTACCGTAAAACTTAGGGAGAGAAGAAGAAATATTACCACTGGAAGTTCTCGCTGCGAGGTCTATTTTATAATAGTTGCCCTTTGCCACTGTATTATAACTGGCATCCAGATCAAATGGATAACCACCTTCATCATATGCTACTGTAAATGTCAAACCGTTAAATGACCAGAGACCGAGGCATGACTTGCCCGTGGCCGCGTTCAGATCGAAAAAATATGATGCATCAAAGTCTGTTGTACCATTTTTAATACGTAGTATACCGCTGGGTTTACCGCCGTTTGCGTATCCCATTACATAGATATCGCCCATTGCATCCTTAACAAAACAATTCGGCTGGAACGAAGCAGCAGATCCTCCATTCCACATTTCGCTGCTCCTATTGTCTGATAAAAGTTTGCTTACAGTACCGGTGGTCTTATTTATGACGGCCACATATACATTATCATACAATGCATCTCCATTTGCGTTTGTATAGGTAATGCCAAGAAAAAGATCATTCCCCCTGTCAACCATACCGAAATAATAATCTCCACCAACCGATTCAGGTTTATGCGTGGAACTGAGATCAATCGTACTAACGATCTGCATGGTGGAAGGATTAAACTTCACCAGCTTGGGAACTCCGCCGTAGCCATTGCTGGCAGCATACGCTTCTGTCTCTGAAATAAAATGTACCGTACCAAATGTCCTTAATGACGGAATAGAAAACGATCCTGCTTCAGAAGGTTTGCCATTATCATCAAAACCAAACCTGCGCAGGGTTGCGGGCGCGCCAAATGTGCTGATATAAACATAGCTGCCATAGCGATACATTGCACCACTGCTAGGCAGTTCCTTTGCATTCGACGTCCCCACTCCATCAGCAGGAAAATCATGTGTGCCGAACAAATAGGTGGTTTGATTTGGATATGTGCCGCCAGTTACGGTCAGCGCATAATTCGCTTTGGAAGGATCCTCCGGTGTATCCTTGTGATCGTCCGAACAGCCGGAAAATACTATTGTGGTCATTATCATAACGACACCATAAAACTTGAGTTTGCTTTTCATGTTCTCTTTTTATTATTTTTTTAATTGTTCCGTGATGTAATAACGAAGCTTGATGCTGAAAGCCCTCCCGGGTAGTTGCGCTTTAAAACTGTCATACGCTTTTCGATCCGTAAGATTATTGATCTCAAATGACAGTGATAACCCCTTTTGCGGTGAGGCAGCAGTTATACCCGCATAATGAAGCAATTGCTCCGGAATGCGATTCTTCATTTCTCTTGCACCATCCACTTCCCAGTACAAAAAATATTCGTGTGTGTAAGCAATATTGTACCATCCCTGTAAGGAGATCCCATCGCCTGAGACCTTCATGGTATACCTTACGCCGCCATTGGCAAATAAATAAGGGATATTGGGCAGTCTTGCATTCTTATATCTTTCATTATTAATGCCTCCTCCATCTATAAATGACTGGTTGCGGAGATCCTGGAATGTGACATTTCCATTCATCGAAAGAAAGGAGAACGGCGAATAAACCATTACTGCTTCAATTCCTTTTACCCTTGCCTTCAGCAGGTTCTGATACATGGCTGAAGTAAGCGCCGGGCGGAGATAAATAATATCCTGCACATAGCGGTAAAAACCGCCTGCTTCAAGATTAAATACCGATGAATTGAAAACAATGTTCAGATTGATATTGTCGCTGATCTCAGGTTGTATATCCGGGTTAGGACGCACGATCATGAGATCGCCAAACATTTCATCCGCTTCCGGCAACCGGGCGGCATGTTCATAAGAGGTTTTCAGCAATACGCTTTCATTCAGACGATAGGCAAAGCCCGCATTATAAGAAATAGCCTGAACAGATTGCCTGCTGATCGTTTGTGTATTGAAGTTCAGCGTATACCCCTCTGATCTTGCCAACAGGTATTTTATGGCTGCCGTAAATTTCAATTGTCCGCTCATACGGCCTTCTATACCGAGGCCGGAAATATTTTTTATCAGCGATGATGGTGTGTCATAAAAGTCCACCCCTCCGTAATATCGCTTCGCGACAGTATCTCTCCCGGTGCGGTTATAATACTGAAATGTATTGCTGAGTACTATTTTCAAGTCATCAGTCGCCCTGTAAGCAGCCGATAATTTAGCATTGATCACATCGGTATGGATATATAGTTCATTGCCGGACGAAACGATTTCCCCACCAGTGAGCTTTCTATCGGTCACAGCACCGTACCAGTCGTAGACATTCTGTGATGTATCCCTGAATAATCCCGATACCTTATTGTACGATACATACGCCGATACGTCCGTATGTTTGAAAAGATTACGCTTGCTGTATCGAGCTATCGCGCTCCACAGCTGTTCCTGATAAACTGCTTTTCCATAAGGTTGAGTCATCACGATATTGCTCTGCAGTTCACGGTGAAGCCCGGAGCTTACCAGAGAAATACCAGCAGCATCAGCCCAGGAAGTATTGATCCAGCCTGCTTCACCTCTGACAGAAAAATTTCTGAATGCATCATGAAAACGCGGCACTGTTACCGGATGCGGATTGCCGAAGTTGTCATACACATCCGCATCGATCTTATAATTGTTATCACTGTAAGCCGCTGCAGCCTGTATTCCCGCAAAAAAATGTTCACCAAAGAATTTCTTTCCACCAAAGTTCAGCTTATGCGTGTTGAAGGAACTGGCAGCATAAGACGCATTAATATAATCTTCCCGCTCACGGCGGGTAACAATATTGATAGCAGCTCCCAGGGCATCGCCGCCAAGATCAACTGGCAGAATTCCTTTATATACTTCGATCCGTTCCGTCTGTTCCAGTGGGATAATACTCAGCCCCTGCGTTTCGCCCAGATTATCCTGCGGCAACCCATCCACAAAATATTTTACCTGTTTTCCTGTGCTGCCATTGATAAAAAATTCAGCACCTGAACCATAGCCTGCAGCCTGCCGAACTTTGATGCCTGATGTCTGACGAAGCAGATCCAGACCTGTGAAGTTTGTATTGTAAAACGGCCGGCTGTCCACCACGGACACATTTACAGGTTGCTGCTTCAACTGTTTGCTGCTAACGGCAGCCGAGACAGTAACGCCTGCCATGCTCTTGGCAGAATCTGCTGTTGGTTTTATGGCACTGGTATCCGCTTGCGCGATTGCGAAGACTGGTAAGATGCCGATGAATATACTGAACGGTAATCTCATTGTTATCATTTCGTTTACCGGTTGGCCGGTTAACATCCTCACTGATTTTTTTATATCGTTTCCAGGTAAAGTTGTTGCAGTTCGTTTGCCGAGATCTCCGATGTTGCCAATACATGAACCAGCTTTCCCCGTTTCATGATGCCAATCCTTGTTCCCACATTCACTGCGTTGAAAATATCATGCGTGGCCATGAAGATGGATTTACCCTCGGCGGCAAGGTCTTTACAGATCTGCGTGAATTCTGCTGTTGCCTTTGGATCCAGACCGCTTGTCGGCTCATCCATCAGTATCACATCCGCATTCTTCGCAAGAGCGATGGCTATACCGACCTTCTGCCTCATTCCTTTGGAGAAAGTGCCCAGCCGCTTATCATGCGCTTCCTGCTGTAAGCCGGCCTTTGTCAGAAACCCTTTCAGTAGATCGCCGGAGTACTTAAAGCCTGCCAGCCGGCTAAAGAAATCAAGATTCTCTTTCCCGGTAAGATTCCCATAAAGCTGCACCACTTCGGGGATGTATGCCACATGTTTTTTTGTACCCAGATCACCACTCTTCACTTCAATTCCCCTGATCACTGCCTTCCCGGATGTCGGTTGAATAAACCCGAGAAATAAATTGATAGTGGTGGTTTTGCCAGCTCCGTTTTGACCGAGAAGGCAAAATATTTCACCCGGACCAATGGCGAGGTTCAGGTTGTCCAACGCGATTGTGCCGTTATAGCTCCTGGTAAGCTGCACCGCTTCCATTGCATGTTCCATGATGCTGGTTTTTATTTTTACTTATTTGATTAATTGACCAATGGTAAAGTCCCGGCTATTGTTATTAAATGCTGAAAAGTTCATGCGTTTATAGACCCTGTTAATTACTATACTATGGAGCAGAACGATCTTCTACAACCTATCCTGTTCCTCCGTTCGCTTACTGCTTGCCTTGATCAGATCACTGCCGATATGATAATGCAGCGTGATGCCGATCCTTCTGGAATCGGGCTTATCCCGGTAATAATAATCCGTCACGCCACTTTGTGAAAATCCCCTGAACCGGTTCGTGTTGAAAACATCACTGACTGTTACTTGCGCATCAAAACGTCCGGGAATAAAGACCTTCTTCACTCCAAGATCCCCATAACAGATCGCCGCAGTTTTATAAATACCCCGAAGACCCGGTGAATAATACTGTAAAGACGCATTCATTTTGATCCCCGCAGGCAGATTGAATCGCTGCTGCACTGCTACTGTAACAAACCACCGTGACAGTGTTCGTTCACCATTGAGCTTTGGAACAGGATAAGACATGCAGGCGAGATCCGGAGAGAGTTGTGCTTCCCAGAATGGGAACAAACGGAAAGGCAAGGCCGCGATCAGGTCCAGCCTTTGCATGGTGCCAAGGTTGGCTGACTGGCTTTTCACGGCTTCACCATCCATTGTCAGGCTACGGCTGATAAAATGGTTGCTGATGTTATAGCTTGCCGTCAGGATATACTTATGCCGGATAGTGTATGCAGCCGAAAATACCCAGCCAGGTTCCGGCACCAGCGCCGGATTACCGGAATAATAAAAATATTGATCGACATACCACCGGATGGGATTGAGGTCTGCATAAGAAGGACGGTTGATCCGCCGGCTCATGGAGATATCTATCTTGTCGCTCTCTCCTATAGCACGAGCAATGGACAGCGAAGGAAACAGCTGCTTGTATTCCCAATGATTATTTACATCCTGCCTTACTGTATAGCCATCCGCCCTGGTATATTCAAACCGCAGACCAGCCTCGATACTTGTAGTGTTCCATTTAGCGGATACCAGCACGTATGCGGCAGCAATCCGTTCTTTATAATTGAAATGATTGGAGATCTCATCTGCGGAAACGAAGGTTCCGCCCTTCAGCGAATCGAAGTGATAAGGATTATCATTTTCCACTTCGGCATACTTCAATCCCGCTTTTACAGGATGTCTTTTAATCCGGAGACTTGCATCCGCATTGGCCGATCTGATCCTGATAAAACCCGGCTGGTGGATCCGCAACACTTCCCTGTTCAGCAGCGTTTCAGCCGGATCATAGGTATCGGTCTGCAATAATCCGTCTGAATAATTACGATAGTTTATATAGTGAGCCTCTGCGGTGATACTTCTTCCGGCGGAATCTATATCGTACCGGTAACCCACATTCAAGGCATCATAGAAATACGGTTCGATATTATTGTAAAGTGATCTGGTGGATCCTGTCTTATTGCCAGTTGCGTCCTGCTCACGTATCACCGCTGTCTTTACATTTTTCCAGTCATCCTTATAGCCAAGGTAATCCATGTTCAGCCGGTGCTTGAGCGATAGCTGCCATTCGGCGCCCGCGCTCCAGGTATAATAACTGGTGCGGATCTCCGACTGACTTGATCGTTGCAGGCTTTTCACCTGCCCGTTATCATTAACGTTATTACCACTCCAGCTGCTCAGGTACTGATCCGGTTTTTTATAATCAAGTGATCCGAATAAACTCATCGTTTTGGTTCGGATACTTCCGGAAACATTCGCATTCGGCATCCAGTAATAGCCTTTGGATATGCCCGAGCGGAAATCCACCGCATACCCTTTTTTGAGATTCTTTTTGAGAATGATATTGATAACACCAGCATTGCCGGCGGCATCATATTGTGCGGATGGCGTAGTGTTAAGTTCGATCTTATTGATATCTTCCGCGCTGATACCCTTCAGAAATGTGGTCAGTTGCGCACCGGACAAATAGGTCATCTTTTCATTCACCAATACATTCACGCCTGAAGATCCGCGCAACGTGATCGCATCATCCTGATCAATTGAAACGCCCGGCATCTTTTTCAAAAGATCAAAAGCAGTGAGACCCGAAGTAGTTGTCAGCTTCTGTATATTGAAGACGATCTTTCCCTGTTGCACTTCAACAGGCGGCATGGTTGATTTAACGGTCACCACTTCCATGGCTCTGGCCGTATCCGCCAGGATCATTACCGGCAGCAGTTGATAGCCCGTATCTTTTACAGTAAAGGAAGAAATAAACCCAGGCTTATGGCCTGTTCTGGTAGCGGTCAATTGATATACCCCTTTGCTGATATTCCTGAATGAAAAATTGCCGGAAGTATCAGTAATGGCAAACAACTGCCGCGTGCTGTCCCCTTGTAGCCTGAGCATGACAGAGACCGATGGCAATGCATCGAATCGCTGACCGACAATTTTTCCCGACAATAGGTTCTGCCCCATGGCAACAGGGCCTGAAAATAATACAAGCAGTAGTATAGATAAACGCATCAAAGTGGCTTTATAAACCTGATACAATAGAAATGTGCAGTAAATGACAAAACCTGTCAGGGCTGAAATGACCGGGAAAATTGATGCATAGACAATCACCACCCAACAATGAATGAATGATTGATTGATTGTTTCACCAGTAATGCAGCAATCGCTCAACAGCATTATTGCAGATGATACCGCGTTACCGCGTCATCGCGATCGGTGCGGTAGTAATTCCAGATGTCAGCTCCCAACGCTCATAAGGCCGTTACGGGAGGACTTTTGTTGGAGAAAAGAAAATGTGAGACCTGTAGAAGAGGCTCTTTACGTGCAGGAACAAGTGAGATGAATGTGAACGACGGACGGATATCCGGTTTACATTCATTCCAGGTGTAGGCAGTATAATGATGAGAACAGATGGAACATTTATCTGTTGCAATACCAGCTTTTGAAATAACAATGCCATCAGCACGATCCTGTTTTATGACATGTGCTTTTCCAGCCCGTGTTATCATTTCAGGAATAGAATGCCTGTGCCAAAGCTGTACCGGTGTTGCAACAAACATATAAAGCAGCAGTAAAACCGCCGCTACACGCTGTTGATATGGAGAATGCCTTCTCAAAAAAAAAATGCAATATTGTTGCAAAATAAGGATTTTAGATTTAGCCAAAAAGAAAATGTAGATAATAAGCTTTTTGGCTGGTTATAACATTTCAAGCCCACAGATCACTAAAACTTAACATCTCTTCATTTTTGCAATATTGTTGCATTTTATAAATTCACCCTATATTTGCCCATGCGCCGGAATGTTCATCCAAAAATTCGCAGAGCGGCCTCCTGTTTTTTCCTCCTGCTAATGGTCGTCCTGCAGGCGGGTAAGTTGTTCCATGCTTCCCAACATAAGACACATGAACGTTCCGACGCAAATTCCTCATCCGCAGAAAAACATAACGTTGCCCATTTCACGCAAACAATCTGCAGCGCCTGCGAATTTGAATGCTGCCGGGAAGCTTTACCAGAAAATGCAATTGTCTTTGGGGGCGTCGTAACACACGCAGCAACCCGGGTGATTCCGCGCGTTGCTTCTTTAGTCACTCCTCTTTACACTCATGCAGACTGGCGCGGACCTCCGTCCTGCTAAGCCTGCAATCCCTGCAACATCATGCTGGTACTACCTGGCAGCGGTGACGCATCATTCTTTTATAAATCTTTAGTAAACGATTTTTGATGAAGAAAGCATATTTCTTTCTGTCATTGTTGTTCCTGCTATCATGCAGCGTGCAGCAAAAGACTTCCGCATATATCCGCAATCATGCATCCCTGGCAGATAGCCTGCTGGCCACGGCGCTCGATAATGAAGCGCTTTACTCCGTGCTTGATACGATCAAACCGATCAGCAGCATTCTGTCTCTACGCTATAAGGTCAACACAGATAGCCTGGCAAGACCTGGAACATCAGAACGGATCGATACTGTGGTTTTATACCAGCAGTTATGTCGTGCATTAAGCAATGATCACGTGACATTCGTAGCAGTTCCATTTCGGGATCTCTTTAAAGGTGAAAAGACCATTGAGATATATGCGGTGAATCTCTTAAAGCTCAAAAGCAAGGTCAGGGAGTACAGTTCGTTTTTCACCCTATTTGGTATCACGCCTGAAAGCGATCCGGCCCAGGTGATCACTATCATTGAGAATGCCGCCAAATATGAACGCTGGCGGGGATACGGGTACCTGTTCGGATACCCGGATTACGCAGTGGATTTTTTTGTAGACGCTGGTAAAAGCCAGGACTCCACCAGCAAATTCGTAACGCGTGATTTCTTTCAGATCCCCGTATACGCAGCCGCGGAAGGGCACTTTACGTATGCTATACCCAAAGGTCATCAGCCCGGACCAGCCGACTCAACGCTCTATCATCAGGCAGTGCAGACGCTGGATAGATACAGTGAAATGCGCAGCAAGTATGTATCAGCACGGGGGATGAGAGCGCTTGCGTTGTGGAAGGACTGGCAAAACAAACAATAATGAAATAAACTAAAAGAACAGAAGAACATGACCATACAGCAAAAATTACCCGTTACCGTATTAAGCGGATTTTTAGGAGCGGGCAAAACAACTTTATTAAATCACATTCTGCATAACAAGCAAGACATGAAAGTTGCCGTGATCGTGAATGATATGAGTGAAGTGAATATCGATGCGCGTCTTGTAGAAAATGAACATACGCTGCACAAAACCGAAGAACGCCTGGTGGAGATGAGCAATGGTTGCATCTGCTGTACGCTTCGCGAAGACCTTCTCAAAGAAGTGGAGCGGCTTGCGGCTGAAAAAAAGTTTGATTACCTGCTGATCGAAAGCACCGGCATTAGCGAACCGCTTCCAGTTGCACAAACATTCTGTTACCAGGATGATAATAACGGCATCGATCTGAGCCGTGTTGCAAAGCTCGATACACTCGTTACCGTGATCGATTGCCTTAATTTCATTAAAGATTTTTCAACAATGGACACTTTGCAGGATCGTCAGCTAACGGAAATGGAAGGAGACCGCCGCAGTATCGTGAACCTGCTCACGGATCAGATAGAATTCGCCAATGTGATCATCCTGAACAAAACAGATCTGGTAAGCCGGGAACAGGTGCAAATGATCGGGAAGCTCTTACACAAACTGAACCCGGGAGCAAGGCAGGTAGAATCCACCATGGGAAAGGTTGATCTGTCCACCATCCTGAACACCGGTCTTTTCAATTTTGAAACCACCAGTGAGCAAACGTCCTGGATCGAAGAGCGAAGCAAACAGCATATTCCCGAGACAGAAGAATATGGGATCAGTTCCTTTGTATTCCGCTCGCGCAGGCCGTTTCATCCCGAGCGTTTCTGGCATTATGTGAACGAACAATGGCACAGTAATGTGATCCGCAGCAAAGGGATGTTCTGGCTCGGAAGCAGACCTGATGACGCGTTGAACTGGAGCCAGGCAGGTGGAAGTCTCCGCACCGAACAGGCAGGCGTATGGTGGTGCAGCATGCCCTACAGCAAACGAATCCGATACGCTTCATTTGTCGAACATCAGCAATCCATTGAAAAGCGTTGGGATAAAAAATACGGGGACCGCTGCATCGAACTGGTGATCATCGGGCAGGACCTTGATAAAGGAAAGATCTACCGCGAATTGGAAGAATGTCTTTGCACCGGCGCCGAGTTCGAAGCAATGGAAAAAGGAGCTTTTGTAAAAGACAGGTTCTACGTGATGTGATGCCTGCAATACATTCAACAAGTCCCGCAACGATGAATAATGAATTAAAAAATCAATCATGGAAAGAAGATCATTTCTTCGCAACTCATCACTGATCATGACGGCCGGCGCATTGTTTGGCCCGGCCCGCAGCTCCGCAAATTCTTTTGCCGGACAAAAAGGGAAAACCGTCCGTAACATCATCTTTATGGTCAGTGATGGCATGAGCACGGGTACGCTTAACATGACAGACCTGCTGTTGCAACGTAAAGAAGGCCGCCGTAGCACCTGGCTGAGTTTATATGATGAAAAGAAAGTAACGCGCGCCCTGATGGATACTGCATCCGCAAGTTCGTTGGTAACTGATTCCGCAGCTGCCAGTTCATCCTGGGGCGGCGGCAAAAGAGTGAAGAACGGCTCACTCAATACCAATGCCGATGGATCTTTTAACATACCCATCTTGCAAAAATTCAAAGCAGCTGGTAAAGCTGTCGGTTGTGTGACAACAGTGCCCATCACACATGCCACACCTGCCGGATTTTGCATCTGCAATGATAAACGTGGCGATCAGGAAGAGATCGCCATGCAATATCTTCCGTTGAGGTTCGACGTAATGATGGGCGGCGGCAAACAATATTTCTCTGCAGAAAAAAGAAAAGATAAGCAGGACATGCTGCGGCAATACCGTGATAAGGGTTATGATACCGTTACTGAAAAAAAGCAATTGCTTTCTGTAACAGGTGATAAGCCATTGCTCGGTGTTTTCGCCGATGATGGCCTCCCCTATACCATCGATCAGCAACAGGATGAAACGGTCAAAGCCATCGTTCCCACACTATCAGAAATGACAGCCACAGCAATTTCATTGCTCAATAAACATCCAAACGGATTTGTACTTCAGGTGGAAGCAGGTAAAGTGGACTGGGCTGCGCATGCCAACGACATCAGTGCCCTCGTCTATGACCAGGCCGCATTTGATGACGCCATCCGTGAAGCCATCAACTTTGCCTCCTCACGCGAAGACACGCTGGTGATCATCACCACCGATCATGGTAATGCAAACCCCGGCTTGTTCTATGGAAATGACGCCAACAGGAATTTTGATATGCTCCGGCATTTCCGTCACAGCAACGACTGGATCCTGAATGGCATTGACCGAAATTTTTTCCCACAACAGGTTATCGAGAGAGTTGAATATGCAACCGGCATGGCCTTAAAAAAGGAAGAAGCTACTACGCTGCTGGCATCTTATTCCTCTAATGAAACAGGCATATATAATCCACGGCATCTGCCTTTTAAATACCTCGCCGACCTGCAGCGGACGTATACATCTGTAGGCTGGGCTTCCATGGACCATTCGGCGGATTTTGTTGAGCTGGCCTTGTACGGACCGGGCAGTCAATTACTTCCTCCTTTCGTCAAAAACACAGATCTGCATTTTCTCATGCTCCAGGCAGCAGGCATACCTGATACCGGAGTGCAGGCAGGCTCAATTGCCTAACCTCTCTCTCACCTTATTATTGTACGCCTTCGCGCAACTTAACGGTATTGAAATCCTTAGAGGAGAAAATTTCTATGCTACTTATGAAAATTTATGGCATTGATCGCTGGAGCATAAAAAAGAACCCGGATTTACTCCTTTCGCCACGCGGCCCTTCGAAAGTAAGTAAGCGAACGGAAGATGAACGAAATCGAAATTGTATTGAGAAAGTATATTTTGTTCTCAACGACTTGGCCCCCGAAGAAGCGCTGAATTATCTAAAAAAGCTCGAATCATGAACTGTACAATGTAATGCTGGCGTAAAGTAATGATCTAAAATGCATGCTATACAACATTTCGATACAGAATAATAAAATCCTCTATCAGCAATGGTTACAGAAAATAAATCTGCAAAAGAAAATAACAGATGTCTTTAACCCACTCGTAGATGCAGCGGTGGTACCAATGAAAGTAATGGTAACACCGGAGCCGGATTGAAACAATGAAGTATTTCAATCTGGTATTAGGCCTCACAGCCATACTTTTTTAAAATGGGAATAGATGTAAAAACCATACTTCGATTATTCAACCTTTACTAACATTGATTTCCATCTTTCATTTGTATGAAGTACCGCAAAGGATTTTTCTGCTAACCATCGTTTGCGGTTGACTTCACCCCGCTGAAATAATAAATATAAAAAGTCAAGGGAGATGCTGCTGAATTTTTCCTGTTTGTTAATAGCAGCGATTTTGGCAAACAGGATTGCTGCTTTATAATTGTCTTCACTGCTCATACCACCCTGCACGGCTGATGCATCGTTATAAATATCATACACCTTGTCAAAATTTTGTTGCCGGTAATAATAGGCTCCGCTATCTCTTCCGGTTTTTAACCAGGCTTGCTCCTGGCTTTCCCTTTTTATTACATATTCTTTTGCAGGGAGCGTATAAGTGAAGCCATAAGTCAGTGCATAAATATGCAACGGTAATACCCCAAGCTTTCTTCTCCTGTCATCTACTTTATCTTCATCCGCGATAGAACGAAAGCCGGATGCTTCACCATTACTGGTCCAGTTCACCTGTGTACCATATAATTGTTTATAGTTGAGGTTGCATTGTACGCGGTCATACAGGAATGCATAGTTTTCAGCATTCAGTTCTTTGGTGCCGAGTAATTTTTTCATCGCCGCTAATGCATTTCGTTGAAAAGCCACGTCCATATCCGCGTGCTGCACGACCAGCCATAAATTATTCTGCCCGTCTTTTCCTATTTGTGAAATCCCCGGCCAGCCATACTGAGCAATTATTTCTTTTGCTGCCAGTAAATTATCGGCATCTGCTTTGGCAATCGCCGCATTGATTATTTTTCTTTCTTCTTTACTTTTCGCCTGCACTCTTTTATAGCGTAGTTGCTGGTCCTGCAACGTCATAGTATTGATGCGTTGCCGCAGCGCAGGTAATTGTAGTGTTGCCTCGAATATCTTTTCTTTAGCAACTGCCTTTGTTATTACTGCATCCCATTTATCTTTTTGGGTTTGCTTCAGCCAGTCAAAATAATCATCATTCACCAACCAGCCTGCTTCTGTCCATCCGGAATCAATCGCAGCAGTTAAATACCGAAAAGCTTTTCCTGCATTACTATCCAGTGCATAAACACCTGCTGTTTTATACGCAGTCAGTGCATCCGGTTGACGCAGGATAAAGGCCTCTTCAAATATGGATATAGCTTTTTTTGCATTACGCTGCAAATGAAACAAGCCTGCTTTCGCCGTGAGTGAATCATAGCCATAGCCGGGCTGGGCAGTTAACTGGTTCGTGAGCAAGAGCAGATAAATAATAAACCATTTTTTCATCGTACCGTAAATATAACCCGTTAGAGCTCTTGTGAACCTAAGGGAAATTGACAAGCTTCATCAATGGTCAGATATTCTTTTTGGCTGATGATTGGATTGTAAAGGCTGATGGCCTTGTCTTTCTGAATAACAGTTTCTATCTTTTCATTCCGCTTTGTTCTTTTATAAAGCAGCCTTGCAAAGTCAAGAGAACAGGAAGGGTAATCGCTTTCCTGGGGATATATTTCTCACTGCACACTTCACAACTTCATCCCTGCTGTACGTGTCCTGTCCACCGGATAGATCATTTCTTGTAAAATGTTAATAAGGAAACTGTTGTGTAAGTTTTGGGGAGTCTTTTGTAAAGTAAGGCGAACTCCACGAATAACTCCACATACATGGGGTGTAAACAGATGTGCGAAGCTGTAAGTTGCTGCAATAAAAAACCCGCAAATCATTGATCCTGCGGGTTTTCCTTTTATCTCTTTACTTAACTGAAGTAAGATTGGCGGAGAGAGAGGGATTCGAACCCCCGGACCTTTGACAGTCAACGGTTTTCAAGACCGCCGCAATCGACCACTCTGCCATCTCTCCGGCGCAAAAATAGGATTGCTGAAGAAAACAGCAAAATAGTATCACATCTTTTTTGGAATTTATTTCAATGTATTTCAGGAGGATAGATGGAACTGAAGCATGACGTCATTCATCTGGAGCACAATTAAGAATTTAAATGTATCCGTCTTTAAAAGCAGCGGACTAAGAGGGCTGCAACTTTCTGCTATTTCCGTGCGGGACAAGTCTGCAAAGGACAAAAATATCCTGGGCCTGAAAAAGGATCGGGGAATAGACATAATCTTAGTGAGATCTCTGCTGATCAAATCCTTACTAAGATCTACAGCAAATCAGGGCGGTGTAACTATTTTGCCGAAGGATAATTTGATACCACTTCTCCATTCATCACCACCCTTTTCTCCATAATATTCTCTTCTTTGTGACTGATCAGCCGAAGCAATGTTTCTGTTGCTTTCTCTGCCTGTTCATAAGGGAACTGTTCAACAGAAACCAGTGGCCGGTCATCCAGGTAACTTGTCACCGGAAGGTTTGCATAACTTGCGAAGTAAATGTCCTTGTTGATCTTCAAACCAAGTGAGCGGGAATATTTGATCGCATCAAGCGTGATATAATCGTTAAAGGCGATCACGGCAGTGGGCCGTTCAGGTAATGCCAGCAATTGTTGAATGGCTTCCTGTGTCTGTTCTTTCTCGAGATTTGTCTGAACGATATAGCCGGGAACCTGCGGCAATTTATTTTTTGTCATCGCATGCTTATAACCGAGCAAACGTTCTTCTGATGCCGTCATCGATTCAGGGCCTTTGATAAAACCGATCCTTGTATGACCATGCGCAACCAGCCAGTCGACCAGTTTTTCCGAGCTATCTCTCAGATCGCAGGAAACCGTATACGCATCCGGGAGATCAGGAACTCGATCAAAGAACACTACCGGTATCCCGTATTTTTTCAACGCCTCGAAATGGTCGTAATCAATAGTATTTTTTGAAAGAGACACAAGCAGACCATCCACTCTGTGCTTGCGCATGGTATCTACCAGTTTCTTCTCGCGGTCCATATCATCACGCGACTGCCCTATAAGTACGGTATAATTATTTTGAATGGCGATATCTTCTATTCCATTGATCGCCGTCGAGAAAAACTCTTCGCGAAGATTGGGTAAGATCACGCCAATAGTGGAAGTCTTACCTTGCTTGAAAGATATAGCCGCCTGGTTCGGTTCATAATTAAGTTCCTCGGCAAGCTTCTGTACCTGCATCTTCGTTCTTAACCCGATACTTGGATGGTTGTGCAAAGCGCGCGATACGGTGGAGACTGATACGTTCAATCTGCTGGCGATTTCCTTTATCGTTGCTGGTTTTTGACTCATACACGAATAGTGCGCGAATTAGCGCGGATGAACACGAATGATGAATACGAATGAACGCGAATTAATTGAAATTATGAAATAGAATGCAGACGAAAGCTCATTTTATTTGGATGCACCATTCCCGTAGTATTACGAAGCACTATTGGCAGCAGCCTGGTGATGACCGCCTTTCATCATGTAGCTTTTGCTTTGTTCGATCGCTTCCATGAGTTGAGCGAGGATATCTTCGGTCCGGGCTTCATAATCGATCTCCAGTGGCGCTTTGAACCGGACGGTGAGCAGAGTGCCCTTCTTCTTAAACTTCAATCCTTTTTTATTAAAAGCCCGCCAGAAACCATTGATCACAACCGGGATCACGATCGGTTTGGCCTGCTTGATGATCAGTGCAGTACCTTTTCTTCCCGGTGCAAAAGGTTTGGTCGTCCCCTGCGGAAAGGTGATCACCCAGTTCTGTTCCAGCGCTCTCGTGATCTTTCTCGTATCGGAAGGATCAAGGCCTGAACGCTTCTCTTTTGCTTCAGCATTCCAGGTTCGCTTTACGGTAAGTGCCCCCGCCAGGGTAAAAAGTTTACTGATCCAGCTACCGTTCATGGTTTGTTCAGCAGCCACATAGTTCACCCGCGTAAATGGATTCAGAAAATAATATGGAAGTCCCAGCCTGTTGATCTTTCCCCACTTCACCGCGCAAAAGATATGCAGGAAGGTGATCACATCGGCGAAATATGTCTGGTGATTGCTTACAAAAAGTACATTCTGTTTTGGCAGGTCCTTAAGATGTTCCCCACCGGTGATCTTCAGTTTATTGATTATAACCAGGCCCGGATAAGAAACCAATCCTACCACCACATATACCAGCTTCCTGACCAGCTTGAAACTTTTCAGCCTTTCCCGTAAACTCATGTGTGTTTTTTAAGGGTATTTAGTTCAAAAATAGGGAGAAAGGGGGAAGAAAGGTTTGAGAAATTTGACAGGTTTGAGAGGTTTCAAAGGTTCCAAAAGTTCCAGAGGTTTTCCCCGGTAGAGGTTTCTTCTTGATGTGTGACGTGCTGCAATCTGCGGTAGCAACCTTTGAAACTGCTGGAACCTCTGGAACTCTTGGAACCTCACAATCATACTCAAACAAAAAGGCCGCCCAAACGGACGGCCTCACACAACTAACTTATAAGATGAAAATCAATTACTCACTTTTGCCTTCATCACCTGCCTCACCACCTTCGAGTTTCTTCTTCAGGTCAGCGAGTACACCCAGGTCACCTAAAGTAGCTTTTTCTACTTTACCCTGAATGTTCTTCACAGCTTTCTTCGTTTTATCCGCTTCAGCTTTCGCTTCTTTCTTCGCAGCTTCTTTTTCTTCTATCTGGCCTTGTTCCCAGATACGGCTGTGAGAAAGAACGATGCGTTTTTCGTTGCGGTCAAACTCGATCACCATGAATTGTGCAGTTTCATCAGCACCGATGCTCTTACCATCTTCTTTGGTCAGGTGACGGTTAGGAGCAAATCCTTCCAGACCATAAGGCAACTGAACTACAGCTCCTTTGTCATCCCTGCGAATTACCGTTCCCTCATGGATTGAACCAATCGCGAAGGTATCCTGCAGGGTATTCCAGGGATCTTCTTCCAGTTGTTTATGTCCGAGCTGGAGTTTGCGGTTTTCTTTGTCAATACCCATGATCACCACGTCGATGTTAGCACCAACTTTAGTGTATTCACTTGGGTGATTGAAACGTTTCAACCAGCTCAGGTCGCTGATGTGGATCATACCACCGATACCAGGAGCGAGTTCAACGAATACACCGTAGTTAGTGATGTTTTTCACCAGGCCGGTGTGACGGCTTCCCTCAGCAAATTTGGTTTCGATATCGTTCCATGGATCAGGAGAGAGTTGTTTGATAGAAAGGCTCATCTTGCGGCTTCCTTTATCAAGCGTAACGATCTTCGCTTCATGCTCGTCACCGAGTTTGAAGAATTCTTTCGCATTGATCGGTGTATTAGCCCATGTGATCTCACTTACGTGAACCAGGCCTTCAACACCAGGCTGAATTTCGAGGAATGCACCGTAGTCTTCGATATTCACTACTTTACCTTTCACGATATTGCCTTCAGCGATGTTCTCAGCCAACACATCCCAAGGGTGTGGAGTGAGTTGTTTCAGACCAAGGCTGATACGTTTTTTCTCGTCGTCGAAATCGAGTACCACCACGTTGATCTTCTGGTCCATCTTCAGCACCTCGCTTGGGTGGGAGATACGGCCCCATGAAATATCTGTGATATACAGGAGACCATCCAGGCCACCGAGGTCCATGAACGCACCGAAATCGGTGATGTTCTTCACAGTACCTTCCAGTACCTGGCCTTTTTCGAGTTTGCTCATGATCTCTGCACGTTGTGCTTCGATATCGCTTTCGATAAGGGCTTTGTGAGATACTACAGCATTCTTGATGGTTTCGTTGATCTTAACCACTTTGAACTCCATAGTTTTTCCTACAAACTGATCATAGTCTGTAACAGGTTTAACATCGATCTGAGAACCTGGAAGGAACGTTTCCATTCCAAACACGTCTACGATCAAGCCACCTTTAGTTTTTGAAGTAACAGTACCGGTGATAACTTCACCTGTTTTGTGAACTTCCACGATACGCTCCCATGCACGTGTGATACGCGCCTGTTTGCGGCTCAGGTTCAGGTGACCATCACGGTCTTCTTTTTCAACGATCATCACTTCCACTTCATCACCTACTTTCAGGTTCTGCAGGTCACGGAATTCGTTGAGAGAGATCAGACCATCACTTTTGAAACCGATGTTCAATACAACGTCAGTTTTAGTGAGGCCTACAACAGTGCCCTGGATCAGTTCACCGTCATTCAGCTGTACGAAAGTGTTGTCATACACTTTGTCATACTTTTCTTTTTCGTCCTTCGTGTAAGAAGTAACGTTACGTTTGTCTACGCTCCAATCGAAATCGTCGTGAGCAGTAGCAACAGGTGCAGTTGGTGTCGCTGTAGCCGTCTCCGCAGTAGCAGAGCCAGACTCCTGTGCATCAGCGTTTAATTGTTTTTTAATGATGTTCTCAAACATGATAAAATCCCGAAGGTTTTAATTCGGGCTGCAAAGATAAAGGAAAAAGCTGGTCCGGCGAAGCTTTTTTTAGCTGAACTGGCATCCTCAAATCATTTGAAATCAACCGCTTACCGGATTCGTCTGCAAATAAAAAAAGGCCGCGCGAAGCACAGCCTTTTTTTATAGACCGGGGCGATCTTATTTGAGTTCCACTCCTACAGACACCCTGGTTTCATCCATGAACAAATTCAGCGCTTTTGGCTTCGCTCCCACCGGGATCCGGAACTTATTGTCAACAGAAGATCCGGTAGATTCCGGCTGAACGCTTACAGTATTATAATTATCATGCGTAATATTTGTGCCATTGTCCAATTGCAAACGGAAATTGCTTGGATTCACGAATACACTGCTGGTACCGAGAGCCTGTTTATTCGTAACCTCCAGTTCGTAGCTGAATTCAATGCCGGCAGCTTTTCCATCTGCATCAGATAATTCTACTGCTTTGGCATTTTTTAATCTTACAAAAGCTTCCTTGCTCTTGCCCAGGTAGGCCGTATCTGGTGAAAAGGTCACCGTATAAGTCTTTGGTTCGTTCGCAGGCTTTGATTCTTCTCCGGATGTGGAAGGAGTTTGCTCGGTTGAAGTACTCCCCGCATCACCGGAATTTTCTTTTTTCCCTTTGCAGGCGATAACTGAAACAAGAACTGTCAATACGAGAGCTGCTGAGGCGATTTTTTTGTTCATTTAATCTTGGTTTTTATAGCGGCCAACTAGCTAAAATAGTACCAATTTTTTTGTTATGTGTCGCGGGAGGTGGAAGGTTTCACAGGCTTTAAAAGTTCCAGAGGTTCCAAAGGTTCCAAAGGTTCCAAAAGTTCCAGAAGTTCCAGAAGGTTTAAGAAACAGTCTTCTGTTATGAAACCTCTGGAACCTTTGAAACCTCTGGAACCTGTAAACCCTTTGAAACCTTTGGAACCTTTGCACCCCATTTTCCCCTATATTGCCAAAAAGACTGCATTGCTCTACTCCGTCCTAAAGGTCCTTGTTCGCTTGCTTCGTCCATTGTTCTTCCGTTCGATCCGGATCAACAGGCCTGACCTGCTTACGCTGGATGGTCCATTGCTGATCTCCTGCAATCATCCAAACTCTTTTCTTGACGCAGTTTTGCTGGATACTCTTTTTGAAAAGCCTATCTGGTCACTGGCCCGCGGCGATGTATTTAAAAACAAATTCATCACCCGTTTACTTACTGCTGTTAAGATCCTGCCGGTTTACCGTGTAAGTGAAGGGGTTGAAAACCTTAGTACGAATTATGAAACATTTGATTCCTGTAAAATGATCTTCAGAAAAAACGGTCTTGTACTTATTTTCAGTGAAGGTCTTTGCATAAATGAATGGCATCTCCGCCCTCTAAAGAAAGGTACCGCACGTCTTGCTATCAGCAGTTGGAAAGATGGGATTCCTCTTTCCATCTTACCGGTTGGTATCAACTATAATTCATTTACCAATTTTGGAAAAGAAGTGACTATTAACATTGGAGATCCTATTGGCCGTGAACAATTCTCTCTTACAGGTAATGAAGGAAAAAACATACAATCGTTCAACGAACTGCTGACCCAACGGCTTCAGCGGCTTGTTTTTGAAATAGATCCCCACGATGAAGAAACTAAAACCAAATTGCTGGAACGGCCGCCTTCATCTTTCAAAAAAATTATACTGGCCATTCCTACCTTGGCCGGTTGGCTTGTTCATCTGCCGCTGTATATTCCTGTCAGGAGCCTGGCTGTAAAAAAAGCCTGGCACACCGGTCACTATGATTCTGTATTGGCGGCTTTACTATTTATTTGTTATCCTTTTTTCCTGATCATTGCCGCTTTCATCCCCGTAATGATCACCGGCAAGTCAATCGCTGCCCTGCCGGCGCTCTTCATCCCACTGCTGGGATGGTGTTGCCTGCAATATGGAGCGTTCGGCAAAAGGAAGACTACTGAACGAACAGCTGAATAGCGCAAGAGACCAGTTGAAGTTATAACTAGCGGGCGCTTGCCTTATATTTGCCCAGTATCCCTAGACTGCTTATGTCAATACAAAACTATATCCGGACATTTTTAACAACTGCAGTAAGCCTGTTCATTTCATCTTTATTACCTGTTCATGCACAGGAAACGATTGCTGATGGTAAACCGGCATCTGGCAATTGGTCTGCCGGAGTCAACTACTACGCAGGATCTTATCTTATCAATCAGCCAAAAGCTGAATATATAAAAGACTCTTATGCTTCGTTTGGCGAGGTTTATGCAGAGAAAAGGACAAATGGAGATAAGGACTGGCATATCTCTCATAAATATCCATCTGCAGGTTTGAGTTTCCTGTTTGGCAATCCTGGAAGTAAAGCATACATCGGGAACTTATACGCACTTTATCCATATATAAGATTCCCGGTCATTACGTCAAAAAGATATGAAGCAAGTTTGAAAATGGGTGGCGGCGTTGCATTCATCGAAAAGCCATATGATGAATATACCAACCCAAAGAATACATTGATCGGAACACGCGTGAATGTGTTTCTCAATTTTGTATTCCAACATCAATTCAAACTAACCGATAAGCTAAATCTCAATGCCGGTCTTGGCATCATGCATATTTCCAACGGAAGCACAACGCTTCCAAACCTGGGATTAAATATTCCAGCCGTTAGTGCCGGTATAAGATATTCATTTGGTAAGCCATTGTTATTGTCAAGAAAACTAACCGATACAAATTCATCTAAAGTAGACCTTGCGGCATATACATCTGTTTCAGTAAAACAATATCCCTGGGTTGGCGGAAGTTATTACCTGATCAATACCATGCAGCTGGAAGCTTCGAAAAGGATCAGGCGGAATTATTCGATCGGGGCAGGCTTATTATTGATTTATAACCGGACGCTGCGACGATTTATTATGGAAGACCGCCCGGAGAATCCAACGTATAAAAAAGTCCAGGCAGGCATTTATCTTTCGTACGAACATTTTCTTGGAAAGTTGTCTATTCCGGTGAATATTGGGGCATTCATTTATAACGGGTCAAGCTCAGGTATTTTTCAGCAATATGGTGTGCGGTACAGGATCACCCACCATGTATCATCACAGATATTGTTGAAATCTCATTCGGGACAGGCCGATTTTATTCATATTGGTGCGGGTTATAATTTTTGACAACATGAAAAGAAATATTGCACTTTTATTCCTGTTGCTCTGTCTCACTGTTATTTTTTACAGTTGTCAAAAACCCGGCTGCACGGGAAACGCGGGTCCTTCAGCCACTCAGTTGAGGCCACTTTCCTCCTTTTCAAAAGTGGAGCTTCGTGACAATATAAATCTTGTTCTGATCCAGGGAAATGAAGAGAAAATTGAAATAACGGGGCCACAGAACGTAATAGCCAACGTCACCACAGAAGTAATCAACAACTCTCTGACGATCGCCAATAAAACAGAATGCAGATGGTTGCGTGATCCCGATGAAAAGATCACTGCCAGATTATATTTAAAGACGCTGGAAAGTTTTGAATACAACGGCAGCGGCGATGTAACAAACGAAGACACTTTACGCGGCAGTTTAATGGGATTCAACAGCGATGAAGGTGCCGGTATCATTGATCTGAAAGTGAATGTGGATGAGATCGCTGTCAGGATATTCAAAGAAAATGCGTCCATGATCTTTCATGGCTATGCAAGGCACTGCGGCACTTATACCAATGCCAGGGGGATTCTTGATCTCAGTGAGCTTCAGACCAAAAGCATGTACATTATTTACAGCGGCCTTGCTGATACACACGTAAATGTATCTGAAGGCATAGAAGCATATGTGAGATATAGAGGCAATGTTTATTGCAAAGGAAACCCTGTGATCATCAGGCAGGAGTATTTTAGTTCAGGCAGACTGATCTTCACGCCCTGATCTACAGCGATACTGCTGCAATGCTTTTTGCCGCGATAAACCCGCTCGTCCATGCATGCTGAAAATTGAACCCACCTGTAACGCCATCCACATCAAGGATCTCACCGGCAAAGAACAGGGACGGCTGTTTACGGCTCATCATCGTATTCGGATCCACCTCTGAAAGATTCACTCCCCCGGCAGTTACAAACTCTTCCTTGAATGTAGTTTTCCCGCTTACGCTGAACTCTGCTGACACTAACAATTTGATCAGTTGATTCTGGCTCTTTGCCGGCAGATCGGCCCATCTCCATTCAGGTTTGATAACAGACTCCTCCAGCAGGTATTCCCATAAACGGGAAGGCAATCCAAACGGGTTTTTATTGATGATTTTTGAAGAAGCAATTTCACTGCGCAGGGATTGCAAAAGGTCACGCAGTGTTTGTTCATTATGTTCCGGAAGCCAGTTAAGCTGTATAGCAAACTGCCAGTTGACCGCAGCGAGTTCTCTTGCTCCCCATGCACTCAACTTTAATACCGCAGGACCACTTAAGCCCCAATGCGTGATCAGCACAGGTCCTTCCTGTTCAAGTTTTTTCCCGATGACTTTCACGCGCGCATGCGGTACGCTGATGCCCATCAGCTTTGTAATTGGATGCTTTGGTATATTAAAAGTAAAAAGTGAAGGAACCGGATCGCTGATGGTATGCCCTGACGCTTTTATCCAGTCAAACATGGATGCTTTTGGATAACCGCCGCAGGAGATGCAAACATGATCAGCTTCTATCTGTTGATCGTTTGCCGCAGTGAGTATCCATTTATCGCCCTGATGTTTTACAGACCTGATCTCTTTATTCATCAGGATCTCCACGTTGTGTTTATTCGCTTCGCGCAATAAACAATCGATAATAGTTTGCGAGGAATCAGTTACGGGAAACATTCTGCCGTCCTGCTCAGCTTTTAGTTTAACTCCACGTTCCTTGAACCACTCTATTGTATCAGTCGTGAAAAACTGGTGAAATGTTTTCTTTACAAAGTTCCCTCCACGCGGGTACTTCTTTACCATCTCACTTATTTCAAAACATGCGTGCGTCACATTACATCTTCCACCACCACTAACCTTAACCTTGGAAAGGAGCTTGCTGCTCTTTTCAACGATCGTCACTTTCAGTGAAGGATCCATCCGTGCAGCATTTACCGCACAAAAAAAACCAGCGGCTCCGCCTCCTATTACAATTAGTTTCCTTTCTGTCATGATGTGGAAAAAGTAAAAATTCAAAAGTAAAAAGCCGGCCGGTGGTGAAGTAAAAATTCAAAAGTAAAAAGTAAAAAATCCGGCCGCCTATGTAAGTAAAAACAAGAAAAATTTTTAAAATAATTTACTTTTTACTTTTTACTTTTTACTTTTTACTTTTTACTTTTTACTTTTTACTTTTTACTTTTTACTTTTTACTTTT
>QFQQ01000073.1 GCA_003243445.1 Citrobacter freundii
ATTTCAATATGCACAAGAAAAGCCTTGCCTTTTGTGAACCCTTTTCTTGTCATCGGAAATCAATTCGCGTAATTCGTGTAATTCTTATAGCTGTCCTACCCCAATAATGATGCAATTCAACTATATAGAATGGTAAATTAGCGTAAAAAGAAAGCACCAGTGATAAAACCGGTGCTTTACAAATATGATTGATGTAGCTTACTGCTTGCCTGGTTTTGGCTCTTCCACTTTATGTTCCTCAGCAGCATGATGTGGCTTCGGAGTGGTTGTTTCCTGGAAATGCTTATCGTAGGTATTTCTCAGGTTTCTGTAAGAGTTACCATCGATGATGAAGGCAAGGATGAACCAGACAAACAACAGCAGCGGCACTACAATTGTCATGATCATATTGCGGATCTCATCACCAAGGTGCATGAATACAGATACGATGTAATAAGCTTTTGCGAGGGTCAGGATACATACAACACCTTTGAACATCAGCACCAGCAATGCGCTTGGATCAGCTCCTTTGTGAATGTTGTAGATGATCAGACCGATTACCAGCTCAATGATCGTGATCACCGAAAGCAGGATCGTCGTCTTCCTTACCTTGCTTTTAAATTCAGCATCACTTACATGGTGCGTGAACGTTACTTCTGAAGATGATTGATGTTCCATTCGAAAATTCTTTTATTAGTAGTTGCTTTAATCAAATTAAAAATTCACCCCGCTTAACATCTGTCAGGCTCTCCCATTCGAGAGCGGGGTTACTTATTTCCTTACTAGATCAGATAGAAACAAAGAAACACAAACACCCACACCAGATCCACAAAGTGCCAGTACAATCCAGCTTTCTCGATCATCAGGTAGTGGCCTCTTTTCTCGAATACATTTTTCTGCGTCATGATCAGCATTACAATGTTGATCACTACACCGGATAATACGTGGAAACCGTGGAAACCAGTGATGCCATAGAAGTATCCACCGAAGGCAACGGGTCCTTTTTCGCGGATATGCAGTTCAGCCTGGTTGATCATGCCGAGCAGCTGATCTTTTGGAAGACCATGCAGTTGCTGAATTGTCATTGTATTACCGTGTTGCTCGTGCACGATCTGTGCGAGTGATTCAACGGAAGAGTTATTCAATGCTGCCGTCAGTGCTTCTCCGTGCACCAGCTGACCCCATGGATTTACACCAGTTGTCTGGCCAACCCACTGGATCTGTCCGTCGATCAGCGTAGCATGCTCGCCGGTGATCAGGTGATGCCATTCCCATGCCTGGCAGCTCAGGAACGCAATACCACCAACGATCGTCCAGGCCAGCCATTTAACCACGCCTTTTTTATCGCCAACATGACCGGCATGTACAGCAAGTACCATGGTCACAGAGCTGATGATCAGGATAAATGTCATTACGCTCACGAACGCAAGCGGGAGGTTCGCATGTCCTGCACCGGGGAACGCATTGAACACCGCATTCGGGTCCGGCCAGAAGTTCTGGCTGAAGCGGATAGAACCATAAGAGATAAGGAAAGCCCCGAAAGTGAACGCATCACTCATCAGGAAATACCACATCATCAACTTACCATATTCCACGTTGAAGGGGCTCTTACCACCACTCCACCATTTTGTCTGCTGCGCTGTAGCTGTTGTCGCCATGTCAGTTATTTCTATTTGTTAAATCCTATAATCGAATTAAAAAGTACCCCGCTTAACTGTTGAAAAATCTCGCAATTGAGAGCGGGGTTAATTTTTACTTGGCTCAACCGATGATCAAAAAGAACACCAGCAGGTAAAGCCATAAAATATCTACAAAATGCCAGTATGTAGCTACTACTTCTACCGGTACTGAACTATATAATTTGATCTTTCCTGCAAACGCCTTGATGAACATCACCAGCAATGCTACGATCCCTCCGATCACGTGCACCGCGTGCAGCCCGAAGATCACATACAGGAACTGACCCGCTCCTGCCGAACCTGTGAAACGGATACCCTGGTTCCAAAGTCCCTGAAACCCGATCCACTGCAATACAACAAAGAGCGTTCCCAGCGTAAAAGTCACCCCCATCAGCAAACGGTACTGATTCATCTCCCGTTGCTTGAACGCCCTGAGCGCCATCTGCATCGTAACGCTGCTTCCCAGTATCACGGCAGTAGACACCCAGAAGATCCTGGGTATTTCAATATTTTTCCAGCCAACCAGGTTACTCTTTACGATGAAGGCACTGGTCAACCCGGCAAACATCATCAGTATACTGGCAATGGCCACCCACAAGGTGAACTTGTGAGGATGTAACTTCTTTTTTGTCTGATTCATCACTACGGCTGTTTCCATCACACGTGTTTTCTATAATTGTTATCTCTCGTTGTTCAAATTAAAAAGTCAAAAGTAACCCCGCTTAACTATTGTAAAAACATTCCGATTGAAAGCGGGGTGAATTTTTACTTTTTACTTAATCACGCTTTGCTCATAAGTAACGCCAACAACACCACCGGCAAATACAAATAACTTCCGAACATCACTTTTCTTGCTGAGCTCACATCCATTTTGATGTAAAGCGTAATGCAACGGAACAGCATAAAAATATTCGCGAGCACGATCAGTATCACACTGATCAAACCTGTTGTTCCGTCGTAACTGGCGATATTGATAAAGTAGGGCAATACCGTTACCGGGAACAGCAGCAGCGAATAGATCACTGTTTGTAATGCTGTAAACTTTGTTGGTCCCTTTTCTGCCGGCAGCAGTTTGAATCCTGCTGTGCTGTAATCTGTGTGCGCGATCCAGGCGATTGCCCAAAAATGGGGAAACTGCCAAAGGAACTGTACCGCAAACAATACCCAGCCTCCGAGCGATAGCTTGTCATCACCGGCCGTCCAGCCGATCAGACAAGGCAATGCTCCCGGAACTGCTCCCATCAATACCGCCATTGAACTGACTTTCTTCATCGGCGTGTAGATGAACGCATAAAGGAACAGACTGAAAGCCGCCAGACCTGCCGACAACCAGTTGAAATAATTTCCAAGAATAAAGACTCCGAGCGCGCCGGTAATGATGGCAAAAGCCCATCCTTCCTGCTGACTCATCCTGCCTGAGGCGATCGGGCGTTTACCCGTACGCTTCATCATCGCGTCTGTATCCTTTTCCACAACCTGGTTGATGGCATTGGCACTTCCCGTCACCAACATCCCACCTAAAAAGAGCAAACCAATCATCCCCCATTCATACTCCACCACTTTCGGCGCCAGCAGGTAACTGATCACACTGCTGAACACCACCATTATACTGAGCGAAGGTTTTACTAATTGCAGATAATCCCTTACCTTTTTCATCTTACCCCCGCTTGTTTTAAGTAAAAAGTCAAAATTAAAAATTAAAAAACTTCGATCTGATGACACTATGCGTTTCGTGCAGCCTGATATTTTTAATTTTTACTTTTGAATTTTTACTTTTTTAATGCTTGCTTTCATTCGCCCCTATCGGCTCCGTCTGCGGAATAAACTCTCTTCCATCTTTACCATAATCATAAGGCCAACGGTGTACTTCAGGAATCTCACCTGTCCAGTTACCGTGACCAGGCATGATCGGCGTTGTCCATTCCAGTGTTGTAGCGCCCCATGGGTTGGTGCTGGTAACTTTTCTTCCTTTGAAAATTGAGTAGAAGAAGTTGAACACAAACATCAATTGAACCGCGAATACTACAACTGTTACGATCGTGATCATCTGGTCAAGGCTACCGAATTGGTTGAACGAAGTCCAGATGCTCTTATCAAGATAACGGCGCGGCATACCTGCAAGACCTTCGTAGTGCATTGGCCAGAAGATCAGGTAAGCACCGATGATCGTTACCCAGAAGTGGAAATAAGCTAATGTGTTATTCAGGTAACGGCCGAACATTTTCGGGAACCAGTGATAGATACCGGCGAACATACCGAACATAGAAGCCACGCCCATTACAATGTGGAAGTGAGCAACTACGAACATGGTATCATGCAGGTGAATATCGATAGTTGAGTTACCAAGGAAGATACCGGTCAGACCACCAGAGATGAACAGGCTCACGAAACCGATCGCGAACAGCATCGCAGGTGTGAAGCGGATATTACCTCTCCATAATGTAGTCAGCCAGTTAAATACTTTAATCGCCGAAGGCACCGCAATCAGCAGCGTCAGGAGTACGAACACCGAACCAAGGAATGGATTCAGACCCGTGACGAACATGTGGTGAGCCCATACAAGGAACGCGAGAATTGCGATCGCGAACATTGAACCGAGCATCGCCATATAACCGAAGATCGGTTTGCGGCTGTTAACGGATAATACTTCAGACACCATACCCATCGCAGGGAGCAGGATGATATATACTTCGGGGTGACCCAGGAACCAGAACAAGTGCTGGAAGAGGATCGCGCTACCACCTTCGTTCGGGAGGATCTGACCATTTACCACGATATCACTCAGGAAGAAGCTTGTACCAAGGTTACGATCAAACAACAGGAGGATCGCACCGGAAAGCAGTACAGGGAAAGAAAGTACGCCCAGTACAGCGGTGAAGAACAGCGCCCAGATGGTCAGTGGCAGACGGGTCATGCTCATGCCTTTTGTACGCATGTTCAGGATAGTAGAGATATAGTTCAGACCAGCCATCAGCTGAGACACGATGAAGAGCGCCATACTGATCAGCCACATGTCAGCACCAGCTTTTGAACCCTGGTTTGCTTCGCCCAGTGCACTCAATGGCGGGTACATCGTCCAGCCACCGGATGCAGGACCGGTTTGAATAAACAATGAAGCGATCATCACGATACTGGCCATAAAGAAGAACCAGTAAGAAAGCATGTTCATGAACGGAGATGCCATATCCCTTGCACCAACCTGCAGCGGGATCAGGAAGTTCGAGAACGTTCCTGACAGACCTGCGGTCAATACGAAGAACACGAGTACGGTACCGTGCATTGTTACCAGCGCATAGTAGAACTCAGGCTGGATCGTACCGCCTTTTGCCCAATGCCCGAAGAAAGTTTCGAGGATAGGGAAAGACTGGCCGGGGAAACCCAATTGCAAACGGAACAGTACAGAGAACAGACCTCCGATGATCGCCCACACGATACCCGTGATCAGGAATTGCTTTCCGATGGTCTTGTGATCCATACTGAAAACATACTTCGAGATAAAGGACTGGTGGTGATGCCCGTGGTCGCCGTCATGATGAACATCGTGGGACACCGCTGTGTCGTGATGTATATGCAATGCTTCGCTCATAGTCTTTTATTTGAATCAAAGTAAAAAGTCAAAATTAAAAAGTAAAAAAGCGCCGCTGATTCCTGTATGCCCTTTACCGTTTTGACTATTCTGCTTTGATGTTTTTAATTTTATATTTTTACTTTTTACTTCATCGCTACCGCAGGTCTTGCCGGCTTTGTTGTATCAGCCGCTGCAGGAGCATCCGTTTTCTTCAATGTCGGGTCTTTGTCAGGGAAAGCAGCCCAGTACTTTGGTTTCTTGGTTGCCATCCATGCATCAAACTCTGCCTGTGTTTCAACGATGATCTCTCCGCGCATGCTCCAGTGACCTTTACCGCACATCTGATCGCAGGAGATTTCGTATACAAAGTTAGGATTGCCGGTCTCTTCTTTCATTGTTTTGGACGTTTTGGTCGGTGTGAACCACATGGTGGTTGGTGTACCCGGCACCGCATCCATTTTCATACGGAAATGGACCAGGCCAACGTCATGAATTACATCTTTCGCGCCAATTACCAGTTTCACCGGCTTATTTACTACCAGGTGCATTGGTTCACCCGCTACATAGATGTCATCCTGGTTTGCAGGATCATCCCAAAGCTGTCCGAGTGGGTTATTTGCCTGGTCATCGATCTTCTTGAAATATTTTTTACCGAGGATGTTGTCTTTGCCCGGGTAACGGAATTCCCATTTGAACTGGCTGCCTGTTACTTCCACCACCATTGCATTCTTTGGAGCTTCGCCGGTGATCTTGAACCAGTAGAAGATACCAAAACCTACAAGAACTGTCAGGGTGATCGCCGGGATAACTGTCCATATCAACTCAAGTTTGTTGTTGTGTGGATAGTAGAAAGCTTTGCGGTTTTCTTTCTCCTGGTATTTAAAAGAGAACCAGAATAATGCGATCTGAGTGATAAAGAATACAACACCAGTGAGCGCGATTGTGATATACAACATTCTGTCGATGTGCACACCATGATCAGAAGCCGGGTCACCCAGGATCTTGCCGCTCAATCTTCCATTGCAATAAAACACGCCTATCAGGCCGGCAATCAGAAATGCCAGCAACATAAAAGCGTTGATCTTGTTTGTCTGTTTCCTGGTCTTCTCTTCCCCACGCAGCACTGCTACATATTCACTGGCCTTGGCTATCTGAAACGTAACCAGGAAGCCCAATGCCAAAATCGCTACAATGAAAAAAGTTTGCATATTCTATCGTTCAAAAGTTATTGTTCTAATTCGAGTTTAAAGGTTTAAAGGGTTTAAAAGTTTAAAAGTTGATCGCGCTTATACAAACATTAAACTTTTAAACATTTTAACTATTAAACTATTTACGTGTGATGTATCAACGTCTCTTTGATCAACGGATCATTCTTCGCAATCAGCGGAGCTTTTGCAAGCGCCTTGCCTGTAACAAACATGATCAGGCCAACAAAACCAAGTGCAATGCCGAAGTCAAATATGATCGATGGCACATGTGATACGCCTTTCTCGTCTGTCATCGGGCTTGGAAACACCATCTGGAAGAAGTCCAGCCAGTGGCCAAACATGATCAATACCGCCATCATGGTAACGATACCATAATTTCTTTTCGAATCACGGCTCATCAGGATCAGGATCGGTGCGATGAAGTTGATGATGAACATCAGCCAGTAAACGCCGGTGAAAGCTCCTTCTGTACGTGGTTTGAAATAAACAGTTTCTTCAGGGATGTTAGCGTACCAGATCAGCATGAATTGTGAGAACCACAGGTAAGTCCAGAAGATCGAGAAAGCGAACATGAATTTACCCAGATCATGCAGGTGCTCTGTATTTACATATTGCAGGTAACCCTGATTTTTAAGAAATACCACATAGAGAGCGATCAGCGAGATACCGGCAACGAACGTACTTGCGAATGTGTACCAGCTGAACATGGTGCTGTACCAGTGTGCGTCGATGCTCATGATCCACAACCATGGAATAGATGAAGCAACAGTCAGTGCGAATACGATGATGAACATCGCTGCCCAGATCGTCTTATTCCACATGTATTTTTTTCTTCCTTCAACAGTTGGGATCGGGTTCTCATCAAGGCTGCGGGAGATGCTTCTCATTTTCCAGCCTAATACTGACCAGAGAACGATCGTGAGAACTGTTACAGTAGCATAGAATCCTTTGTTGAGAAATCCTGCTTTATGTAATAAGGTCGGGTCATGTTTTACGTGTTCAGCGTCTGTCCAGTGGTAGATCTCGTGGTTGCTGCCGAAACAGATAGACAGGAGGATCACAGCGGCGATCACGCCGATAACGGGAACACAGGCAGAGATCGCTTCCGTAACACGTCCGAATGCAAGCTGCCATCCGCCCCAGGCGAGTGTGGTAGCACACATAAAGAACATTGCTGCGTTCACTACCAGCAGGAAGTATACGCTGTTCTGCAACAAACTGCCCCAGAACCTTGCCTGTTGATGCGGATCATCTTTTGATCCCGCAGTCATGTACAAAGTAACGAGAGACAGGATGCCGATAACGATCAAGCCGATTGCTATCGAATTATATCTTTTAGGCGCTACGAAATTTAACCTGTTTGCCATCAGTGTTCTCTTTTATAAATTTCTTTCAATCAATATTCTTAGTGAGCAGCTTTTTTTGTTGTATCAGCTACAGCTGCTGTTGCTGTAGGTTTCGCTGTTGAATCCGTTGCGGCAGCTGGTGTTGCTGCAGCTGGATTTTGTTTTGACTTCACATAAGCCGCAACCATCCAGCGCTGTTTGGTAGTGAGCTGTGAAGCATAACTTCCCATCTGACCTTTGCCATAAGTTGCAACATGGAAAATAGTTCCAACCGGTGTTGATGTATAAGACGGATCAACCAGGTTCTTTGGTGCTGCAGGATAAGGACCTTCGCCGCCTTTGAAGAGCGGACCATTACCATCCAGTTTTGCACCGTGACAGATACCGCAATTGATCAGGTACAGTCTTTCAGCTTCTTTGAGATCGATAGTGCCGGCAGCAAGCGGATTGGCAAGGCCAGCAGAAGACGCGTAAGAACCAGTTGTGTCTTTCAGCAAAGCAGAACCGGGCATCTCACCGCGTGCAATAGCGCCGCTGACAGGTCCGCCATGAAAGTTCGGCTTGTCTTCCGCACCTGACTCGTTCAGCCTTTCCTGTACAGGTGCATACGTTTCGTACGCTTTACTGTAAGTCATATCAGGCATATAAGCGCGACCTGGATTACGGTTGCCGCAGCTTACAGCCAGTGCCGTAACTGCTACACATCCACCTATGATCAAGAATTTTTTCATCCTAGTTTTTATTTCCGTTTTGGCCAGCGGCCAATGTGATTTGATACTCTATGTTGTCCTGTTCGTTTAAAAGTTTAAATGTTTAATAGTTTAACCGTTATTTCTTTCTAAGGGTTCCTCTAAACTTTTAAACTCTTAAACTTTAACGTTCTATGCTGCTTCTACTTTCTTTCCGTATCTCACCGTTTCCTGATCATAGCGGCCAAGCCACCAGCCGGTTTCGCGGTATTGTACAGATACTTCAGCTGCACCTACACTGTTCAGGAATGCGATAGCTTCCTGTTCATTGGTTTTATCTGTGCATTCGATCACCATTACAAACGTATCATCTGTAGAACGTGGGTTGAAGTGATCTTTCTTGATAAATGGCGCAAGCTGACAAAGCCAGCAGAAGGTCAGCACCATGCCTACCGCTGCAAACAATACGGTCAGCTCAAACGTGATCGGGATCCAGGCCGGCAAAGAAAAGAAGGGCTTACCACCGAAATTTACCTGCCAGTCAACCGTCAATGCCCATGTGATAAAGCTCAGGGCAGTTGTTGTACCGGTAATACCGTAAATAAAACCAGCAACGTGAAGGCTTGTGTCTTTTAAACCCATCGCCTTATCCAGACCGTGGATCGGGAATGGTGTAAACACATCATGGATCTTATAACCGGCACGGCGAACCTTTTTCACTGCAGGAAAAAGTACATTCTCGTCATAAAAGTTGCCTACCACGAATTTTTTAACTCCCATAAATTATCAATTCAAAAGTTACCCCGCTTCCATTTTGAGTCCTAACTCTACTGTTAGGCGGGGTTAGTTTTTTCTTTTTATCTCTTTAGGTCTGTCTCCAGTAAAGGCATTTTTTACTTTTTACTTTTGACTTTTACTTCTTAATGATGATCACCATCATGATCGTCATGATGTGCATTGTGATCTGCGAACTCATCAAAGGATTGGTTCTCTTCTTTATCGTAACCTTCTTTCCAGTTTTCACCATTCTTCTTCAGGATATGCTTGATCTCAGCGATCGCAATTACAGGGAAGAATTTGGAGAAGAGGAAGTAACAGGTAAAGAACAGACCGAACGTACCCATGTAGAAACCGATCTCCCAGATCGTCGGAGTATAGTAAGTACTCCAGGAAGAAGGCAGATAGTCACGATACAGAGAAGTTACGATGATCACGAAACGTTCGAACCACATACCGATATTCACCAGGATACTCATGAAGAACGTCAGCAGCAGGTTGCGGCGAAGTTTCTTTGACCAGAATACCTGTGGAGAAAGTACGTTACAACCCATCATCAGGTAGTAGCTCCATCCATAAGGGCTGTTCAGGTTAACACGGTTCTCTTTGAAAGCAAACCACTCATAACCCACGTGAGAGTACCATGCCATGAAGAGCTCAGTGAGGTAAGCGATACCTACGATAGAACCCGTCAGTACGATAACCTTATTCATTACCTCGATGTGCTCGATAGTGATATAATCTTCGAGACCGAGAACTTTACGTGTGATCAGCAGCAGCGTTTGCACCATCGCGAAACCAGAGAATACCGCACCCGCAACGAAGTAAGGAGGGAAGATCGTTGTGTGCCATCCCGGAATTACTGAAGTGGCGAAGTCAAAGGATACGATCGTGTGTACAGAAAGTACGAGTGGTGTACTCAAACCTGCCAGTACCAGTGAAAGCGCCTCGTGTCTTTGCCAGTGTTTGGTAGAACCAGTCCAACCGAAAGCAGCAAGACCGTAGAACATTTTTCTCCATTTCAGTTTTGCACGGTCACGGAGTGTAGCCAGATCAGGCAACAGACCAGAGTACCAGAACAACAATGAAACGGTGAAGTATGTAGAGATCGCGAATACGTCCCAAAGAAGTGGAGAGTTAAAGTTTACCCAGAGTGGTCCGCGTGTGTTTGGATAAGGCAGTACGAAGAAGGCATCCCATACACGACCCATGTGCCAGATCGGGAACTGACCCGCACACATTACCGCGAAGATCGTCATCGCTTCCGCCGCACGGTTTACACCCGTTCTCCAACCCTGGCGGAACAGCAGGAGGATCGCAGAGATCAGCGTACCCGCGTGACCGATACCTACCCACCATACGAAGTTGGTGATATCCCAACCCCAACCGATTGTTTTATTAAGGTTCCACTGACCAGTACCGTAGATCACTTCCACTGTAACCGACACAATACCGAAAAGTAAAAGACCTACAGAAATAATGAAACCAACCCACCAGAGTTTGGAAGGCTTCGCTTCCACCGGACGACAAATATCTTCCGTTACATCATGGTAAGTTTTGGATCCATCTACAAGCGGCGGTCTGACCTGTGATTCGTATCTGAGTAATGACATATTAAATCGCTTTTAGCTTTACCCTTCGCGGAGGTGAGCTTTTTATTTTTATGTTGTCAAACTTTTCTTCTATCCTGTTGTTCTATCTCTTAAACCGCCTTGTTTCAGCGGCCCCTCCCCGTTAACTGCAAGCCATACAACTTGCAAATTCCCCTATTCTGTCCGTCAAAAGATCTTCTGAGCTTTCAAGATATCCCGACCCCGTTTCCAGGGCCGGTCATCTCTTTATTTTAAGTCTCTTTTCTTATTTCCTTCTTTACCTCTTAGCTCATTAATGATGAGCAGGCTCTTCATGTGCAGGTTTAGCTTCGTCATGAGCTTCATTCGCCGGAGCGCTATGTTCTCCATGACCTTCAGCTTCACCATGACTTGCTCCTCCATGACCTTCTCTTTCGATGATCTCTTCCGTGTTTCTCACTTTGGAGAGATATGTTACGTTTGGTAACACGTGCAGTTGCTCAAGCACCTGGAACATACGTTTTGGATTGTCACGGCGAACCTGTGAAATCTGGCTGTTCGCATCATGAACGTTACCGAAGATGATCGCATCACCGGCACAAGCCTGCTGACAAGCTGTTTTTGCTTCGCCATCAGCCAGTACACGTCCTTCTTTCTTCGCGTTCAGTTTAGCAGCCTGTGTACGCTGGATACAGAAGCTACATTTTTCCATCACACCTCTTGAACGAACTGTTACGTCTGGGTTCAGCACCATTCTTGTCAGCTCATCATTCATCTGGTGAACTACCGGATCAAGTTTACCTACGATCTGCTGATCCTGGTTATTCGGGAAGCTGTCAGCATTTGTATAGTCAGACCAGTTGAAGCGGCGAACTTTGAAAGGACAGTTATTCGCGCAATATCTTGTACCGATACAACGGTTATAAGCCATCTGGTTGATACCTTCTGAGCTGTGGTTTGTTGCAGCTACCGGGCAAACGTTCTCGCAAGGCGCGTTATCGCAATGCTGACACATCATTGGCTGGAATACCACACCTTTCAGGTCATCAGGATTGTTCTCATCGCTTACGAAATAACGGTCGATACGGAGCCAGTGCATGTCATGATAGCGGAGTACTTCGCTTTTACCAACAACAGGCACGTTGTTTTCTGTATGGCAGGCTACCACGCAGGCACCGCAACCATAGCAGGCGTTCATATCGATATTCATTCCCCATTTCAGACCTGGCATATCATGCACGCCGTACAATGTCGCATCCTTGCGGTAGTCATTGGTAGCTTTTGCATATTTATCCATCAGGTCCTGGCGGAAATCAGTGATCTCGTTAGGGTCTTTGATGAAAGAGGCAAGGGTTGTTTCCCTTACAACTTCCACACGGCCTTCGTATGAGTTGTGGATCTGGGTCTGAGCGATCTTTTCTTTGCGTTTTGCATCCACGATGTCTGCACCAGCCGCATAAGAGAAGTTTGTACCGTCAAAGCTTGCCAGATGGTAAACGTTCTTACCTACGCCAGCGGCTGTTTTACCCAGTCCTTCGCTTCTTCCGTAACCAACAGCGATCGCGATCGTGTTAGCATTCATACCGGGGATCACCAGGATCGGAAGTTCAACTTCTTTTTTACCCGGAACAGTGATCCTGATAACGGGTTTGGAAGGATAGTATTCGTAATTGTTGTTCTCTCTTTCGTTGTCTTTATTAGCCAGGTCGATTCCGAGCATCTCTTTCGCCATGCTCATGGAGATCAGCGCGTAGTTGTCCCATGTAGCTTTAGAGATCGGATCCGGCAGTTCCTGCAACCATGGGTTGTAAGCACCGGTACCTGTACCGATAGAAACTTTTTGATAAAGCACCACTTCATACTTGCCAGCTGGTTTCTTCGCGGAAGCGATAGCAGAAACAGCACCGGCAACGCCACCACCGGTATAAGTACCGATAGAGAGTGTGGTCATCTGATCCATCACACCATCCTGCAGCACTTTTTCAAATGCTTCTTCAGAACCTGTGCGGGTCATCCAGTAGTTGCGGAAATATGTTTCGTAATCAGTATTGTTACCAGCCCATTTCAGCAGTGAGGTCTGATAAGGACGTGTTTTGAATAAAGGATAGATCGTCGGCTGCTGGAAGCTTACCAGGTTATTCTTTGGTTCAGCATCACCCCAGCTTTCGAGGTAGTTATGTGTTGGTACGATGTACTGACAGAGTTCAGTTGTTTCATCCAGTTTTTCGCCGAAAGAAACGCTGAGTTTTACTTTCTTCAGTGCTGCTTTGAATTTCTCGGCATCATGATAATGGTAAGCAGGGTTTGCACCATAAACGATCAGCGCGCCAACCTGGCCTGCATCCATCTGAGCGATGAGGTCGACCAGTTCTTTATCGATACCAGCGCGGTAGTTGGAAGTTGTTGCCCATGAAACAGTTGTTCCGTAAGCACCAACCGCGTTATTGATCGCATTTACAAGGATCTGAACATTTACATCGTTGCTTCCTGATACGACCAGTGAAGCACCGTTATTTGCTTTCAGTGCTGCCACAACTTTAGCGATACCCGCTTTCAGTTTTGCATCAGCGATTGAAGGAGCTGCAACGGAACCATCGAGGCCGGCGAGGATCGCCTGTGCTACGATGCCTGTTTGAGAAGGAAGATGAGTGAAACGCTCATCGGCGCTTGCGCCGGTAGTGCTGAGATGACCTTCAAACTGGAAGTGTTTGCTCATCGTCGGGTTCTTCTCATTGATCTTTCTTCCTTTTCCGTAGCCTACTGCATTTTCAACGGGGTTCAGCCAGCTGCCTAGGAAATCAGCGTCGAGGCTTACGATCACTTTAGCTGCGCCAAAGTCGTAAGTAGGAAGTTTTCTTCCAAAACCGCTCGCTTCATTTGCGAGGAGCATACCGCTGTAAGAAACAGCATCAGCTGTTATGTGGCGGCTGCCCGGATATTTTGCAAGGAATTCAGCAATGATCTGTTTGGTAGAAGGCGAATTGATCGTGCTGGTAAGAAGAACGATGTTCCCTGCAGCAGCCAGGCCTTCAGCGATTGTTTTATCAACAAACTCGTAAGTGGTCTCTTCAAATTTGTCGCCTACTTTCCTTTTCGGGTGAGTAGTGCGGTGCATGTCGTACAGGTCAAGTACAGAAGCCTGTGCGCGTGCGGAAGTACCACCGTTCGTGTATTTGGAGAGCGTGTTCCCTTCGATCTTGATCGGGCGGCCGTCGCGTACTTTGGCTACAACAGGGATCACGTCACCATCCTGCACATAAGTGGTAGCGTAGTACTTTGCCTCCCCGGGGATGATATTCTCCGGCTTGTTGGCGAACGGTATTGCTTTTCTTACGGGTACTTTACAGCTGGCAGCGAGTGTGGCGGCTGCCGTGCTGAAGCCGAGATATTTCAGGAAGTCACGGCGCGGTGCTTTCGCATCTGCCAACTTTCCATCGAAGCCTTCAAAAGGAAGATCTTCTTTGAATTCATCCTGCACTTGCTTCTGAAAATTTTCCGGGTCTGTGACCTGTCCGAAATTCTGCCAGTACTTGTTTTGGCTCATATTTATCCGAGTTAACAGCCGGCTTTTGCCTTAAGGTGTTCCGACTGATTTGTTGAAATTTGTTATAAAGACTTTTCCCTGTCGTCCCCGATCCCGGATCAAGTCCGGGACGAGCCCGGAATCTCCCCGATCAACAGACTCTTAATAGTGACATTTCTGACACTCCAGACCACCGATATCTTTCACTGTCACGCTATCCATTTTACCGCTCTTGATATCGTTATGGAACTTCTCATATATGCTGTAGAACTGGTTGCCTTTAGTGCTATCGTAGTTGAACTGCACTTTTGTTTGGCGGTGACAGTTAACGCACCATCCCATGCTCAGTTCAGAGAATTGCTGTGCTGTGTTCATTGAAGTGATCTCACCATGGCAGGTCTGACATTGTACCTGGCCGGCTTTCACGTGTTGAGCGTGGCTGAAGAATACGTGGTCAGGCAGGTTGTGGATCTTTGTCCATTCGATCGGTTTAGCCTGTGCTGGATCCCATTTAGCGGCGTTCTTAGGATCAAAGCCTGCATATTTATACAGTTTAGCGATCTCAGCAGTTCCGTCGATCTTGGTTTCGCCATCAAACAATTCAGGACCTTTTTCATAAGAACTGATTGCCCTGTGACAGTTCATACATACGTTAACCGCAGGGATCGTAGCGGATTTGCTTTCCCATGCATTGCCGTGACAGTATAAGCAGTTGATCTGGTTTACACCCGCGTGTACTTTATGTGAGAAGAAGATTGGTTGTTCAGGGTGATATGCTTTCTGACGTCCGAGGCCGATAGCGCCTGTTGTTACAAAATATCCGCCGATGATGAAGAATACGATGGCGAACATTGCGATATAAACTTTATTACGGTAGAAAGGAACAGGCTCTGGTCTTTCGATGCCTTCTGCATCATCAGACATTTTTTTCAGGTTGCTGTTCACCTGCATCAGTACGAGAGCAATGATAGCAAGGATGAGGGAGATGATACCGAAGATTACTGCGTTCTGGCTGTTGTCTGCCGGAGCTTTTTCATCATCATTTTTACCATCAGTTTTCTTGCCTTTGTTGGCTACCTCTGAGTTGATATAGGTAACGATAGCATCGACGTCCTTTAATGTGATATCGGGAAAGGCGGTCATCACAGACCCGAACTGCGCTTTCAATCCAGACGTGTATGCGTCTTTGGCCATGTAGCCACCCGGGTTATTGATCCATGCCTGCAGTTCTTTATGGTCTGCCCATTTGTGTCTTTCTTCCAAACCCATTAAGGCAGGACCTGTCATAGGTTTGAAAATATTATGACAGCTTTGGCATTTGGACTGAAATATAGCCTTACCATCCTGGGCCGAAACGCTATTAAACGCGGAAAAAACTACAAGAGAAAGTATGAACAGTTTGAGTTTTGTGGCCGTTGGTTTACAAGGAATCATAGACGCAATTAATCTGAAAAATGTGGATAAATAGCTCTAACCGGCTGCAAAAATAAGCTACGAGACTTATAAATGACAATCTGTTTTAAAAAAATTTTAACCCGCTACCAGCCTGCATTTCAGCGGATTTATGATGAATTTTTGTATTAGGTCAAAATTGATTGTCATGAAAACGTAAACATCTTCGAACGGTTGTTAACAGACAAAAGCATGACGGAAGCGATGGTCGATGGTCGATGTTCGATGGTCGCAGGGCAGACGAACTATAGCGTTCCGTCTCCTTCTTCCCGGATCACTTACTATCCACAGACGGCATTCGACCATCGACCATCCATCATCGAACATCGTTTATTTCCCTACTTTCGCAACCGAAAATTTTTATGTTCAACCGCCTCCAACAGAAATGGAAAGTCAGCGCCGCCCGGGTGGGCCTGATCCTTTGCACCTTCGCCATCGGCGGCAGCCTGACCGGTTATGCCGGCCGGAAGCTGATGAACCTGTTTGATATTGATACGCAATGGATCTGGGTGGTTGTATATATAATAGTAGTGACCATTCTGTGGCCACTGGCCGTGCTGCTGGTGAGTATTCCGTTCGGACAATTCAGCTTCTTTACGGCTTACCTGAAAAAAATGGGCCGCCGGATGGGGATCGGCAAGGGTACACACGTTGAAAATCAATCAGTAAAGTGAAAAAAATCGCCATATTCGCCTCAGGTGCGGGATCCAATGCGCAAAAGATCATCGATCATTTCCGTGGTAATAAAAATGTCGAGATCGCAGTTATCGCCTGTAACAAACCCGGCGCCGGAGTGCTTGGCATTGCGGAAAAGGAAGGCATCAGTACCCTGATCATCGAAAAGGAACAATTCTTCCGTGGTGACGCGTATGTTCCATACCTGCGGGATAAAGCGATCGACCTGATCGTGCTGGCCGGCTTTCTCTGGAAAATTCCCGACATGCTTATTCAGGCATTTCCTCATAAAATCGTCAACATTCATCCGGCCTTGCTACCGAAATATGGTGGAAAAGGCATGTACGGTCAGTTTGTTCACGCCGCTGTAGTTGCGGCCGGCGAGAAAGAAAGCGGTATCACCATTCATTTTGTGGATGAACATTATGATCACGGCGATATCATTTTCCAGGCAACCTGCACGGTAGAACCTTCGGATTCACCCGAATCCCTCGCGGCGAAGATCCATGCGCTGGAGCACAAATACTTCCCGGCGGTGGTGGATCAACTGCTCCAAAAACTTCCCTGAACATTTCTGATTGCAAATCCCAGGCACTTCAATGGTCGATCAAAGAAGTAAAACCAATTGACAACGATTGGATAACAAAAGCCCCGGACACTGATTCCGGGCTGTGCATTCTTCTCAAAACCCGATTCGCGTAGTTCGCGCAAGCAACAGCCGACTATCCAACAACCTGTTGAACTTCGTTTCATAGGCTCAAAAATCTGCGTAATCTGTGTATATTGAATCATAATACCATTACGCATATGAAATCACGCCTTCTCCCCTTCGTATTACTTCTCTTCAGCCTCTCAACCTTTGCCCAGTTAAAAGAAGCCGCTCCCGAAACGGTCAACGCTTCTTCTGAAAGACTCAAACGTATTGACCAGGTCCTGCAGACCTATATCGATAAAAAATGGATCAGCGGAGCGACCGCCATTGTTGTAAAAGACGGTAAGATCATTTACTATAAAGCTGCCGGTGTTTCCGATCTGAATTCAAAAGCGCAGATGAAAAAGGACGCCATCTTCCGGATCGCCTCCCAGACAAAGGCCATCACCACTGTAGCCATCATGATGTTATATGAAGAAGGGAAACTGCTGCTGGACGATCCCGTTTCCCAATACATCCCATCGTTTGCCAATCAGAAGGTACTTGATAAATTCAATGCGGCAGATACGACCTACACAACGGTTCCGGCAAAAAGACCTGTTACACTACGCGATCTGCTGACCCATTCCTCTGGTGTCGGTTACGCACAGATCGGCTCTCCGGAAGCAAGAGCGATCTACGCCAAAAACGGCATTTGGGGTGGAATTGGCGTTGAAAATGGGATGATCCTGGGTGAAAAGATCAAAATTCTGGGCACTTTACCGCTTTTACATCAGCCGGGAGATAAATGGACCTATGGCCTGAACACCGATATTCTTGGCTATGTGGTGGAGGTTGTAAGCGGCCAAACCCTGGATCAGTTCTTCAAAAAACGCATCTTCGAGCCGCTCGGTATGAATGATACCTATTTCTATCTGCCAAAAGAAAAAGCATCGCGCCTTGTAAAACTAACCGGCGAGGACGAAAACCACCTGGTCATCCCACTTAATCCAAAGGCACTCAACCTGAGCGGCCAGATGAAACCCGATTATCCCGCCGAGCCCGGAACCTATTTTTCCGGTGGCGGCGGTCTTTCTTCCACTGCACTTGACTACGCCATCTTCATGCAAATGCTGGTAAACGGTGGTGAATACAACGGCAAACGCCTGCTAGCCCCATCCACTATCCGTATGATGACAGCCAAACAGTTTGACAAATTCGACTCTCCCAACACGGAAATGGGCCTCGGTTTCACCGTTTATACCGACCGAAGCGTGGCTTATTCCCCTCTTTCTCCCGGTTCTTTTGAATGGGGTGGCATGTTCAGCTCCACTTACTGGATCGATCCAAAACAGAAAGTCGTGGCACAGTTGTTCCTGAATCAATACCCCAATTCACACGCAGAAATTCACTCAAAGTTCAAGGCACTTGTCTACCAGGCCTTACGCTAATAAAGCACGAATGGACGCGAATGATCGCGAATAGAGCCTGACAGGTATAGGAAAGCTTTGTTTCAGAATTAGAAATCTTCCCCTCACTGAAACGCTATTCGCGATCATTCGCGCCCATTAGCGATCTATTAGCGTTTAATTAGGGATTTGTTTCGTTACTTGTGGGCCCTTAATCGCTATTGTTTGAATAGAATTTTACTTTTTTCGGGAATTATCTTTCTTGCCATCCTGTCAAGTGCTTCAACCGCCAGTGCCCAGTACAAGATCAGAGGTACGGTGTATGACAGCACGCGCACCTATGCCATTCCACTCGTTTCGGTGATCAGCTCTTCGGGAAAAGGAACCGTGACCAATGCGAATGGAGACTATGAGATTGAAGTATCCGAAAATGATTCGATCTGGTTCAGCTACCTGAACAAACCGACAATAAAATTCCCGGTGCTGAAGATCGTTTCCCCTCATGCATTTGATATCGCCCTTCAATTGAACGTTCCCGTATTGAAAGAAGTAAAGATCCGCCAGCGCAACTATCGCCAGGATTCTCTGCAGAACAGGGAAGACTATGCGAAAGTATTCAACTATCAAAAGCCCGGGATCCGTATCAATTCTCCCGGACAATTCACCGGCACTCCGGTAGCCGCCGGCTTCGATCTTGAATCGCTCATCGACATTTTCAATTTCAAGAAAAAAAGAAGCATGGCTTCTTTCCAGCGCCGCCTGATACAACAGGAACAGGATAAATATGTGGACCATCGTTTCAACAAAGCGCTGGTGCGTCGTCTCACCGGACTCGACTCAACAGAACTTCCCAAATTCATGGCTATTTATCGACCGCCTTATGAATTCACCGTATTGCTTGGCGAATACGATTTCCAGAAGTATATCAAAGATTCTTATGAACGGTATAAGCGTGGGCTCCCGCCATTGCCGTTCTATAAGGCTGAAGAGGAGTGAGGCGGCGGCCTGCGGCCGGGACCGCAGGCCACGACCACGGACGACAGACCGCGGACCGCGGACGTGAACTTTGTTTGTGATTGTCTCCTGGATAGAACTGAACGGACGATGGTAATAGACCACGGACGACGGACCGCAGACCGCGGACTTGGACTTCGTTTGTAAAGACCTTCGGGATAGAACTGAACGTACTACGTTAATAGACGACGGACCGCGGACCTGAACTTCATTTGTAAAGCCCCTGCTCGAAATATATCAGACACTACCGTATTGAATCCTCGTCTGCGGTCCGCGGTCCGTCATTCGCGGTCTCTCTTCTCTTTCTCCCTTTTTGTTCTTAGCTTCCCGCTCTAATACTCCAACCCCTCTTAGCTTATGGAAGAGAATCAATTAGTGCTCGGAGTCGGCACCCGCCTCCAACACACCCAATTCGGTCCCGGTGTGATCGTCGGACTCAAATACGCAACCTATATCATCTCTTTTATCAATCATGGTTTAAAAGAAATTGATAAAACAGATCCAAAGCTGGATGAGATCATACCAGAGAACCTCAGCCTTGAAGTAGAAACGCATTCGGATGTTGAACGCTCCTTATTAAAAATATTACGTCTCTGGGGTGGCATTACGGAGAACGTGCCATTAGGAGACAGATGGGCGGGAGGAACAATGATCCTTCAACCCTCAGATAAAGGGTTGAAACCAAAAGAAATTCCGGTAGAAGATTTCTTTCATAAGATCGTGATGCTGCGCGACAGATTGCGGGTATTAGAGCAGAATATCAATAGCAATAAAAAATTGTCTGATGAAGACAAAGTAAATATGCAGCAATATGTGACCCGCTGTTATGGATCACTCACCACTTTCAATGTTCTTTTCAAAAACAAAGAAGACTGGTTCGTTGGTGAAAAAAGCGGCAAGGACGAGTAACGGATCCGGGTCTTTTGGGTAGAATCCACCACACAGAAAGCAACACGTTATTGATCAATAAAATTCTGCAGTAAAAATCTGCGAACAGCTTATAAAATGAAAGCCAGTTCATTACACCAATGATGTAAGGACTGGCTTTTTTGTTTTCATCTGTATTGGCGTAAGAATTGGCTGAAAAAGAATGAAGTTAATTGTTCACCAATTCCCGCTTTATGAAACACACAACTATTATGCGCGGCGCCCGTGTGGTATTCACTGGTTTGCTGCTCTTCGCGATACAAACATTTTTGTTTGCCCAGGATAAGGCCATCGAAGTAAATGAAGCACAGATAGGCAACTGGTTTGAAAGAAACTGGAAATGGGTAGTCGGTGGTGTTGTATTGCTTTTGATAATTGTATTCGCCAGCGGAAGCAGTTCAAGAAGAAAAACGACAACTGTTGTCAGGAAAGATGATTATGGTAATGTAAAAAGTGTTACCACAACAGAAGTAACAGATTAGTGCTGAAAAACCGGCACTCCCATGTTAAACCTTTCACTGCAAAAACCCGCAGACAGGAAATTACGCAGGCATTCGATCGTATGAATGATCTGCGTAATTTTTTTGCATAAACCGCGCATGGGATTTTCGTAAATTGAGCCAATGAAATGGCTTTTATTATGTATCAGCCTGTGTTCATTACAGGCTTTTTCCCAGCAAACATGTGATATACTGATCGAGAATGGAAAGATCATCGATGGCTCCGGCAACAACTGGTATTATGGCAGCGTGGCCGTGAGCAATGGAAAGATCGTTGGGATAGGAAGGGAAATTCCTTTCAAAGGAAAAAAGACCATCAATGCAAAAGGATTGATCATTGCGCCTGGTTTTATTGATGTGCATACACACCTGGAAGGTGATGAAGATAAAGATCCAAAGGCTACAAGTTTTATCCTTGATGGTGTTACCACCTGCATTACCGGTAACTGTGGCAGCTCCTACACAAATGTAAAAAAGTATCTGCAATGGATCGACTCACTGAAACTCTCCATCAATGTCGGCACGCTTGCCGGGCACAATGATATACGCAAGAAAGTGATGGGGCGTGCAAACCGCGACGCTACTCCTGAAGAAATGCAAAAGATGGAACAGATCATGGATCAGGCGATGCGTGATGGCGCGCTGGGGCTTTCAACCGGATTGATCTATATCCCCGGAACATATACAAAAACACCGGAGATCGTCAGCCTTGCAAAGATCGCCGCGAAATACAATGGCGTTTATGCCACGCACATGCGTGATGAAGGTGATAGCGTCACTTATGCGATCAATGAAGCACTGACTGTCGGCAGGGAAGCAAATATTCCAGTAGAGATCTCTCACTTCAAGCTTAGCGGCCAGCAGAACTGGGGCAGAAGCATCGAAACAGTTGGTATGATAGAAGCTGCAAGAAAAGAAGGAATAGAAGTAACGATCGACCAGTATCCATACACCGCAAGCAGTACATCTATCAGCACATTGATCCCGGAAGATATACTCGCTGACGGACAGGACTCCATCAGCGCAAGACTGCAACGCCCAGAGATCCGTAAGTATGTTACACGATCAATGTTAGAGCGTTTAAAAAAAAGAAAACTGAAACATTTCAGCTACGCCGTCGTTGCGTATTATCAACCTGATACCACATTCAACGGAAAAAGCATCGAGCAGATCAACCTGATGAAAGGCCGCAGGCACAATGCCAAAACAGAAACGGAAACAGTAATGGAGATCATGATGAATGGAGGCGCCAGCGCGGTATTTCATGGCATGAGCGAAGAAGACGTGAAACGTATTATGCGATACCCCTTCAACATGTTTGCCAGCGATGCAACCATCCGCATACTGAACGCCGGTATGCCGCATCCACGTGGCTATGGGACCAATGCACGCGTGCTGGCAAAATATGTCCGCGACGAAAAAGTGCTGACGCTGGAAGAAGCGATCAGAAGAATGACTTCGTTACCTGCACAGAAATTTCAATTGCAAAACCGTGGTCTGTTAAAAGAAGGATTTGCTGCAGACATTGTGGTATTTGATGAAAATACCGTACAGGATGTTTCTACTTTTGATAAACCGCATGCCTATTCAAAAGGATTTCATTATGTACTGGTGAATGGAGTGGTGACCGTGGAGAATGAAATGCATACGGGCGCAAGAGCCGGGCGATCACTAATGGGACGCCATTTGTGAACCTCCGTGCTCATTAGCATTGTATTTGCGCCTTCAGAACAAAGTGAAGCATATTCATTTCCTTTCCATTCTCTATCACAAGCGTGAACATCTCGTCTGCGCAGTAAGAAAATGATTTCATTAATGCATTAGGGAAAACGGCTTGCCAGAACCGGTATTGGCGGCCGGGCATACCATACTCTTTCAATACGAAGGCGAGGAAATTATCGGTGAGTCTTTCTCCTGAAGGAAATTGATCATCGGGCACACCGTACTGTTTTGCGATCAGTGTTTCTTCAATATTGGGGAGCCATGGTTCGAGCAATAACCCGAGGTCAGCAAAAGGAATATGCAGCGGTTTAAGTTCGAGGCTTCCTCCGAACACCATTGCTTTTTCCCGCTGGAATGAAGTTGATCGTTTGTAAAGATCCGTAAGGGCAGTGAGGACCGCCTGGTTCAGCTCAACGGAAAGAGGCGATTGGATAAACCGGGCTTCAAGATTCCGGTAGTCGTTCGCATGTTTATAACGCAGGTTATAAAATGCGAGCAATCCTTCCAGGTATCCGTTGATATACCCTTGTTGGTAGGTAGATTGGTGGTTCATATGGCAATGCTTTACAGTGGCTTCCTAAGCCTGGCTCGTGAAACGAATATAATGTTGTTGGGGAAGAAAAACAGGCGTTTTTACCAGGTATGTTCTTAAAAATTGTTGTTTATACGTACTGTTGCGATCTGTGGAAGTGTTGCAATGTTCTCCTGATAGTCGTACGGTATTTCAGATTCATAATGGTGGGCGCTGGGAAGGCGGTTTCAATTGCCGGTCTATTTGCAAATCCCTCTATGAATGCTTTCATTCGCAATACCCTCCACCCACAATTGAAATTGTGGGCTATGCAATTAGCCCACAATTTTAATTGTGGGAGAAGAATGCGCGACCAACGCTCCTTTAAACTCAATACGCCATCAACCTCTTCACCACCTCATCCAGTCTGGCCTTCGCCATAAAATTCTTCTCCAGCTCCATATTAAACGGAATGGGCGTATCCAATGAGCCGCAACGCATCACAGGTGCATCCAGTTTATCAAAGCAATGTTCGCCTATCCATGATGCGATCTCACCACCAATGCCTCCTGTAAGCGTGTCTTCATGCAGAACAAGTACACGCCCGGTACGGCTTACCGCTTCGCGGATCGCCTGGTAATCCAGTGGCAACAAGGTCCTGAGGTCAAGAATGTCTATCGAAAGATAGGAGTGTGCCGCAGCATACTCTTCTGCCCAATGAACGCCGCTTCCATAAGTGATAATGGAAATCTCACTGCCGGAGCGGACATGCCTTGCCTTACCGATCTCTATCTCGTAATACTCTTCCGGCACATGACCTGATACACTTCTGTAAAGTGCTTTATGCTCAAAGAACATCACGGGGTTTGGATCATTGATCGCCGCGATCAGTAACCCCTTTGCGTCCATTGGCGTTGACGGGTATACGACTTTCAATCCGGGAGTATGTGTAAACCATGCTTCATTGCTTTGCGAATGGAACGGCCCGGCCCCTACGCCGCCGCCTGCCGGCATCCGGATCACCACATCGGCATTTTGTCCCCAGCGGTAATGGATCTTTGCCAGATTATTCACGATCTGGTTGAAGCCGACCGTAACAAAATCTGCAAACTGCATTTCCATCATGCTCTTGTACCCCTCCAAACTCAGCCCAAGCGCAGCACCAACGATCGCACTTTCACAAAGCGGTGTATTGCGTACGCGCTCTTTTCCAAAATCGTTCACAAAGCCTTCAGTGATCTTGAATGCGCCGCCGTATTCTGCAATATCCTGGCCCATCAGGATCAGGTTAGCATGCTGTTCCATGCTTTGATGCAGGCCTTCTTTCACAGCATCGATCAATCGCAATTCGCGATGAACGGACGGAGACTGATATGAAACTTCCGAATTGTCAACTATGTCTGCGTCGAACGTTGTTCTTTCCGCGTATACATCATTCAGCTCCTGTTCTTCATCTGCAATGAAGGGCAGCGCGTCAAAGCCTTTTTCAAGCTCCGCATCGATCCGTTCTTTTAATTCAGCTTTTATCTTTTCCACGTCTTCTGTGCTTAACACCTGTTGCGACAAAAGATATGTTTCAAAATTTTTGATCGGGTCTTTTTGTTCCCACAGCTCAAATAATTTCTGCGGAACATATTTGGTACCGCTTGCTTCTTCATGACCACGCATGCGGAAAGTAATCGCTTCGATCAGGAAGGGTTTTTTATGTTTGATGCAATAGTCGCGAACGCCGGAGATCGTATCATACACCGTCAGCAGATTGTTTCCATCGATCTGTACACCTTCCATTCCATAGCCTTTTGCTTTGTCAACAAGACTGATGCAGCGGAACTGTTCTGTTGTAGGTGTGCTCAATCCGTAACCATTATTTTCAATCAGGAAAATAACCGGCAGATCCCAAACTGCCGCCACATTCAATGCTTCATGAAAATCCCCTTCGCTGGTACCGCCTTCGCCGGAAAAAGCGAGAGAAACCTTATCTTCTTTCCGCAGTTTAGCTGCAAGGGCCACACCGTCCGCAATGGCGAGTTGTGGACCGAGGTGCGAGATCATACCGCAGATATGATGTTCACGGTTGCCGAAGTGGAAACTACGTTCACGTCCTTTGCTATAACCTTCCTGCATTCCCTGCCACTGATGAAACAATTTGTGCAATGGCATTTCCCTGGTAGTGAATACGCCGAGGTTGCGATGCAGCGGCATGATCCATTCATCCGGTTGCAATGCCAGCGTGGCGCCGACAGCAATGGCCTCCTGCCCGATGCCGCTAAACCATTTGGAGATCCTGCCCTGCCGGAGCAGGATCAGCATTTTCTCCTCTATCATTCGCGGATAAAGGATGCTGCGATAGAAATGCACAAGCTGTTCGTTGGAGAGGTGTTTACGATCGAAGGTCATATTGCGAATTTAACGGGGATTTTTCATTTTAAGGGAAGTGTCTGAGAGTTGCGCGATAGCAGATGACTGATGGCAGAAAGCGGGATAACCGGTATGACGGCGGTATGGACCGCTGTTATCAGAAGATATGGGAATGCTGTCGTCCAAATCCTGCCAGGCGGTATTAATCATAAAAACAAACCTCCTTAACGGGCATATTGGCACTAATTTTAATTTACTTTGATAATGTTTTATCTATCACACACAATTGACCGGCTTTTGCGCGGGACAATGATCGCTTTATTGTTACTGACCGCCATTGCTGCTTCTGCACAGGATAAGCCGGCGCCTCCAATGCTACATGATACCGCTTATTACAAAACCTACCCGCAGACCATCACCGGCCGCGTTTATCTTTCAAAAAAATATACCTCGCTTTCACTGGAAGGAAAAGACCGCTTGAAACCTATGCGTTACCGGCCCAATACACCCGTAACCATGGGCGTTGGCGCTACGTACGGTATTGTGACGATCAATGCAGGGTTTCCGATCCCATTCCTGAGCCGGGACAGCAAGGAAACGGGCAGGAGCAAGTACCTCGACCTGCAGTCACATGTTTATGCAAAAAAATGGGTGGTTGATCTGTATGGGCAATTCTACAAAGGCTATTACGCCACGCCAAGAGGATCGGGTTCATTGAGGCCTGATAGCTTTTATGTACGTCCTGATGTAAGGGTGAATCTGCTTGGCGCATCCGTATATCGTCTTTTTAATGGCGATAGATTTTCTTACCGTGCCGCATTCCTGCAAAACGAATGGCAAAGAAAATCTGCGGGCTCATTGCTGATCGGTGCAGAAGCGTATACAGGTGTGATAAAAGGAGACAGCGCGCTTATTCCAAACCATCTTGATTCATTTTATCGCCAGCATGATATCACGCGTGTAAGATTTACAGAATTCGGACCGGGTATCGGTTATGCTTATACCCATGTTCATAAGGAAAATTACTTTGTTACGGGCAGTCTTACCGCCACCGGAGATATCAGTTTTGTGCGGGAATTCAAGGGAAAAAGTTCTGAGCGGCGCACCTCCATCTCACCCAACCTGATGCTCCGCATTGTAGCAGGCTACAACAGTGACGACTGGATGCTCAACCTCGCCTGGATCAACAGCAGTACCAATCTCAAAGGAAAATCATCCAATGACCAATACCTGATCAGCATTGGCAGCTTCAGACTTGCTGTTGCGAAAAGGATTACACCGGGAAAAAAGTTGAAGAAGAGATTGCAGGTGATTGATGATTTGCCGGTGCCGCAAATGTGAAGAGGGGTTCCAGAGGTTCCAAAGGTTCCAGAGGTTCCAGAGGTTTCGTAACATCACGATGTTGCGCTAAACTTCTGGAACCTCTGGAACCTTTGGAACCTCTGGAACTTTTACTTAAACGACCACCAATTCGTAAAACTCCGCCGGATTCAGATACTTCTTCGCCAGTTCCTGCAACTCTTCCGCAGTTACGCTTTTGATCGCATTGATGGAGTTGTAGAAATATTTTTCATCAAGGTTGTTGAGGATAATATTTTTCCAGCGTGCCATGATCTGGAAGGGACCGTCAAGATCGCCGAGGATGCTGCCCATCATGTAGTTGCGGACCAGGAGGAGTTCTTCTTCGTCAACAGGTTCTTCGCGCAGTATTTTCATTTCCTTGTATACTTCTTCGATCGTTGCTTCGCTTACTTCACGGCCGGCCTCTGTGGAAACCATCCATGCAGACTGAGTGATGTGATTCTGCAGATAACTGTGAATGCCGTAGGTATATCCTTTGTCTTCACGAATGTTTTCCATCAGTCTTGATCCGAAGAAACCTCCGAACAGCGCATTCAACACCTGCGTTTTTAAGAAATCAGGATGATGACGGTTGGGGAAAGGTCTTGCTAAACGGATAGAACCCTGTACACCTTTTTCATCGTTGACAACGCGGTATTTCTTTTCTGCGGCAGGCACTGCGGGAATGTCAACCTGTGGCACATCGCCGAAAGAAAGGTCGCCGAAATGCTGATTCAGTAATTCCTCCAGGTTAGCTGGCAGACGGCCTGATGCGAAAATGATCAGTTTGCCCTGCTGATAATATTTCCTGTAAAAATCTTTGATCTCTTCCTGTTGAAGTGCATCGAAATCTTCTGCGGAAGAATAGCGGCCATAGGGATGTTTTTCGCCAAAGAGATAAACATCGATCAATCGGCCAGCGATGAAATCTGCTTTTTTCAGATTTACTTTCAACCGCTGTTTCATGTTCTGCCGATAGATATCCAGTTCTTCCTGCGGCATCGTTGCATCAGTGAGCAACTCGCGGACAACAGGGAGCAGTTCATTGATGTGACGCGTGAGTGTATGCAGGGAGAGCGTAGCTGTCTCGTTATAGCAAGCCCTGTTAAGGTATGAGCCATAATAATCGAAATGCTCATTGATCTGGAAGGCTGTTTTGCTGCTGGTGCCATTCTTCAACAGGAAGTTGGCGGTAGCCGCAACCAGGTTTTTATCTTCATAGCTATTGCCGGCCCGGAATACCCACTCTATGGACATTACTTCTTCGGCACCTGCATTCACTGTATATACTTCAACGCCATTTTTCAGGGAGAACTTTTGATAAGGCTTCAGTTGAAGATTGAAATTCACCGCATCTACGATGGGTGGGGCTATAGTTCTGTTTAACATTCTTTAATTGATAATCTTTCCGTGATAGTATTCTTTTGCAAACGATACAGCAATTCAATTACCGCATGCAGCTCTTAGTTTTCTGCCAGGTAATAAAGTGTGTTGCTGTTTTCCGGTCTGAAGATCGCCTTGCTTTCTGCCTTGATCTCTGCTGCCGTTACTTTTTCATACAGGCTTAATTCTGTATTCATCAGATCAGCATTGCCCAGCAATTCATAATATGCAAGACTGTTAGCGCGATTCATCACACTCATATCTTCAAAAGCCATCATGCTTTCGGTCTTGTTCTTTACTTTATGTAGTTCGATCTCCATGACCGGTTCTTCCTGCAACTGACGAAGGATGTCTTCAACAGCTTTATCCGCATCTTCGATCTTTACGCCTTTTACCAGTTTTCCTTCAATGGTAAGAAGACCGGCATCAGTGCTGCCAAAATGATGGCAATCGATATTGCTGAACAGCTTTTTCTCTTTCACCAATGTTTGGTGTAAACGGGAGGAAGCTCCGCCGCCAAGGATATCGCTTAACAGATCGATGGCATGATATCGTTCATCGAGACGTGCGGGAATATGCCAGCATTTATAGAATGCGTCAACGGGAACTTTTGCTTTTACCTCCAGTTTGCGTGGGGCTGTTTGCTCCGGTTCCACAGGAAGATTACGAACATACTTTTCTCCTGCGGGAATATTGCCGAACCATTTTTCCGCCAGCTCTTTTACTTTTTCTGTCGTCACGTTTCCGGCAACAACAAGTACGGCATTAACGGGGCGATAGTATTTAAAGAAGAATGCTTTCACATCTTCGAGCTTTGCGTTCTCGATATGCGATAATTCTTTGCCGATCGTCATCCAGCGATAGGGATGCGTTGTGTAAGCGAGTTCGCGCATCTTATGCCATACATCTCCGTAAGGCTTGGTGAGATAATGTTCTTTGAACTCTTCACAAACCACTTTGCGCTGAACATCGAGGCTTTTTTCGCCGAAGGCAAGGGAGAGCATGCGGTCGCTTTCGAGCCAGAATGCGGTTTCCAGGTTTTCAGCGGGCAGCTGTATGTAATAGTTGGTGAGATCGTTGGTGGTGTAGGCGTTGTTTTCACCGCCGGCCATTTGCAGGGGTTCGTCGTAGCTGGGAATATTCACAGAACCGCCGAACATCAGGTGTTCAAAAAGGTGTGCGAAGCCTGTCTGGGCCGGATTTTCATCACGGGCACCGATATCATACATCACGTTCATCACAGCCATCGGGGTGGAAAGATCCTGGTGAACGATTACCCTCAGGCCGTTTTCAAGTGTAAATCTTTCGAAATGAATCATAGTATACTGTTAAACAGCAAAAGTAGAGGAATGTTTGCGTTTAGCTGCGAGGGAAGTCGAAGTGTTTATGTTTAACCCGGATGGAGTGTATTCGCAGTCTGTAACTTAGGCTCGGACACCCGGATGAATGTGCCATTGATGAGCATGGGATGGTTGGAAGGTCATGAGACTTACTTAACCGTCAAAGGTTCAGCGGCGGTCTGTTAAAATGCCGGGGTTATGTCTTTGAGATGCAGTTCTCTCGCAAATCATGATCGCGCACTCCTCACCCACAATTGAAATTCAATGTCGTTTAGTTAGCAAAACCTGCCTGAATTGACTGGCGTTAGGCCCCCTCTAAATCTCCCCCTTCAGGGGAGACTTTGCTTTCCGACACCAGGCAATTGTTTTTTAAATCGTACATCTGTATTCGATATAAAATGAAAATCTTTAAAAAACGACCTGAAGTCTCCCCTGAAGGGGGAGATTTAGAGGGGGCCTAACGCCGGGCGATCGAATAGCTTTCCGTTAACTAACCCAACTTGCTAGTTAAAAGAGAAGCAGAGCGAATAGCTAATTAATTTTGAGTTACCACACTTAAAATTC
>QFQQ01000074.1 GCA_003243445.1 Citrobacter freundii
CGTGTTTTAGATCTGCGTAAATCTGCGGGACGTGTCCGCCGGAGGAGGAACCTTACGCCATTCATAGATTTGGGTAACGGTTAGCCCCAAGGGGACAAACTGAAAGAAGCAACAGGTATTCAGTAAAACAGTTTGGTCCATCTTTCTATCTTTTTTGAGAATAGGAAGATGGAGCAAACTGTTTGTTTTATTCATTTATTGGAAATAGAGAAGCATTACGCGATCAGTGCTGTTATTGTCCAGGCGCGCATTGACTATATCATATGCTATAAGATAAGCCAGGTTATAACTATACTGCGAGTTGTAAGTGTATTTGAAAAAGCCATTGGAGAAAGCCCAGTTCATTCCTGCATTGGAGTTGAACTGGCTGGGAGTAATTGCATTGTTCTTTAGCGCGTAAATGCGGATGATGCTATTCTGTTTAGCTACGGCTGTTAATTCTTTTTCGGTAAGTTGAGCCTGTGTGAGACTCTCTTTTTTGCAGGACGAAAATAATGCACCAAAAAGGAGTACGGTGAAAGAGAAGAGAAGTAATCTTTTGATCATAAGGTTAAGTTGGCTGGTTAATACAAACCTCGTAAAACTTAACAATGAAGATAAATCCTGAACGGATTTAACAATCTTTAATGATTATTCCCATCAGTATTAAAAAAGGATTAGAGTGATACATTCTTTTTCGGATTGCTGGTATTTGCATATTGGGTTATCATTTCATCACTTGCAAATCGCATCTTCATTGCTGTTCTGCCGGGAACGGGCAAGCATGCAGCTGTTTAATACGGTGTGTGATATATAAAAAGTAAGACTGATCACACGCGGTCTGTCACCTCGTAGTGTAGCCATAAAATATCATTTTCCAAATGCTTCACTTCTTTTAGTTTGAATAAGGTGGCATTCAACCGGCGATCCTTTTCTGCAATTTCCATCACGCTGGATGTTTCTTCGCGGCCATCAGCAAGTGGCAGCAATAACTGATGATACTCATCGATCAGCCCTTCATTTAAAAAGCTGCCATTGATATGTCCACCACCTTCCAGCATTAGTGTTTCTATTTTGAAAAGAGATCGCAGCTTTTCCATTGCAAGTGGCAGATCAACTTTATCTTTACCGGCAAAGATGTATGAAACGCCGACGTCCTGCAGATTGGCGAGATAACTGTCAGGAACCGTTTCCGTTAATATAGTGATCACGTGTTCTCCCAGCATATCGCCTTTGTTCCATCCCAGTTTTCCCTGGCCATCGATGGTAACAGCGAAAGATCGCGCATTTTTATCCGCAACAAAATCCTCCCGGCTGATCGGTTGGTTGCTTTCTTTATACACGGGTTTGGCGTAATGCGTGAAATCCTTTTCCATCGTTGTTCTGCCGACGATCCATGTTTTATGACCGATGATTTCATGCACTTCCTCAAATGCTTTGGTGAGCGTTTTTACTTTTTCGCTGTCGCCCCATTTTTCTGAAAGGATCTTTCCATCGAGTGAGGTCATCATCAGGCAGATGATATGAGGTCGTTTGCTCATGATTTGCTTTTAGTATAATGAATCTGGCAATTTGAATGCCAGAGGATGCTTATCCCGAATGCAAAGGTATGAGCAGGGATTGCAACCGGATCATTTATAGTAACTCATTCTTCAATAAGTTAAACGTATCTACCCATAGATCGACCGGGAATATCAGTGCGTTTGGATGAATCCATCTTCAATAGATCCGTAAGAAGTTATTATACAAAACAAAAAACCGGTAGCTCAATCACCACCGGTCATTATACGACCATCAATATACTGCTTAGCCAGAGACATATCTGTTCAACCTCTGGAACCCCTGGAACTTCTGGAACCTTTGGAACTTCTGAACCCTGAAACTTGCGAAACCCTTCCTCTACTCCACCAGGTTGATCAGTGTATACGCCGTCTCCTCCTCCGGGGACACATTCGCCTTTGTGGTCGCTTCGGTCTTAATGGAATGGCTGGAACTTCCTACAGTCAGTTTCTCATGACTGCAGCTATAAAAAACTACGGCGGTAATTGCCAGAACACTGCTCCTGCGCAGCAGGTGAGAGGGTAATAATTTGCTGAAGAAGTTCATAAGTAAGATCAGGGTTATGGTTGATAAGGCAAAATTATACCGGGGAGAAAGGCCTGGCAACTAATAGTCACTAAACCGTGTTCAAAACCTATGGAACCGGTTGATATTTGGGTTTTAGCCGTTCTGTTGCCGGACCGGTTTCAAATCCGGGTTGATTTCCACAGGAGTTACCATCCCTTTCTCTTTCAGGATATTTCACTTTCATGCTTTTCAGCTATTGGGTATCAAGCCTTTCAAGCCCGATCAATGACGAAAGAAACCTGTATATTCAACACAGGATACAATGAATGCACCATATGCTGAAAAGGATACTGCTATTCCCCATTTTCGGGATCCTGTTATTTGTAGTGATGTATATCATCGCGGCATCGCTCTACCCGGGCGGCTCGCAGGCGGATATACATTCGACGGGTTTTAGCTGGAAAGATAATTACTGGTGCAATTTATTCAACCGGACAGCAATCAACGGTGAACCAAATCCGGCAAGACCTGTCGCCATAACCGCAATGTATATCCTGGCTGCTTCGCTGCAGTTTTTCTGGATGCTGATCGCCTTTCTGACGGCGAAAAGTAAACCGCTAAGGACGGTGATCATTATCGCTTCTATTAGCTGCACGGCTTTTATTTCTTCGCTGGCTGTGTCTGATCTGCATGATCTGTTAGTGAATCTTGCATCGCTGGCGGGACTGATCGTTACAGCCTGTACGATGTTCGTATTGTATAAGCTTAAATGGAATTCATTGTTTGTTTATGGCCTTATGAATCTCCTGCTGGTGGCGGTTAATAACTATGTATACTATTCGAAGGAGCTGATCGTTTGGTTGCCCATCATACAAAAGATTACCTTCTTATTTTTCCTTTTGTGGATCTGTTGCATTACCTGGCAGATCGATCAGAAAAGAGCAGAAGCTTTTATAGACTGACTCCGGAATATTTATTCATTGCGATTAAATGAATAAATATTCCGGAGTCAATAAAAGTATTTATTTGTCTGGCTGCCCTTCTCCTGTACTGATCAGCTCTGCCAGACTTTGCAGGTAGAAATTCCATCCGCCACTGCAATCTTCAAAGCATTCTTTTTGAGGTGTTAGTCCGTGATGAGTAAAATATAATTTCGTTTTATTACCCGCAGGCTCTATCTCAAAGCTGATCGTTGTTCCGGTCCATTCATCTGGTTTTTTTTCAAGAAAACTCAGGTGGCTGTCAGTTACAAGCCAGGTAACTTTTTTATTCTTTACTACTTCCACCAGCTTTTGCGTTGATGCATGTATGTCTTTATGGCGATAAATAAAAACATCACCTTCTTTGCCTGAACTACCCTCCAGTAGTGTGGACCACCAACCGCGGACATTGTTCACGGCATCAAAGACTTCTCCGGGAGATTTGTCAAATAAGAAGGTTTTACTGAAATCCTGCTTGCTCATACTATTTGTTTGGGGTGAACATATAACTTAACCGTTCCATTTTTTCTGGATATCGTCATTGAATTTGCTGTGATCGTCTTTGGTTGGATTACCGGTACCGGTAGTGATCAGGCTTTTCAGGCTTTTGTTGATATAGCCAGTCCAGGCATCAAAACAAACGTTGTAACATTCTTCATCCGGTGTCAAACCAACGTGGGTGAATTTCAATTCCGTTTTGCCATCTTTCTCCGTGATCTCAAATACGATCTCCGTATTCTTCCACTGTCCCGTCTTATCTTTTGTGAAGCTGAAATAATTTTCCAGTACTTTCCAGGACACTTTCTTACCGGGAATCATTTCTGTGATCTTTATACGGCATTGATGCAGATCTTTATAATGATACCTGAACTCACTGTTCAGTTGGTCCGTGGCCCCGTCAATCTGTTCAGACCACCAGCCGCGTACATTATTCACTGCGGCAAAAACTTCTTTAGGAGATTGGTCTACCGTGAAGCTGGTAGTAAAGCTTTGATCATTCATGATAATTTTGTTTTGAAGATTAACAGTAGTGTTTACCGGTTCACCCATCCGCAGTTCCGGCTTGATTACGAGTATGAGCGACGAACAGCCAATGAGCATAATTGGCCGGTAAAGCGTATGATTCAGTCTTTTCATTTATTCTTTAATTGATTTCTATGATCAAAGCTATTGTCCAAATCCGGCATTGAGGGGGTACAAAATGGACATTCTAATGGGTTGATTTGGACAATTGATTTGTCTACCTTAGCTAAATGAAGCACATCACTATAATCGTTCCTGACGGACAAAGCAACCTGAGCACTATAGCCAGTATTGTTGGATCGTATGAAATGTTTGTGCAGTCAAACAATTTCTGGAAGCAATCCGGGAGACCGGAGCCGTATAAAGTACAGCTGGCGGGGATTTCCAGGAAGACGGAAGTATATGATGGTTTGTTTTCCGTGACACCACAGGTTCATGTGGAGGAAATAAAGAAAACACATCTTATTATTGTTCCTTCACTGGTGAGGGATTTTCAGAAAGCAGTGAAGGGAAACCAATTACTGATCGATTGGATCGGAGTGCAGTACAGGAACGGTGCTGAAGTGGCGAGTATCTGCAATGGCGTCTTCCTTCTTGCTTCATCCGGAATGCTGGATGGAAAGAATTGTGCAACCCATTGGTCTGCTGCCGAAACATTTCGCGGAATGTTCCCCAATGTGAACCTGCTGGCAGATAAACTGATCACGGATGAAGACGGGATCTACACAAATGGTGGTGCATATTCGTTTTTGAACCTGCTTGTTTATCTTATAGAAAAATATTACGACAGACAAACAGCTATCTTCTGTTCCAAAGTATTCCAGATAGAACTTGACAGGCAAAGCCAGTCTGCATTTTCGATTTTCAAAGGACAAAAGCAACACGGCGATGACCTGGTCATCAAAGCCCAGGAGTATATTGAAAAGAAACTGGACGAAAAGATCTCGGTGGAAGAACTCTCTTCCCACTTTGCGATCGGCCGCCGCAACTTCGATAGAAGGTTCATCAAAGCTACCGGTAATACACCTGTTGAATATGCACAACGGGTAAAGATCGAGGCAGCTAAAAAGTCTTTTGAAACTACACGCAAAACCATCAATGAAGTAATGTACGAAGTCGGCTATGCTGATCTGAAAGCATTCAGGGAAGTCTTCAGGAAGATCACCGGATTGTCGCCACTTGAGTATCGCAACAAATATAATAAGGAAGCGATGGTGAAGGCAGAATAGCCGGGTCATAGGAACTGTAAAACTGAAACCTGCATTCGGACATGGCATTGATCATCCGGCATTGCCACGCTCAAAATATCCACGTTTCACATGATACATTAACTCAAAAGACAGCAGCATATTTACGTCATAAATCAACCTTTAATTGCGTAAATATGTTGTACAATCTAAAAAAGCCCGCGTTGATGATCCTGGCAACAACGCTTGCATTCAATAGTTTTTCCCAGATCGATAAGCCCCGTTCGGTAGCTGTACCCAGCAGAATATCAAAAGATACGATCCCGGTAAAGACAATACCAAACAAGGTGATCGTTACACAACCGGCCCAACCTGTACAAACGACTCAGCCTGTAAGGACACTTGGTCCGGTTGCAGCCAGCAAAGTTACTTTGCATACACAGGTGATAAAGAATGTCAAAGGTGTGGCGGTGTTAAAACCGGTACCGAATGCTATTTATGGTGATGATGGAAATTTCAAAGCATTGCGTTTGCAGCAATTCAATCATCTTTCTACCGAGCCAAGTTTTACCAAAACCCTGAATGGGATCAATATCCGCTATCAGCTTCGCAAGAATCCAAATTATGATGCGCCGCCAACTGCAAATCAGCAGGGCGGAGGCACTACAAGCGTGGAGAACGGGATGAATTGTACCACCACCCGTGAGAGTGTGACGGCACGCAGCTCCAGCTTTCTCAGTGTAAGTGCTGATGGCGCGGGCATTTATCCTGGTGCGATCTATAACTATGCCGATTTTTATGGAGGCAGTACGCTCAAAACTGTCGGTGATGGTAAGCGTAATCCGATCGTTATTTATACCAGCAATATTGCTAACAGCACAGGTGATGTGGCTGTAACGGTCAATGATCCAAGCGCTTCAAATATTACCACGGCAACTGCACCGATCACACGTAATTTCTCAACAACAGTTACTTCTGCCAGCAGTATCGGTCAGTACACTTATTCCAATAACAGCGCAGCAATGGCCCTGAATATTTCTGCCGGTGGTGCATATTCCGGTTTTTCCGCTTCGGCAGGCTTTCAGATCAATAAGCAGAACAACCACGTTTATATCACCTGTGATTACAAGATCCCACTGTATACACTTTCAACAGAGATCCCGCGCGGCGGATTCTTTACTGATCCATCAATTGAGCAAACGCCAAACCTGTTGCTCGTGAGCAGCGTAATGTACGGAACACGTATTCTTGCAAACATTGATATTGATGAGACCGGTTTGAGTGATTCTGCCTTTGCAACATTCCAGTATGGTGACCCTTCAAAAGCAGGCGCGAAAGCTGCGTTTGATTATCTGCAGAAAACAAAAAGCAAAAAGGTCGTCATTAATACCTACACTGTAGGAACGGCTGCGGGCCTGTCACTTAATCCGGTTGATATTGATCAGTTGTTTTCACAGATCGATGCGGTGATCAAAAACACGACCTATCAGACATCCAGGCCGATCAGCTATACACTGACAGATATGGCGGGTAACCTGATCGGTGTGGAAAGCGCAACAGATGTTTATACCGTTAAAAATTGTGTGCCGCAGGGAGCACAATATAAGCTCACAAGTGCACAGGTGGAGATCCAGTGCGGCCCTGACGGGAAGGACAATGGTTCACCGGTGAATATTACATTGAGCACAAGAGGAAATTCAACCGGTTCGAATTTTGTACTGGCAGCTACGCAAACAGGTAATACCGAATTCACGCCAAACAGCCGCGTCACCATGGTGATGGATGTAAGACAGGATGGCGGCATCAAACTGGAGGACTTCAAAGCTGGCATCAACAGACTGGATATTTTCCTTGAACCCAAACAAGTATTCCTGGGATGGGACGCATGGGATATCAAGTCAGTCACACTCGTATTGAAATTCAATGATCAGAATGGTACCCCTTTACCAGAACCATTGCGTATTGAAATGAATAATGCCAATGTAAGACTGGAGAAAAACAAGCAACGCGTGATCTGCTATTTCAATGGTCAGTTCCAGTCGACGACCACGATACAGCCGCAATAGTGATGGATTTTATATCGCAAAGGCCTCCGTATAATAGGATACGGGGGCTTTTTTTATGAATACCATCCCCGGTCATGACTGGTTTTGAAAGTTTTAACAAATTGAAATATGATTGAAGAAAAATTAATTTGCTTGAATACGTAGGTCTTCGTACTATTGTTCCTGTGATTATTACACTGAATTTTTCAAAGTGAAATAATACTATTTATGGAAGAGACCAGATCCATAGAACAACTGCAATACAATGGCCGGGATGAGGCAGGTTCCCCGGCTGGAGTTGCCGCCCGCTTTCATCAGTTTGTACGGGTGCCGGTAAAAGATCTTTCTATTGAGCAGATCCGTTTATTGCTTTCGCAGGACGTTGGTACCATTTTCTTGTTGGATAAGACCCTCCAGCTCCTGGAGACCGATATCCTTGCTGACGGGGATTTCTATCCCGGCGACCTGTTGAGTGCCGCATTGAACATCAATAGAATTTACTGGGATAGTAAGCCCGAACTTGCGGCCAGGCTCAGCGTTCTGCTTGGTCAGAAATCTTCATTGATCAGGGATGCCGGGCATAAGAGGCTTTATAAGGAAGTAGAGCGGTTCATGGCGGAAAGGTTTGTAGCGGTCGGATAAAGTTTACTGCCTTGTCTTTATTTCACTTTCCTCGATAGAAATTTTCTTTCAATAAAAAACCGGCCCCATGGACCGGTTTCTTTTTGTTTGTTATAATCGATCGGCAAAATCTGTTACTTCCAGCCACCACCAAGACCTCTATACACTCTCACCACTGCACTCATCTGGTCTTTCTTTGTTTCGATCAGTTCCAGCTTCGCTTCCAGCGCATCCCGCTGCGTCATCAGTACTTCGAGATAATCAGCTCTTGCATTTTTGAACAGATCGCCCGAGATATCGATCGAACGTGTGAGCGCATCCACCTGTTGGGATTTCAAGCCATAACTTTTTTCAAGGTTTGAAATATTGGATAACTGCGTCGCTACTTCGATATACGCATTCAGGATCGTTTTTTCGTAATTATACAAAGCCTGCAACTGACGTGCATTAGCGCTGTAAAACTCCGCTTTGATCGCATTCTTGTTGATCAGCGGACCTGCGATATCACCTGCGATCGAATACAGTATCGATTCAGGCATACGGAACAGGTACGTTGGATTGAAAGCCTGGAAACCCACACCGGCAGAAATACCAAACGAAGGATAGAACTCCGCGCGTGCCACTTTTACATCCAGTTTGGATGCAGCCAGTTCGAGCTCAGCCTGACGGATATCAGGACGATTAGCCAACAGTTGAGAGGGAATACCAGACTGAACCGCTGAAGGCGTCAGCCCAAGAATATTCTTTGTGCGAACGATATCCTGCGGATAACGGCCGAGCAGGAAATTGATCTTGTTCTCTGTTTCCTTGATCTGTTGAGCAATATCATATTCGAGGCTTTGTGTTTTCAGCACTTCCGCCTGGAATTTCTGAACGGCCAATTCTGTTGCCCGCGCTGCTTCTTTCTGCACTTTAATGATCTCAAGTGCATTTTGCTGCAGTGCGATATTTTGTTTAACGATCTCCAGCTGATTATCCAGTGCGAGCAGTTCATAATAGGAATCAGCGATCTCTGCGATCAGGTTGGTGATCACAAAATTCTTTCCTTCCACAGTTGCCAGGTAACGCGTTACTGCCGCCTTTTTTGAATTGCGCAGTTTTTTCCAGATATCCACTTCCCAGTTAGCAACGGCAGCCACACGGAAATCTCCTAATGGGTCAGGCATTTCCTTTCCCGGTTTGATTTCAGTTGTTGCATCGCCTGCACCCTGGCTTGTATAACGACCTACTTTTTCTACACCAACGCCGCCGCCTAAAGTCACGGAAGGCAGCAATGGTTGCTGACGAAGCCTGATCTCATTGCGGGCGATCTCGATCTCCTGCAAAGTGATATTTAATTCCTGGTTGTTTTTTAATGCTGTATCGATCAGCGTTACCAGGTTTGGATCATTAAAGAACTGACGCCATTGGATATCGGCGGTATTAGTTGTGTCTGTACTGTTGTTGAATGCCGATGGCGACGGAAGATGTTGCGTGGGTTCCACGATCGCCGGCACTTTACAACCGACCATGGCCGCGCAAAGCGCTGCCACCGCGAGGCCATGGTTTATTTTGAATTTAAACATTATGATCGATTTCTTCAGTTAAGGGATTTTCTTCTTCATCTTTTATCAATAAACGGCGTTCGGCAATTTTCCCGAATACGAAATAGAGACCCGGGATGATCAATACACCGAAGATCGTTCCGAGCAGCATACCGCCCGCAGCGGCTGTACCAATGGTACGGTTACCGATCTTACCAGGACCTTCCGCCACTACCAGCGGGATCAGACCCGCGATGAACGCGAATGATGTCATCAGGATCGGACGGAAACGCACTTTCGCACCTTCCATCGCTGCCTGCAGTACCGTAGAGCCCGAGCGATGTTTCTGCACCGCAAACTCAACGATCAGTACCGCGTTCTTACCTAACAAACCGATCAGCATTACCATCGCGATCTGCGCATAAATGTTATTTTCCAGGCCAAGTATTTTCAGCAACAGGAAAGCGCCGAATATACCGGTAGGAAGAGAAAGGATCACCGCCAGTGGAAGAATAAAGCTTTCGTATTGCGCGGCAAGAATGAGATACACGAAACCGAGACAGATCAGGAAGATCCATATAGCCTGGTTGCCCTGGGCCACCTCATCTTTGGAGATACCTGCCCAATCGATACCAAAACCTCTCGGTAATGTTTTTGCTGCTACTTCATTGATCACCGCGATCGCCTCACCGCTCGAATAACCGGGAGCCGGTGAACCCGAGATTTCTGATGCGTTGTACATGTTGTGGCGCGTGATCTCCGACAGACCGTACACTTTCTCCATTTTCATAAATGCCGAGAAAGGAACCATCTCGTCTTTATCATTCTTCACATACAATTTCAGGATATCATCAGGCAATGCCCGGTATTGTGCACCCGCCTGTACGATCACTTTATATTGACGGCCAAAATTGATAAAGCTGATCTCGTAGTTACTACCAACGAGCGTAGACAACGTGTTCATCGCATTGTCAATGCTTACGCCTTTTTGCTGTGCGATATCATTATCTACTTTCAGCATATACTGCGGGAAGCTGGCGCTATAGAAACTGAAGATCGACGAAAGTTCCTTGCGTTTTTTCAATTCAGCAACAAACTCATCGTTCACTTTCTCCATCAGCTTGTAATTACCGGAACCTGCTTTATCCAGCAGACGTAATTCAAAGCCACCTGCCGCACCATAACCGGGCACCGCAGGAGGAAGGAAGTATTCAATGTTCGCTCCTGTGATATCTTTTGTTTTTTCTTCCAGTTCTTCAATGATCTCCTGAACGGAATGCTTTCGATCCTTCCAGTCTTTCAGGTTTACAAGACAGGTACCGGAGTTGGAGCCCGTACCTTCCGTCAGGATCTCATAACCTGCAAGTGCTGATACAGATTTCACTCCCTCAACAGTCTCGGAGATCTTTTGCAAACGTTCCGCGATCTCATTCGTTCTTTCCAGTGAAGAACCCGGAGGTGTTTGGATGATCGCATAGAACATGCCCTGGTCTTCATTCGGAATAAAGCCCGAAGGAACACTCTTGCTGAGGAAGTAGGTGCCGATACAGAAAAGGATCAGGATACCAAAGGTTACAATTCTGCGTGATACCATGCGGCCCAACAGGCTCACATACTTATTCTGACTTCTGTTGAACAGGTTATTGAATCCGCCAATGAAACGGTTGACCGGTGTTTTCTTTTTGGGTTTACCATGATTGTTCTTCAGGATCATTGCGCAAAGCGCTGGTGTAAGCGTCAAGGCCACCACACCCGAAAGAATGATCGATGTTGCCATGGTGATAGAGAACTGCCGGTAGAATGTACCAACCGGTCCGGACATGAACGCAACCGGTATGAACACCGCCGCCATAAGGAATGTGATCGCGATGATCGCTCCCGAAATTTCATGCATCGCTTTCTTGGTTGCCTTTCGCGGAGAAAGATGTTCTTCTTCCATTTTCGCGTGTACTGCTTCGATCACAACGATCGCATCATCCACCACCACACCGATCGCAAGTACCATTGCAAAAAGGGTGATCAGGTTCAGTGTAATACCAAAGTACTGCATGAACATGAAAGTACCGATCAGTGATACGGGTACCGCCATCGCAGGGATCAATGTGGAACGCCAGTCACCAAGAAACAGGAACACCACAATACCTACGAGGATGAACGCTTCCACGAGTGTATGCAGTACTTTCTCGATAGAAGCATCCAGGAATTTTGATACGTCATAGCTCAGCTCGTATTTCATTCCTTTCGGAAATGAGCTTGCCTGAATTTCCGCCAGCTTCTTTTTTACATTCTCGATCGTCTGGCTTGCGTTACTGCCGTACGATTGTTTCAATACGATCGCTGCAGATGGTTTACCATTCAGATTCGAGTAGATATCATACATCGTACTTCCGAATTCGATATCCGCGATATCTTTCAGGCGAAGCAATTCGCCATTTGAAGTAGATTTTACGATCACGTTTTCATACTGCTCTTTCGTGGTAAAGCGTCCGGAGTATTTCAGTACATACTCGAAAGACTGGGAGCGTTTACCGGAGCTCTCGCCGGTTTTACCGGGAGATGCTTCAAGGCTTTGCTTGCTGAGCGATTCCATCACTTCGTCGGCAGAGATCTTGTAAGCAAGCATACGATCCGGTTTCAGCCAGATACGCATTGCGTATTCACGTGTACCAAGGATATCGGCATAACCCACACCATCCACACGCTTCAGCTCTGAAAGAAGATTGATGTCAGCGAAGTTGAAAAGGAATTTCTGATCTGCATTCGGGTCTTCACTGTAAAGGTTGATGTACATCAGCATGTTCGATTCTTCACGGCTGATCTTTACACCTTCCCGCACAACAAGCGGTGGCAGTTTATTGATCACGGAAGCCACGCGGTTCTGTACGTTCAGTGAGGCTACGTTAGGATCGGTTCCGAGGTTGAATACAACCTGTATGGTTCCTTCCCCGTCATTACCGGCATCGGAAGCCATGTATTTCATACCGGGAATACCGTTGATCGCTCTTTCCAGAGGGATAATCACGGATTTGATCATGAGCTCGTTGTTCGCACCCGGATAATCCGCCACTACGTTTACTTTGGGCGGAGAGATCGAGGGGAACTGGGTTACGGGAAGACCAGTGATCGCCAGCACACCAAGGAAAACGATGATGAGGGAGATGACGATGGAAAGGACTGGCCGTTGTATAAATCTGTTAAACATCTACGCGGATTTTATTTCGCGAATTCCGCGAATTAGTGTCTGCTTATTGAAACATTTCTTTTGTGAAGGCAAGACCTTCTTTACCTGCACATGAAAATGCAAGTCTGATTCGATCCACAAACGCTAATTCGCGAAATCCGCGTATGAAAATTTGTGTAATTACTCGGCTTTCAATCTAAGATGAGCGATCACCTCTTCAGGTTTTTCGTACTCATACTCGATCTTCTCATCGTCTTTTACTTTTTGAACGCCTTCGAGAAGGATCTTATCGCCATCGGAAAGACCGCTGCTGACTACATAGAGATCGGGCATGCTGCCGGTGATGGTGATATTGCGGGATTCGAGTTTGCCATTCTTGTCAACAACGAATACATAGATCTTATCCTGGATCTCATACGTTGCTTTCTGGGGAATGACCAATGCATTCTTCATCGGCATCGTCATTTTCACTTTACCTGTTTCGCCGTGTTTCAGCAAACGGTCAGGGTTAGGGAAGATGGCGCGGAATGCGATGTTACCTGTTTCATTGTCAAATTCACTTTCGATCACTTCTACTTTACCGGGACGGGGAAGGATCGTGCCGTTTGCAAGCAACAGGTTTACTTCCGCGCTGCCGCGGTTTTTTGTATTGGTCTGATAATCGAGGTATTCAGGTTCCGATACGTTGAAGTAGGCGAACATCTGACTGTTGTCTGAAAGACTTGTCAGCAATTCACCTTCATCAATCAGGCTTCCGAGTTTTTTGGGAAGACGGTCGATCGTTCCGTCAAACGGAGCGCGGATCTCAGTGAAGGAAAGATGCAGTTTTGCCAGAGCGATCTCGGCATTCGCCTGGTCAAGCTTTGCCTGCGCCATGGCCTGTTCGTTCTTTGATACGATATTTTTGTCGGCCAGTGTTTTGGCATTTTGCAACTCTATTTCCGCAGCTTTTCCTTCAGCCTGTGCTTTCAGCAATTCTGCTTCATACAATTTCGGCATGATGCGGAAAAGTACCTGACCAGCTTTTACGTACTGGCCTTCGTCCACATAAATGTTTTGCAGGAAACCCTTTTCCTGTGCGCGGATCTCGATGTTTCTTACGGAACGGATCTGTGAAACATACTCTTTGGTGAAGGAAGTGTCTACACGGATCGGGCTGGTTACAGCATACTTCGTGATTTCTTCCTTTTCTGCGGACTTGGCTGTGCAACTTACGTAGCCAATAGTGGCTGCAAGGCCAGCGTACATGACGATTCTTTTCATGATGTGATGAATGTTGATCTATACAAATGTGTTAATTCGGTCCAGCTGTAATGGTGATGGTTGGTTTGCAGACAAAGTCTGGCGAGGCAAGCGATAGAGGTCAGGGGTAATGGCAGTTTTAAAAAGTATGCGCAAGCATACAGTGCAGATCGTTACTTACAGAACTACTCAAACCCGGAATACGCGTTGAAATATGTACTTGTCTGAATCCTGGTGGGACAGTGATGGTGTCGTCTTGAAGAGGTGATCGGGTTCGTGAAGGGCCGATTCAAGGAACAGCAGCTCATAATATCTGCCGGTCATTTTGAATTTGCGGCTAAAGGTCTCTTCCACGTCCTCTTCATCCAGACCATCGACAATAAAGAAGTTTTCTTCGGGAGAAACAGATGCAAGCGGGAAAACACGGGCTTCAGCATGTTGCAGTTTCCCCTTTCCCTCCGGCATCATTTCATGATGATAGGTGCGGGCATAGCAGCAGCTTTTGGAGTGTGCCCCTGCAAAAACGCGGTCAGCCCCACCCGTCAGAACCAAACAAAGGCCTATAAGGAATACTGCTACTTTCATTCAAGACCAAAAATAGAAAAGATTGAGGCGGGAAAGAATAGGCGTGTGGGTTAAGGTATGTAAATGATTGGTTAACGGAGGGGCTTTTCGTAAGAAAAACTAACGGACGTTTTTGTAAAAAGCGGACAAACAGGGTGCGTTGATGGTTATAAGGAACAGTCCGGGAGCATATAGCTGTTCTCAAGTCGTTATATCGAAAAGAAGGCGGTCAGCCGTTTCAACTCATAATTGAAAATTTCTTCGGGTTCGTCCCAATATGTTTTGCAAATAACCGCGAAAAATGACTGAGATTTGAAAAGCCCAGTTCATACCCGACTTCTGTAACAGATAACTTCCCTTCCCGCAAAAGACGCGCTGCCTCTTTCATCCGCAGAGCCTGGTAGTAATTATAAATACTCGTTCCATACACCTGCCGGAAAAGCTTCTTCATTTTACTTTCACTCATGTTATACGTCCTGGCGAGTTTGGGAAGATGTGGCTGAACGCCCAGATCCTGTAAGATCGAATTTCTGATGGCTGCAATATTCTTCAGGTCGTCCAAATTTAATTGCTGATGTGAAGCGGAAGAACGCTTCACAAGCTCTGCAAAAAAAAGATAGATCAGTTCCTCCGCTTTTACCCTGAAATAGAAGTCATGCAATGAGGCGGCCGGTGTTTGCCTGAACAACTCATCCGCAACATTCATCATCTGCGGTGAGATGAATTCTTCATAGAGAAATGGTTTATCCCCGGATAAGATCGATTGCAGTATAGCATCATCTTCCTTTGGCTTGAGTAATGATTTCAGCAATTCGATGTGCACTGTAATGATAATTGTGCTCATAGCGGTTTTTACCGGAAACAGGTCTTCATAGTCAATGCCCGCTGTCGTGATCTGTACGGCCGGCAGTTTTACCTGGTCGCCTTTTTTTTCTTCCGCCGGAAAAAAATGATGAAAGGCCAGCACAACAATATTCTTCCCGCCTTCCATCGCGCTGCGCCTGATCACGAGTTCTTCATTCAGACTGTAGCGGCGGATCATCATTCTTAGTTGCGGGTGGATATCGATGCCATGAAAGTATCCTGTTCCCAGGCTTTTGGGAAAATGAACATAGCCATTCTTTATTTTGGAGCCGATGGCATCAGCAAAGGCTTTTAAAAAACCAATGCCGTTGCGGCCGTTGAATTCGAATACCATTAATACCGTTTTGGACTATTTTAAAGACTAAACTAGCTATTTTAATCCAATCCGCTGACGGAGCTTTGTGAAAACAAACAGATCAAACAATGACCATTGATAATAAAAAGATTGCCATTATCGGCGGCGGTCCGGGCGGTTTAACGCTTGCCAGGCTATTACAATTGAAAGGTGCTGATGTGAAAGTGTATGAACGAGATGCCAATGCACAGGTGCGTCAGCAAGGCGCTACACTTGATCTGCATGAGGACTCGGGATTAAGAGCACTTACGCAGGCAGGTCTGATGGATGAGTTTAAAAAATATTACCGCCTGGGTGCGGATAAAATGAAACTGACCGATCAGCATGCCGTGGTGGTATTGAATGATCACGATCAAAAGGAAACCGGTCAATTTGGTGACGAACATTTCCGCCCCGAGATCGATCGTGGTCCGTTGCGCGATATACTGATAGCTTCATTAAAACCGGGAACGATCGAATGGAATGCTCACTATCAATCCATGGAGAAAAGGAATGGCCGTTGGCTGATCCATTTCAAAAGCGGAAAGACCGCAGAAGCAGATCTCCTGATCGCCGCCGATGGTGCGAATTCAAAGATCCGTTCATTCGTTAGTGATATACAGCCGGTTTATTCCGGCATTACGATCGTTGAAGGTAATATTTACCATGCAGATCAGAATGCTCCGCAATTGAACGCATTGGTACAGGGCGGAAAACTATTTGCGTTGGGAAAAGAAAAATCCATTATCCTCAGCGCAAAAGGAGAGGGCAGTCTTTCTTTTTATACCGGCACAAAAGAAGCAGCGGATTGGGTGAAAAGTGCCGGTATTGATTTCGATGATAAACAAGCGGTATTAAAATGGTTCCGCCAGCGCTTCAATGATTGGGATCCCTTATGGGAGGAGTTGTTTTCCGCTGATGAGATGTATATCGTACCCAGACCGATGTATCATTATCCATTGGATCAATCATGGGTTTCTCAACCTGATATTACACTGATCGGTGATGCTGCCCATCGCATGCCGCCGTATGCGGGTGAAGGTGTGAACATGGCAATGCTGGATGCGTTGGAGTTGTCGGAATGTCTTACCGCGATAGAGTACACGACTACGGCAGAAGCAATCAGCGCATATGAAATAAAGATGTTGAAGAGGGCGGGTGAGGTGACGGAGGAAACGTTGAGGCAGACGGAGGCATTGCATGGGGAAGATGGCCTGGAATATCTTGTTAAAATGTTTTCACTGCATTAAGAAATGCAGAATCTGTTGCAAGGGTTATGCGGAGTCTCCGACTACGCTTCAGCTTCGTCAGAACCTGTCCGGTAAAAACGACGATGGGTTAATGATCGATTTATTCTTAACAGGAAAAGCGGCTCAATTGAACTCTATCGGGACACGCTCTCAGCCGCTAATTGATCGCGCACTCTTCACCCACAATTAAAATTGTGGGCTAGCCGCGCCTCAAAATAACAGATCATTATTTCCATGGCAACACGCTTCGGATAATTTTTCAAATTCAGGGTGGTCATTTAGCCCACAATTTTAATTGTGGGGAAGGAATGCACGATCGTGGTTTTGTGATAGGCTTGTGCCCCAAAGACACAAGCGAAAAATTTTAACTACCTTATGTTGACCAGGGTTCAACGCATTTAAACGCTGGTCTGCGCAACTAAACGATCAATCATTGCGTTCTTCCCTGGCTAATGCTGCGGGAATTTTCACTAGTTTTGACGCACAATAAAAAGAGCCATTACTTCCGATCTTCATTTACCAATCACATCATCACCATGAGCATGGTCTTAAATTTCCTTCGCGTATCGGAGGACGAACTAAATGAAATACTTGAAAACAGCGCGTTCCTTGATGAAATACTCTATGACGAAAACGATGAGCCTGCTCCAACGCTCACCGATATCGATAAATCATGGGAAGGGATCCTCTTTATTTTAACAGGTCAGAACCTGGAAACGCTTGATCATCCATTGGGTGCGGCATTATTCAGTGGTCAGGTGGTTGATGAAGACCAGGATATGGGCTATGGCCCCGCTCATTATCTTACGCCTGGTCAGGTGGAAACGATCAATGAGCAACTGGGAGCTTTTACTGTTGAGGAAGTGAAGGCTCGCTACAATCCCGCCCGGATGACCGAACTTTCCATATATCCCGGCGTATGGGATAAAGAAGATGACCAGGTCTTTGAATATTTGCTTGAATGGTTCCTGGAAGTAAAACAGATCTATACAACTGCCGCTGCTGAAAAACAGGCAGTGATCACTTTCATGAGTTAATTGCTGATGCAAGTCATGCTATTCCTGGAATCTGTAACTGCCATGCACATCATAATCGATCCCATGTTTTTTCTTTAATTCTTCTATGTAATTAAGATCAGCGATCGTGTGCGGACTTGCCACGCCATCGCCGATGCGTTCAAACGTATGCAGCAGCGTTTCTTCGAGTGTGCCTGAAATGCTCATGCCCTTGTGTGCGGCAAGATCTGCGAGCAAAGCAGCAAGCCTTTTTTCCAAACGGACGGGAACATCCACCCGTTCAATTTTTATTGGCGGCCCCTGGCTGTATATATAGTGACCAAAACCGATCTGGTTCCCGTCAGGATCTTCCGTTCCGTAATCACGCAAGCCATACTCGCGGTCACCGATCGGAACGCGTATGGATACGCCATTTTCCTGGTGCATTTTGTAGAGCGCGTTCGCATCGCTTACTACAAAATTCACTTCGGCTTTTTCAACCGGACCCGTAGAAGATTGCGCCAGGTGGATCATCACATCACCGATGCCAACTCCGGCATAACCGATGGGATCTCCCCATACAAAACAAAGCCTGAACCCCAATTTTTTCGTAAAGAAATCAATGGACGATTGAATATTGCTTACCTGAAGTGTAGGTAAAACCTGTTTACATTCAATAAATGGATTTTGCATAATAACTGTTTGTCTCATTATAAAGGTAAAAAAATGTTGACTGAGCCGGAGAAACAGGTAATTCGTAATTTGTATCATCATTGTGATACATGATGAACTATTCCGCCATTTTTAACACGATCATCTTGCTGGGAGCAGTACAGGGAATTGTGCTGAGTACGCTTCTTTTTTTATCAAAAAGGAACCGCCTGCGTAATAAGCTGCTGGCATGGCTGATCATGCTGATCGCGATCGCGAGCATCAAACTATATGGCGTGGAAGCCGGCTGGTTCAATTATCCTTTTATGCGCTGGGTGGATGCAGTGGTTCCATTGATCGTGGTGATGCCTGTTGGTCCGCTGATCTATTTCTATATACGAGCCACCATACAGCCTGAATTCAAAATCGGTAAAAAAGAGAAACGACATTTTTTTACGGTGTTGATCGATTTTGTACCGCAACTGGCCGCGATCATTTTTATCGTTGGCGTGTTAACGCGTATACTTGCGCCGGATTCGGGACCCTGGGGTGCTTTTATTGACAACTATAATGTATATGCCGATATTCCGCGCTGGTTCTCTATCAGCAGCTATCTTTATTTTTCCCGCAAACTGCTGGCAACGCAGCCTGCGGGGCAATTCAAATGGCTTCGCCAGATGGTTACTGCCTTTATGATCTTTCAGTTCATCTGGTTCCTGTATCTTGTTCCTTATGTGATCCCGCGTTATACGGATTTCATGCTGGATCATTTTAACTGGTATCCTGTGTATGTTCCGATCGCAATACTGGTTTACTGGTTGGGGATCCGCGGTTATATTATTTCCCAAACCGAAGCAGTTCAGGCAAAAAAAATGGCGCTTGATCCCGGCGTAGCCGACAAAACCCTGCATACTCTCCGGGCCGCGATGGAAAACGATAAGCTTTACCTGAACCCTGCATTGACGGTGGCGATGGTAGCCGATCATACAGGACTTGCAGCGAAAAGTATCTCCGCCGCACTGAACCAGCATTTACAGAAAAGCTTCAATGAGTTCATCAATGAGTACCGCGTTCAGGCAATCCGTCAACGGTTGTTGAATGGCGAAACCCGTGAGCTGACCATTGCCGGATTGGCATATGAAGGCGGATTCAATTCACTTCCCACTTTTCAACGCGCATTCAAGGCGGTGACAGGTCAGACTCCAAGCGAATTCCTGGCGGAACAGCGTTAAAAGACTGGTCAAATCCGGATTTGAATAGGTTACAGCTTTCACAGGAGCTAGTTTGCCTTCAAAACATGAAGCGCAGCTTTTTTCTCTCAACTGTTCTGTTATTGATTTATAGTCATGTATTGTTTGCGCAAAAAGACAGTCTTGACAAATTGACCGGTATTTACCAGGCCTATATCGATCCATCCGTCGAGTTCATCATCAAAAGAAGTGGTAAAGATCTGATACTGGAAATTCCGGGTCAGGGTCAGGCAAACCTGCAACCGGATGGTGGAGATGCCTTTCATTTGAATGAAATCCCGGTCGCCCTTCAATTCAAACGCGATGCTTCCGGAAAAGGAACCGGCTTCGGGTGGCGGCAAAACCGGCCCGGTCAGCAGGCCGAATGGATCAAATTGCCAGGAGAAAGCCGACAGGGGATTACGGGCAGATACCGGCTGAAAAATGATCCGTATAAACTAATCACCGTACAGGCAGATGGAATGGGATTCACCAGCCGGGTAAATGAGGGACCCTCACTGAAGCTTGATCCGCAGGAGGACGGAAAATATACTGTCAAAACCGGCGGTTACACGGTCAACTATAATTTCGTCAAAGAAGCAAACGGCGAGAACCTGAACGCATTTACGCAGGAAGGCGGTACACTTGATTTTTCCCGGACCCAGGATTATGATGCATTGCATGACGGCGGTTTCGATCATCTCAACGGTTTTACCCGGGCTGATACATTGCGCGGTATGCTCACGCCCCTGCGGACCTGTTATGATGTACTGTTCTATTCGCTTGATGTGGAAGTGATGCCATATTCAAAATCGATTGCCGGTAATAACACGATCCGTTTTAAAGCCATGCGATCATTTGATCGCATGCAGGTGGATCTGTATGCAAACATGCAGATCGAAAAGATCCTGTATCATCAGCAGGAGTTATCCTTTACGCGTGAATACAACGCGGTATTTATTCAATTTCCGTCAACAATACAAAAAGGAATGACGGATGCGATCACCATTTATTATAAAGGCAAGCCACAGATCCCGAATATCGCCGTATTGAAAGGAGGATTTCTCTGGTATGCTGATCGGGACGGCAATCCCTGGATCGAATCTGTTTGCCAGGGATCAGGTGCCAGTCTCTGGTGGCCCTGTAAGGATCATTTGTCAGATGAACCGGATAGCATGAAGATCAGCATCACCGTGCCCGGTCATCTTTTTGAAATCTCGAATGGAAAGCTGCTGGATACGGTTTCGTTGCCGGGAAACCGGAAGCGGTTCGACTGGTATGTAAGTTATCCGATCAATAACTACAATGTAGTGGTGAACATTGGAAATTACCGGCATTATTCGGAAACATTTCTCCGGAAGAATGACAGCATGCAATTGCATTATTATTATCTGCCTTACAATCTTGAACCTGCGAAGAAGATCTTCAGCAGAACAAAAGATCTTTTATCTTTTTTTGAAAGATCATTTGGAGAATATCCATTCAAGAATGATGGGTTTACGTTAATGGAAGCACTTTATCCAATGGAACACCAGGGTGCGGTCAGCATGGGATCGATCAATAATCCATTCAATACCGATAAGATCGACTATAATGAAGTGACAAGAACAGCCTGGCATGAAGTAGCGCACGAATGGTGGGGGAACAATATCACGGAAAAGGATATCGCCGATATCTGGATACATGAAGCATTTGCCACCTATGCCGAAGCAATGGTATACGAATATTTTGACGGCAAGGCCGCAGCGCAGAAATTATTACGCCAGCAGGTTCCCGGAAATAAAGAGCCGGTGATCGGCCATTATGATGTAAATGATTTCCGGCTGGGAGATGTTTATCCGAAAGGATGTATGATGTTGCATACGCTTAGAAATGTCATCGATGATGATCAGAAATGGTTTGATCTGTTGAAAGGCTTACAATCGCGATTTCGCTATCAAACAGTATCAACCGACGATATTGTAAGTTATATCAGCAAAACGCTAAAAAAGGATTATCAGCCATTCTTTGATCAGTACCTGCGGCATTCGGCTATTCCGGAGCTGCAGGTGAAATTGAAGGAAGCAGGAAAAGACCTGGAGATCCGGTATCGCTGGCAAACAGATGAGAAAGAATTTGATATGCCGATGAAGGTGATGACGAAGAAGGATAAGTTTGGATTTATTTATCCGGCCAAAGATTGGAAAACGATCAGGGTGAAGGATATGAAGAGAACGGATTTTAAAGTGGATACGGAGAATTTTTTGGTGAAGGTTGCTTTGGAATAGCAGATAGAAATCTGAGGGTAGAAAAAACGGCTAAAATTCAATGTTGTTTAGTTAAGGCTTTGGCGGCTTGGGCCGGCAGGGCAATATCATTAAGTTAAGGGTGTGAAACTGCCCAAAGGTTGTCATCCCGGCCGGGCAATTTTCAACAACTATCGAACTTAAAGCCTGCCAGAGCCGGGATCTCCACAATCGAGCAACCATGTACCCACCTCTTTTCAGCAATTCGAATGGCGTAAGGTTCCTCCTCCGGCGGACACGTCCCGCGGATTACGCTGATTTTTCCAGCTAGTTATCGGTGAAGTCGTTTGAGATATTGGATGTCTCCGTGTGTTGCTGACGCAGATGCGCAGATAAACTAAAAATTTAAGAAAACTATCTGCGGATACCAATACAACCAGCTACCAAAACGAGAAAATGTTCTTAAGAAACAATGATAAAATCTGCGAAATCTGCGGGAACCTACGCCAACCGGGTCAGGAAAAGCTACATAAAAAATGTGGGTACACAGTAGCACAATTGAGGGGCTCCCGGCTCTGGCTTAATGATAGCAGGGAGCGAACTATACCAGCCCGGCCGGTATGACAGATTTTCGCTTCGTAACTAAATGACATTACCCGGTTGGGACAACCTATTCGCACCTTAACTAAACGACGCGGAATTTTAACTTTGGATAAGGATTGCATGATTCCCGGTTTGTGAAAGGGCTGCATCTCAGGATGAGTTTCCAAAAAGCAAGATTCAATAACTCATCCCATTCCTCATCCCGTACCTTCACATCAAATCAATCATCATGATCACGAAACTCTCCCACACTACTTTCTACGTAGATGACCAGGACAAAGCATATGATTTCTACGTCAACAAACTCGGTTTCAAGGTAAATACCGATGCGCTGATGGACAACGGTTACCGTTGGCTTACCCTTAATCCACCTGACCAGCCGGACCTGGAGATCGTTCTCATGCCCATCCTCCACGAAAGCATGAAAAAATCCGAATCAATGCCCCACGGCCTCGATGAGGAAACGATCGATGCTTTCCGTGTTCTCCTCAAAAAGGGCACGCTCGGCGCCGGCGTCATGAACACGCCCGACTGCCACGCCACCTATGCCGAACTAAAAGCCAAAGGCGTTCAATTCAAAAGCGAACCAAAGGAGCAGTTTTATGGTATTGAAGCAGTGATGTTTGATGGGTGTGGAAACTGGTTCTCCCTCACGCAGCCGCGAATGTAATACGAATGGGCGCGAATGATCACGAATGGTGTTCTATTGCAATTGAGCCTTTTTATTAGTAAAGGCCTCATATAATCATCCGGAAAAAGTATTTTCTTTCAATAGGACACCATTCTTGCTCATCCGTGCCCATTCGCGAACCATTCGCGTCAAATGTTCTTTTGCGCCGTCGGCCTCACCACGATCTCATTCACATCTACATCCGCCGGTTGCGAAATGGCAAACTCTGCAGCTCTGGCAATCGCACCGGCAGCAAGCAGATCAGTGCGGAATTGTTCGATGGCGATCTTTTTCAGCCCGGGATCCGAAATGCTTTCGGCGAGTTCGGATTCTGTAGCGCCGGGTGCAATAAGCGTGACGCGGATATTGCGCCCAACTTCCTGGCGGAGACCATCGGAGATCGCACGCACCGCAAACTTGGTGGCACTGTATACAACCGATGTTGGCCCAACCCAACGGTCACCAACAGAAGTGATGTTGATGAACTGACCGGATTGATTTTTTTCAAATACGGGTAACGCAGCAGCGATGCCATGCAGCACGCCTTTAATGTTCACGTCGATCATCCGGTGCCATTCATCGATCTTATAGTTGTTGATAAAAGAGAGTGGCATCACACCCGCATTGTTCACCATCACGTCAAGCCGGCCAAATGAATTCAACGCGAGTTGAATGAGTTGCTGTACATCTTCCGGTCTTGTTACATCAACAGGTAAATAAACAGCTTCGCCACCATTGGCGCGGATCTGTTCTGTCAGTTGCTCCAGTCGTGCTGTTCTGCGTGCACCAAGTACGACCTTTGCACCTTTTGCCGCAAGATGTTTGGCGATCGCTTCGCCGATACCGCTACTGGCGCCAGTGATGGCTACTACTTTGTTAGAGATTTCCTGTGTTTCCATCTTGTGTTGTTTTATTGTAAAGAAAAGTTGAGGCAATAGAATGCCCTGTTGCTTTGGCAACATTTTAAATTGACTTAAAAAACTAATGACTTCTTTGTTGAATGATCAGCCTTTCGTTGTCAGTTCACAACAACGATGGCCAATATCAGTAATCAGTAGATAATGACAGCGCTTTGTATTTTTCCAGGTTGTCCTTCAAAGTGCCGATCTTTTGCGCAGCTCGCTTATATGCATCCGATCCTATGAATAATACAACCGGCGGTTCCGGCATCTTCACCAGATCAAACATAAGCTGCGCTGCTTTTTCGGGGCTACCGATCTGTTTGCCGTTCATGCCATCATATTTTTCAATGTTTGCATGAACCGCCTTATATTCTTCGATCTTCTTTTCTGCGATCATTAATGAGTCGCTTGTAAGAAAATCTGTTCTGAATGCACCGGGTGCAATGGCGGTGACCTTGATCCCGAGCTCATGTACATCCTGCGCAAGACCTTCCGTCAGGCCGATCACGGCAAACTTGGACGCAGCGTACATTGACCAGCCGGTTGTGCCCGCAAAACCTGCGATAGAAGATATATTGATGATATGTCCGGAGCGCTGCTGACGCAGATGTGGTAATGCATAATGAATGACCCAGGCCGTTGCCATCAGGTTTACATTTACACTCTCGTTGATCTCCCTGATGCTTAATTCCTCCAGTGAGCCACCGATTCCATAGCCCGCATTATTCACGACTACATCGATGCTTCCGAAATATTGTTTTGCCTGATCAATTGAAGCAGCGATCTCTTCTTCCTTTGAAAGGTCGACCCGAAGCGCCAGGAAGTTGCTATTATCAAACAAACCTGCATTTGCGATCAGCTGCTCTTTATTTCTTGAAGTGGCTGCTACACGCTGCCCGTTGTTTAACAGGAATTTTACCAGTGCAAGGCCAAGTCCTTTGGAGGCACCGGTGATATACCAGACTTTGTTCATGTTTGTTGGCGTTTGTTTTTGACGATATTGAAAGGAGTGTAAAAGGTTTCATAGGTTTAAGAAGTTTCATAGGTTTGATAGGTTTGGTCCGGAACTTATGAAACCTATGAAACTTCTTAAACCTATGAAACCCATCCAACTACCTAATTGCTGGATCCCTTCATGTTTTGACACAACAAAGTTGACAGAATTTTCCTTCCCGCCTGTAGCCGCCTTCAAACAAATAATATAAAAAATCAAACAATTTCCGTGTCCCGGAATGCTTTGGGTGTGAGCTGTACATTTTTACGGAAGAAGGTAATGAAATGGGAGGGCTCGTCAAAGCCAAGGCAGTAACCGATCTGCGACACGTTCCAGTCGGTATGTTTCAACAACACGCGTGCTTCCTGCAGAATGCGTTCCGCGATCAACTGGCTGGTTGTTTTACCCGTTACTGATTTTAAGGAACGATTGAGATGGTTGATATGTACAGAAAGATTGGCCGCAAAATCTGCGGGGCTTCGAAGCTTCATCCGTTGCAAAGGTGATTCGATCAGGAATTGCCGTTCCAGCAGTTCTGCAAATAATGCCGTGATGCGGTCATTCGCATTACTGGTACTGTACAGCGTCACTTCTGCGGGTTGCAGTTTGATCGCAGTGTGGATGAGCTGGATCACCAGTGTACGGATCAGATCATATTTGAAAGTGTAGTCGGAATTAAGTTCGGTGAACATCTGATCGAACAAAGATTGTAATTGCTTTGCTTCCTGGTCAGACACTTCGTATAATGGAGTATTGCCTGGTTGAAAGATCGGATAGTCCTTGATCGATCCGAAGCTATTGAAGAAATCCTGCGTAAAAATGCAGAAGCTTCCTGTCTGTTCATCATCCAGCGGCTCCCAATTGTAAGGGATCATGGGGTTGGCAAAAAGCAATGCTGCTTTTTTGACCTCAATCGTTTTGTCAGCGTAGTGATAACGGTTGCGGCCATTGATCAGCGAGATCTTATAATAATCTCTTCTGCTGTAAGGGATCGGCCTGCTGTGTTTTCCAACGTAGTCTTCAATTTTGAAAACATTGAAATGTCCTATCTCTTTCCTCAGATTGTCGGGTACATGATTCAGCTTCAGGCGATAAAAATCTTCTATACTTTCTGTGCCATTCATTCCGCAAAATTATAAAATTCAAACGCCGTTGAAAGTGTTGCGGGATATGCGGCATATTTTACGTTAATGCTTCAGGTATTAACTCCTTTTGTTCAGCACATTAGACGGAAAATATTTTTTAAAAAATATTTTAATCATGCGTTTGCATTAACAATTGTTAATACAGGTATCGGAATATTACTACCAATAATATTTCTTCGGATCAATGGTCGTGCTAAAATGGATGAACAACGAATTGCATCATTACAAAAGATCAATGCCAAATAACAACCCGATGAAGCCAATTACAAATTCTGTTATATAACTCACAAGTGTATCAACAGGTGATAACATAATGCGGCGATTTTAATTTCTTACGTAAAATTAGCAGCCTCATAAGATCTGTAGAGTATCAAAGAGTGATCGGCACTAAACCATTGATAAAGCGCAGAAATTTTGAGCCTTTCAACTCAGCTTATGAGACATATTGTTCATCTCTGGTTCTTTCTTCCCGTCCTTCCCGGCTTACCGGTAATTTTCAAGGTAAGCCGGGAAGGACGGGAAGAAAGTATAAGAAAGATATCAGGCTTTTACTGCGAAAGAGATATTGGTTGCCCAAGCGTAAAGCCTTGCTGGATGGTATTCCTTTTAAATCCCGTCTTCGTAAGTATATTTGCCCTGTTGAAGAAGTGGATCGCCATATTGCTCCTCCTCCTGGTAACCATCGGCAGTTTTTATCCCTGCTGCCTGGATGATGATTGCGCTGGTGAAACTGCAAGCACTCAACAGGAAGAAGGCAACAAAGATCCCGGCTTTTGCTCTCCTTTTTCAGCCTGCGCCTCCTGCGCGGCTTCCGTAGAAATACAGACAGTGCAGATCTCCGTACACGAAGTACTCCCCGGTTTACCCCAATACAATGCCTATCGCGTGAGCGACCGCGAAGGAACTTATCCTGCCTTGTTTCAGCCTCCCCGCGCCTGTTAGGATCATAACAGCAAACAAGATTTCTTATTTACAAAACAGGCAATGAAATATTTATTGACAGGCATCGCGCTGTGCGGGAGTTTCTATACCGCAGAGGCACAACATAATTTGACCATAACCGTATTGAATGCTGAAGACAAAACTGCATTACCCGGCACAACATTTAACTGGAAGGAAGGGAATAAGTCATTCATCGCAGACAGCTCGGGCAAAATAAAGCTTACCGCTATTCCGAACGGGCAGCACAGTTTTATCATTTCTCATATCGGTTTTGAAGAGAAGCGACTGCAACTGAGTTTTCCGCTCCCGGATGGTGTAGTTGACATGACAACAGAAATGCAACCAGCTGAAGAAGACGATGAGGAAGAAGTAGTGGTAACAGCTACGCGCACGAGCCGCACGATAGCCAATACTCCTACACGAACAGAAGTGATCTCCGGCGAAGAGCTCGAAGAGAAAGGCAATATGAAACCGGGTGAGATCCGGATGGTATTGAATGAAAGCACCGGTATTCAAACACAACAAACATCTGCTACATCATACAACTCCGGCATCAGGATACAGGGACTGGATGGGCGGTACACACAGATCCTGAAAGATGGCTATCCTTTATATGCCGGATTCTCCGGTGGGCTTTCTATTTTACAGATCGCACCGCTGGATCTGAAACAGGTGGAAGTGATCAAAGGATCATCCTCCACATTATATGGAGGCGGAGCCATTGCCGGTTTGGTAAACCTCGTTTCCAAAACGCCCGGGGCAAAACCTGAGCTCAGCTTCCTTGCCAACGGTACTACGGCAGGCGGTCTCGATCTCAGCGGGTTTTACAGCGAGCGATATGGTAAACTCGGGCTCACTGTTTTCGGGTCCCGCAACAGCAACGCTGCTTTTGATCCTGCAGATATAGGTTTGACCGCTATTCCCAGGTTTGAACGTTATGCCATCAATCCCCGGTTGTTTTTTTATGGAAAGAATACAACTGCGGACGCTGGCGTTAGCTATATCACCGAAGATCGTGTTGGTGGTGATATGAATTACATCAAAAACGGAACACCGGGATTTTTTGAAAAGAATAATACGGACAGGGTCACGGTTCAGCTTGGTGTCGCACACCGGCTGGCCGAGCATTCCACCTTGCAATTGAAAAGCAGCTACAGCAGGTTTGACCGCGCAATCGCAATCCCTTCCTATCAGTTTGATGCATTGCAACAATCATCGTTCACTGAACTGACATGGAACAGGAAAGGAGATGCGGCTGATTGGGTGATCGGCGCCAACTTACTGACGGATGATCTTGCTGAAAGGAGCCTGTCGGCCGATCCGCTGCGCGATTACCATTACAATACCTTTGGTGTGTTTGTTCAGAATGCATGGTCAGTAAACGATAAGTTCACCCTGGAGACAGGCCTTCGCGGCGATTATGTGAATGAATATGGCGTTGAATTGCTGCCAAGAATATCTGCTATGGTCCGTGTATCTCCAAAGATCACGTTCAGGGCAGGAGGAGGATACGGATACAAATCCCCAACGATCTTTACAGAAGATGCGGAGCGGAATCAATTCCAGCATATTCTTCCGATCGATATGAATCATACGCGCAATGAACGTTCTGTAGGAGGTAATGCGGATATTAACTATCGTACCAGCTTTGGCCGTATAAGTTTCAGCATCAACCATCTTTTCTTTTATACAAGATTGAACCGGCCATTGGTGCTGGTAAATGCTCCCAATGGCATGACCCGGTTTGAAAATTCAACCGGCCATCTTGATACACGTGGAATGGAAACGAACGTTAAGCTTGCCTGGCACGATTTCAAATTGTTCATCGGATACACTTATACGGATGCCAATACACATTTCAATGATAAGCGTTGGTTACCTCTCACAGCGCGTCACCGCTTGAACAATGTATTGATGTATGAACTGGAGGGAAAATGGAAACTCGGTTTTGAAGCATATTACTACAGCCGCCAGCAACTGAGTGACGGAAGTTTTGGAAAATCTTACTGGATCACCGGTTTCATGGCCGAAAAGATCTGGGAGAAGTTTTCGCTGTTCATCAACTTCGAGAATTTTTCAGATACAAGACAAACCAGGTTTGGTCCGATCTACACCGGCACTTTACAGGATCCTGTATTTAAGGATATTTATGCCCCGGTGGATGGGTTTGTGGTGAATGGGGGAGTTAAACTCAGGTTGTAGTATTACATGAAAAGGTTTGAGAGGTTTGGGAAGTTTGGGAGGTTTGCCCCGACGAATGCGCGGTCAGCGTTCCTCTGATAAAAGATTGCCGCGTCATAGAACCGATTTGCTTGCAAAACCTCTACGATGCCTTTCATTGGCAATCTCCTCCACCCACAATTGAAATTGTGGGCTATATAGGTCGTTGAGGTTCGACGAATTATTCGAAGGGTTAGTGGTTGTAATAAACATTGCGAACAGACGAGAGTACGATTAGCCCACAATTTTAATTCAATGTCGTTTAGTTAAGCGCCGGGCGTAGGGCCCCCTCTAAATCTCCCCCTTCAGGGGAGACTTTAGGTCGTTTTTTAAAGATTTTTCATTTTATATCGTAA
>QFQQ01000167.1 GCA_003243445.1 Citrobacter freundii
GTTTCTTACATCAACGAAAGTATGCTTACCGGGGAAAGTGTTCCCGTAAAAAAGGAAACGAACAGTAAGGTGATCGCAGGATCTATCAATGGCGACGGTGCGTTGAAGGTAAAGGTAACAGCAGTAGGAAAAGACAGCTACCTGAACCGGGTGATTAACCTGGTACAGGAGGCGCAGGCCACTAAGTCCAATACGCAGAACCTTGCTGACAAAGTAGCCAAATGGCTCACCTTTATTGCCATTGCCGTTGGCATAGGCACATTCGTTTATTGGTTTGCCAGCAGTGGTGATACTGCCTTTGCCCTTGAAAGGATGGTGACGGTCATGGTAACCGCCTGCCCGCACGCATTGGGTGTGGCTATCCCGTTGGTGGTCGCCATTTCCACCACACTTTCGGCAACCAATGGTCTGCTCATTCGCAACCGGACGGCATTTGAAACAACCCGGAAGCTATCTACCGTCATTTTTGATAAAACCGGAACGCTCACTAAAGGTTCCCATGCAGTGGAAAAAGTGATCCCGTTAACGGACGAGTATAAGGCTGATGAAGTGATCCAGTATGCTGCCGCAGTACAGCAAAATTCGGAACACCATATAGCAAAAGGCATCATGGCAATATTAAAAGAAAAGGGCCTTGCCTTATGGAAGTCTGAAAACTTCAGCTATATGCAGGGCATCGGTGTTAAAGGTGTTGTCAAAGGGAAAAATGTAGTAGCTGCGGGGCCAAATTATTTCAAAGAAAACCACCTTTCCTTACCGGAAATTCCAGCAGAAATCAACCAGGAAGCCGAAACGGTCAACTTCGTTCTCATCGAAAATCAGGTAATCGGCATCATCACTTTGGCAGACAGCATCCGGGAGGGTTCCGGACAGGCAGTTGATGAACTCAAAAAAATGGGCATTAAGTCCTTTTTGCTCACCGGGGACAATGACAGGATCGCTGCTGCGGTGGCCGGAAAATTAGGAATGGACGGTTATTTGGCAAATGTGCTGCCCCATAACAAGCAGGAAAAGGTAAAAGAGTTCCAGGATAAAGGTGAAGTGGTTGCCATGACAGGTGATGGTGTCAATGATGCGCCTGCACTGGCGCAGGCAGACGTGGGTATTGCCGTAGGTTCCGGTACGGATGTGGCTGCCGAAACAGCGGACATCATATTGGTGGACAGTGATCCCAGGGATGTAGTTAAGCTGATTGACTTCGGTAAACTCACCTACAAAAAAATGGTGCAGAACCTGATATGGGCGGTGGGTTACAACGTCGTGGCTATTCCACTTGCAGCAGGTGTCCTCTATCCAAAATTTATTTTAAGTCCCGCTATGGGTGCTGTGCTGATGAGCGTAAGCACCATTGTAGTGGCTATTAACGCAAGTTTCTTAAAAATCAAAAAATTAAATCTAAAATGAAAAACATAGCATTTTTTGTAGTAATCGCTGCCGGTTCCTTTACCACCTTGTCCTCTTGTAACAAAGATGATAAGGGAGACATGCCAATGGACAAAAATATTGATTACCCCGCAGCATACGTGGTCAATGGTGAAAGCGCCACCGTTTCAATTATCAAGCTAAGCGATAATACCGTGAGCGAAACCTTTGACATCATGAACTCCAGTGGTAATATGATTATGTGGCCGCATCACATTTATAGCCATCAAGATCATTTAAGCATCGGCGTGCCGGGTATGGATTTGAGTGCAGGTCATACTGGTGGCATGGCAGGTATGAAAGGGCGTATCCTGATTCTGGATGCAAAGAAAGGAACCATTTTAAAGGATATCGAAACACCGGCAATGAACCACAATGCCGTTTATTCACCGGACGGTACAGAAATATGGACAACGCAAATGGCGATGGATGGAAAGGTGTTGGTTTACGATGCCACCACCTATGCTGTCAAAAATACAATCTCCGTAGGTGAAGATCCGGCGGAAGTAACCTTTAGCACGGATGGCACAAAAGCCTACGTGTGCAATGGTGGCAGTGGTACAGTTTCAGTGATCAGTCCTTCTGCAAAAACTGTGGTAGCTACCCTGACCGTAGGCGACGATCCTGTCGGAGCCTGGCCTGCCGGTAACGGTAAAATGTATGTGGACAATGAAGCTTCACAGACCATTTCCGTAATTGATGTAGCTACCAATACGGTAAGCGAAACTGTTAGTTTAGGTTTTATGCCCGGATTTGCCGCCCATAACGCGTCAAAAAATGAACTATGGGTAACTGACCCTATGAATGGGAAAGTTCATTACTGGACTTGGGACAATGCCATGAGTATGTGGATGCACGCGGGTGTATTTAATACCGGTGCAGGGTCGCACGCCATTGTATTCACACAGGACGGGAATACCGCTTATGTCACCAACCAGGAAAGCAATACGGTTTCAGTAATCAACGTATCATCACATGCCGTAACAAAGACGCTCAACGTTGGTAAAAAGCCCAATGGCCTCGTGATAAAAATGTAAAAGAAAGGTGGCATAGATGCTATCATCTATACCGCTAACAATAACTCTTACCGGTTGCCGGTACTGCATGGTACGGTGGTAACCCTAACTTAAAATACTTATTCAATTTAAAAATTAATAAAATGAAAAATTTCGCATTATCAATCTTCGCAGTTATCATAACATTTGTAGCAGTATCCTGTACTGAGTCTTCAAACAAAAACCAATCTGGAACGGATACCACCGCGGTTTCGGGCGGGCAGGCGACTTCCCAATCAAATGATACCTTAACCGCCCCTGCCGCTATCGATACATCAAACGGTAAACAGCCAGGCGAATCAGTAAATGCCGCAGCCAAAGGATTTTCCATTGCGCCCATCATTACCGGCTACCTGTCATTAAAGAATGCTCTTGTTTCAGACGATGACAAAGCTGCTGCCGGAGCCGGTAAAAAACTCTTAGCTGCTTTGAACCAGGTAGACATGAAAGCCATTCCTGCCGATAAGCACAAAAAATACATGGACATAGCGGATGATGCTAAAGAACATGCAGAGCATATCGGGGCAAATGTTGGTAACATCCACCATCAACGCGAACATTTATCCTCGCTTAGCGAAGATTTGAAAGACCTGATTGATTTGTTTGGTACATCACAAACATTGTATCAAGATCATTGCCCGATGTTCAACGACAATAAGGGAGCGGTTTGGTTCAGTGAAAACAAGGAAATCAAAAACCCTTATTATGGCTCGAAAATGCTGACCTGCGGTAAGGTGCAGCAAACAATTAACAGCAAATAAAAATCAGTTATATGGAAAATATGGAAAACAGTCACAATGCACACCATGCTTCAGCGCATGGTGTGCACAATTCAAAACATGCTTCTGGCATGTACAAACGCTTTGCGGTGATGGCTGTCGCAATGTTCGGAGTTATGTATTTTATTATGTACGCCATGATAGACGGGTGGCAGAACCTTCTACTCAATATCAACAATTTGTATATGACCTTGCTGATGACCTCGGCAATGTTGCTTATTGAATTATTGATCATGAAAATGATGTACCCCAACAGAAAGATGAACTGGTTGATAGCAATAATTTCAGTCGCCGTTGGCATTTTTTCATGGTTTGGTATCAGGGAACAAATCAATGTCGGCGATAAGCAGTTTGCAAAGGGTATGATACCCCATCACGCAGCAGCCATATTGATGTCTGAAAAGGCACACCTGACCGACCCGGAACTGATACAGTTGCAAAAAAACATACTTAAAACTCAGGCAGAAGAAATTGAACTGATGAAGCGCAAACTAAAAGAGTTTGA
>QFQQ01000075.1 GCA_003243445.1 Citrobacter freundii
AAATCGGCTCAAACATGAAGAAATGAAATGACTGAGTCAGCCGAGAAGAATTTCCCCGCTTATTCGCACCTTCCTTAATTTCATGTATTTCTCAGAAAACTGCCTCGTCAACTACGGTTCTATCTTTTTGTAAACCATAGTTTTATCAATTGTTCGCATAATTGTTATGGATCATTTGTTCCACAACGATTTGTGTATTTTTCCTGTCTGATGGTACTCACCCACCAGCTCAATAAAATCTTTAAAATCCCGATTTTCTTCCACCAGACGGTTCACTGACTGCCAGTCCACACTGGTACGTTCACGCGCCGGGATCAACGTCTGGCTATTAGAGAAATCATGTGGATCCAGTAGGATCACACCGATACCGTGCAACGCACAGAGCATCTGAAGTTCACGCTCCACGCTACGTTGCTTGTCTTCGTTAATTTCAGTCGCCACCAGATAGCCGAAATGTGCCCAACTGGAATTGCTGACCGCCTGGAAGAAACATTCACGCACGTTGCTGCGATTGAGCTGCTTTTTAACCTCAAAGGACCACAGCCGCGTTAAACGACCTTCACTATGGCGAACGCAGTTTTGCACAACATCATCCCACTCTTTATCAAGAGGATCCAATGCGACAATATCGGGATAAAGCCAATGGTTGCCACCCAACCCTTTGTTGTTACTGGAGCGCTTTTCGTCAATACGACGGCACAGTAACCCCTCTTCCTGTGAAAGGTAATCAATCAGGATCGGATACAACGAATGCTCGGTAAAGCTAACAGTTTCAACTGTTGGTTCGGGGGCTACATTAGCATCCGCCTGTTCAACCACAGACCCTCCCCAATAAAACAATCGCGGTCTTGGCTTATCACGCGTCATCACCTGCGGACACATAGCTTTCGCTTTAACAGTCCGACTACCACCAACTTCAGCGGTAATTTGGCTTAAAAAAGCCTCATCGCTGGCAAAACGTGGATTTTTACGTTTTTCAGCCAGTTCGGCGCTGTAGTGATCAATGATTTTCTGCGCCAGTTGGCGGGCAGTGAACTGCTTACCCGGATTCGCCTGTAACACGTTGATTATCATCTGGGGACGACTAGTCATATGCCTTCCTGCGTTTGTACGCACGGCTTTGCGTATCGGCTTTTAAGCAATGCGTGGTTTACAACTCCTGTGGATGGGCCCAGTTTACCTTTCAGAGTTACAGACTTAAAGCATCGATTTCTCTGTCACCAACATGACAAACCACAATTGAATTTCACCGCTTTTGCGAGCATGATCGCAATAACATCAGCCTGTTACCCGGTTCATTCCTATGATATCTCTCGAAACGCTGCAATCAGCCATCTCCAACGTTTCTGTGTGGCGTCAAGGAGACGTATGCGCGCCGCATAAGCCGTTGCTGCTGTTGTATGTGTTGTCGCAGTACAAAGCAGGCCACCCACGCCTGTTCAACTACGGCCTTGAGATCCACGAACCGCTTACTCGCCTGCTGAAAGAGTTTGGCCCTAAACGACGCACTGACTATCCCAATATGCCTTTCTGGCGGCTCAGAACTGACGGCTTCTGGGAAATCACTAACGCGGAGGATTGTAAACCGCGTAAAGGCAACACCCAGCCGACAAAAAAAGAACTAATTGATAACCAGGTAGCAGGCGGCTTTGATGAAGCGGCTTACCAGCAGTTGCTGGCGCATCCGGAGATGATCGACCAACTGGCCCAGCAGATTCTGATCGATCGTTTCCCCGAGAGTATTCAGAGGATCCTCGCCAACCAATTGGGTCTGGATTTTATCGATCGTTCGAAGAACCGCGATCCGCGCTTCAGAGATATCGTTCTCCGGGCATATCATTCGCGATGTGCTTTCTGCGGTTACGATCTACGGCTGGATGGTGCGCTGGTTGGTATTGAAGCAGCCCATATCCACTGGAAAACCTACGGTGGGCCGTGTGTGGTAAACAACGGTCTGGCACTCTGTTCGCTGCACCATGATGCTTTTGATATGGGCGCATTCGGGCTGGATGAGAATCTGACTATCCGCATCTCCGGCGGCGTCAGCCGTAGCCCGGTGGTAGATAACCTGTTCTGGCAACGGAACGGCCAACAGTTGCATCTTCCTCATGACATATCGCTGTGGCCCACTGAACAATACGTCGGCTGGCATCGTAAGCAGATCTTCAAAGCCTGAGCCGTAAGCCTCGCAGGTATCATCGATTTCCCAATATGCTTTATCCTCTCCAGAGGATAAATTACATTTACCCCCTATAGCGGATAAATCCTGTACACCAGTCTGTGCTTCAGAATAATAAGCGCCAAACTATCGCCCAGAGAAACCAGACTCTTGATTATTATTGGTACCATATTAATCTGTACGAAGTTTGACCCGCAACCAGAGCCTTCAGGTTGCCACCTTCCCGGTGAGGCTCGCCTTTTCGTCCGCTCCGTATCATCCTCGCGGACAGCGCTTAGCGCCTGATACATCCTCTACCCCACCATGCAGGGAATCTCTCCCTGTCGGGCGGTGTTTCTCTGCTTTCATCACTGGAGAAATACTATGCCAACTTCATCCATCACTGAAGCAACATCCTTATCATTGTCTATCTCATCTGAGGCCTGGGAAAAGGTAGTCAGTTTTCCACCCGATCCCTCTCAGGAAGATGACCGCCTCGAAAACCTGATTGTCGCGACCATACTGACATTCAAAAGTGCAGGCCCGGACCGTAAGAGTATTAATTTCGGTCTGTACTGTTTTCCCGCCGACGGCAGCAGCAATGTACCGCTGATGACGCCGCTGCGCTTAACGCTTGAAGATAACCACCTGTTGGTTACCGCCCTTCACACCAGCTGATTACCTCAGCATCCTTTACTCCCCGTGCCGGGCGACTCCCGACCGGGAGCGCTGTACCCGGCTTCTTTATCATGAGGTTACGCTTATGAACAGAAGCAACGATCTTTACCAGAAAGTCACCGATGAAATTATCGCCGCGCTGGAGAAAGGCGTGATCCCCTGGGTTCGCCCATGGCGGGAAGGGGAACCGGTGGTGCCGATGAATGCCCTGTCCGGGCGGTTTTATCACGGCATCAATATTCCTCTGCTCTGGAACAGCGCAGAGCGGCAGGGATATGAAAGCGATCGCTGGCTGACCTTCACACAAATTCGCAATGCGGGCGGTAACATCCGCAAAGGCGAAAAATCTACACTGGCCGTGTTCTATCTGCCCCAACAACGCGAGGTAGTAGACCGCAATGGGAACACGGTTCTTGATGCTGACGGCAACCCTAAATTGACGTCCTACGCCGTAGTACGCGAGTTCCAGCTGTTCAATATTCAGCAATGTGAAGGACTGCCGGAGGCGTTTTCACAGCCTGTCGTGATGGTCGATGATCCTATCGCTGCCGCTGAGCAGGTTGCCCGGCAAAGCGCGGTGGTGATCTCTCACCGACGCCAGAACCGGGCGTATTACTCACCGGGGCGCGACTGCATCATCATGCCGCATCCTGAGCAGTTCACTTCGCGTGAAGATTATTACGGCACGCTGCTGCATGAACTAACGCACGCTACCGGACACGCTTCACGGCTGAATCGGGACGGCATCACTGCCGGAAAGCATACCTTCGGCGATCCGACGTATAGTTTTGAAGAACTCGTAGCTGAAATGGGAGCAGCGTTCCTGTGTGCTCATGTTGGTATCCAGTCAAAGCTACAGCATGACAGTTACATCGCATCGTGGCTGAAGGTGTTGCAGCAGGACAAAAAAGCAATTTTCCGCGCCAGTGGATTAGCGCGTAATGCCTGTGAATATCTGCTTGAACGGGCGCAGCAGCCGTTAGCGCTGAGCGCATGACCTTCATATCAACGGCGGAGCATCCCTGCTCTGCCGTTTTTCTCCACTCCAATAAATTTGCGCGACCCAATAAACAATTTCACCCCAAATCTGACGGCACCAAAAGGCAAAATCCAAAAGGTTAAGGGGAAGAGAGTGAAGGGGTAAGGGGCTTACCCGAAAAAGGGGAAAGGGCCATTATGCGGATATGGCTGACGCGCAAAAAGCAAAACACCACACCATCCACTGGCGAACCCGACGTCACGGAGGGATGGCTGCATCCTGAATCTGCGCAAACGCTACTGGCTGAAACTACCCGCCAACAGCTGATCCAGTTTATTCGCCAGAGCACCGCCCTTCCCGCCTCACTGTTTGAACGCTTCTGGCTGATACCAATCCACCGCTTCGCAGAACTGGCGCAGTTGTTCCCAGCCTCGGAAAACCACCACCACTCCCACGCAGGTGGCCTGCTCGATCACAGCCTCGAAGCCGCCTGCTATGCCGCACGACTGCGGCAGAGTTATCTTTTCCCGCCTGATGCAGCGCCGGAAGATCAGGCTGCTCAGTCCGAACGCTGGACAACGGTCATTATCTACGCCGCACTGCTGCATGATCTGGGCAAACTCATCACCGATATTGAGGTGGAAGATGCCAGCGGGCAACGCTGGTTTCCATGGCATGGCCCGCTAACCCAGCCTTATCGGTTTCGCTATCTGCCACAACGTGATTATCTGCGCCATCCGGCTGCGGCAGCCCTTCTACTTACTCAACTTCTCCCACCGGAAAGCCTAGACTGGCTCGCTGCTGATTCAGTTGCCTTATCCACCCTGCTTCACTGCCTGAACGGGCAATATCAGTATGCCGGGCTGGCAGGTGAACTGGTGCAGAAAGCCGACCGGGCGTCGGTAGCGTTTAATCTCGGCGGCGATCCGGTCAAGGCTATCCATCGTCCGCAAACCTCGCTGCCGCAGCAAATCATCGCCGCCCTGCGCGACCTGCTGGCAAATGAGTTTCGACTCAACAACCCGAACGGTGGCTCTGACGGCTGGCTAACGGAAGAGGCGCTGTGGCTGGTCAGTAAGAACGCTGCCGATGCCGTGCGCGGCTGGCTGCTGCACCAGGGGATTGACGCCGTACCGCAACATAACGTGCGGCTGTTCGATGAGATGCAGGCACACCAGTTGCTCATTCCCTGTGAGGATAAAGCCATCTGGCATTGCCGGATTGAAGCCAGCGGCGGTTGGAACAGTGAACTTACGTTACTGCGCTTTTCTCCTTCGCTGATTTGGGAAGATCCACAACAGCGGCCCACAACCTTTAGTGGAACCGTCACGCCGATTGCGGGTGTCCTGAATAAGACAGAAGCAGTGATTGCAACGGACGCGGTAGTAGAACAACTATCCCCTCAACCCGAACAGAACGATACCGCACTTTCAGGCGAAGCCTTCTGGCAGTGGCTGGTTCGTAACGTTCAGGCTCAACATCTGGAAGTCAACGAACCTAACGCCCGGATCCATACCGTCGCCGGATCGGTGTTTCTGGTGACGCCCGGTATTTTCAAACTCTGGCTTAGCACCTGTGGTCAGAATGTCCCTGAAGAATACTGGCGGGAGGTACAGAAGAAGTTCCAGAACCTGAATCTTCACCGAAAACAAAAAAACGGCCTCAACATCTGGCACTGCGCCGTTGTCGGTCCACGCCGTTGTTCACGTCTGAAGGGATATCTGCTTGACGATCCCACGCCGCTTTTTGGAGATGACGTTCCCTTTAATAACCCTCATCTCTTGCTCAGTGAAGGAGAAGACACTAATGACCTTTGAACAGCTCCTGGAAGAGTATTTTTTTGCCCGTCTGCTGCGCCCTGATACCCAGAGCTGCTATTGCACGGCGGTAAATCAGTTTACCCACTGGCGCAACATACTGCCCGCCGAAGTCACACCTCATATGGTACTGGAGTGGCGTCATTACCTGTTAAATGTGCGATGTATCAAACCAGTAAGCTGGAATCACTATATGCGCCATATGCGGGCCTTGTATAACTTCGCAATTGAGCAGGGGCTACTGGAGCAGTTTATCAACCCATTCCAGAAAACATCGCTGCGGGAATCTCGTAAGAAAAAGAAAACCCTGACCCGCGAGCAAATCGTCGCATCCCGCAAAGTACTGAACCAATTTATCGAACGGGAGAAAATGCAGCGCGGCTATCGTTCGCCTTTATATCCGGCATGGTTTTGGCTGACCGTGGTCGAAACCTTCAACTACACAGCTATCCGGCTGAATCAGCTTATTCACCTGCGAGTCAGGGATATCGATCTGGTCCATGACACGCTGTTTATTCAAAGCGAAGGCAGCAAAAGCCATGATGAACATATCGTTCCCATCGCCTCCCGGTTACGGCCCTATCTGGAGCATCTGCTTGAAGAAGCGAAAACAAAGGGAATACGGGCTGACGATCAGTTGTTCAACATCAATCGTTTCAGTCGGCGGACGCTGCGCCAGGGTAAACCGATGACAGAAAATCAGGTGAGCTATTTCTTTGCCAAACTCAGCGATGCCTGCCACAGCCGTTTTTCATCACATCGCTACCGTCATACCGTTGCCACAGAATTGATGCAGAAACCGGAGCAAAATTTGTATGTCACGCAGAAACTACTCGGCCACCGCGATATTAAGGTGACGCTCAGCTATATTGAACACAATGTCGAGATGCTCAGAAGTTGCGTGGAGAGAGATTGACAAAACAGGGAGTGAGTGAAAAGATCCGGCCCGAGGCTTTATAAACAAAAAAAGCCGGAGATGCGGCTATTTTGTAGTTGCCGTCAACGTCCAGCTTCATTGTACAACGTACTGATTGTTGTAGGTTTTCCGATTATCACAATCGTTTTTGGTGCCGTAGGCCGCACCGCGATTTACGCCATAACCAACTGAAATAAATGAATTTATAAAAACAAGGAACCACATTGTATACTCACATGTATACTCAACGCGATTCCCTGTGAAAACAGCTAACTAAAAACTACTCTTCATCTTCTTCCACGGGCTCCAGCGCGTCAAGTACGACTCGCACCATGGCAATAGAACCAATACGGATAAAAGCATCTTCACCATCTTCGTCGGTTAGCATATAACGCTCCGTTGTTTCAGGCTCACAATCCAGCATCTCAAAGAACGCATTCAACTGGCCGATATCATCCGTCTCTTCATTTTGCGGTGTATCAGGCTCAACGCTCAGCGGAATCACAGGGCCACCGTTCACCAGGGTGATATGGACATTAAAATAATCGTCTTCGCAATCATCATCCTCTTCAGCGACGATTGGCAGCAGATCATCAGACAAGAACTGGTGAAATACCACTTCACGCATATTTAACGCATAGCGATACTGGTCCGAGTCAAAGACAAAGAACCGCTCTACATTCGGGCTAGTTTTTTCCTGGAAATAATAATAAAACCGCCGCTTATCCGCAGCAGAAATGGGCAACAATAAATAGTCCTGTAGCCCCTGTAGCCAAAGTTTTACGGTCCAGAGACCGCTATCCATTTCAATGCCACTTGTAGCTATTACCTCAAGATCTTCATCGGTTTTACGACGCTTCTTACGGAAGTCGTCGATCAACCGATCGCTTTCCGGGAACACGACGTTTAGAGGTTTATCCAGAGCATTGCATATTGCCTGAGCAAGGCCCAACTTTGCTGCAACCTTCCCAGTTTCGATGCGCTGGATTTGCTGCTGGCTGGTGCCGACCATAAACGCCAGTTCGCGCTGAGTGATCGACAATTGGGTACGAAGCTGTTTGATGTTGTTCTGTAACATAGCATCGCTCATCTCATGAGGTTGATGGCTGACATTAAAACACAAAAACGCGTAAATACACACATGTGTGTTTTCAGATAGATATTTGTCATAAGTGTGGAAGATTTAAAAGGCCATCACCCAAAAGAGAAGACCTTTTACACTTACTTAGCAGCCAGCATCCCCGGATAGTGCTTCGCAATGATCTCATTCATATTTTCTACCAAGTCGGGTCGTTTGAAGGTGATATGTCCCGATCCCTTCTGGAAGTAGCGTATCGACAGATACTCATCTTCGTATACGGTACTGTGTTGCTTGCTGATATGGTCGGCTAATCTGACGCTGAGATCGTGACGGTTTTCGGGAAGAGGCTTACCATCAAGCAGATTCAGCATGCGCTCTAAATCCGCTAACTGATCCCGTCGTTTTCCATGTAGTAAACCAAATCCCCAGCGTTCATGTTTCACGAGACCATTGACGATGATCTTTCTGCCAAACCGGCACGGCGAGTTCGACCTGTAATCCCAGCTCAGGCTTTTGAAGACGTTGATGATCCCACGCTCAAATACGTCGTCTTTGCTGTGCTGCAGCTGTCTGAAGGTGCTGAGAATATTCTCTTCACTGATGGCCGGAATATCATCCCGCTCAAGAGTTCGGCTCCATTCATCGCGAGCCGCAGCATCCATCAGGGCGATCATGCCGGATTTCTTCATCAAATCGCGCCAGATGCTACGGTCGAGATTGCAGGTGATCACGTTCATGGCGGTTTGTTCTTTCTCAAGTAACCAGCAACCACGGCGAAATTCCTGACGCATTGCCCAGTCAATGGCTGTTTTACCCCCAATACTCTCGGTTAGCGCAGAGATATCAGCGAGCTGATGGATCATCGCTTTGATTTGTTCCAGTGCGGCATTGCGCCCGACAACGATACGTTCAATGCTGGTGGAGCTGATAAGCTCGGTATGGCCTGTCAGAACATCGGATTCAGTGTGGGTGTATTGTTCGGACATTTGCTTTCCTTTATATAAACGCAAAACGCCAGCCGGGTCAGGGCTGGCGTTTATGCTGTTTGATGAGAGGCTACGGTTTATTGACGTTGTGCAGGAGCTGAAGATGGCAGAGATCCCGGACATCGTTCCTTGCCTGCTGGATGCAGGGTAATAGCGTGGCGGAATCGGTTCTGTCTTCGTCGTTATCGAAAATTAGCGTGGATTCACAGTCGATATTGTCCTGCAGCCAGTCGATCAGAATATCCAGCGCCGCTTCGGTAGTGAGTGTCAACATGGGGTTGCCTGTGATAATGAAGAGAAGATTTACCAGTCGAAGATCTCAAAGCCTGGTAGCAGTTCACCAAAGGCATCGAGGTGAATGATGCTCAATGGGTAGCGACGCATCAGAGTGATAATCAACCGGCGACCTGCTTTCGACAGTCCGCATCGTTTCAGTTGCAGAACCGGAAAAGCCCACGCATCCAGACGGATGAGATAGCCTGATCCGGTATAGCAAATCCACTCCGCATCCTCGTGAGCTTCCCGTTGTTGCGAGAGCCGATACAGCAGATCGTTGTCATCGCAGGTGATATGCGCCGTGCTGCACTGAATGCCATGGTAGCGGGCGCTGGCAGGAAGCGGATCTTCAATCAGCAGTTTTCCGGGCTCGTCTGCAATGCGAAGCGAATAGCCATTATCACAGACCACATCGATCAGATCGGTCAGTTCAATACCATCGATATCCACGGAAATCCGGCCCATGTTGAGAGCCAGGACGTTGACAGTATCAGCTTCCACTGTGAGGGAGAGTTTCATCGTGTCCCCCCGCTGTATTTGCCGGTGGTGATGTCGGTGACCACTTTGTAATCGTTGCGGGTCATCAGCCCGGTCGCTTTTCGTGCACGAAGGATATCGATGCTGCCAATAAGCGGTGACTGTGTTTCTGTGCTGAAACCGTGGCGATCGATACGGACCAGTTCGTACTTTTCGACGATAAAATTGACGCCATCGCACAGTGAGATACCAGCCTCAATATGCTCCTGGATCACCATGTCGTTGCCAAACGGGGTGTCGTTAAGTGTGAGCCCGTAATGTTGCTCCAGGAGGTACGTCAACAGGGTTTGCCAGATATCGACAGGAGATGGGCGTGACGCCGTCGCCCGTACAGGGTGTATAGATTGGGTTTGCATGATGTTCTCTTTCTGAGGTGAAACGAGGAAGGTGGTGCCGGATGCTGTTGCAGGTCTGGTGATTACGCTGCTGGCGGTTCCCCCGGATAAATCGCGAGGTAGATATAACCACAACTGCCCAGTGTGTCCGCTTCGCAGATGAGACCATTGTGATACAACGTGACGCAGTGCTGGTGGCGTGGGTTGAGCTCACCGGATACCAACATCAACTCAAGCTGTTTGAGCATCAGGGGAAAAGCCTGATTAAGCTGCAATGCTTCGCTTTCGTGAAATGTTCCGGTGAAATTGCTCCGGTCAGACAGGAAGTGTAGCTGATTGCCCTCCTGGACCAGGCGGGTACCAAAACAGGGTGTGGTGTCGCACTTCAGCCCCCACCAAGGGGAAGCGATTGTGTGCTGAGGTATCGCCCCGACATCGGTACTTTCAGTATCGGACATTTAAGCACTCCTTAACAGTGATGGTAAGTGATTAATTAAGTGTGACGCTGCGTAGAACCACATACGGACCGTGACGGTCATGACGGCGCTCCGCGAAGACCGCCAGCACACCGCTGACATCCTGTACCTCCCGCCCTGCGTAGTGGCAGATACTGCCGGACCATACGTATTTGCCGGTACAGAAGCGAAACAACCGGGATTGCGGATGCTGACGATAAATCGCCATGGCCTGACGCTTGCTGATAATTTTCATCACAGGTCCCCTTACAGCCAGCCGCGTTCAGCTAGCGAGACGATCTCCATCCCGCCAACAACCAGGTGATCCAGAAGACGGATGTCCACCAAATCCAGCGCCTGCTTAAGACGTTCTGTGATCCGTCTGTCTGCCTCGCTGGGCTCTGCGTGCCCTGAAGGGTGGCTGTGTGCAACGAGCATGGCAGCAGCGTTATGTTTCAGTGCAGCCTTCACTACTTCCCGTGGATGGACCTGCGTATGGTTGATGGTGCCGGTGAAGAGGGTTTCATGCGCAATCAGCCGGTGCTGGTTATCCAGGAAGAGCGCAATAAATTCTTCACGCTCCTGCGTGGCAAGCTGCAGGCGTAACCAGTCCCGGACGGTGTGGCTGGAGGTAAATGACGCACCGGGTTCACGTAACTGACGCTCCAGCAGGGTTAGAGCCTCACGGATGGTGTGCTGTGCGGATGCCGGTAATTTGGCGGCAAACAGCGGTAACTGTGTTTCCATTGTGGGGTCCTCAGTCGATGATATGCATGATGGCGCTGCATTCTGCGTGGTTGAGCGCGTAGTCCCGCAGACGGTAATAGTGCTCCGTCATGGCGTCGCATTCGGTGCGCATGGCGTGGTGGCTGTAAGTCATCAGACAGACGGCTATTCCGGCGGCTTCGGCGCTGAGTTCACCACCGTTGCCGTTCATCGGATTGAACAGCGTCCATTTTTCATCGATATCCTCATTCGCTTCCGGGGCCATAAAAGCACCGCCGTTGCTCAGCGTGTAAAACTGCCAGATGCCGCCACTGTAGCTGGCGCAGAAGCGGTCCATCCAGGCGAAGGCTGTCGGTTCAAGGATTATCCACTGTGGTATGTTGCCGAAGTGCAGTGGCCAGAAGCCAACACGCTGTTCGTCCGGTACGAGCGTGGCGGCCAGTGCGGAGACTTCATCGGCAGATTTCTGGTGTAACAGGTTGTTATCGTTAAGGTTGATAATGTCGGTCATGTCAGTTGTTCCTTTTGTAGAGGTCATAAGCGCACTCCCGCTGAGCGGGAACGTGTAAGTCGTGTGATTTTTGGCGTAACAGGCGTGCCGTGTTACCGGCAGGTAAGTTCAGCAGGTGATGTGGTCAGGAGTTGCCGTGGGCAGGATTGTGCATAGCCATCGATATCGCACCGTGAGGGCCAGATACCATTCGCATCAGCCTGCTGACAAAGGCTAAGTTCACCAGGCCGGTAGCAGAGATGCCTGCACCAGGCGCAGAGGTCATCGTCGGATACAGAACGGCAGCCGGGCTGGTTTTGCAGAGAGACGGGCCAGACTGCTGTCTGATAAGCATTCGCAGGAACGTGCTGCATCAGCTCAGTGCCTGTTGTAATTCTTCGGCCATCACCCACAGCGCTCGGTTCAGCTTGATATCGCCGTCGATACCGTTAACCGCGCGTGTACGGCTGCGTTTACCCTGTGCGGAGCGACCATTTAAGCCTCCCTTACTCAAATTTTCCTGAAGCGTATTGAAAGTCGTCCACAAATCACTTTTTTCGTCCTGCCAGCGACGTGGCGTCAGTACCTGGGATTCGGTGATGGGCTGATGCTCTTCGCCAAAACGGTAGGCCAGCGCTGCTTTCGCAAACGCCTGCTGAGCGGGTGGCGGCACCAGCAGTGACTGCATGGCCTCGCGTTTCTCCTCCACCCGGTCAAACACGCCGAGGACTTCGTAAGCGCCTTCAATCACTTTTTCAACGACATCACCGCGATGCGGTACGCGGATCTCGCCAAACGACTGACCGCAGACGAGCGAGTTTGTACAAACACTTCTGAAGATCCCTGGTAATAACTGAAAGCTGGATGCGCCATCGTGCGAATTAAGAATGATGATTTCCGGCACCTGCTGACCGTTTATCTGCCCGGCACGGCGCAGACGGAGCATGTGCTTCGTATGCTCACGCTTGCTCTGATCACGCACTTTAGTCTGACAGGCAAAGAAAGGCTCAAATCCTTCGCGATGAAGGTTCTCCAGCAGAGTGATAGTCGGGATATAGCAGTAGCGCTCCGAGCGGGATTCGTGCTTGTCTTCGCCAAAAACGCTGGGAACATGCTGGTGTAATTCGTCGTGGGTTAGTGGACGATCACGGCGTATCTGGTTGGTTCGGCCAAAGCAGCTGGCTAATCGCATAATGAAAACTCCTTGTGGCTAACGGCATAAAAGCAAAAGACCATGCTCCGAAGAACATGGCCTGATGCAGGGGGTGGCGGTTGTGATAAAGAACGACGATGGACGCTGACTGTGGTTAGTTGTCGTCAGAGAGTGAAGGAACAGGGATACCATCACTGACGATATAGCGATTGAGCATCACCCCGGCATCCGGGGCAAAGTTCCAGTCGCGCCAGATAAGCATGTCGTCGGTATCGCGGATAACCAGACGAAAATGGATGCCCTGGTCATCTTCTATAGAAATATTGATGTATGCGGCGGCTATAGCTTCAGCCTGAGCGCGGGTGAACGTCCCTTGTGGCAACGAGGGAACCTGATGATTTCTCATGATTTCCGTTGCCCCGGATAAGGTGGCAGAAACGTGGTGCAGGCAATGCGGCCAATTGTGCGGGTGGTGGTGACATCCACCACCCCGCTGACCACACCACCGGCCAGGGGCACCAGACGAATAAACTGACCGCCGGTGCGTATGCCTGTCCGGGTAGCCATCAGCACCAGGGTTTTCTCCACAATCCTCCGTGTGAAGGGCCGGGTCCAGTTCTCCATCGCCTGTAACGCCACTTCCTGCAACAGCGCTTTGGCAGCGTTACCGCACAGACACAGCCCGGCAAGTGCCCGGATACGTTCATCAGCCAGATTGCGTTTACCAAGGCAGGCGATGGCTGCCACCAGTCGGGTCTGGAGAAACAGTACGCTGGTGATGTTCAGGGGCAGCGTGACGGGCATCGCCACCACCCCGCCCACTCCGGATAAAAAGCCGGTACTGCCCGCCTTAACGCTCTCCCAGCGGATCATCGCGTGAGCGGCCTTTGTCACATCCCCCTCCGCATCCGTGAGATAGCGTTCTGCCAGGGTTTCAGCCGACTCGATCCCGGCAATCCCACTGACGGCTTTGTCATAGAGCCAGCCCATCATCGCCTGAATGCTGCGGGGGGTGTGTTCTTCTGCTGGCATCTCATCGTCATACTCAACGTCAATATCATCGTTATTTTCCATTCGTTCTCCTGCTTAAACAGTGGATAAAAGAAAGGCCAGGGACATTGCTGTAATGAGCCTGGCGGGGGGTTTGCTGTCAGAGGACATAAAAGCAACAGGCCACGCCCTCCTGAGAGGGTGTGGCCTGCTGGCAAGGGTTATCCCTGTGGTTAATGATTTTTACTGTCAGTTCAGGGTGAAGTGTTCACCCATTTTTTCGTTGTCAACGTGACTGTCCTGGGGAAGCTCGCGGGTATCGAGCGTCAGACGGGTTTTACATTCATGAGCCGAAATCAGATCCCCGTTTTTGTACACCCGGATGCCCTGAAACTCTTCATGACCGGTGTCTTTATTCAGCAGAATGTAGTCATATACCCCTTTGTTAAAGCGGATGTAACTGGCCGACCCCATTCCCAGCGGTGCGTGGTAGTGGAAGGCTTTCACACCGAACAGCCCTTCCGTTAACTCCAGCTCGGGTTTATCGTTCTTATCCGTGTAGGTGTAGCGATAATCCTTCCCTGCGGCGGCATAGACCCCCACATTTTTCCCGTTATCCAGGGTACAGAACGCATTCACCGGGAGATCCGCAGGCTGCTGAGCTGTCTGCTTCTCTGGTTCTGTTATTTTTGGGGTAGTTTTCGACACACGATTTTGTGCCGCGAGGCGGCGGGCTTCGTTTGCCGCTTCTGCATCCTTTTGCGCCAGGCTACCCGGGCCATAAAGATTTTTACTGGCTCCCTCTCCATGGAACCCACCTTTTCCAGAGCCTTCAGCAACGCCCGCTTTTGGATTGTAACTGGCAGCTATTTCCGGGTCAGCCTCGCGTGAAAATGCCTGCTTTGACTGTTTATGCCATTGGCCGTTTTCACCCTGTTTGTAACCCATCTTTGCCATGCCCTGTTTGTATTCCGACTGGGGATCGAAATCAGTCACCTTCTGATTAATCACTGAGCCGCACACGCTGGCAAAATCAGAGGTACTGAAGGTAAAAGAAGAACCAAACGTGCTCATGTTGGCTTTTTTGTTTTTTTTCAATGAATTAATAACTGACTGAATATCACTAGTTGCCACGGTTGTCTGCACTGACTGGTATTGGGACTGGCTGTTACACATCACACTGGATGGATAAGAAGTGTTATTAATCCTGAAATTACTACCGGTAAGTTCAGTGGTGCCACGACCGCCGCACTTTGGCTTATTCTCAATGATACCAATCGTTGACGGCTTAACCCGTAGCAGAACCTGACCGTCATCGCTGTACGACTGGCAGAAGGTACCATTGACGGTCCATGCGGCAGAAGCATTAAACGCCGCCATGCTGAGCACAACAGCCAGCAAGGTTTTCTGATGTGGACGGTATTTTTTCATTCAATTTTTTCCTTTTTAATTGCTGAGCGGGAAACGGGTCTGTTTCCCGAATGGTTTTACTTCCTGAAAATACTCATCACCCACTAATCAGCGGGAAACCTTCATCCTGCCCTCTTCACTGTTGATAACCCTTCCGGGCCGTGGAAATGACCCGACTAAAACCCATGCCAGGGTGCGTGTAACCGGCAACACCATGATCGTTTTTATCGATCGATTTAATATAATTGATCTGTATAATCAATTGATAATTTTATAAAGACAACACATGAACGACGGTGAAATATTGTTAATGGTCTGTTTTATAGAGATTTACCTAACCAGGATTGAAAGTGGCTGGCTCAAAGGGATACAGGTGTCGGAATGAAAAGATGTGCAAGATGTAACAAGAGAAGGGGCGTCATCAGCCTCCTGTTTGGGCTTGATAAGGAATACTGCGACGAATGCTTATTTGATACTGAGCAGGAAATCAGGGAAAAACACATCCTCCCCGTCAGGCGTCAGAAAGATGACAGCGAAGGGAAAGCGTAGCCCGATATGCAGCCTAAAATTGATGTCAGCGCCATTATCCCGGTCTTCAATGCGCAGACCACCATCGACCATCTGGTGAATAGGCTCCTCAGCGAGCAAACACTCAGCACTGAGGTGATTGTTGTGGATGATGGCTCTACCGACGAAACGTCGACCATACTCAGCACCATCGAAGATGAACGGCTGGTGGTTATCAGCCAGCAGAACCTTGGTGTATATGCTGCAAGAAATGCCGCACTGGCAGTGCACCGGGGTGAATGGGTGGTTTTTCTTGATGCGGATGACCGGATTGAAGAAGGTTTTCTCCGGGAGAGACTGAAAAGCGCACGAGCGGCCCAGGCCGATGTTGCTCTTTTCAATGGCTGGTACACCGACAGCAGTTGCCTGCAACTAAGACCTGTTCATCGTAAGCAACCTTATGCTCAGGCACTCAACGGGCATGCGTGGATACAACATTGCGTGGCACAGAAAGAATGGCCGCATTACCTGTGGCTACAAATGGTGCGCTCGTCCTATATAAGGAAGAATAATCTGCACTTTCAGGAAGGAAAAAGCCACAAGGACATCCTCTGGACGATTAACCTCGCCGCTGCAAATGGCCAGTTTTATTTCGCTGACAGGAAGGACTATTTCTACATCACAAACCCGGCATCGATTACCCACCGGCAGGACTACTACGATATCCGGGCGCACAGCTACATTGATGTTATCAGCGACATTCTCGTTCTTTCATCCTTGCCACAGCACCATGAAATCAAAACGCCTCTGAGAAGGCATGCGCTGGTTGAGTGTCGCCATTTTCTCGGGTTGTTCCGGCGAAAGATTGCAAACCGGCAGGCAGCCCGACAGTTGTTCAGGCAACGAATCGTATTGCGTCAGTTGGTTGCAGGGGTCAGCGGTCTGAGCGACCTCTTTTTTGTGCTGAAACTCGTGAGAAAGATTTATCTGTAGCCAGGGAGATTACAGCTGTGAATCTCGTGAGATAGATGCAACAGAGAATTTCCGCATAAAACTAAAAAACCCGGAACGCTACATCAGTAACGAACCGGGTAAGTCACGCAGGAAGTGGTTATTTCACCGTTGCAGAAAATATTCTTGATCTGTTCAGATAAGTAATATAGCCGCAAAAATATCTGGAATAGCCTTTACTCAAAAGTCAGGTCTTCCCCTATAAGACGCCATAAATCAACGTGTTCCTTCTCCTGCTGTGGTACATAGAAAAAGGTAGTGGCAGAACGTTTTATGCCAGTGAAATAGCGATAACACAGAACTTCATCTTCGGCATCACCAGCCGCGATTATCTCCTGTGAGTAGAACCCATTGTAGAACGCCACCACAGCCTCTCTGTTGTCTATTTCAACACTGAAGTAGCGACGGAGATACTTACGCAATAAGCGGTACATCAGGTCGATAAACTGCTTGTGTGGCTCGCGTAATGACGAGTTGATATTAAAGCATTGACTAAAAATGCGGCATAATAGCGCCATGATGCGATCGGGGTCACCGGATAACACCGCATGGAAGCCCACAATCGCCAGTAGCTCCAGATAGAGAGGGTATTGAGGGAACAGTTGTTTTATTTCCATCAAACATTCTGAAACACTGTGATGCTCAAGACGCCACAATTCCTTATAAAGCAAAGTGAACAAGGGAAGTTGTCTCTCAATACCACCAAACTCAATCTTTCTGGGAGCATTACCATAAAAACGTTTAGCCGGTGTAATTTCTCTTAGTGCTGCATTCACTTCCTCTGAACCAAACCGTTCAATTAAACTGTCATACAGACTACCGTTAAACGGTATCAACTCCCCCGTTGACTGAATCCCCCCGAAACCCTGTCCCTGATACGGGATAGCATCATTATTCCGGCGATTAATAAATGAAGGTGCTATAATCATATTCTCAGTAGTATTTGCGCCCCCTTTTGCGTTCGGATACAAATGGCTGATATCCAGAAAAGGCAGCGGCGCAAGTGTTAATTTCTCCTGACGGTCACTGAGTGGAGGAGTATAACTTCGTTGGTAATGAGACTTGCGTAAATATAAATGATAGTAATTCACGATTTCTGTCATATTCGAAACTGACCCCAACAAATAAAGATTCCGTTTGATTGAATTTTCTATATGTGTCCAGTACGATGAACTCAGAATACTTTCAGCGTTGAAGTTATCGAACTTCCTTGAATCACGTTGTCGGCAAACTGCACTGCAATACTTTTCATTCCTTGTTCCTGATAACGTATTCTTACAAGGAGGATATCCGCATCGGGTATTTTCTCTCCCTTTACGCCTGTTGGCTCCGGATAAAAATATCAGATAATGGTTATCACATAATCGTTCCTGTCGTGCTGGCCTGAATCTAGAAACAAGGTTATTGCAATTATCTCTCCTGCATTTAGTCATGATGTGTCTGCACTTTAATTCATTGAATGTTATCACTAATGATTGCTATAGCTGATAAAGAATAGTGATGTGATATTTAGTTAATATATATTACGTATAATTACCTTATTGCGTTAGACCCACCTGGTAGTTGAATACAGTCATACAGCATTATTTGCCACTACCAAATCGAAAGTAACGATCTGCTTGATGGAGTGTTCCGGGCATCATACACTCCAAACATGACGAGCAAGTTTTGAACAAACACCCATCACCATCACACACTGAAAGGCTGAGATTTCTGCTAAATTAGCAATACCAGCAACTATTTTAAGACAGAAAAGTGCATATCTGGTTGTTTGTTGACCTCCGTCATCATACTAACGATGATGGTCACACCACCTTCAAATGAAGGATCCTGTGTTTCGAATAAGAATACTGATATTCCTGGATAATAGTTAGTGCAGCAGGCTGCCAACATTTTATAAATCAACATGCCAGAAATCTTCATCCTTCAGGTTTTGCGTTTGTACAGTGCTGTAGGAGTGAGTAACACTACCTGTACATACAGAACCGTTTGGATAATAACCTGCAATGTGTAACATGCTGGAACCGTTATATCGTATAATGCAACACAGTTTCTGATTGATTAGTTGATTTAACGCGGGTGTTAATTTATCTGTGTGTCTGAGACGGCCCGGACCAGACTGAAGCAGCTCAGACTTAGGAAATGGTACACCCTGATTTTTGTTCAGTCTTTTAAGTATAAAGTTCCAGAGGTTTCGGACATCGCATTCAAACTGGTATCGCTCTGATAGTGGATAAAACAGATCGCTTGCCTGCTGCAAATACCATTCTACTATTGTCAGTGCATTGCTTACCTGACGTGCGTCGATAATCTTAGTATAAAGAAGATCAGCTGCTGAACTGTTTCCTGTTGGTTTGGTTGAATAAAAAGTCATTATTGCCCCCAGTCGTAATACCTGTTCTGTTGCTTTTGACGCAAAATCCCGGATATGTGAAAACTTCCCGCCTGGTAAAATAGCCTGCTCAATTTCTCTCTGTTTTTCCTGAAGAAACATTTTTGCATCATCTGACAGTCTCAGTTGATCTTTCGGTATACTGTCATCATAAAACCGGGCTTCAAGAAGGGTTAACAGCCCCTGAATGTGGTCATAAAACGGAGCTAATACTGCATTCAGCCCTTCTTCATCAATACGGCTATTACGTTGCCCTATTGAGCTTTTTACCTTCATAACAAGGAAGCGGGCAAGTAAACCACTGTTTTTAGCCATCTCTCCATATTTTTCTAAAAAATTAATAAATACGCCAGGCTGAATCATTAGTGAAAGCATCAGACATAATGGGAGTTTGTAGTTCTCACCATCTGTTCTGTCAAATGAATATTTCCCTCCATCCCAGCCTTTATTCAACAGTCCTGGGTGATTTTTCAACCCGCTTCTGAAAAAAGAGATCGCTTCATCCATGATGATGCCAGCTTCAGCATGCAGGCTTAAGCCCTGGATAAGAGCTTTAAATGTCACGTCCTGATAGATGAACTTTGGCTCAACAGGACGTTTAGGTTCACGTTTATAATGCTCTTCCAACTGAGAATGAGCATCCTCGACCCCAAATCTCTTTTTTATAGCCTGCCGCTGATTAGCATTTAGCCCCTGTAAAACGGTTTTCCAGATCAGATGCTCCCTTTTATAGAGAACAAGTCGATCTCTGTATTCAAGTTGCATTTCCTCAAATCGACTATATACAGGTCTCATTAGCAGTCGTGACAGAAATGTCTTACCTTCACCAGACTCGGCAAGCGTAAGAAGGTATAAAGAGCATGGCCCTGATATACCTGAGTAAGGCGATATAACACCGACAAGATACTGACAGATAATCGAAAGCATGGTAAAAATAATGTTTACCGTCAATTCCATTGACATTCCTGTAAACATATTTACACGCTCAACTGTATCTTTTAATTGCTCAGGTAAACAGTACAAAGGGAAGGTTGTCCTGTTTTCTTTTTCTGTTTTTTTATTTAAAGACATCAATTGATTTCCTGTTTGTTGATGGTTTTATTGTTTTTTTGTTCGTGGTTCTCGCTGTTGCTTCCTTGATATTATCTGGCAGCAGCGCGCTCGTTTAACCATGCTTCATAGTCACTCTTTCTCCAGCGACTGGAGCGGCCTATTTTCAGCGGGCGGGGAAAAAGGCCTCTGGAAATAAGGGAATAGTAATGCTTGTCGCTAAGACCGCTATGAGCGGTGATGTCTTTCATGCTGAGCAGGATGTCATCGCCCATTGCAAAGCGGGTACGTTTTTCAACATCTGGTAGGAGTGGCCGCCCGGTCTGTTCGTTGTTATGCCGGTTTGCGTAAACCAAGGATTCTGTTTGTAGCAGATTCGTCATTGCTTGTTCCTCTTTGTTGATTACAGGAGCTCTCTGCTCCCTACGAAAGAGAAATCTACAGCCTGTCTGAATGCACCACGACACCATCAGCAAAAAAATTATTTAAATTTTACTTGGTGTCTTGACTTTTTTCTATTTATCACTTTTAAAGTGCAGGAGCAAAGTGTCCCGTTTCTTTTTTTTCAAGCATGTCTTAATGTGATCAATCACATAGAAACGTATGATGATTTCAACAGAATACTGGTTAGGCTGGGAAGTTTAGTTGTGACGATGAGGAGGATATTGGGTGGGAAGATCTAGGAAGGCAAAACTTTTTGTGGATGAGCATGGCGATACACCAGGGAATCATTACTGGCATCGGTTTATGTCACTGTACTATGTAGAACATCCATCAACATTGGGTAAGTATGCTTACAGTAGATTCAGTTCCCTTGAACCGCTTGAGCAGGTGTATATAGGCGAATTAAAAAATGCTTTTGAGATATGGTTTGATGTGCTTCATGCCAAGCCCCCCTCAGAACCTACAACCTTTCAGAAGATGTTCCTTGATGAACCTATGTCAAGTTTGATGATAATAGATGAAACGCTGGTGTACGATATCTTCTTCCGTTTTATCTATGAAAGGGATATCAAGCGGGAAGAGATTTCAGATCGTCTGGATGCACTTCTTGTCGATGATAAAATACCGTATCCCTGTCTTTTTGAAGTTTCATGCTATTTTTACATCATTGCTACACGAATTTTTGCCGACGAAAACTTTGATAATAAAGAGATTCAGTTTTTTAGAGCAATGTTTGAGGCTATCAATAGCTTAAAAGAGTTCACAAGCAAGCATGATGCGTATCTGCAAGAGAAAAACAAGGAACTGCATAAAAAAATATCAGGTAAAGGAGGTGAGAACAAATGGTCAAAGATCCGTGCAGAAGTCATCCGATTACTGAAAGAAGAAATTAGCTCAGGCCAATGTTTAGGACGGTTTAACAGTAATGCTGATTTGACTGAATACTTACTTCCTATGGTAGAAAAGTATATTAGTATCTGCGATATAAAATCGCCCGATGATTTGTTTTATACGCTCGAAAGCTGGTCAACAAGCCCTAAATCAGATATCTCGGCACTGTATGGGCTGTTGGTCATCTAATCAGCCAATATAAGACACTGTAATAAACAACTCAGATATGGAAGACTGGATGAAACTTGCCGATTCAGAATTATTCGGAACTGTTATAGTACCAGAAGATTTTAGTGAAATACTAACCCTGGCTACTTTTGATATACATAATGAACGGAATATTTACATGTGGCGAGGACAAGGTGATATTGCATGGCCAATACATAGCTCGGCATACAGACGCCTCATGAAAGATAGAGACTATCCATTAGGGGAGCATGTAATGCGAGATTATGAGCGAGAGTTATTACTAAATGCTCAGCATCAAGGTTATCATTTCGAAGATGGTAGGGAATTAAGTGATTTTGAGTTGCTGGCAAAGCTTCAGCATCATGGTGCTGCCACCAGAATGATCGATGTATCAAGAAATATGCTGGTTGCATTGTGGTTTGCATGTGATTCAATGCGTGATAAAACAGGCCTTTTATTTGGATTGCATTATTCGGCAATCAATGGATTTGAAGGGCGTCCTGATAAACGCTCTTATAATCAGGTGTTTGATAGAAAGACTGATATAGCGACAAATGAAGATGATTTCGATAATACTCCAACATTATGGCAGCCTCCTGTTGTGACAAAAAGGATTGCCGCCCAAAGTGCACAATTTCTTTATAGCCGGGTCAGCAACGATAGAACAGGAAGTCTGAGTTTCAGATGCGGTGAGAATATCGTGAACATGATCGTAATAACACCAGAAATGAAAACTAAATGTTTAAAAATATTAGAGAACACTTTTGATATCCGGAGGTTTACATTATTCCCTGACATTGACGGCTTTTGTTTTTCCAATAGCACAAATTTTGGATGTCACAGTAATGAAAGATGGTGAATATTCTATTCGGCAATCTACGAATTGATCTTCCCCGCCAAAAGTGGACACAGCCCTAAGCGAGGTTCTGGTTTTCAACTGTTCCGGGCTTAGACCGCTACAGGCACTGTGACGAGTGCCAGCTATTGTAATCACAATAGATATAATTAAACACAGCCATTCGCATCAGTTCACGGCTGACAAAGCGCTATCCGTGCACGCATTCCGCCTTCAGTGAATGAAAGAAGCTTTCCTTCTGCACAGGCATTATAGTAGCTGTTGCATGTAGCGCCCATGATGCCCCACAGAAGACAGGCACTGAAAGCGCATCCAAGATTAGCGGTGGTCAGAATGGCGCTTTGGCCTGACATTTATGCGCTGGTTAACCGACGCCGAAACCAGTCCAACTATTTCATCAAATCACTGGGATCACCAGCGTCCCCCCAAGGTTTGAACATACAAGGGAGCACATGGCGGAGGTCGAAAACCACCATTAGCCGTAGGTGTATCCAGAGCCAAAGGCCCCCCGAAACTCTCGGTTTTGGGATCGCCGAATTCATTTCATAGTGTTAATATTACCGCCAATTTTCAGCGTTCTGATTCCTTCTGTGAATCAACGTATTGGGCTTTCCTGATAGCCGAACGTTTGAACCTACAATGCTCAGAATTGATAAGAAAAAAGGAATATATGTCCAGGCTGACTGATTTAATAGCTAAAGCGAAGGCCAAAGACCCGCAACTGGCCGCTGATCTTGATCGAGAAATCAAGATTCTATCGTCACGTCTCCCCTTTGGGCTTAATTTTGAACGACATAGCCCTGAAGTTGTTGAGTTGCCATTGCGGCCTATTCGCAAGGGAGATAAAGTCCGCGTTCTGCCAGAGCGTGGATCCACCAAGAAAGGTGATCAACGGTTGTGGCAGGTTAAAACCATCCACAAGGCGAAGAAGGTCGCTGATCTCGAGTTGCTGGACGCGGCTGATATCGAGACTCAGACTGTAGCGCTGAGTAACCTTGTGGTTATAGCTGAATTTCGTGACACGATCTGGCCGGGTATGGTCAGTACGGGAAAAGTACAGCGCGGCGGTGATAAGCCTTTCCACTCAGTCATCAATGGCGAAAACTATCATGTACTGAAAGCGTTGACCTACACGCATAGAGGCAAGGTGGATGCCATCTATATCGACCCGCCGTATAATACAGGTGCGAAAGACTGGAAATACAATAACGATTACGTCGAAGAACAAGACTTGTATCGTCACAGTAAATGGTTAGCTTTTATGGAGCGCCGCCTGCTGATAGCTAAGGAGTTGTTAAATCCTGCTAATTCAGTATTGATCGTCACAATCGACGAAAAGGAATATTTACGATTAGGGTTATTGTTGGAACAAGTATATCCGAATGCAAAGATTGAGATGGTCTCTTCTGTAATAAATCCGAAAGGCACAGGCAGGTCAGGTGATTTTGCCCGTACGAATGAATTTTTGTTTTTTGTACGATTTGGGTCATCAACTGTCAGTGGCAGACCCGATGAAGCCGCTGTTGGCGCAGAAGTTGCTTGGGAAACAATGAGGAGACGAAACCTTGCATCTATAAGAGGCAGAAAAGGTAAAGGGGCTTGTGGTCCAAATCAGTTCTATCCCATTTTTGTAGACGAGGCATCAGGAGCCATTATTGGGCGTGGCGACCCACTGAATGTTGAAGTTCCTCGTGAAAGCATCATCCCCCCCTTAGGTGCTATTGCGGTTTTCCCTGTTCGTTCAGATGGAACTGAAATGAATTGGGAATATACTGACTCTGCATTCGATAAGTGGTGGAGAGAAGGTTATATTCGCGCCAATGGTAAAAAAGATGAACCTCAGCCTTACATCATCCAGCATCTTCCTAATAAGGCACGTAATGAAATAGCGGATGGAATTGCAATCGTTGAACGTAAACGTTCTGATGGTTCCATTATTGCAAAATATGTAAATGCAACGTTCAAGCATGTTACCACGCAATGGGATTTTACTTCCCATAGTGCTGAACACGGAGGCACAGGGATTATAAAATCTATTATCCCTGGGCGAAAATTTCCATTCCCAAAATCGCTTTATGCCGTCGAAGATGCTCTTCGCTTTTTTATTGCTAACAAACCCGAAGCAATCATCCTCGATTTCTTCAGCGGCTCTGGCACAACTGCCCACGCGGTCATGCGCCTGAACAAACAGGACGGCGGTCGTCGCCAGTGCATATCCGTCACTAACAATGAAGTTGCCGCTAGCGAACAGAAACTGTTGCGCGAACAGGGCTTACGCCCTGGGGACCCCGAATGGGAAAAGTGGGGTATCTGTGACTACATAACTAAGCCACGTGTACAGGCCGCCATCACAGGAAAGACACCTGAGGGAGAGTCGATTAAAGGCGACTATAAGTTTATCGACGAATTCCCGATGTCTGAAGGCTTTGAGGAGAATGCCGAGTTCTTCACCTTGACCTACGAAGCTGAAAAATCGGTTAGCTACAACCTAGCATATGCGCGCATTGCACCGTTACTGTGGCTACGCGCAGGTGCACGCGGCAAACGTATAGAGAAACTGCCAGCTGAAGGATGGGCAGTGGCTGATACTTATGGCCTGCTGTCGGCTGTAGATCAGGCCACACCTTTCATTGACGCCATTAGCCATGCTAGTGGCGTACGGGTGGCCTTTATCGTCACTGACGATGACCGCCACTTCCAGGCTGTCACCAGGCGTCTGCCAAAAGGTGTTGAGCCGGTACGTTTGTATGAATCGTACCTGACCAATTTCAGCTTCACCAGTGGGGAATTAACAGAATGAAGTTCACTCTCAAGGACTACCAGCGCGATGCTGTACGTGATTCGCTGGTGAATCTCAGAAAATCTCGCCGTTACTGGCATAACGAAAATGACAAGAGCGCCTTCTCTTTAACGGCTGTAACCGGTGCGGGTAAGACCGTCATGGCTGCCGCTGCGTTTGAAGCATTGTTTCATGGCGACGACGAGTTTAATTTCGATGCCGATCCTGGCGCGGTAGTGATCTGGTTCAGTGACGATCCTGCACTGAACGAGCAAACCCGCTTTCGCTTGATGGAAGCCAGTGACCGTATCAACTACAACGATATGGTGGTGGTTGAACATCCTTTCAGTCGGCGCAAATTTCAGGCTGGAAAAATCTATTTCCTTAACACGCAGAAGTTTGGCAAAAAAAGCCTGCTGGTGCGCGGGTTCGATGATAAAGGCGGGCTTTTCGAAGCAGCCCCTGATGCACAGGCTTATACGCTGTGGGATACCATCCAGAACACCATCGAAGACCCGGACCTGACACTTTATTTGGTTCTGGACGAAGCGCACAGGGGGATGGGTTCGTCGACAACTTCCAGCGAAGCGGCTAAAAGCACCATTGTACAACGGCTCATCAATGGTTCGGCTGGAGTGAAGGGTATTCCAGTAGTGTGGGGGATTTCCGCCACAGTTGAACGTTTCGACCAAGCCATTGCGAATACTGGCAATCATGTAAAACTGCCGAATGTGGTGGTTGACTCGGCTAAAGTGCAGGAATCGGGACTTATTAAGGACGATATCATTCTTGGTGTGCCGGATGAAGCCGGTGACTTCGATACCGTGTGGGTACGCCGTGCTGCCGACAGACTCAGGGAAGTGACCGATGCCTGGGCAGATTATGCAAAACAGCAGGAAACTGTGCGCGAAGTAGTACCGCTGATGGTATTCCAAGTACCCAATACGCCTGACCCGAACGAAGTGGGGCGTTGGCTGGATACGCTATTCTCTCGTTACCCTGAATTGCCCGTTGACAGTGTTGCTCATGTTTTCGGTGAACATACCACACAGCGTTTCGGCCAATATCAGGTACCTTATATTGAACCACAGCGAGTGCAGGAATCAACTTGGGTGCGTGTACTGATTGCTAAAGATGCCATCAGCACTGGCTGGGACTGCCCGCGTGCAGAAGTAATGGTTTCCTTCCGTGCAGCCAGCGACAGGACGCATATTACACAATTGCTGGGGCGTATGGTACGAACTCCACTGGCAAGACGTATTCCGGGTAATGAGCGCTTAAACTCAGTAGAATGCCTGCTGCCCAAGTTTAATACTAATACCGTGAGGGATGTCGTCAATACCTTGTTTAAGGGCGATGATACATCTCCTCCGAGCGGACGTATCCTGGTAAACCCTGTGGAGATGAAACCTAACCCGGCGGCTTCAGCTGCCGTATGGGAAGTATTTGAAGCGCTACCTTCACAAACCCGACCACAGAAAGGAGCCAGACCAGCCAGACGTCTGACCGCGCTGGCACAGGAACTGGTTGATGACGGCATTCTTGATGGGGCAGTCAGGAAAGCCCATGCTGCTTTGCACGCTGTCCTGGACAAATTCCAGACAGAAAATGCTGAAAAAATCAAAAACAAGCGCAATGCAGTGCTCGTAGTGGATGGTAAAGCGGTGGTTGCCAGCCTGAAGAACAAAGCGATGACCTTCAACGAATTCTGGGAGGAGGCGGACGTAGCGGTGATTGATGACGCCTACCGGCGTGCAGCCCGAATCTTCAGCCCGGATGTTTCACGTACCTATGTCGAATATCTGGCCGATAAGGTCGCGGATCGAGAAGAGGATGCTGAGGAGTATTTGGAAGCAATCATGGAAGCTCGTGTGACCGTTGCTGGTTTGGGGCTAGTGATGGAGGTGCAGGATTACTTCGATGCCGAGGCTGATAAACTGGCGAAGGCATGGCTGGCTGAGTACACGCAGCAGATCAAGTCCTTGAAAGATGAGCGTAAAGAGGCTTATCGTCAAATCATCGAAATGAGTACCGAACCGCAGGATGTGGATCTGGTCAGGCCGGAGAACAAGTTTGAAATGACTAGGGCGCGTGAAGGCGAGAAGGAAACTGACCTTCCTGTCTGGAAACACCATTTGTTGTGTGACGAAAACGGGAACTATCCGGCTCAGTTGAACCATTGGGAAACCACGGTTTTTGAGATCGAAACCAAACGTGAAGGATTTGCTTTCTGGTATCGAAATCCACAATACACAGGGCAGTCGTCACTAGGAATCGCTTATGTTGAAGCCGAACAGTACAAAATTGTTCGTCCCGATTTCCTGTTTTTTGCCGAACAGGATGGCGAAATGATTGTGGACCTGGTAGATCCACATGGCCTGCATCTGGCTGATGCCTTGCCTAAACTGAAAGGACTGGCGCTATATGCCGAACACCATCCTGATGCTTATAGGCGAATCGAATCCGTCGCCGAAGTAAAAGGTAAATTACGGGTGTTAGATTTGAAACGGCAAGATGTACGCAATGCTATAGCTGTAGCTGAAAATGCAGAATCATTATTCAGTAGCAATTTTGCTGGCTATTATCAGTAACCTATTGGTAATAAGTAAACGTAATGGCCTTTTATGAATAAAAGGCCATTTTAGATGCCCCAATTAATTACCCTTAACCCCGATTTACCTTCGCATAATCAAACGGCGTAATCGCTCTTTCCCGGTTCGCATCCAGAAAATCCGCCCACCACTGCAACATCAGTTTGCGCTCATCCAGATGTTCCGCTTTATGGATATACGCCGCCCGCACCGAATTGCGCTCCATATGGCTCATCTGGCGCTCCACCGCATCCTTCGACCATAGCCCTGACTCAATCAACGAACTACAAGCCATTGTACGGAAGCCGTGGCCGCAAATTTCAACTTTAGTGTCATAACCCATAACCCGCAGAGCACTGTTGACCGTGTTTTCACTCATGGGCTTGCGCGGGTCGTGATCGCCAATGAAAATCAACTCGTGTTCCCCGCAAAACTGTTTTATCTGCTTCAGGATTGCCAGCGCCTGCTTTGAAAGCGGCACCAGATGAGGTGTACGCATCTTTGATCCTCGCTGAGAATGTTTCACGCCGGGAATAGGCTCTCGCTCAGGCGGGATGGTCCACATTGACGTTTCAAAATCGATCTCTGACCAGCGAGCAAAACGCAGCTCACTGGATCGAATAAAGATAAGCAGAGTGAGTTCTGTCGCCCAGCGGGTTAGCGGCCTGCCGGTATAGCCGTCTATTTTCTCAAGTAACTCAGGGATGCGCTTTAATTCCAGCGCCGGGCGATGTTGTCGATTGCCAGATGCGACGGCCCCAGCCATCTCCTGCGCCGGGTTGTAATCAATCAACCCGCTTTGCACCGCATAACGCATGATGGACGTGGTGCGCTGTTGAAGACGGGAGGCCACTTCAAGACGGCCTGATGTCTCGACGGCTTTAATGGGAATTAACAGATCGCGGGTACCCAGTTCAGCAATATTGCGAGCACCAATTGCCGGGAAGATATTGTCCTCCAGGCTCTTTTTTACGCGATTAGCATGATCTTCCGACCATTTTTGGTTGGTCACGAGCCACTCTCTGGCAACCTTCTCGAAAGTAATAACCTCTTTCGCCTGCTCTTCTTTCGCAGCTCGTTTATGCTCACGAGGATCGATACCAGCAGCTACCAGCTTTCTGGCTTCTTCCCTTTTCTTCCTGGCATCCGCCAGTGAAATTTCAGGATAGACACCGAACGCCATCAAATGCTGTTTACCGCCAAAACGGAAACGAAATCGCCAATACTTGGAACCGTTAGGTTTTACAAGTAAAAACATGCCGTCACCGTCAACAAGTGAATACTCTTTCTCCTCAGGTTTCGCAGAACGAACTTTAGTATCCGTTAGGGCCATAATGGTCCTCCTTCCATTGGTATTTCGTGAGTATACAAGCAATATCGAATCGGCAAATATACTCATTAGTATACTCACAAGCTTGTTGATGTGGGTTGAGTTAGGTTGACTTCAGTTGAGGAGAAAATCGTGGAAAGCCTTGTGTGGCGCTGATTTCAGACATAAAAAAAGACCTCAGTTGAGGTCCATTTACATGCTTTTGGTGCCGAAGGCCGGACTCGAACCGGCACGTATTTCTACGGTTGATTTTGAATCAACTGCGTCTACCGATTTCG
>QFQQ01000168.1 GCA_003243445.1 Citrobacter freundii
GTCGGGTTAGTATTGAATAACAAACCTACTGGTGTCCCAAGGAAAATAAAATGAAGAAAATCTCTGGTCTTGCTTTGGTGTCGTTGATGTTGGTTGGTTGTGCGGCTTCTCAACCCCCGGCTATGCCGGTGGACTCCAATCCATCTGATGCGTTGAAATTTGCCCGAGCGATGGATTTACGTCAAATTACCGATGCTGGCGATCAATATCTTATCTATAACGGGTTTTTATCCAATGGCCAGATTGTTCCTCTTAAATCACCGGTTAAAGCTGGTGAAAATGGAGTGGCTAACAGTGGCGGTAATGGGTTGGCAGATGTTGCAGCTGGCTTCGCTACACACACATCATTCATTCCGGTTCTGTCTGTCTTAACGGCCCGGCGAGCAGCTGCTATTAGTGATGGCATTGTACGTGTCGCGTCGTGGAACGGTAAATCTCAGGAAGATAATGAGCGCGAGGTCAACACTATACTCTGGAATACGCTGACCCGAATGGACGGATACAAAGTAGGGGGAGTGTGCGAGGGTAAAGGTGGTGCTGTTGAAATTCTTGTTCGCCGGAAAGCAACAAACGGCGATTGGTTATCGTATGCCGATATTGCCCCAACGTTGCCTAAACCACCTATCAACGTCAGCGGTCACGCGACATTCATACTCGGTAATGAATGTTTCAATCTCTATGCAACCCGAGTTTCAAATGTGAAACTGGTTAAAGCAATGAGTAAAGAACTGGGCGCTCAACGAGCTCTATTCTTGCCTGGTTCCCCTGAGCATGAGCCGATGGTGTTCAGCGACGGCAAGCAGTACCTGTTCAGGAAATAAAAAAAAGCCCCGACATAAAATCGGGGCTTTTTATTTGCCAAGGCTATTGAGTCTTCAGTACGGCCTCTGTACTTGATTTTGCAGCGTCTACATCAATGCTGTTAACACCGCTCTGGAAACGCTCCAGAGTGTTCTGGCGTGAGCCATCGATATTCAACACGCTTCCTTTACCGGTTATCTTATCCAGATTTATCTCGGAAGCTTTTGGGAGAAGTTTTGCCTCGTAAAGTGAGCCAATCCATTCTGATAAGTCGATTTTATTAAAATCGATCCGACCAAATTCTTCTAATGTCAGAGCTCTACAATCTGGGTTCTTTTTATCACCCCAGCCGATACCTAGCATTGGTCTTCCTTGCTCCTGAATAATGCGACCGATCTGCGAATCAAATGTGCAATAACTTGATCGTTTCTCGATACAGACACCCAGGAACTTTGTTTCACACCAACTGGATATATGCACGGCTAGTTTAGTTTCTTTCTTGACGGCCAGCTTAAATTCATCAGAAGTACAAGCCCAGATGATGTTAACCAGAATGTTGGCAATCTGATAGGCCATATAAGCGTACCCAACAACGGATATAGCGGAGACTATTGTGGACGACAATTGCACAGATGTTGCCAAGCCTGATGACGTTACAGCGGCCCCTCCTTCAAAAGCCGCACTTTCAAAAAGCATATTTGTTGCCGCAGGGCCGAAGGTGTCAAGCGTCCACTGAGCAACCTGTTTAGTCAGCGCTCCGATAGCCTGATTCATTAATCCAGACAACCCAGCTTCTGTAGCTTGCTGAGCGGCTTCAGTGCCTGCCGTACCTACCAGACTGTTGAATGCCGAAATTGCAGGACGGGTAATTGTATCGATGGCATTAGTCATGAGCTCGGAACCCATATCAAAAATGCCTTTCCCTTGTTCGAACATACCGGCTTTAACCGCGACAGCATCTGCAATTTTCAGGGTGTAATAAGATAACTGCAAATACTGAATCCAGTTGACATCTACAGGTTGATCGCAACAATCCACCCAACCGCCCATAGCCGATTTACATTGAGCTGACTCACCCTTGAAAAGAGTACATGAGCGGTTCGTTTCATCAGTATCATCGCCGCACTTCATTTCATTCAATGCGTAAGTTGCGGCCTGAAGGGTTGCAACTGCTTTATTGAAATCACCGCTGGGTTCTGTTGATGGCTGAAGGCAAGAACCATTCAGGCACTGAACTGCACCAGGGCACACATAAGTATCAGTGGCAGAGGTATTGGGTACGACGACATCTGTTCCGCAATCCCAAACTTCTGTAGCCTGCCAGCATCCGTTTTTGTCCCCCTCAGCACCAGTAATGCAGGTGGATTTGATGAACTTACATGCGGTATCAGCATCATACTGCTTACAGGTGTTGTTAACACCAGCGTCAGTCCCACAGTTAGAAACCACGGTAGCCGATTTGCAGAACGGGGATAGGCCACTGATAGGTGGCTTAGCAAGCTGACTTTCGCATATACGAGCACCATTAATTGTTGCGCATCCATTAGCATCAGGCGTGACAGTTTCGCGGCAGGTGACCGTATAGTTCTGGCAATAACCGGCGTTTATGGCTTTCAGCAACGTATCGAATTGTTCCGGTTTATCGACAGTCCATTCGTTATCCGAAATGATCTTGCTCGGGTCGAAGTTAATATAGATAAGAGCATAACCTTCGCCACTGCCGGTTACCGACACTCGGTTTTTGAAATTAAGAACTCCATTCATGGGAGTGTTTCGAATTTGCGCAGTGACATCTACATTAATTGACTGATCCCAACTGGTGCTAAGTTCACACTTTCCAGCTGTTTCGGGGGGGAACGTACCAGTACCGTATGGCCCACCCCATACAAGGCTAGCTCGGTCTGTTCCGCCGACGTAAATTTGCATATAGTCATCCCATTTTGCCCTGACTATCCTGGCGCTGGTGACTGCCTGCGGATTGTAAACGGTGACAGCCATTGCCTGTTCGAAAATCTTACAATTGCCGTCCCAGTAGTTATCCCCAACAGTGCCGAGCCAGAGCTCGATACAGTTAGTCCCGCAGGAACCGATGTTTGCAGCCCCGCTATAATGCGAAAGCATACCGGCTACGTAAGGATGGTAGAGAGTAAATGTGCCGCTAACACTCGTGGTACGGGTACATTCCCGGTAGTCAGGAATGTGATTAACGGTATCTTTGTTGGTCATGGTGCGCGTCATTGAGCAGTCACCAAGATCCTGCATGTATTTATCCTGATTTTCCAGGAAGTCTTTGTGGCCATCAAAGATGGAATCGTCGGGCTTAAGGTTTGCCGTAGTTTTCGTCGAGCCCACCAGCGTTCGATAAGCTTCACCGCGAAGAGAATCTTCTGTTTTCAGATTGGCGTTGGTCGTGTTGCCAAGTTTTAACGTGTTGCTGTCATCCCCGAATGTACCTGTCAGGCTATCCAGTGAAGTTGATGAACCCTGATTTGGGTAAGCCGAGTTCAGGTCAACGGCCTGGCCTTTTCCATACTGAACCGTACCATTTGACGTAGCTGATACCTGCGGAAGTGTTTTGTAGAAATTGGTAGCTGATGTGACGTTTTCCTGGGTCGTAGCGGAAAAGGCATACGGCACGTAGGATACAACACCAAGGTGACATAACATCGTAATTGTGCAGAGTGGTCTGTAAAACCATTTTTTTCGGAAAAGGTTTTTCATTCTATGATCACCTTTGTCGTGGTTACTGATTATGAAGTCAAAGATCTCGATAACTAAATTTCGTCAGCCAGCATTTCTATGCGAAGCTACTAAAATGAAGGATTAAGCAGGCAGCGTATTAAACAGACT
>QFQQ01000076.1 GCA_003243445.1 Citrobacter freundii
TGTCAGTATGCGCGGATTACGCAGATGACAGTCTGTTATCAGCAACTAATCTGCGAAATCTGCGTATCCAATAGAGATCGGACCCGCAGTAAAAATATTTTTCATTAATAGTGAGGATAAATCTGCGGAATCAGCGGGAACCTTACGCCAGCCGAAGTTGTGGGTACACGGTAGTCCGCCGCGGCGGAGAGATTTAGAGGAGGCCCCTACGCAAGTCGGAACAGAAGTATCTCATCACACCAATTGCTTCGACTTCTGCAACGACAACAACCGCAGCTTATCTCCCACCACCCACACATTATCACCCGGTCTGATCACATACGAAGAATCAGGATTCACGATCCGCCCGTTTTCATTTTCTATCCCCACCACAATTCCATGGATCTTTTCCCTGATCTCCCCTTCGCGGATATTCTTATTGGCAAAAACAGAATTTTCCGTAACAATAAAATGCTCCAGCACCACTTCCACCGGTTTCTTTTCCACCACCAGTGATCTTGCAGCTTCCATGTCTGCGCGGAATTGATCCAGCTGATCATCCGTGCCGATCATAAATAAAACGTCTCCCGGAAAAACCTGCTGTCCGCGTTTTGGCGTAGTGATCACCGTATTGCCTCTTTCAATGATCGCGATATTGATCCCGTATTTCTCCCTCCACGCAAGTTCGCGAAGCGTCTTGCCTACGCCGGGCATCTCAGCTGTCAGTACGAACTCCGCCATGTGCGCATCCCATGGTGCGAGCAGATCGTTCCTGGCCTTTTTCTCCTCGCGTTCATTATAATTGGCCAGGAATCTTGTTCTGATCCTTGCATATAACGACTGGATGCGTTTGCTGAAAACGATCAGCAGTATCAACATTATTATCGTCACCCCAAACGCTACCTGTGGCGAGAAGAACCGGTCGAGCAGGAACCCGATCAGGAAGATAGCGATCGCAGTCCTGAATAACTGCAATAACAGCATCCCGGTCCTGTACTTATTCTGTGAGATGAATTTCTCTGCAAGGTCTTTCCTGTGTTGTTTCACCGCAAGCGACCAGAGGAAAGGCGCCATGAACGCCAGTGTAACGATCGCGCCGATCACTGTCGTCCATGTATTGTCTCCCAATCTTGTCCGGGTAAATGGCAACAGGTAATGCGATGATAACATCACGATCGCGGTGGTGATAATCGAAACAAGCAATGTGTTGACCATTCCGGATCTCACAAAAACCTGCCAGTCGGTGCTATTCGAGATCGACTGCGAGCGGCTGCTGTAGCGATGTATCGCAGTCGTCCATGAATCCGGTAGTCTTTTTTGCAACCACTCATGTAGTGGCTCAGATACCTTGATCATATAAGGCGTGGTGAACGTGGTGATCGCCGATACCGCTACTGCAATCGGGTAAAGAAAATCGCTGGTCACTTTTAACGTGAGGCCAAGGGTGGCAATGATAAATGAGAACTCACCGATCTGTGAAAGACTCATACCAGCCTGTACCGATGATTTGAGCGGCTGACCCGAGATCAATGCGCCGGCTGTAGTGCTCAGCGCTTTTCCTATGATAGTAACAACAGTGATCAGCACCACGGGTAACGCATACTTCGCCAGCATCTGCGGATCGAACAACATACCTACAGAGATGAAGAACACCGAACCAAACAGGTCTTTGACTGATTTCACCAGGTGTTCGATCTTTTCTGCATATACCGTTTCCGCAAGAATCGATCCCATGATGAATGCACCGAGTGCCGCAGAAAATCCAACCTGCGTTGCAAACCACACCATCAGGATACAAAGCGCCAGTGATGTGATCAGCAACATCTCATCATTCATAAACTTTTTTGTCCTGCGCAGAAAAGTCGGGAGGAAAAAGATCCCGGATACAAACCATAAAACAAGAAAAAATACCAGTTTGGCAATTGAGATCAACATATCGCCTCCGGCAAATTGTGCACTGACCGCCAGGGTTGAAAGTAATACCAGCAACACGATCGCTACAAGATCTTCCACGATAAGAATGCCGAACACAAGGCTTGCAAACTTATGGCCCTTCACACCCAATTCTTCAAATGCCCGTATGATAATGGTGGTGGATGAAATACTCAATACGCCTCCGAGAAATATACTGTCCATCCGCGACCAGCCCATCAGCGAGCCGGCCACATAACCGATCATCAGCATGAACAGCACCTCCACAATGGCGGTAACGGATGCCGGCGTTCCTACTTTCAATAATTTTTTAAAACTAAACTCAAGACCAAGACTGAATAATAAGAAGATCACACCGATCTCGGCCCATACCTGAATACCATCTGCCTCCACAACGGTCGGAAATAATTTAAAATGTGGCCCGACCAGGAAACCTGCGATCAGGTATCCCAGTACAAGCGGTTGCTTCAGCCATTTAAAGATAATGGTGACAACGGCGGCGGCGCCCAGTATAAGTCCAAGATCTGTGATCAAATGTGGTAAATGAATCATCGTAGTGATTTACGCTTTGACGAAAAACATTAATCCCATCGGTGTTGCCGGGTAACGGATTAACAAGACATGAACACCTTCCTTTTATCCAGGAAGATCAATATTACAGTGCATAATGCACTACCAGAAATAATGGGACGGAAACAGATGAAGAAGGTATCCGTCCGGAACTATTGCCGTTCGTACTGTGATGGCGTTGGCGGCGTGTGAAAAAGAAGAGGCCAGTATGTATTCACCAGGCAATAAAGAAAAAGGCTGGGACCAGCCCGTGTGGTGGAAATCATTAACGGAAGACCCAACCTGGTCAGTACTGGTACTGAACGGATGCGCTTTGCTGGTTTTGAAATAAGACAACCGGGCCGTACGGCTGAACGATGTTATCTTTTTCTTAACACTTATTTTTTTCGGTATGCAGGAGGCCGTGCCACTCAGGGAGAAAAGAATGAAACCAACGAAGAAAATGTATGTGGCGATCCATTTTTTCATTGCGGCGAAGGTACGGAAAAATGGGGGAAGGAGAACGACCGCCGACCGCAGACCGCGGACCGCAGACGGTTCGATATAGAAGTACATTAAAATTCCATCGAAGGATATATTGAAAATATTTTTCTAGCCGTATATAAACTCATCGAAATAAAAACACAAACAACTAACGATTGCAAAGTCATAGCAAATGAACGGCGGTCGGCCGTCGTCTCTCTCACCTCTGACTCGCTATCAGCAAATTCAAATCCGTATACTTCAGATCAAACCGTTCGCTAAGATAGAAATTAGTAAGTGCACCTTTGAAAATGTAGATCCCGCTTCTCAGATGAACACGATGCCATACAAGATTTTCGAAGCCGCCTTCTTCGCCGGCTTCAAGCAGTAACGGCATTAGTACATTGCTGATGGCATGGGAAGCGGTGCGTGCGAAACCGGAGGGGATATTGGGAACACAGTAATGGATCACGCCGTATTTCATGAAGATCGGATGTTCATGACTGGTGATCTCGGAAGTTTCGAAACAACCACCGCGATCGATACTCACATCGATCACTACGGAGCCGGGACGCATGTTGCTGACCATTTCTTCGGTCACCACCATTGGCGTACGGCCGGTTTCAGAACCGAGCGCGCCCACAGCCACTTCGCAGGTCTTTAATTGTTTTGCGAGCATACGTGGTTCGATCACGGAAGTCCAGAGACGGTGACCGATATTATTCTGCAGTCTTTTCAAACGGTAAACGCTGTTATCAAACACTTTCACCGAAGCACCCAGTGCCAGGGCTGCGCGTGCGGCATATTCACCAACGATACCTGCGCCGATGATAATGACTTTTGTGGGGGCGATGCCCGAAATACCACCGAGCAAAACGCCTTTTCCGTGATTGGCGGAACTGAGATATTGTGCCGCTATCAGCATTACTGCGCTGCCCGCGATCTCGCTCATGCTTCGGACGATGGGGTAAGAATCGCTGTCATCCTTAAGATTCTCAAACGAAATGGCGGTCACTTTCTTTTCCATCATCGTTTCTAGGATCTCTGCTTTGAGAACGGAAAGATGTATCGGTGAAATGATCACCTGGCCCTGCTGGATCAGTGGAAGGTCCTCTTCAATGACCGGTGCGCTTTTTACAAGGATCGGTGCTTTGAACACTTCGGCGCGGTCATAAACGATCCGGGCGCCGGCCTCGCTATAGTCCTTATCACGGTAATGCGAGGCATCGCCCGCATTGTGTTCTATCACTACCTGGTGGCCGTTGCTGGCAAGCACGCTGACAGCGTCGGGCGTCAGGGCGATCCTGTTTTCCTGGAAAGCGATCTCTTTGGGAATGCCGATCATCATTCCTTCCGCTTTTGGCTTGATATCAAGCGTTTCCTCTAACGTTTCATAGCTGAAGGAGGTGCTTATCCGGGGTTTTTGCTGGCTCATGAAGGGTTGGTTAAAGCCATTTAAAGGCCGGCTTCAAAAATACTTAATTCCTGTCTATTCTGAGACGGGCAGGAGGCCGTCAGGGAGAAAATTTCTACGGGGTGGTCGATGGTCGATGGTGGATGGTCGATGTTCGAATTTCAGTCCCGATTGTTGAAAAATCTGATCGGGCATCACCTGTTTTGGCTCTAAACCATACAAAAGTCCGGCCCGAACGCCCGATCATCGATCATCGACCATCGATCATCGACCATCGAACATCTATCATCGGCCATCGATCCTCAACTTTCTCCTTGTTGAATCAATGACATTAATATAAACATGCACTGTATTATCCGGGAAAAGGCCGGGTGCACGTTCCGGCCATTCCACGAGGCTGATATGATCGCTGTAGAGACAGTCCTCCACCCCGGCCCTGATGGCCTCGTCTTCACTGTTCAGACGGTAAAGATCTATATGAAAGATCTTGCCGCGATCCGGACCATTTTTATAAATATATTCATTGATGATGGAAAAAGTGGGACTGCCAACAACATCGGTCACGCCTTTTGCTTCGCACAGCGCATGAACAAGGGTCGTTTTACCCGCACCCATTTCACCGTGAAATGCAAAGACAGCAGCGTCATTATTTAATTTCCAAAACTCTGTTGCAATTTCTGCAATGGTTTCCAATGAATAAATCAGTTCCATAATACAAATGTAACCTTGTTGCCAATAAATTACCGGTTGTCGTTCTTATGCTTGGTAAATTTGCAACAAGAACGAGTTGATAATTGTTATTTCACTACTGGAGTAAGTCAAAATTAAAAAGTAAAAAACTCCCAAAGCAGCTCCTTCCCTCTGGAGGCTTTTTTTAATTTTTACTTTTGACTTTTTACTTAGCGCTCCGGTCATCATAAAGAGCCTTTTAAAATGGAAAAAATTCAATGGAAAGTAGATGGAATGGATTGTTCCAGTTGCGCGCTGACGATCCGCAAATACCTCGAAAAAGAAGGTATGAAGGAAGTGCGCGTGAATTTTGCCACCGGCGATGTAAGTTTTAACCTGAATGATAAGTTAAAAGTGCCTGAACTGAGCAAGGGCATTAAAGATCTCGGATATAAAGTTGCCGGTAACGGGAACGGTCATGATCACGCGGGACACGGGCATGATCACGATCATGGAGAAGAAGGACATGGCTTTTTGAGCACGCATTTGCAGCGGTTCTGGTTCTGTCTTCCATTCACCGCCGTTTTGTGGTTGCATATGATACCGGGATTGCATTTGCATTGGCTGATGAACCCATGGGTGCAGCTGGCTCTTTCCGCTCCGGTATTCATTGCCGGTATGCTGTTCTTCGGTAAGAGCGCCTGGAAAAGTTTGCGGAATGGGTTCCCGAATATGAATGTGCTGGTGGCGATCGGCGCGGCGGCATCATTTATCTACAGTTTATATGGAACACTGACTGGCCAGGCACAGGATTATATGTTCTATGAAACAACGGCCACGATCGTCACACTGGTATTCCTTGGCAATTACCTGGAGGACGCTTCGCTTGAATCCACGCAGCGCGCATTGAAAAAACTGGCGGTGAATCAAAAGGTGATGGCCAACATGCTCACGTATGATGATCAGCACCAGGAACATATTTTCCCTATAGAAAGTGATCAGCTGCATTCCGGTGACCTGATCCTGATCCGCACGGGCGAACAGGTACCTGCTGATTGTAAAATACTATGGGGCGAAGCAGACGTGAATGAAGCAGTGATCACCGGCGAAAGTGTTCCCCTCCACAAAACAAGCAAGGATCACCTGATCGGTGGAAGTATTATTGAGAACGGTTCAGTGAAAGCACAGGTGACTGCTGCTGGAAAAGATACGGTGCTGGCGGGGATCATCAACCTGGTGAAAGAAGCACAGGGAGAGAAACCACCGGTACAGCAACTGGCGGATAAGATCAGCGCGATCTTTGTTCCCGTGGTACTGGGTCTTGCGGCGCTTACATTGATCGTAAACTGGATCATGCTGGGAGAATTCACGCCTTCACTGATGCGGGCTATCGCGGTACTGGTCATTGCCTGTCCATGTGCTATGGGCCTGGCAACGCCCGCAGCGATCGCCGTTGGCGTAGGGCGCGGTGCAAGAAATGGGATCCTGTACAGGAATGCAACAAGCCTTGAACTTTTCAAGAATATCCGGCAGGTAGTGTTCGATAAAACAGGGACCCTGACCACAGGTAAATTTGTGATCAGTAACTGGAAAAGCCTTGACGATTCTGTAGGCGAAGATGAATTTAAACGTATCGTTTATTCTATTGAAAAATATTCCAACCACCCGATCGCAAAAAGTGTGAGCAGTGAATGGAAAATGAAAAATGAGATCCGCTGGCAGAATATTGAGGAAATAAAAGGCCTGGGTATGCAGGCAACGGACCGTGAAGGAAACACCTATAAAGCGGCTTCTTATAAAGCGGCATCGTCTTTAACAAACGATGATGCTCATAATATTTATGTGATCAGGAATGATAAGCTGATCGGATGGATAGATGTAAAAGATGAATTAAGAAAAGAAGCGAAGACGATCGTGAGTTATCTGCATGGAAAGGGTATCAAAACAATTTTACTGAGTGGCGACCGGAAAGCGAAAGCCGATGAGCTGGCTAAAGAGCTGGGCATCGAAGAGGTGATCGCGGAACAAACACCGGAACAGAAATTGAAGATCATCGCAGATAAAAGCGCAACTGTACCAACAGCCATGGTTGGTGATGGCATTAATGACGCACCTGCATTGGCGAAAGCAACGGTCGGCATCTCAATGAGCGATGCATCGCAAATGGCCATGCAAACCGCCCAGGTAGTACTGATGAATAATGGTTTGAAGAAATTACCGATGGCGCTGGGTCTTGGAAAACATACCTACACAACGATCAAACAGAATTTGTTCTGGGCATTTGCCTATAACGTAGTGGCTATCCCAATAGCAGCGTTGGGCTTACTCAAACCCGGGTTTGCTGCATTGGTAATGGGCTTAAGCGATGTTGTACTGGCCATCAACTCAGGAAGACTTTATATAAAAAAAGTGGAATAACGAGGATAAAAACATTTTTCTCCGTCAAAACAACATTCGCGTTCGTTTTGGTTTAAGTAGCTTTACCAATGGAAAGAGGTTTGAAAGTTCAAGGGTTTTAAAGTTTAGATGTTTGTTTCATCAGCATTGACCTGTCTCTGCTGTTAATACAATTATTCCTTTGGACTCAACACGAACCCTTTAACGATTAAACTTTTAAACTCTTAAACCTCATCTCCTCTTTGGATCTTCACGAAATTCTCGAACGGTATTGGGGCTACAGTCAGTTCAGGCCGATGCAGGAAGATATTATGCGTTCTGTATTGGATGGACAGGATGTGCTTGCGTTGATGCCGACAGGTGGTGGTAAATCTCTTTGTTACCAGGTGCCGGCAATGGCGATGGAAGGAACATGTCTTGTCGTGTCTCCGTTGATCGCATTAATGAAGGACCAGGTGGAAGGATTGCGCAAAAGAGGGATCACGGCTTTTGCCATTTACTCAGGGATGAAGAGAAAAGAAGTGATCAACACACTGCAGTTGGTAACGGAAAGCAATTGTAAGTTTCTTTATGTATCTCCGGAGCGTTTGGAAACTTCTTTGTTCAAAGAATATTTGCCGGGCATGCATATCAATCTGCTGGCAGTGGATGAGGCGCATTGTATTTCGCAGTGGGGTTATGATTTCCGCCCGCCTTACCTGCGCATTGCGGCCTTGAGGGAAGAATTGCGGGAAGTGCCTGTGTTGGCATTAACGGCTTCTGCCACCCCGGAAGTGCAGCAGGATATAATGGACAGGTTGCAGTTCAAAAAACCAACCGCCTTTCGTCAGTCGTTTGAGCGTCCGAATCTTTCTTACAGCGTATTTGAGGTGGATTCAAAGATCAATAAGATCGTCGAGATCCTGAAAAAAATACCGGGCACAGGGATCGTATATTGTAAGAGTAGAAAACGAACAAAGGAAATCAGTGAACTGCTTCAATTGCAGGGAATATCGAGTGATTATTATCATGCCGGTTTGAACCAGGATGAAAGAAATAGCAAACAGGAGGCGTGGATCAAAAATTCGACCCGCGTGATCGTGTGTACCAATGCCTTCGGGATGGGCATTGACAAACCAGATGTGCGTACAGTGATCCATGCAGACGTACCGGATTGCCTGGAGAATTATTACCAGGAGGCAGGCAGGGCCGGCCGTGACGGTAAAGCCTCGTTTGCGGTTCTGCTGCATTCACCCGGAAACCTGGATGAGCTGAATGATCTGATCACGCAACGTTTTCCATCAATGGATGAGATCCGTTCAGTATACCAAAGCCTGGCCAACTATCTGCAGCTGGAAGCGGGAACCGGTTCAGGTAACGCGTATGATTTTGATCTGGCTGATTTCACAAAGAAATTCAAGTTGAATAGTTTTACGGCTTTGTATTCTCTGAAGACGCTTGAACAGGAAGGTTGGCTTACGGTGAATGAACAGGTATTCCTGCCTTCTACGGTGCAATTCAACGTGAGGAAAGACTACCTGTATCAGTTTGAGGAACGGCATGCAGTGCTTGAACCAATGATCAAGATCCTGTTGCGGACGTATGAAGGCATCTTTGATTATTCCTGTTTTATTTCAGAATTGCTGATCGCTCAATTGCTGCGCAAAAATATTGAGGAGGTAAAAAATCAATTGCGGCAGTTAGACAAAGCTGGCATCATCATTTATAGTGAACGAAAGGATAATCCGCAGATATTTTTTCAGCGTAACAGGGTGAAGGCTGAGTTGCTGCATATCAACCAGGGTGATTACAGGTTGCGGAAAGAGATCATGGAGAAGCGGATAAAGAAGATGATCAGTTATGTGAATGAAGAACTGGCTTGCAGAAGTCAGTTGATCGGCGTTTATTTTGGCGATGAGAAGATAAAGGCTTGCGGAATATGCGATAATTGTCTCAGGCAAAAGCGCACAAAGTTATCGAAGGAGGAGTTTGAGCGCATACATGATCGTATAGTGGGTGCGATAGGCGAGGATGCGATGGAAGTGAACCGGTTATTTGATCATTTGCAGGATATCAAAAAGGAGAAAGCCTGGAAGGTGATAGAGTTTATGCAGGCAGAAGAGAAATTGTGGATGGAAAAGGATGGACGGGTGAGGTTGAAAAGATAAGGCCGACAGTTTTATCATTCTATATATTGCCTATAGCTATTACCTGCTTCCGGGCACGTGTCCCTGTTACTCTTTATTATCGGTTATTTCTTTATAAACAGGTTAGTTTAACCGGCAGGTTGAGGATTGACTTTTCATTAATTGAAGCAAGGTGGCTTTTCTCAAGCTTTCTTACCGTCCTTCGAAACTTCCCGGTTTAATTTTTACCGGTAAGACGGGAAGGACGGGATGAGCGTACAAAAGAAGCAGCTAAACGACATTGAATTGTAATCGCATGCTAACGATATAAATTCAATGTCGTTTAGTTAAGGCTTCGACGGTTTGTCATCCCGGCCGGGCGACCTAATGTTTGATGCAAATTTGAAGCTGCCAGAGCCGGGAGCCCCTCAATTGTGGAGAGACAAACTTTTTGCGCGTTAACTAAACGATATTGAATTGTAATCGCATGTCTAACGATATACATTGTAATGCTGCCTGTTTTTCACCAGCATTTATGCTTTTTTTCCCGAAACGTTTTGTGTTTTTCCCCTTGTGCGCTTCAATGATTTTATCAGTTTTACATCCTGATCATTTGTGTTGTGATGATAAGCTTGATTGCAGGCAGATGATCCGGGGTTGGATAGGGAGTGATTATTGAATGGTGTTTGGGTAATGTCCAGATGCACCCGGCCATTCTCTGCCCTGCTTATCCAACTCAACAATCGGCCGGTGGTGGCGGGGGAGGGGAGGGCCCTGGGCCAGGGTGGGCGGGAGTGAAGGCCATCTACAGACAGAAGAGTCCCCACCTTCAACATGAAAAACTCTACCATCAATCCGCAACCCAACCTCCAGTTTCAGTTCATCTCCAACGCCAATTTATACTCGCCAATCACCAGATCCGTCTATAAAAGTCAACTCCCGGACAAGCCGCTTCAAGATGTCAAAATGACCGGCGATCTTTCATTCCTTCAGACATACGACAACTCAAATACTCCTTTTCGTCCATCAATTTCCAATTTCATGTAGCTACATCAAACCTACATCTAACCATCCACAAGAACACATCAAGAACACATCCCGAAGCCTTTCCGTGAATGACCGTTATGAATCATGCAAAAATGACACCTTACACTTCCGGATCTCCCTTACCGAAAGAATTGAACCACCGCAAATACTCAGGCTTTCCCGGCCATCACCGCAAAGAAATTCCTGATCACCCTGCCTCACAACAGTCTCACGATCTCCTTTTCCAACTCCTCCGAAAAACCCTCCGACGTAAACCGAACCACTCCTTCCCTATCCACCAGCACATACGTCGGCACAGCCACTATTCCAAATACCTTGTTTGTTCCCGGATCACTTTGCAACATCGGAAATGAGATCTGCCGCTTCTGCACCATCAGCTTTGCTACGTCCAGCTGATCCCTCTCGCTCATCATACCGTATACCGTCAACCCTTTTTCCGAATACTTTCGATTCAACTCCTGCACCTTCGGCATGGAAACCATGCACGGCCCACACCACACTTCCCAAAAATCAAGCAACACCAGCTTCCCTTTCAGATCTTTACTGGCAATATCCTTGTTCTCAAAATCAGGTAAAACAAAACCAGGCATTTGCGTGCCCACCAACGAAGTCAGTTTTTTATTCGGAGAACCCGTTTTCCTGGTATAACCCGCGGGCACACGTTCAGAAGAGAAATTATACGCCGACCCTTCACTATTTAATTTTATTTCCGTCACCTCGTAGTAGATATCCTGCACCTTTCCAAGCGTTTCCTGGCGGCTACGCACGGCAACAGGCAAAAGTGATTTCTTGTCGACTGTCACAGTCTTCACTCGTTTGATCACATCATATTCCCTGATATCAGGAAGTGACATGATAAGGTAGTAATTCTTCTCATCCTGCTGAAGATCGATTCGCTGAGCATGCGCTGTATCCAGTTTCACCAGATCCGTCATCACCATCTGACCACCGGGATTTCCCAATGAATGCTCTATCATGGAAGTATTCGAAGAACTTTCGTAAGCCTTTTTATCATGATCGATCTCAAAGACAACCTTGCCGTCATACACTGATTCCCTCGCTATACCATCTTTGCGGCCCCAGTAAGCAAAACCAAAAATTGCATCCGCAGGCATCGCTTTTACCTTCACCTCACCCGTGCTCCTGCGGGTAGTGCCGGTCACAAACGTGTCCTGCCTGATCACTTTATACCATGCTGTATTGAGTTTTTGCTGAGATTCCTTTACCCGTGATACGATCTCAGGCGCAGTCTGCGCTGATACTGCAGTCACGAAAAAAAATGCAGTCAGAAACAAGGAGAGCTTTCCCATACAGTTGCTTTTATACAATATACGAACACTGTATAGTATTCTGATTAAAAACTCCTGCTTTTCCAGAGATCCTATAATACCTTCTTAGAAAAAGCTTTTCTTACCCCGGCCTCCCAATCCTAATGCACCAAGCAATCCTCTTACGATCGTATTGCCCGCCGTCCTCGTCATGCTCTTCACAACAGGGTCATCAAAAAATCCTTTTTCCTTTGCCGCTGGTTTTTTCTTTTCTTCTTTTGCTTCTTCCGCTTCCTTCTTTTGCTGTTCAGTTTTAGCCGCAGCTTCATTCAATTTCTCCGTAAGTATCTCATACGCACTTTCACTATCCACTACCTGGTTATATTTCGCGGCGATCTTCGATTTACTAACGATCGAATCGATCTCAGCTTCACTCAGCACATCCATACGGCTTCTCGGTGAACAAAGCATGCAATGAACAAGTGGTGTGGGAATACCCTTTTCATTCAATATGGTGATCAATGCCTCACCAATACCCAATTGTGTGATCAGGTCTTCTGTTTTATAATAGGCAGTTTCCGGATAATTCTCTGCAGTCTGTTTGATCACCTTTCTATCAGCAGCCGTGAACGCACGCAATGCATGTTGCACTTTCAAACCAAGTTGCGCAAGTACCGAAGGCGGTACATCCATTGGATTCTGCGTACAGAAATAAATACCGATCCCTTTTGAACGGATCAGCTTTACGATCGTTTCTATCTGTTGCAACAAAGCCGCGCTTGCTTCCTGGAAAATGAGATGGGCTTCATCAATAAACAGGACCAATTTGGGTTTATCAAGATCACCTTCTTCCGGAGATACAGCATATAATTCGGCGAGCAGTTGCAGCATGAATGTGGAGAACAGCTTCGGCCTGTCCTGCAGATCGGTTACTTTCACAATAGAGATCATGCCCCGTCCATCATCATTGATGCGCATCAGATCATCCACTTCAAAACTTTTTTCTCCAAAGAAAACATCGGCACCCTGCTGCTGCAGTTCGATCACTTTACGCAGGATCGTTCCCGTAGAAGTAGTAGAGATCTTGCCGTAGGTCTTTTCCAGTTCAGCCTTTCCATCGTTGCTTACGTATTGAAGCACTTTGGTAAAATCTTTCAGGTCAAGCAACGGCAACTTACTATCATCGCAATATTTAAAGATCATGGCAACAAGACCGCCTTGTGTATCATTCAATCCAAGGATCTTTGATAAGAGCACGGGACCGAATTCACTCACCGTTGCGCGAAGCCTCACGCCTTTCTGCTGGCTCAGGGTCAGCAGATCAACCGGGTAAGCCGCGGGCTTGTATTCCATGTTCAGCTTCTGATACCGGTCTTTGATCTTATCATTTGTTTCACCTGCCGCTGCGATCCCGCTCAGGTCACCCTTGATATCCATCAGCAACACCGGAATACTGGCATCACTCAGGCATTCACTCAGCACCTGCAGGGTTTTGGTTTTACCTGTACCTGTGGCGCCTGCAATCAAACCGTGCCGGTTCAGCGTACGGAACGGCACCATCACATCCGCCCCTTCCACCACCTGCCCATCGAGCATGGCCACACCTACTTTAAAACTCTCCCCTTTAAATGTATATCCGGTTTTTACTGCTTCAAGAAACTGCTTTACATCAGGCATAAAGGAAATTTGAAGGAAAGATAAGGAGAAAAGGTTTTAGAGGTTTCATAGGTTCCAGAGGTTCCAAAAGTTCCAGAGGTTCGGGAGGTTCTCAACCTTTGGAACCTCTGGAACCTATGAAACTTCTGGAACCTTTCTCGCTATAGCTCCTCCTCCCTCTCCAGCATCAACACCGCTCCCTGCGGAACAATAAAATATTTTTCATTCTCATACATCACTTCCGTAGCGCCGCTGATCAGAAATATAGCCAGGTCGCCTTCCTTTGCCTGAAGCGGTACGTACTTTACTTTTTCTTCTTCGCCCTTCCAGGGTTCTTCTTCTATCGGGTTGGGGATGGCGTAGCCGGGTCCTGTTTTTATTACATAACCCTGCTGTACTTTTTCCTTCTCCTGTACACCGGGTGGCAGGTAAAGGCCGCTGGCCGTCTGTTCATTTGGTCTTGTAGGTTTTACCAGCAAACGATCTCCGATCACGATCAATTTCTTCAGCCGGTTATCGGGTGTAATGTGCATTGCCATAAAATTCGAAATAGAGGGCAAATTTAGCACATTCGCGATTTTCCTGTTCGGGATTCGGGATCGATGTTCGATGTTCGGTGGTCGATGTTGGATAAGCGACTCCTAAGGCGGGTTTGCGATACATTTCCGGGCCATGCCGGCCACAGCGGAGTGATTCCCACCCGGGATCTGATCATCGACCATCCAACATCGACCGTCGACCATCCTCTCCCTCCGTCATCGATGATTAACAAATAATTATTTACCTTCATCAAGGTTTGGCAAATGATTTACTTTTATTTGTCATCTTATAAGAATTAAACTAGCATAAAATGGAACCAAAGAAACCGAAAATCTTATTGTGTGAAGATGATCCGAACCTGGGAAGCGTGCTGAAAAATTACCTGGAGCTGAATGATTATGACGTGACCCTTGAAAGGGATGGCCGGCTCGGCCTGGCAGCTTTTCAACGTGAAAAGTTTGAACTCTGCCTGCTGGATGTGATGATGCCCAATATGGATGGTTTCACTCTCGCTGAAGAGATCAGGGACGTTGATCCTGATATACCTCTTTTCTTCCTGAGTGCAAAAACAATGAAGGAAGATATCATCCAGGGGTATAAACTCGGCGCAGATGATTATATCACCAAACCTTTCGACAGTGAAGTATTACTGCTGAAAATAAAAGCGATCCTCAAAAGAAATGATGAGATCAACAAAGAAACGGAGAACAAAGAGTTCGATCTTTCCACTTATCACTTCAACCCGAAACTTCGTCAGCTGACCCATAAAGGCGTTACACAAACACTTTCTCCAAAAGAAAATGAATTGCTGAAAATGCTTGCCGAACACCTCAATGATCTGTTGCCAAGAGACCAGGCACTGAAAAAGATCTGGGGTAGTGATACCTACTTCAACGGACGCAGCATGGACGTATACATCGCCAAACTCCGTAAATACCTGAAAGATGATCCAAAGATCGAGATCGTGAACATACATGGAAATGGCTTCAGGCTTGTCGTAAGCTAAGAGGGAAAAGAGATTAAAGAAAAAGAGTCAGGTTGAACCTGACTCTTTTTTTGTGTATCTACTGAAACAAAGATTTATTACTCAATACAAGAACCTTCCCTTGTAAAGCTTTCAAATACCCTGGAGATGCTTTATTGCTGCCTGATAGCAATAAAACCGGAGTAAGCATAACCTATCCACCAACTTTAATAATGTATAACAAAAACCCGTGATGAAGAAGATTGAAATGCTCATTCAAGGCCAACCGCTGAAATCTTTGGAACCTCTGGAACTTCTGGAACCTATGAAACCTCTGAACCTCTCTCCCTTCACGGAAAAAGAAGATTCGTACCACTCCCCGACTTAAATCCCCTGCCCAGGTGATCATACGCCTTCTGCGTCACCTCCCGGCCCCTGGGGGTCCGTTGAATGAAGCCTTCCTGTATAAGGAATGGTTCGTACACTTCTTCGAGTGTACCGGGTTCTTCGCCCACAGCAGTAGCGATCGTAGAGATGCCGACGGGACCGCCCTTGAATTTATCGATGATAGTGCTGAGGATGCGGTTATCCATATCGTCAAGACCATGTTCATCCACATTCAATGCGCGCAACGCATGCTGGGTGATCCCAAGATCGATCTCGCCATCATTCAATACCTGCGCAAAATCCCTTACCCGCCTGAGCAGTCCATTGGCAATACGCGGCGTAGCACGGCTGCGACGACCAATCTCAGTAACGGCATCAGCTGAAATAGCCACGCCTAATATTCCCGCTGAGCGATGGATGATCTTATTCAACGTAGCGGCTGAATAATATTCAAGCCTTGATTTGATCGCAAACCTTGACAATAATGGCGCCGTAAGCAAACCACTTCGTGTCGTCGCGCCGATCAGTGTAAATGGATTCAGACTAAGCTGGATGCTGCGTGCATTCGGCCCCGAATCGATCATGATATCGATACGGTAATCTTCCATCGCTGCATAGAGATATTCTTCCACCACTGTGCTCAGCCGGTGGATCTCATCAATAAACAGCACATCATGCGGTTCGAGATTGGTCAGCAAACCCGCAAGATCACCGGGCTTTTCAATAACAGGTCCTGAAGTTTCTTTGATATTCACACCCAATTCATGCGCAACGATCCTTGAAAGCGTTGTCTTTCCCAGGCCGGGAGGACCATGAAATAATACATGATCCAATGCTTCGCCACGGATCTTGGCGGCCTTGATGAAGATCCGCAGGTTTTCTATCACCTGTGGCTGCCCGGCAAAATCCGCCAACTGCGAGGGTCTGATATTATTTTCAAACTCCTTATCTGCTGCACTGAGTCCACCCTTGTCTGAATTGAGATTTGCATTGGCCATGGTGTAAAATTAGGGAAATGCGGCAGGATTAAGGGCAGTCCTGCCATTCGCGAACTGGGTTCCCGCTGATTTCGCAGATTTTACTTTTCCTGAATAGAAATTTCGTTCAACGATGTAGCCGGCCATATGAGGACACGCAGATGACGCAGATCACACTCCGCTTTCGGGTTCCGTTCGCCGTAGTGAAGCGAATAGGGAACACATCTCATGCTATTCAATGAATCTCTCCATTCCCAATATCAACTCCGGATCAGGTGAATTTTCCAGCCACTGCCGCTTTTCAGAAAATTTACACACCCCCGGATAATCACCATGCCAGTCTTTCATATCCAGGATCAATTGAAAATGAAGATGGGGTGGCCAATGGCCATTTTCATAAGGAATGCCGAACTCGGCAAAGATCTCTCCCCGTTTTATCAGTTGCCCTTCCTGCAGGTTTTTAAGAGATGACAAGCTCAGATGCCCATACAATGAATGAAAACTCGTACCATCTAACTGATGCGAAAGGATGATCGTGGCACCATAATCTCCAAACTGGTTATTGAATGCAAAACTGTGCACGATGCCATCCAGCGGAGCCATCACAGCGGTGTATGGTTTACCCCAGATATCTGTACCAAGATGCAAACGCCTTGGTTCTTCACCCGCTACCGGTGCATCAAATACCTTACTTCTGCTGTATACCGTGCGATGCTCATTATAACCGCCAATGCCATATCTCGCACCGGCTGCAGATAATTTATCATTGATGTAAGCAGAGAAAAGATTTGTATCCTTCAGGATCGCTTCCGTAAGCTCCGTGTTCTGATCGGTGAAGTCCAGCGGCAGTAATTTATCTTTCTTCGGATCAAAAGGTACAACAGGAGCAAAGACCTGTGCAGTTTGCCTGATCACATTTTCAAAACTCATTTGATAAAGCTAAACGAAAAAAATAAAAAAAGCATCCGTGGTTAGCGGATGCTTTGATGTTGGTCAATGATCAATTGTTATTTACTGATAATAACAGGGAATGTTTTATCCGATGTTCTCACTCCTCCGCTATAATAGAAATGGACCATGTAAGAGCCGGCAGGAAGAACGGTCAGGTCGATTGGGATCACGCGGCCATAAGCCAGGTTCGTAAGCTGACGGTTCTGTACGAGCAGTCCCGAAGTTGTATACACACGCATGGTCAGGTTATTATACAACACGCTGTTGATGCGGATGCTGAAATTACCATTGTTCGGGTTCGGGAACAGGATCAATGCATCATCGCGAAGCAGACGGATCCGTTCCGGACAATCTTCCACTTTTGCGGTAACACTTGCAGTGACCGTACAGCCGGAAGGATTGGTGTAACGGTATGTCAGTGGATAAGATCCTACTGCCGTCAGTGCAGGTCTGAATGTATTGCCTGATACGCCAACACCACTCCAGGTTCCACCGGCAGGTGTTGCATTCAACGCAATGCTTTCGTCACTGGTGCAGATCTTCGCTGGCCAGTTATTGACAACCGCAATCAGCGGTTTAACCGTTACGGTGCTTGTATTGGTACATCCAGCAGCTGTCGAAGTAGCAGTGTAGGTCGTTTCCGATGCAGGATTTGCATAAACAGAGTAGGCATTTGTTCCCGCAACATAAGGCACGGTTCCGGCAGCATCTGTAAATAATCCTGTCACAGGAGTCCAGGTCACTACAGGGTGCGGGAAGCCATATGATACTTCGATTGACCATGATTCGAGTGTGCCATCAAGGATCGCTGCATCATCCATCAACGCAAGGGTCCATGCGCCGGATCCGTTCAGATCCGCCGGATTGGTTGTGTTGGATACATAGCCATTCGGACCAACATTCGCGGCAGCATCCGGCTTGTAGGTGCCGGTATATGGCGCACCCAGCGCAGGAATAGCTGTTGTGGAAGATGAACTGATCACCATATTGATCAGGTTCTCACCATCATCCCCTTTCTGGTTGAACAGGTTAATGACCTTGCCGTTCGGCGCTTTAAGGTTAATGATCAAATCTGAAACCCACAAGTGTGACACGTTCAGTTTCACCTTGAAACCTGTTACCTGTGCACCCGCTGGAATACCTGTTACATTAAGCGAATGCGTCGCACCCACTGGATTGTTATCCGGTATATTGATCGCAAGCGCACCTGAGCTTACCGCAGGCAGGTCAACCGGCGCAGGCGGCGCTGTAGAAAACTGTGTTGTGATCTGTGCGCATGCTTGCGGTGTTGCCGGTGTGAATACTGCCGCAACCGGTGTTGGGTTTATAAATGCAGGCAGTAAGTATGAATCATTGCCATTCTCAGAATCATTCGGGTTGGATACATTGAATACAATGTTATGCATTCCCGCATTGAACGTAAATGCCGGTAACGGAACTTTCAATGTATCGCCCGGCGCAATTGTGCCGCTATTCACCGTAGCAGTCAGTGTAGTGGTAGCTGCGCCGGTGATGTTTGCCGTTACAGTAATTGGATAAGTAGCAAGATTCAATGGAGTGAGGTTATAGTTCACCACATTGGCCGTCATCACGAAGTTCGGTGTCGGGCAGGTTGGTAATGTCTGCACGATTGACGGGATACCTGCATCCACCAATGGAGCGACGCGCACACTCACATCATCAAGGAACAGGAATGCCTGATCCGCGTCCGACTTCGCATGCAGGCCTATATAATAGATACCCGTTGCAGGCGGAGTGAATTCAACACGCGCAGAATCCCACGGATCATCAAAGGCTGTGTTGATATTATTATTTTCCCAAAGCAAAGTTGACATTGAAGCCGGGGATGCAGCGCTGCCATATTTCACTTCAAGCTTCTCTATATAATCAGGACCATCAGATCCTTTATAGAAGAACTTGATACGGTACTTCGTTCCGCCATTCAATTGCAATCCCTGCAGGAAGAACCAGTCGTCGGCGCCACGGTTTGTGTTCACCGCATCATACAAATATCGCAGGGAGGTCGTCGGCGAAACAGATACGTTCGGATCTGCGCTTGAAGCCAGGATCCACTGACCGCCCGACTGATTGGGAACAGGCCCGCTGCTTCCATTTACATCGTATGCACTTGTACAACCCGGATAACCATCCGGCCCGGTCACACCCTCAAAATTCATTACATATGGAACAGTTGTTGGCTCACAGAGCGTGCGTATCGTTGCTTTCGCATTGAGACTGTACAGAGTTCCACCATCGCAACTTTGTCTTACATAAATATCATAATCAGTTTCAGGATCAAGACCCGTAATTGTTACCGGAGAGGTGGTTGCCCCGGTGATCACGGTTCCTTCACCGGCTGTTATACCCGTTCCCGGAATAAAGCCAGGATAACCATATTCGATCACAAAGTTGCCTCCGTCTGATACAAAATGCAGCTCCGCAGAATTTGGCGTAGTACTGAAGGCTTTCACCTCTGTTGGTGTAGAGCATGACTCTACAGTGATATCATCAACGATCAGGAATGCCTGATCTGCATCAGAGAATACATGGAAGCCGATATAATAAGCGCCAGAACTTGTTGGCGTGAAAGTGACGGTCGCCGTTTCAAATGGTGAATTAATATCGCTGGCAATGCCGATCTCGGAGAAAAGTGTACCCGTTGTCATCGCAGCAGCATTTGGTGCAGTGCCATATTTCACTTCCAGGTTTTCAACGAATGTAGGACCTGCGGACGCTTTGTACTTAAAGGAAAGCGTATAAGTCTTACCGGCCGTCAGATTAAGTCCCTGAATAAAGAACCAGTCATTCGCAGGTGTGGTCGGATCATATCCGTACACCATGCTCACCGGATCTGAAGAAGCAGCCGGGCTTCCGCCAAAGAACGGTTGCCATGTGTTAGCGCCATTCAGATCCTGGATCACCACACACGATGGAAGATCAGGTTCAACTGTAGCATCAAAATTTTGAACGAACGGAATGTTCACCGGATCACAAACTGTTGTAAACTGTACCGGGCCTTCCCACACACTCGGACCATTACCACCGCAATCTGATCTTACCCACAGGAAATAATTTGACCCGCCAGACAACCCGGTCACTGTTGCATTCAAAACTCCGGCAGCAGTTGTACCAGTTGCCTCCAGTCCGGCAGCACCGCTTCCGCCGTCTCCGAATGAACGCACTTCCCAAACATAACCGCCGGAAGCATTCGTGATCGATGCAGTCCAGCTGATAAGTTCTTCTGTTGGTGAAGATGGAATAGCCGTCAGGCCACTTGGTGGCGCACATGCGGGAGGCACGGTGATCAGCAAACCATAATCTTCTGTTTCACCAAAAGTATAAGAGGTCTGACAAGGATCATTTTCATTTGGAATAGTAAAAAAGCCATCCGTGTCACCAAATTTGATCCGCAATCTTGTTGTGCCAAGCGTTGCATTTGCGGGCACTGTGAAGAAGATATTGTAAGGAGACACATTTCCTCCTTTTTGACCTACAAATTCACCCGGGTCTGAGAAATCACCATCCTGGTTAAAATCTGCATACACATACGCCACGTCAGTAGAATACCACGGCGTCACACCGCTTGCTATCGTCAGTTTCACCACCTGCCCCTGGAATACTGATGCGATAACCGAAGCTGAATAATCTGAATAAGAGCTATTATCCGTGCTGTTTTCAATGCCTCCGGAAATGCTCACGCTGGCGATGTATTCATTGTCGATATCTTCCGAACCTGTCGGGCAATAACAGTCACCAATTGGTGTAACAGTCACTTCCAGTTCTGTTGAATAAGCCGTGCCGCCCGACTGAGTACAGCTTATTTGCCTGCGAAAATGCGTTGCTGCAGGCAGACCTGTTACAATATATCTTTTTGATGTTGCGCCTGGAATATCCGTCCAGATAGTTCCATCAGGTGATGATTGCCATTGATAAGTAAGACCACTGCCAAAAGTTGCACCGGTAACGTCCAGTTCAAATGCAGCACCGGGGCATGAAGAAGCCGGACCTTCGATCGTTCCGCCCGACGGGGTCAGCACGCAGGGAGAAGATTCAACGACCGCGATGGTGTAATCTTCGGCCTGTCCATAACTGGTGCTGTTACAGGGAAGCGCTGATGTATTATAGCGTTTGGTCACACGCATTCTTGTGTAACCTGGCAATGCACCCAGCGGTATATCGATCTTTGCACTGACGTCTTTACCATCTGTGCCGGTGGAATTGAATATCGCTCCTATAAAAACATGCTCACCGTCATCTTCAAAATCTCCATCCTGGTTCCAGTCGATGTATACATCAAAGCGATTAGTATACTCACCAACTGTATTTCCGGTGACAGTGATGATATGTGTCTGTCCCGTAAAAACAGTGGTTGTATCAGCGGTGATTGTAAAATTTTCATAATCGTCTGCCAGATCTTCATTGGATTCGCTTTGATGAAAAAGCGTATTGAACCTTACCGAAGTAATAGGTTCTGCCCCGCTCGGAAAGCTGATCGCACAATATTGAGCGGAGGTTACAGCTGAGAACCCGAATACGAATAATGCAGAAAAGAGAAAAAGGTAAAGCTTTCTCATACGCAGATTTTGGTGTTTGGTTGGAGATATAGAAGGGAAGTTTGTGAAGACTTCTGTCTGAAAGATATTTATTTTTTCTGTTATCACCATTATTAACCTTTTTTTTCTTTACTTATCAACGGTTGAAATACAGCATTAAACCCTTGCCGGATAAGCATTCCGGCGATCTGAACATTTGCGGGCCCCAGTATATGCATATACTATCGGCAACATGTAGCCGTTTAAGTAATAATCCTTAGAACAGCTATGCAGATGCGGACTTTTATCACTGGAAAACTGGTAACATTACTCTTGTTGGTCAGCTTTTCATCACAGGCTCAGATGATCACGGGTGTATGGACGGGCAAGATCAACCGGCAGAAGGTTGAAGTAAAGATCATTCAGCGCGGAGATAGTCTCACGGGCACATCCTATTATGGTTCACCGTCACAATATCGCCGTTACCGTATCAAAGGTTACTTTGATGCGGGGTCAAATGAAACGGTTTGGTGGGATGATGAACTGATCGATGAACGCCCGGCCTCCTCACGCAACGGGCAGATGGCATTGCTATCCCGAGCGGATTTCAACTGTCCGGGAAGCGGCAAAATGACGCTGGATGGAAAAGCAGGTAAAATAGAAGATGATCCTTCCGGTGAAGTTCATCTCACCAAAACTTCCACCAGTTCCTTTACCGATGAATGGGATTACGTAATTGAAAATTATACCATGGGAGGCAACGATCCCGATCTGATCGATAGCATTGAATCGCTCAGTCCTGTGATCGCGCAGAAGCCGGCGCCAGTAAATACAACGCCTCCTGTTTTAAAAGTGGAACCACCCGTGGCAAAACAAACGCCACCCGAAAAAATGGTCATGATACCACCGGCGCCCGCCCCAAAACAGGTAACCCCTCCATCGCCACAAACCATTGAGCAAAAGTTCATCGCGCGCAAAAAAACCTTTGTCACAGAAATTCCGCTTGCAGGCGACTCAGTCGAACTGCGTTTTTATGATAACGCCGAAATAGATGGCGATTCCATCTCACTATTCCTGAACGATCAATTAATATACAGCAATATCCGCCTGACCGGAAATGCGTATACGATCAAACTGGCCGTAAATACTTTAAGTGATAACAGCGAACTCGTTATGGTGGCTGAAAATCTTGGCTCCATTCCACCCAATACATCGTTGATGGTGGCGGTTGTGGGAGATAAAAGATATGAAGCGAGATTGGAGAGTACGGAGGGCAGTAGTGCGATGGTGAGGTTCAGGCGACCGCCGACCACCGGCCGCTGACCGCCGACGTTTGCGAACGGGATAAATGAAAAAGGTTCCAGAAGTTCCAGAGGTTTCAGAAGTTCCAGAGGTTATTAACCTTCGACTTCTAGAACCTCTGAAACCTATGGAACCTTTGAAACCTATGAAACCTATGGAACCTATGGAACCTATGGAACTTCTGGAACCTCTGAACCTTACTTCAACTGCTTCAAAATCTCCTCTATCGCCCTATCCAACTGCGGATCCTTTCCCGTGAGTTTATCTTCAAAACTATTGACCACCAGTATATCCGGCTGCACACCAGTCGTTTCAAGATCTTTTCCATCAAGTGTATAGCAACCCCAGCCCGGCATACGCACAGATGAATTATCTACCAGGCTCACGCCGCTGGTGAAGATGATCCAGCGATAAGTACCGTTGCCGATGATCTTACCCAGCTTCAATGCTTTGAATCCCTGTGAAGTCATTTCCGCATCACTTAATGATTGTTCATTTGTCAGTAAAATGATCGGTTTGTCTGCCGGTGCAAAATTGGATTGCGGAGACAAACCACCTTCGCGGTATTTCCATTTCAGGTAAGAACGCTGTGAAAGGAAACGCAATACTTCGTCATGTACGTTACCACCGGTATTGTAGCGAAGATCAAAGATCAGCGCATCTTTTTTATTGAGCTCTTTGGTCATGTCGATGATGAACTGCTCCAGTTCACCCGAACCCATGTTCTTCATGTAACCGTAAGCGATCCGGCCCTTGCTTTTTTCGTCAACACGTTTCTGATTATTGTCTACCCACTCGTCATAAAGGTTGTTGAACAAACTGGATTGTGGATGAAGTTTAACAGAAACAGGTTGACCGTTTCGCGTGAATTCAAGACTGATCTCCCTGTCCTGCGAAGGACGAGTGAAGTAATAACTACGGTCTTTGTTATTATCAACCGGTTCGCCATTCACTTTGGTAAGTACATCACCGGGCCGTATATCTATCCCTTTCTTATCCGCAGCAGAACGTTTAACCACATACTTTACTTTATACGGAGCATCTTCGTCAAACATGATCCCCGTTTCCATCGTACTGTTGGAAAGTGTGATCGCTTCGTCTGTTCCAAATGTACCAAAGCCCTGGTGCGAAGAGTTGAGTTCTCCCAGCATATCATTCAGCAAAATGCGGAGATCGGCCCTGTTATTCAGGTAAGGGATGAACTGCTGGTAATATTGTTTGGTCTTTTTCCAATCGAGGCCATGGAAATTTTCATCATAATAATTTTCTTCCATCTGCGCCCATGCTTCTTCAAACATCTGACTGAATTCTGCAGAGAGATTACGGCGGAAAGTGTAGCTGATATTGATCGGATCAAGACGGTTCAGGTCCAGGTTCAGCTTGCTGATACCTGAATTGTTCAGTACATAAAGCTTGTCGTTTGCATCAACAAAAGCGGATACACCGCCATCGGCCACTTTCTCTGTCTTGTCCTGCTCGAAAGGTTCTTTGGTTGTCTTCCATAAAGCATTGCGGCCTTCACCATGATCGCTATGATAGAGTACAACGGTCTTGTCGCCTTTTTGTACCAACGCCACCAGGTCCTGTGCGCCGGCAAAAGGTCCGATGCGTTCGAGCCTTTCCATGATATCTTCCATATCGATGGTAATGGTCTTTGCAGGAGGTGTTGCGGCTGCTGTGGCCGTTGCTTTTTTAGTAGTGTCTTTTTTGGTGGCAGTATCTTTCTTTTCCTCTTTGAATAATTCGTCAAACTTATCAACACGGAACGGTTCATCCAGTTTCTCCAGCGCAACCCTGTACACTTTTGCATCTGGCATACCGAACGGATATGCCGGTTTCAATCTTTGGGAAGTGAAATAGATATACTTGCCGTCAGGAGACCAGATAGGGTCTGCTTCGGTGATATCTGTATTCGTCAGATTCGTTGTTTTATTTTCCTTGATATTATAGATGTAGATATCACGCTCAAAATTCCTGTATCCGCAGAAGATCACGTATTCATCGTTTGGAGAAAATCCGGGATCACTATTCTGAAAACCCCAGATCTCCGTTTTCGCGATCGTCTTGCTTTCACCTGTTTTTATATCCAGCATGCGCACTTCATCGCGGCCGCTGAGGTATACACCTTTATCGCGTTTTTTATTTAATACCAGCAGGCGATTATTGCGGGTATCTTTTGTGAGTTGCTTGAGTGTACCCTTTCCATCTGCGCTGATGGTATACCAGTTTGTATAGCCGCCAAAGGTCTGATTGAATACAAGTGTTTTGTTATCACTCGTCCATTTCACTTCGCGGACGCGTTCAGCAGATCCTCTTTTTACCTGCTGAACAAATTTGCCGTCGATATCGCTTACAAATAATTCACCGCGTGATATGAACGCAAGTTTCTTATTATCCGGAGATACATCAAACGCACTGATAGTTGATTTTACGTCAAAGTCTTTTTCTTTTGGTAAAATATTGTTGCGGATGATGGAGATATTCAGCTTGCTTTCGCTGCCGCTTTTTACATCGTATTTCCAAAGCTGATAATCTTTTTCAAACACGATGGTTCCGCCCTGTGCATTTACAACCGGTGTTTTGATAGAAGAACTGAATTTTGTCAATGCTTTCTTTTTACCATTATCCAATGTATAAAGATTGTATTGACCATTTGCTTCATCTGAAATGAAGTAAATGTTTCCCTGCCGGTCGATCGTTGCACCGAAATCCTTTCCTTCCCAATCAGTATATTTTTTATACTGTTTTGTTTGGAGGTTGTAAGATTGTATGTCCGGGTTGAATGGTCCCTTATAACGTTTACGCTGTACCTGGTTGGAGCTTTCCCAGGTATCATTAAAATAAATATCACCTGAAGGGTGTTCTACCAGGTTATGATCATACTGGAAGAAATAGCTGCCAAATACGCGGCGTGGCGTACCACCTGTTGCAGCCACTTTGAAACCCGCGACCTGCCCCATACGGCCGCTATTGAAATAGATCGATTTTGAATCCCAGCTCCAGCCGGTGACTTCATCATTCGAACTGTGATACGTTACCTGGTTTACTTCACCGCCGTTGACGGGAATGACAAAGATGTCACCATTCCCATACTGCCTGCCGGTAAATGCGATCCATTTGCCATCAGGCGAAACGCGCGGACTGGTTTCATAACCCTGCATGGCAGTGAGGCGTGTTGCCTGCCCATCTTTTACGGACGCTTTCCAGAGATCGCCTTCGAAGCTGAAGACCACTGTCTGACCATCCGGGGTGAGGCAGGGATTTGACAGGAAATAAGTGGCTTCCTGTGCAAAAAGCCGGGCTGAGCAGCACAACACGGCCAGAGAAAAGAATTTCTTCATGAAAAAAATTTTGGTGACTGAATGTACGGACAAAAGGAGTTCGTTGGATACCAATCATGGAAAATCAAAGTAAAAAGTCAAAATTAAAAATTAAAAAACCCCAGGCCAGGAACGCATTTCCAGCTATGGGGTTTTTTAATTTTTAATTTTGACTTTTTACTTCCTAAATCACCACATTCACCATCTTCCCTTTCACAAAAATGATCCTCTTCGGCGCTTTTCCTTCCAGCCATTTTTGTACTACGTCGTTGGCCAGTGCGATCTTTTCAACTTCTTCAGTGGTTGCGTCAAGGGAGATATTGATCGTTGTGCGCAGCTTACCGTTGATGGATACAGGGTATTCCTTGCTGCTTTCCTTCACATATTTCTCTTCGAATACAGGGTAAGGCGCGTCCAGGACGCTGCCTTCGTTGCCGAGCAAATGCCAGAGCTCTTCTGCCACGTGTGGTGCATAGGGTGTGAGCAGGATAAGCAATGGCTGCAATATTTCTTTCTTAGTGCAGTTCAGATCATTCAGTTCATTCACCGCGATCATGAAACCGCTTACGCCGGTGTTGAAGCTGAAGCGCTCTGTTGCCTCTTCGATCTGCTTGATGGATTTGTGAAGGACCTTCAGTTCAGCATCGGTTGCTTTTTCATCGGTCCAGACTTTCCCTTTGGTCTCGTCATAGAACAAGCGCCAGAGTTTTTTTAGGAAGCGGTGAACACCTTCGATGCCTTTGGTATCCCAGGGCTTGCTCATTTCTACAGGGCCGAGGAACATTTCGTACATGCGGAAAGTGTCGGCACCGTATTTCTGAACGAGGTCGTCAGGATTTACAGTGTTGTATTTGGACTTGGACATCTTTTCAACTTCTACTCCGCAGATATATTTTCCGTTTTCAAGAATAAAAGTTGCATTACTGTAATCTTCCCTCCATTTCTTAAATGCTTCCGTATCCAACTCAACGCCGTCAACAATATTTACATCAACATGTATTTCGTCTGTTTCATACTGGTCTTTCAATCCTGCTGAAACAAATTCGTTCGTACCTCTTACACGATATACAAAACGGCTGCTTCCCTGTATCATTCCCTGGTTGATCAGCTTTTTGAATGGCTCATCATGTCCGATATAACCAAGATCATACAATGCCTTGGTCCACATACGGCTGTACAGCAAATGCCCAACCGCGTGTTCCGTTCCGCCGATATAAATATCAACCTGTCCCCAATAATCCGATGCTTTACGATCGCAGAATGCTTTTGCATTTTTCGGATCCATATAGCGAAGGAAGTACCAGCTGCTGCCCGCATAGCCAGGCATGGTATTCGTTTCCAGATGCTGTGCGGTCCATTCCGGGATATTGGCCAGCGGGCCCTCACCTTCCGGCCCGGGTTTGTAAGAATCCACATGCGGCAGTTCCAGCGGCAATGCGGATTCGTCGAGTGGTTTTGCTACACCATCGATCCATTTTATGGGGAATGGTTCACCCCAGTAACGCTGACGGCTGAATGCCGCATCGCGCATCTTGTAATTTTTCTTCCTCGTGCCGATGCCTCTTTTCTCGATCTCATTGATCGCAACTTCAATGGCATCTTTCATCACCAGTCCATTCAGAAAATCTGAATTTTCCAGGATCGCATCCTTGGTAGGGTTTGCCTCATCGCCTTTATAACAAGAACCGATGATATTTGTGATCGGAATATTGAAGTGCTTCGCAAACTTATGATCGCGTTCATCTCCGCAGGGCACGGCCATGATGGCGCCGGTTCCATACCCGGCGAGAACGTATTCGGAGATCCAAACCGGGATCCGGCGTCCGTCAAAAGGATTGATGGCATAAGCACCGGTGAATACACCACTGATCTTTTTTTCCGCCATCCGTTCACGCTCACTGCGGCTTTTCACATAGGTGATATATTCTTCCACAGCCACGGCTTGTTCATCCGTTGTAATCTGATCAACGAGTTCGTGCTCGGGAGCGATGACCATGAAGTCGACGCCGAAGATGGTGTCGGGGCGGGTGGTGTAGACGCGGAGAGTGGCCCCCCCTAAATCCCCCCCCAAGGGTGGGACTTCCGAAGACTCCGATGAATCGGACACATCCGGCCTGTTTGAAAGCGCCGCAGTAATTTTCTTAATAACATTTTGTGCATCGCTTTTCACCTCGTCATTTGTAAAACGAAGCTCAGTAAATCCATTCGCTTCTAAAAAACGGGTTCTTTCCTGATCGTATTTTTTTATCTCCGGATCGTTATGATAACCGCCGTCAATTTCAATAGTTACCATCTTTTTTAAACACGCAAAATCTACAATGTAAGAACCAATAATGTGCTGCCGGCGTATATGAAAGCCTGTCTTATTATTTCTCAGCAATTGCCACAGATATTCTTCTTCATGAGTGAGCTCTTCACGGTGGCGCTTCGCCAGTTTTTTGGTTAACTCGTATACAGATTTATCAGCATTCTCATATTTAGGGATGACATTCCCCCCCTTGGGGGGGGTTAGGGGGGGCCTTCCCTCCACCTTAAAATCTATCTCCGCCCCACTCGACTTCCCAATCCAATTCGTCTGCATTTCCTTCATCGCATCGCTGAAGTCCACGGTTTCCAAACCTTCCAGCAATCTGTCAGCATATTCTGTGATCCGCAGATACCATTGGCGGAGTTTCTTTTTTACAACGGGATAGCCGCCACGTTCGCTTACGCCGTTCACCACCTCGTCGTTGGCAAGTACGGTACCGAGTGCCTCACACCAGTTCACTTCACCATAACCGCAATAGGAAAGACGATAATTCATCAGTATGTTCATCTTTTCCGCTTCATCATAGTTTTCCCATTGATCAGCCGTAAACCGGATGGATGCATCGCCCGGACATGGGAACGACCTGTTGCCTTCTTTTTCAAATGCGGCAGTCAGCACAGCAATGCGCTCCGCGCGACCGGTCTGACGGTTAAAGAATGAATCAAACAATTGCAGGAAGATCCATTGGGTCCATTTGTAGTAAGATGCTTCGCTGGTATTCACTTCGCGTTCCCAATCGTAACAGAAGCCGATATTATTCAGCTGGGACTTGAATGTTTCAATATTCTTACGGGTAGTCACAGCCGGATGCTGACCTGTATCCAATGCATATTGTTCTGCGGGCAGACCAAATGCATCAAAACCCATCGGGTGAAGCACGTTGAATCCCTTCAGGCGTTTGTAACGGCTATAGATATCTGACGCAATATAGCCAAGCGGATGCCCAACATGCAGACCTGCCCCGCTTGGATAAGGGAACATGTCCAGCACATAGTATTTCGGTTTGCTGCTTTCATTGGACACCCTGTATGCATGTGTGTCTTTCCACTGTTGCTGCCATTTCTTTTCAATAGCCCTGAAATTGTAGTCCATCCTGCGAGATTAAATATTTTTTGAAGAGTCTGAAGAAGTAAAAACGCAAAAGTAAAAAGTAAAAAAGCCTAAGATTGCACAAACCCACGAGTCTGTATTTCTAATTTTTACGTTTGAATTTTGAATTTGCTTAACAAATAACTTGTTTCAAATGGCAATATAGCCCCCGATCGACCGTTAAAAAGGGGCAGCAAAAATACTGATAATAAAGGTTTAAAAATAATGTGTGCTGAAGGGAAATAACTGAAGGCGAAGGAACTCACCAACCTGAAGTTGGTCATCGGACATCGATCATCGACCATCGACCATCGATCATCAGACAAACTAAGACTTTTCCCTCAACAGCGATCATGGCCTTAAATTGGCTATTTTTGCCATACTTGCTTCTTCCCGGGAGCTTGATTAACCCATTTATCTCAAAATTCTGTGTTATGGCCAAATCCGGCAAATCCTCTATCAAGAGAGGCAAACCCTCCTATTTCATGTCCATCCTGGGCGTTACGCTTGTACTGTTCCTTCTCGGCATTATCGGCTGGCTGGTGATCAATGCCAACAAACTGGGCAACTATTTCAAAGAAAGTGTAGAACTCCGCGCTGAACTGAGAGGTGACCTGAACCCCAGCGACAGTACGGCCCTCATGCAATATATTTCCGGAAAACCTTATGTCAAATCGATTGCTTTCATCACCAAGGCAGAAGCGAAAAAGATCTACCTGGGTGATGGTAATGAGAACTGGGACAAGGTGCTGGATGCCAACCCACTTCCTAACAGCATCAATTTCAAGGTGAAGAAGGAATATATGAATATCGATTCGCTCAGCCTGATCCAGAAAGACCTGCAGCAACAGACCTATATCGCTGAAGTGGCGTATCCGTCTGCGCTGGTGGACAATCTGAACAAGAATGTGAGGCGGGTGAGCATCATCCTGCTGGCAGTGGCGATCGTGCTGGCATTGGTGGCGATCTTCCTGATCGATAATACGATCCGCCTGGCCATGTTCAGCAACCGTTTTCTGATCAAAACGATGCAGATGGTTGGCGCTACGCGCTGGTTCATCGCGCGGCCGATGAATGTCCGCGCCATCCTGAATGGCGCCTTCAGCGGACTGATCGCCATCGCGGCCGTGATCGTCTTCATCAATGTTGCCGAACGGATCCTGCCCGAACTCGAAGCCATTCATGACAACCTGAGCCTGGCCCTGCTCTTTGCCGGCCTCATCATTCTCGGTATTTTCATCACACTGTTCAGCACGTACAGAAGTGTGTTGAAGTATTTGAAAATGAAGCTGGATGATCTGTATTAGAGAGGACAGCGGACGACGGACCGCACCGCGTCAGGACCGCGGACGGCCGACCGCCGACCGCAGTACCATACGTTAGGATTGCGGAGCCAAAGGCGTCCGGGCAGCAATTACCCAACATTTAAGTGGTTCATGTTTATGGTCTTTATAAAAAGATTGTTCTGTCATAAAGATTGGTACCGCGGTCGGCGGTCTGTGGTCCGCGGTCTTTTCCTTATATTGCACACCCAAATTCAAAACAATGGCTGAAATTAAAGCAGGCAACACACCCGGTGTTTTTTCAAAAGACAATTATATGTGGATGGCGATAGGGCTGGTGGTGATTGCGCTGGGAATGTTTATGATGGCTGGAGGAAGAAGCGATGATCCGAAAGTGTTCAACGAACAGGAAGTGTACAGCACAACGCGGATCACGGTGGCGCCATTACTGATCCTGGCAGGACTGGTGATCGAGATCTATGCGATCTTCAAAAAGCCAAAAACAAAACAAGCATAAAAGATTCGATGGGTCTATAAGTTTGAAAGGTGATGCAGGATTGTGTCACCTTATTCTTTTGGGCCAAGAGGAGAAAGAAGAATAAGGAGGGAAAGAGATTGCTCTTACTTTATTATTACTATTATTGACGGCCGGTTTGCCAACAGTTATTTATTCAACCAGAAATTGTTTATGGATACTATTGATGCAATCATTATCGCTATTGTGGAAGGGCTGACTGAGTTCCTTCCGATCTCGTCCACTGCGCACATGAAGTTTACGAATCCGCTGTTGGGTGTGTCCCCGACTCCGTTCGGGGAAATGTTTGAAGTGGTGATACAACTGGCCGCGATCCTTGCAGTGATCGTTCTTTACTGGAAAAAATTCTTTGATTTCAAGCGGATCAACTTTTATCTTAAACTCATTATTGCTGTTATACCGGCGCTGGTATTTGGCTACCTGTTGAAAAGCCATATCGATGAAGCGCTGGGCAATCTCACCTTTATTGCATGGGTAATGGTGCTGGGTGGCGTGGTATTATTGTTTGTAGATAAATGGTTCAACAAACCACAGATATTCTCAGAGGAGCATATCACACCAAAGACATCATTCATCGTTGGCTGCTTCCAGGTATTGTCGATCATCTTCCCCGGATTGAGTCGTAGTGCGGCTACGATCATTGGCGGTATGAGCCAGAAGCTGAGCCGCAGCGCTGCCGCTGAATTCTCTTTCTTCCTGGCCGTACCCACTATGTTTGCTGCATCTGCAAAAAGTTTCTGGGATACTTACCAGGAACATCCGGAAGTTATTGCAAGAGATAATATGATGACCTTACTGATCGGAAGTCTTGTTGCATTTGTGGTAGCATTACTCGCGATCAAATTCTTTATCGGTTTCCTGAAAAAATATGGCTTCCGTGTGTGGGGCATCTATCGCATTATTGTTGGCGCGATCATGCTGGTGTTGCTTTGGAAGGGAGTGATAAGGTAGAGAGAGGACCGCAGACGACGGACCGCAGACCGCAGTACCATTCATCAGCTTTGTAGCGTATGACAGGTTTGCACTGCGTTCAGTGTAGGATGGACCACGGACGACCGACCGCGGACCGCGGTATCACACATTAGATTTAAGGGTATGATAAATTTGTGCTGCACTCATTGTAAAAGCTTTTCTTTCGGAAAGACTGGTCTGCGGTCCGCGGTCTGTGGTCCGTCGTCTTCTCTCAGAATCCCCTATTTTTACTGACAAACAACGAATGCTTATGCAAACGGCATCCAGGAAAGTTGTGAATGGCTGGGCAATGTATGACTGGGCGAACTCGGTGTACAACCTTGTTATTACTACTTCTTTTTTTCCGATCTATTTTCTTGCTGTTACCGGTGGTAGTGATGAGAATGCACGGGTGCATTTATTCGGTCGCGATTTTGTCAACTCTGCATTATATAACTATATCATTGCGGCAGCTTACCTGATCGTAACGATCCTTTACCCCATACTTACTTCAATTGCAGATACACGCGGAAATAAGAAAAACTTCCTTCGCTTTTTTTGTTATATGGGTGCTATTGGCTGCAGCAGCCTTTTTTTATTTGAAAAAGAAACCTTGCCCATTGGTATTATCGGCTTTATGCTTGCGGCTATGGGATATGCGGGAAGTCTTGTTTTCTACAATGCATATCTTCCTGAGATCGCCGCACCTGAAGATCAGGACAGGATCAGTGCTCGCGGTTTTTCATTTGGATATATCGGCAGCGTGATCATGCAGTTCATCGGGTTCGGTCTGCTCATGGTTATGTCAGATCAGGAAGCACTCGCAACCAGGATCACATTCCTGCTTGTCGGTCTTTGGTGGTTTGGTTTCGCACAGATCACCTTCGCACGTTTGCCAAAACCAGTCGCCAAAACCTATATAAAAGGGAATATCATCAAAGATGGCTTTGCTGAAATGCGGAAGGTGTACAGCCAGGTAAAACAAATGCCTGTGCTGAAACGATTCCTCCGCGGATTTTTCTTTTATAGCATGGGCGTACAAACGGTAATGCTTGCTGCAACCGTTTTCGGAAGTAAAGTGCTGCACCTGCCTGCGGAAAAACTCATCATCACAGTTGTATTGATCCAGTTGGTAGCCATTCCTGGCGCATGGGGCATGTCAAAGATGTCATCAAAGTATGGCAACCTTAAAGTGTTACTGGCGATAGTATTCTTCTGGATCCTGGTTTGTCTTGCGGCATATTATACGGCCACGCTTGCCCATGAGGGCGTGAACACGGAATATTATTTTTATGGTCTGGCCGTTGCAGTTGGATTGGTGATGGGCGGCATTCAATCGCTAAGCCGTTCTACCTATTCCAAACTGATGCCCGATACGAAGGATACAGCCTCCTTCTTCAGTTATTATGATGCAACAGAAAAGCTGGCGATCGTGATCGGCATTTTCAGTTTTGGTTTTATTGAAGATATTACCGGAAGCATGCAGAACTCGATCCTTTCGCTGATCGTTTTCTTCACTATCGGCCTTATCTGGTTATACGCTGCACTGCTGAAACAAAAACAGCAACATTAAACTTTTGCCAATGAAACTTTACAGTATCAATACCGGCTATTTCAAACTGGATGGCGGCGCCATGTTCGGCGTCGTTCCAAAAAGCATCTGGAATAAACTGAATCCTGCTGACGACAACAATATGTGCAGTTGGGCGCTCCGCTCTCTGCTGATAGAAACGGATGGCAGGCTGATCCTGGTGGATACAGGGATGGGGGATAAACAGGATGCAAAGTTCTTCGGCCACTATTATCTCCATGGTGACGATACGCTGGATAAATCACTCGCGAAATATGGCTTTCACCGTGACGATATTACGGATGTATTCCTGACGCATCTTCATTTTGATCATTGCGGCGGCGCAATCAAAAAAATAGAAGACAAATACGTGCCGGCATTCAAGAATGCCACTTTCTGGAGTAATAAATACCATTGGGATTGGGCCACCAATCCCAATGACAGGGAGAAAGCATCCTTTCTGAAAGAAAATATTTTACCGATCAATGAAAGCGGAAGGCTGCAGTTCTTCAATCCTTCTGATGCGGATTTTGAAACATGGGATGAACTAAGCGGTGTGATCTCAAAAGAATTTGCACCAGGCATCTCCATTCGTTTTGCAAGCGGGCATACAAGAGGAATGATGCTGCCGCAGATCCAATATAAAGGAAGAACAGTCGTATTCATGGCTGACCTGCTGCCATCGGCGGCACATATCCCGATGCCGTATGTGATGTCTTATGATACAACACCGCTTACAACATTAGAGGAGAAAAGAGCTTTTTACAGGGATGCGATCCGGGAGAATTATGTGTTATTCTTCGAGCATGATCCGGTGAATGAATGCTGTACGTTACAGCAAACAGAAAAGGGCGTGAGGGCGGGGGAGTTTTTCACCCTGGATAGTCTTTGAGAGCAACCTGGTTAGCTCCCGCAGATCACGCAGATTTTACCTGCCTGAGTAATGAAGATTCTTAAAATAGTTGAAACTACCTAAATTCGAAAGCGCAGATTACGCAGATGATCTCGTATGATGGAGATCATCTGCGTAATCTGCGCTTTTCAATTTAAAACACTTACGGTTTTTTGTAAATACTCTCGTCCGGAAAATAAAAATCTGCGTAATCAGCGGGCCTGGAAGCCTACGCCTGCCCATTCAAATTTATCTTCGTTTGATCAGGGACGACAACGGATATCTCAGTCCCTCATGTCCCATCATATCGATCTTTACCTTCCCCACCACGATCGGGCTTTCTATACGGACCGGGATGTGGTTCTCATCATCCGTTACCCATACCGTCATGTTTTCACCACCTTCAAAAATAGTTCCTTTGATCAGTAATGGTTTGAATTTGATCGCATCGAATTTTCCATACTTTGTCTTGATCGTTTCCTTTCCAAGATAACGGATGTACATATTGTACACTTCATTATCCAGGAACATGGAGAATGCGATCTTATCATTTGCACGGAGCTTATCGAAATCGATATTCCGGGCATAGAACACGGCGCTTACCACGTCTTGCACACAGGCTGGCACATTGAATACACCATCATTTGTAACGGCCGTATTCGCTGTTTTATTGAAGGTCACATTCTGATATTTTTTATAGCCGCCTTCATTCACATTGCGGACAAATTTCAATGCCTGCATGGTAGCTGTATCGATATAAGTTTCGTATTTATCCCGCACTTTATAGAGGATATCATAGGAAGAATTTGTATGCCCTTCCCCTACAATATGATAAACCGGGCGGTTATTCAGCACTTCAAGCGTATTGGTGAAGTTGGCTGTACCGGCATCCACGTAGATACCAGCCACCGCGTAGTACACTTTATACGTTACTTTTTCGCCGGCCTGGAAGGCGGTATTTTTGATGGTACAATTGTCGGCAAACGGCGTTTTTCCTTTTGTAGTGAACGCCAGCAGGGCAATGGCAGGCAGGAAGATAACTTTGAGTATTCCTTTCATCAATGTCTTTTTAATTTTCATATTTGATAAGGCCGGATCAACAGGGTTGATGGTCCATTCATTATCTACAGATCAATCGCCGTTTATCCCTACCTTATTGTTCGGTTTTGTTCTTAAAGATCTTTCTTATTCCGAGTATCAGCAAACTTCCTACCACAGCCGGGATGATCAGGTTAATAAACCATATACTTAATGCGGTCAGGCTGATCCCGAGCTGGTTGCTGCTGAACAGCCCGATCAGCTGCAGGCTTACCTTTCCTCTCAATCCCAGGTCCGTGATCAGGGCAATGGTTGGAATGACCGCCATCACCAGGAAGGACAGGCTCACCGCCCAGCAACCCTGCCACCACGAAACGTCCACATCGAATAAACGAAAAAGCAGATAATATTGTATAATGAAGACAACAAATCTGCACGCTGATAAAGACAGCAATTGCAATAATAGCGTTGCATTGAAACCTTCCAGGGAATCCAGCAGCCAACTGTATTTTCTCATTACCGGAAGGCGATCGATCCATTTTACCAGTACTGCCAGCCTGAAATAAAATAGTGTTAAAACGAGCAGGCCAGCCAGCACTCCGTAAATGATCATTTGCATCCAGAACGAGCTGATCATACCGCTTTCAACAACCCTGGCTTTTAATACCAGCAACGATATAAACCCCATCAGCAGCGTAATGATCAACTGGCTGATGCTACCCGTAATGGTCAATGAAACGGCTTTTAACCGTTTGCCTTCATCCATATACAATACACGGCCCAGGTATTCGCCGACCCGGTTCGGCGTCATCACAGAAAACGATACACCTGACATTACCGCTTTCAATGCTGTTGAAAAATCGATCCGCTGCACCCGCTGCACAGCCAGCTTCCATTTTACCGTCTCAACAGACCAGTTGACCAGCATCAGCAACATCACGGCCAGCAACAGCCAGATCCGGCTGCTCTCAAAAGCTTTCCTGATATGCACCCATGACTGATCAAGACCGGGTTGTTGCTTTATCTGCCTGAAAATGGAATAAGAAAGCCAGATAAACAATAGCGGGCCGAGGAAATAATTGATAAAGTATCTGAAGCGTTTGGTATTTCTGAGCTGTGATGACATGCGGGTCGGAGCATCTGGTAGTTCCAGCGGTTTCAGAAGTTTCAGAGGTTCCAAAGGTTTTGCATTCGTCAAAATTTCAGCATGTCAAACCTGTGGAACCTTTGGAACATATGGAACTTCTGGAACCCGGAACGCGTTCATTTGCCTATTGAAGTTTTACTGTTTACTTTTGAGCATTCCCTAATAACGTAAAAATACAGTGCGGTTTGGAAAAGTCTGCTAAAATAATCCTTGGAATTGATCCCGGCACCCTTCTGATGGGATATGGCGTTATAAGGGTATACCAGGGAAAGATCACCCTGCAGGAGATGCATGCGCTGAAGCTTTCCGGTAAAAAGGATAACCATGAGCGGCTGCATATGATCCATGAAAAGGTGACCGCGCTGATCAGCACCTACAAGCCCCACGAATTCGCGATTGAAGCACCTTTCTTCGGCAAGAACGTACAAAGTATGCTGAAGCTCGGCCGCGCGCAGGGGGTGGCGATTGCCGCGGCAATGGCAGCGGGCATCCCGGTTACGGAATATTCACCGCGTAAAGTGAAACAGTCTGTAACAGGCAATGGTAATGCGGATAAAGAACAGGTCTGGAAAATGCTCCAACAGCTGCTGAAGATCTCAGAAACCCCTAAATATTTTGATGCCACCGATGCATTGGCCATTGCAGTCTGCCACCACTTTCAGTTATCCGGAAATTTCGCAATGAAAGAAAAAGGATTGAATGGATGGGAGGATTTCCTGAAGAAAAATCCACATAGGTTGATGAAGTGATCCTCCGATCCTACATAGATTTTAATGAAAATCTATATATCGCTCAAATGGCAGACCAGTCAGTTTAAATACCTGTGTCTTTGAACTGCAGTTCTCACAGACCAATATTGAGAACTCCTCACCCGTGATTAAAATTGAATGCTGTTTAGTTAAGGGCACGTGTCGAAAATAGCTGGCATCCGATATCGGCCACCTCCTTTTGCAATCATTACCTTCCCGCTCTGTTTCCCCGGGCGTTCTTGTTTAGTTCTCAGACGATGTTGAACGGCCAAA
>QFQQ01000169.1 GCA_003243445.1 Citrobacter freundii
TATTTATAATAAGCCTTTCAGCATGTACGAAAGATAATGAAGCTGTAATATCAGAAGGCGAAAATAAAATTGCGCAGTTAAGATCACCACTTGGCGAAGCAGGTCCTGAAAACCCGGAAAATGCCTACGATAGCATAGGCTATTGGCATAATCAGATCGTGGCATACGTGCAGAACTGCAAGCCAGTTACAGACACACCTAATGTAGAGATGTCAACGCGATGTGTACTTCGCTTTTGCAGGGAAATGGAACGTATTGACATGCCTCTATCATTTTTCTCAACAGTAAACCAGACGGTAAGGCAAAGCAACGAAAGCATCCAAACGCTTATAGCTAATTGTCCTTATGAAGAGCCAGTAAAGGCCGCCCTGGATTCGCTGGTGCAATTGATCAAACGACTTTCGGATAGGGATAGTCCCTATCCGGTGATTAAAGCCATGATTGTGAACTTTGAGAGGAGGGTAATGAAAAATAACCTGCTCAGTCCTGAAGGCCGTGAAATTGCCCTTAAAGCGGCATCGGTAGCACGTTACTCCATTTATTATTGGATGAATACGCTCCAGCCCCCGGCTCCGGCGGCGGCCTTTAAGTTTAAAAACATAGTTAAGTGGATTGCCGCCGTCACGAGTGATATAGGCGGCGCTATCGTGAGCGGCAGTGTGGAATACGCCGCCGATTGCAGCACCTATGCCTATGATCTGGTGACGTACAGTATGCCTTAGTTGATCCTCAAAAATCAGGTTATGAATAACAGTCTTGTAAACAGAGTGGAAGCAGAGCTGAACCAATGGCGTTCAAGGGAGGAACGGTTTAGCAAGCTGTTTTCTTTCAGCCTTTCAAATAATAGGGCACTGCTAAAAGAAAAGCTGGATTACTACGACCGTATTGCTGCAAAGTATAAAGGCACGCAGGATCTGGACGAGCGGTTTGCACTCAGGGTGCTAAGGCAAGAGCGCAATCGTATTGAAAAGCAGCTTTATCCTAATCTACTGATAAGGCTGCTGCGCAGGTTATTAGTTGCACCCGTTAAGGAACAAATCGTAATAAGGCAGGATAACAGGAAAACAGAGCAAAACAGCCAGGCGTTGCACCATCAGGTGCAGCGTGCTGGCTTTCCTGACCTATCTGCAAAAATTGATGAGCAGATGAAACTTGGGCAGCAACAATTTTCCATTCCTGTTTCCTATTACCTCAATGATAAAGAAAGGTTAGATCATCAGTTATCGTTCGCTAAAGATCAATCCGGTGCATACCAGCTTGAAGGGTATAAAACAACCCTGTATAATGAATCCAAACCGGAGGAAAAACGCCAGCAATACTTTACCATGCGTAACGGTAATAATGTAAATGCCACGGAGTGCTATAATCTTTTATCCGGTCGCTGCATCCAGAGCGGTGGAACTTGGATGCAACTTGATTTTAACGACAAAGACCCAAACGGCAATTTTCGAATCAAGCAATTCCACTCAGACTACGGCTACGATCTTGAAAAGGCTTTGCAGCAGCTTCCGTTAAAGGAATTGCTCAATAAAGGTGCAGCAGATAAGCTGCAATCGGAATTAAAAAATGGAAACCGTGTGTCGGTGAGCTTTGTGAAGGATGGAAATGAACAACGCTTCTATATTGAAGCTAATCCGCAGTTTAAATCAGTAAATATTTACGATGAGCATTCCAGGAAAATAACGCTTCATACAGCATTAGGCAATAAAACAATGGATGCTATGAAAGTAACGCATAAGGCCAATGAGCAGCAGCAACAAAATCATGCAAAAAAGAACGGAATGAGATTAGGGTAATAAAAGGGGTGGGCAATGGATAGGCTGTATTATTTGTCGGATTTTTTTGAAGCCATAGGAACTGATGCCCGCATCAGCATTACTCATATAGGCATTTATGCGGCTTTGTTACAGTATCGCATACAGAATGGCTTTGCCAACCCTATCCAGGTTTTTAGTCATGAGATATTAAGCATTGCAAAATTGTCCTCTGCTATCACCTACCACAAATGCGTTAGAGAACTAAGTGAATATGGTTATATAAGGTATGAGCCGTCTTTTAATCGTATGAAGGGAAGCAAAATCTATTTTGCTGAAAGAAGCGATTAAAATAGACAAGTGATTTGGAAAGTTTTGCAAAAGCCCGCAATGGGCTTTTGTTATCTAAAAAGGAGGTGTGAGATGGAAGATGAAGTGTTGATGAGGATCACTCCAGACAAGGCGATAGAAATTTTGCGTAAAGATGGAATTGATGTCAATATCGAAGAAGCACAGATTATACTCGACTTTTTATATAGTATGGCGAACATAGTAGTTGAACAATACATAAGTATGCGGCATTGCAATGCCGAAATCGTAACTAAGACTGTAAAGTAAAAAAGCAGCTATGAAAATTGCAGACCTTTATATCAGGGTGAGTACAGACGAGCAGGCAGATAAAGGCTATTCCCAACGGGATCAGGAAGAAAGGCTGCGTAGGTATTGTAATATCAACAACATTCAAATACGCAAGGTCATTTTTGAAGACCATTCCGCAAAGACCTTCAGGCGACCTGCCTGGCAGAACCTGCTGATAGATTTGCGTAAGCAAAGGGGAAATTCAGACCTAATTCTTTTTACAAAGTGGGATAGGTTTAGCCGGAATGCCGGGGATGCTTATCAAATGATCAGCCTTCTAAGGCATCTCGGAGTAGAGCCGCAGGCAGTAGAACAGCCATTGGATTTATCTATCCCTGAAAATAAAATGATGCTGGCTTTTTACCTCGCAGCACCAGAGGTAGAGAATGACCGCAGGGCATTAAATGTATTTAATGGAATGCGCCGTGCTAAAAAGGAAGGGCGCTGGATGGGCACGGCTCCGATTGGTTATGTAAACAGAATTACTGAAGATGGCAAGAAATATATTGCGCCGAAAGATCAGGATGCTAAAATCATGAAATGGGCATTTGAAGAAATCTTTCGCAACAAACTGAACACAGAACAAATCTGGAAACAAGCCAGGGAAAGAGGATTGAAATGTAGCAAGAATAATTTTTGGGTAGCGATAAGGAACCCTATTTATTGCGGATTAATTTTCGTTCCTCAGCACAAAGATGAACAAAGCCAACTTGTACAGGGGCAACATGAACCAATTATTACCGCTTCACTATTCTTTGATGTGCAGGATGTGCTGGACGGCAGAAAGAGAAAAGCAGTAAGTAAAAAGGTAATTGCACAGGATGACATTCCATTAAGAGGTTATTTGATTTGCCCTAACTGTGGAAGGTTTTTGACCGGCAGTGCTTCAAAAGGAAGAAACAAATACTATCACTACTATCATTGCAGTTCCGAATGCGGTGTACGTTATAAAGCAGATGACGCAAACAAGTTAATGATAGAAGCCATCGGGAATGAAGTCCACAATGTTCCGCAACTTAAACTGTTTCAGGAAATTATTACAGCTACTTTCATGGATGTAAACCGTGTTGAGAAGGTAGATCAGAAACGTTTGGTGGCTCAACTGGATCAGATAAAGCACCGGCTCTCAAAGGCTCGTGAATTATTGCTGCGTGGAGAAATTGAAGGCGAAGACTATCGTAC
>QFQQ01000077.1 GCA_003243445.1 Citrobacter freundii
AAAAAAAGATTAATATAGCCCAAAGTGGCTAATAAAGAGTAGTTTACAAGAGTGGGAAATCCAATCGGTAACGATTTAGTAATGGTGCTTACTGCACTCGCTTTCATCTGATTACCTTGTAAATCAATACTGCAAATATAAAAAAATAAAGGGTAAAGTACATAGGTGCTTTACCCTTTTTTTCTTTCCTCTCATACAAAAATTATGAAAAAAAATTCCCCCACTGTGGGGAACCTGTGATATTTATTCCAGTATATTTTCCAAATTTTGGTTCATCATCAATAGATGTAATTCCGAAACAGATAGTGATAACTTTTAAAAGACTAAGCTATGGAAATCCTGTTGAGTAAAATATTATCGCAAATAAGGTATCAAGAAGATAAACTCGCTTCCGATTTGATGCCAACGGCGGAAAAGGCGTATCAAATGACCTTATTCCTGAATGAAATGCTTCTTAAAGTAAAAGCCAAGATTGTGCAAAGTGGGTTTAAGAACGAACAGCAGGAAATTAACTTTTTTAAGAACATCAAACCCCAAATCTTAGGAAAGCTCATCTACTACAATAAAGTATTTCGATTTGAAACGACCTGTCCGGTCAGCACAGGGAAAATACATCAGAGTTATTACGAGAATGAATTAAAATCTCTCAAATCAGAATATAAGGAGAGTATTTGCAATACCTATTTTTACAGGTACTACCGTGCAGGAAGAACAGACCGTGACCACAGCTATTTTATGCTCGGAAAAATTAATTACCACGATGGTTTAAATAGCGGAGTTTTTGAAATAGACCTTAGCTTTTCCACTTATTACGATAACAAAATAGCCCATATTATTGCCAATGAACTACTCTATACTTATTTGCTAAACAAAATCAATCCCGAAGAAAATCCTGACTTCGTTTTACTAAATGACGATGTGAATAAGGATATTTCGTGGACTAATTCGCAAAACGCACTTATCGAACTGATATATGCCCTGTATGCTTCCAGTTCTATCTCACACGGAAGTATCGGTATCAGAAAACTGGCTTTGATTTTTCAAATCCTGTTCCGAACTCCTGTAAATGATATACATCACGCTTTCCACAGAATGAAAACCCGTGCAGGTTCCCGAACGGCATTTTTAGACCAGCTTAAAGTTTCATTGGAAGAATATATGGATAAAGACCTTTGACTATTAAAAGGCATTGGTTCAAAGCAGTACATTTATGTGTACTGCTTTTTTTTACCCATATCTGCCAATTGGCAAATGAAGGCAAAATAACGTAGTTAATAATTCAAAAGCCCTCGAAACCCTTATTAAACAAGGGTTTTTCCCGATTGCAAAAATTTTCAAAAAACCGTCAAACCAATTGGCAGACATTGGCAGACAAACTTTGCCACCCTTAGCAATTTTGCATTGTGAACATTAATAGCAATGCAATGAAAATAATCACTATCGAAGAAGAAGCGTGGCAACAGCTCAACAGCCGTATCAATGCGATTGCCGATTATCTCAAAAGGTTAAATGATACAAGCTACGATGACTTGTGGCTGAACAACCACGAGGTATGCCAATACCTGCACATCAGCGAAAAGACTTTGTGGCGTATGCGTACCAAAGGCGAAATAGCTTATTCAAAACTTTACGGGCAATACTTCTATACGATTGGAGCAATCAAGGATATGCTCAATGCCAATGCTATACAAAGCAATGATGAATTTGTACAGGAGCTTATGGCAAAAGGCAAAAGCTATATCAAGAAAGGTAGAAAGCTGAAATCAGGTAAATCTTAAAACGTGCGGTTATGAACATTGACAGAATGGAATTTTTGGCGTGGATGGAACGCCTAATGGAACGCCTCGATATGCTGGGCGACAATATAGACAGCTTACAAAAGAAACGCAACAGCATTGACGGAGAGGAATTGCTCGACAATCAGGATTTACTGCAAATGCTGAAAATCAGCAACCGTTCCCTGCAACGGTATCGCTCCATCGGCAAGTTGCCCTATTACACCATAAGTGGCAAACTGTATTACAAACTGTCTGACGTGCATCAGTTCATCAGGGAAAGTTTTAATCCGCCTTTACCCAAACTGAACGCCAATGGATGACAAACACTGCCTTTGACTGCCATATCAGGCAAGTGAGCAAACGCTTCATATACATTCGGCATTTGAACTTTAAAATATTCAGATTATGAGCGAAGAAACAGAAAACAAACAGCAAACTCCCGAACAGTTATCGGATATATTACTGGTATTGGATAAGCAAAAGAATAAAATACAGGCGGTTACCGGCATAGACGAAAACGGCAAATTGAAGACTACTGACCCCACAAAGGAAAACCAAAGCCAGTTTATGCGTGTGGATAAGCACGGCGATTTGTTCTCCAACTTCTTCTCTAACTTTTGGAGGCAGTTAAAAAATCCGACCAATTTTTCATTCTTCAAAGTATCGGCTGATGAAGCCGTAGATAAGGCTAAGGAAATGCAAAAGCAGGTAGATAATCCTACACCCGAAGGCGAAAAGGAAATGAAAAAGAACGAGGTAAAAGCCGAACCCGAAAATGAACAAAAACAAGAAAATAAAAATGATATGGCAACAACACAGACAACACCGGATACCAGCGAATACCGCTACAAGCCGGAACAGATTGATTGGGAAACAATGAACAATCTCGGAATAGGCAAAGAACGCCTTGAAAAAATGAACCTTTTAGACCCGTTGCTAAGAGGTTACAAGACCAATGACCTTGTACCTGTAAGCGTAAACCTCGGCGGGGCTATTGTTCGCACAGATGCCCGTTTGTCTTTACAGACTGCACCGGACGGAACCGTAGTGGCAGCGATACACGGTATCAGGAAAGAGCCTAACCTGAACTTTGAGTTTTTCGGACACAAGTTTACCGATGAGGATAAGAAAAACCTGCTCGAAACGGGGAATATGGGTCGTGTGGTTGACTTGACCAATTCCAAGACAGGCGAATTGATGCCGTCAATTATCAGCGTGGACAGGCTAACCAATGAGCTGATTGCCCTGAAGACCGAATTTGTCAAAATTCCCGATGAGATTAAGGGTGTAAAATTGAACGATGAGCAAAAACAAACCTTGATGGAAGGCAAATCGCTTTATTTGGAAGGAATGATTTCTAAAAAGGGCGATGAGTTTAGTGCCAATGTACAGTTTAATGCGGATAAAAGATATGTTGAGTTTCTGTTTGATAGAAGTAACAATAATCAGCAAACACAAGAAAACCGGCAGAACAATCAGCAAAGCCAACCGCAGGAAGCTCCGAGAACTTTTAGAGGTAAGGAACTTGATGATGAACAATACAATAAGTTCAAAGCTGGACAAACTGTTTATATAGATGGTCTGATAGATAAAAAAGGACAAAAATATCAGGGCTACATCACGCTCAACAAAGAAACTGGCAAAACAGATTTCTCGTTCCAAAATCCCGACAAGCTCAAAGCCCAAGCGAAACCAACCGAAGCCCACAAAACGCAGACTGCGGTTAATTCCGAGGGAAAAACCAACGAAGCAACCAAGAATATCAAAGAGCCTTTGAAATCGGGGCAGCAAACACCCAAAAATGAAAAACAGCAGGAACAACAGAACAAACCCAAAGCACCTGCAAAATCCAAAGGCGTAAAAAGATAGTGAATAATGAAAACAATTATTGCAGAAAAACCAAGCGTAGCAAGGGAAATAGCCGGACTTGTGGGAGCATCCGATAAAAAGGACGGCTACCTTACGGGTAACGGCTATTTTGTTACGTGGGCATTCGGACATCTGATAGGATTGGGAATGCCCGAAGATTACGGCATTTCGGGGTTTGACAAAGCATCCTTGCCGATACTTCCAAACCCTTTTATGCTGACCGTTCGCAAAGTCAAAAAAGACAAAGGCTATCAAGCCGATGCTGGTGCATTGAAACAGCTAAAAGTGATTGAAAAACTGTTTAACCAAAGTGAAAGCCTCATCGTGGCAACCGATGCAGGTCGTGAGGGCGAACTCATCTTTCGGTACATTTATGAGTATCTGAAATGCTGTAAGCCCTTTAAACGGCTTTGGATAAGCTCGCTGACCGAAAAAGCCATTAAACAGGGCTTTGACAACCTAAAAGACGGAAAGGAATTTGACGGATTATATCAGGCGGCACAAGGCAGAAGCCGTGCCGATTGGCTCGTAGGCATCAATGCTACACAGGCATTGAGCATTGCCGCAGGCAACGGTATTTATTCGCTCGGAAGAGTGCAAACGCCTACACTGGCTTTGATTTGCAAACGGTATATAGATAACAAGAATTTCGCCGTACAGAAATATTGGCAGATACAATTATCCCACTCCAAAGAGCAAATTGATTTTAAAAGTATTTCTGCTACCAAATGGCAGGATAAAAAGCTGGCAGATGATACATTAAAATCTATTGAAAGGAATGGTAATACTGTAACAGTTACTTCCGTAGAAAATAAGAATATAACGGAGCAGCCGCCTTTGCTTTTTGACCTCACAGGCTTGCAAAAGGAAGCCAACAAAAAGCTGAACCTCTCTGCTGAAAAAACTTTGAATATTGCTCAAAGCCTGTACGAAAAGAAATTCATTACCTATCCACGTACCGGGAGCAAATACATCCCCGAAGATATGTGGGCTGAAATTCCCAACCTCGTGAGGGCATTGCAGAACAGGGAAACCTGCAAAGCTGCTTTATCCAAAATTAAATGGGGGCGTTTCAATAAGCGTATTGTAAATGATTTGCGTGTTACCGACCACCACGGATTGTTGATTACAGATAAAGTCCCGTCCGTTTTGAGTGCAGACGAAAATGCGGTGTATGATATGATTGCCTTTCGCCTGCTCGAAGCCATTTCGCAAGCCTGCATCAAAGAAATAACCGATGTTTCCTTACAGGCAATGCACTATGATTTCACCGTAAAAGGCTGTAAAATTTTGGAAGCAGGCTGGCGTATGATTAAGGGTAATTTTTCGGAAGATGATGCAGAACCTATACAGGATTTGCCCGAATTGAAAAAAGGCGATGAACTTAAAATAAAAGAAGCTGCCATTCTCGAAAAGAAAACCAAACCTCCTGTGCTTTATACCGAAGCTGGGCTTTTGTCGGCTATGGAAACCGCAGGTAAGGAAATCGAAAACGAAGAAGAACGGAAAGCCCTGCAAAACATCGGTATCGGTACTCCGGCTACAAGAGCCGCCATTATCGAAACACTGTTTACCCGTAACTATATCCAACGAGAAAAAAAATCTTTAATACCAACCGAAAAAGGATTGCAGGTTTACGAATTGGTTAAAGACCGAAAAATTGCGGACGTGGCTATGACCGCAGAATGGGAACTCGCTTTGCAGAAAATTGAGAACAACGAAGCGAATGCCGGAAGTTTTCAAAAGGAAACGGAAACCTTTGCAAAGTCCATTACCGATGAATTGCTGCAAACCTCCATTGCTCAAAACAGCCTCCCTAAATTGGTTTGTCCGAAATGTAAAAGCCAACAGCTTATTATCCGTGATAAGATTGTTAAATGCTCCGATGAAGTTTGCGGCTGGATACAGTTTCGCAATGTGTGCGAAGTGCAAATCAGTATTTCCGATATTGAAAACCTTGTGAATAAAGGGAAAACCAATCTTATCAAAGGAATGAAAAGCAAGGCAGGAAAGAAATTCGATGCTTATATCGTATTGGATGCCGATTGCAAAACCTCTTTTGAGTTTGATAATAAAAAGCCAAAAAGATAATGACCGATATTACCATATCCCAAAAGGAAATAGCACCGCTTATCCATACCATTAGGGATAAGCAAGTTATTCTTGATGCTGATTTAGCAATGCTCTATCAGGTAGAAACAAAAGCCCTAAACAGGGTTGTAAAGAGAAACCAAAACCGCTTTCCCGAAACTTTTTGCTTTCAGCTTAGCGAACAGGAAGTAAAATCTTTGAAGTACCAATTTGGCACTTCAAACGTTGGACGGGGCGGGAGGCGTACGCTACCCTTTGCATTTTGTGAGCAAGGAGTGGCAATGATGTCCGCATTGTTGCGAAGTGATATAGCGGTAAAGGTCAGCATTGAGATTATGAATGCCTTTGTAGAAATGCGGAAAATGCTTATCAGCAATGCTTCGCTGTTTCATCGTTTGAATAATATAGAACTGAAACAACTACAAGCCGACCAAAAATTTGAGGAAATCTTTAAGGCATTGGAAAGCGACAAGCTCCACAGCGAAAATGGCATCTTCTACAACGGTCAGGTTTTCGATGCTTACGCCTTTGTGTCGGATATTGTACGAAGTGCCAAAAGCTCCATTATCCTGCTGGATAACTACGTGGACGATACAGTGCTGACTTTGCTGGGCAAGCGCAAGGAAAATGTAACCGCTACAATCTATACCAAAACTATCAGCAATCAGCTACGGCTGGATGTACAACGGTACAACAGCCAGTATGCTCCGATTGAAATTGAGGTTTTCTCCGATGCTCACGACCGCTTTTTGATTATTGATAATGCAGAACTATACCACATCGGGGCATCTCTCAAAGACCTGGGCAAAAAATGGTTTGCCTTTTCGAGAATGGATATTGAGGTCGGCAGGATGCTCCAAATTCTAAACAATCCATAAAATGAACCTCTGAATTTTCAGAGGTTTTTTATTGCTCATTGCGACAAATCCTGCCACACAAAGCCAAACCCTGCCACTTCTTCAAAGGCACTTATCTACCGCTATAATTTTAGGCTTCAAGCAAAATTCTAAACAAAATTATAGTATGAGTACACAGCAAAAAGACTTGTCGTATTACAGATTACGACTACAAGAACATCTTAATTCAGGCTTTCCTGAAAAAGCCAGCGACCACAAATTTATCGACCAGCGTTCTTCGTGGGCTGCCAATGCTTACGAGGGTGCTTTCAGTTCGGGAAACGCTATTGAGCAGTGCAACGAAATAGCCAATTACATTCTCTTTGAGGGCTTACATTTTTCAAGGTTCGATACCATTTTTCAGGTGGTCTGCAATGAGTTCGATACCCTAATGGCAGACGAGGAACTTCGACCATTTGCCCTGAAAATGTTCCGTGTTTGCGAGCCTGTTTTTGCCAAATATAAACTGACCGATGATTTCGCCTACGGTTATGAGTTTGATGTACTCTACACCGAAATAACGGGAACCATCGCAATATGGATAACCGAAAATGGGCTTCAGTAAAAAGCAACATCTCCAACAGAATATTGATGCCCTGCGAATTGCTTTTAAACTGGAAAAGGAGAACCGACAAGCCACCGTAGGCGAAAGACTGCTAATGATGCAATACAGCGGATTTGGCGGTCTTAAATTCGTTCTGAACCCCGTTGAATATGAGATGGACATCAACAATTGGAGAAAGACCGAACACGACCTTTTCTCTATTACGCAGGAGCTGCATCAGGTTTTAAAAGAAAATGCCACAGACGAAAAGCAATACAAACGATTTGTGGACAGTATGCGAAGCTCCGTACTCACAGCATTCTACACACCGCCGGAGGTTATAGATGCCGTTTCTTCCGTATTGCGTGATAGCGGTTTGAAGATTGATAAATTCCTCGAACCCTCCGCAGGTATCGGCTCATTTATACAATCCTTTTCGGAAAATCAAAAAGCCAATGTTACTGCTTACGAAAAAGATTTGCTAACGGGCAAAATCCTAAAGCAGCTTTATCCCGCAAATAATATCCGCATAAGCGGTTTTGAGGAAATCCCCGAAAAGGAACAAAGCAGTTACGATGTTGTTGCCAGCAATATCCCGTTCGGTGATACCTCTGTATTTGACCTTTCATACTCCCGAAGTAGAAACCCCGCAAAGGAGCAAGCTGCCCGAAGCATTCATAACTATTTCTTTTTGAAAGGAAATGATATGCTCCGAGAAGGTGGTTTGCAGGCTTTCATTACCTCACAGGGGATTTTGAACAGCCCGAATAATGAGCCGATACGCAGGGCATTAATGGAAAACAACAATTTGGTTTCAGCTATCCGCTTACCCAACAATCTGTTTACAGATTATGCAGGTACAGAGGTTGGCTCTGACCTGATAATCCTGCAAAAGAATACAGCAAAACCAAATTTGACCGAAGCGGAAGAATTGTTTTGCCAAAGCAACAAAACAGGATATGGTACACCCAGCAATGCTTTATTTGAGGACGGTACAAGAATTATACATACGCATTGGAAAGTAGATACTGACCCTTACGGGCAACCTGCATTAATCTATACACACAAAGACGGCGTTGAGGGCATTGCAAATGCCCTCAAAGAGATGCTTTCCGAAGATTTTGGTAACCACCTGAATTTGTCTTTATACAAAGGCGAACAACACGATGAACCTTTTATACAAATTCCAACGCCGGTAATTCCGCCTCCCATTGTTGAGCGTGAAATCATTCAGCCCCAGCAACAGCTTTTTACGACACCTGTGATAAGACAGGAAAGTCCGCAGGAATTAAAACAGCTAAGCATTTTCGACCTATTTGAAAATACAGGTGAAACTGTGGCTGTCCTTGCTCCGCCAAAAAAAGCAACATCAGCCAAAAGACAGACCAGCCAGAGAAAACGAATGCCTATCAGTCGCCAGCCCGACCTGTTCAGTTCTGCAATGCAGCAACCTTACACGCTTCCTGTTTCAAATGGCAATAAAACATTTAATGGCAAAGAACAGGAAGTAATCGGCGATTTGTTTTCGCAACAAAACGGGAATGGCCAAGCTGATAAGCCAGCCATTCCCGTAGCCGTTCTTGCCGCCATTCCCGAACCTGCGCCGTTTAGTAACGAACTGCAATCGTTCCACCGAAACGATTGCCTTGTGGTAGATAATGGCTGGGTGGGTTATCTGCAAAGTGTAGATACCGCAGACGGTACGGCTGTCTTCCACCCGTTGCAATTACCTCCTACGCAAAAAGCAAGAGCCGAAGCGTATATACAGGTACGTGATGTTTACCAACAGCTTTATACCAAAGAAGCACAGCACCAAACTGAACACAAAGAAGAAAGGGAAAACCTTAACCGATTGTACGATGCCTTTATCAAAAGGTATGGCAATCTGAATAGCGCCGATAATATCAAGCTCATTAAAACGGACAGTGCCGGAAAGGAAATGCCTTATCTGGAGCGTGTGGTGGGCGGCGTGGTACACAAAGCGGATATATTCAGCCGTCCGGTCAGCTTTTCCATCACAACATTAGCTACCGACAATCCCGATGAAGCGTTGGCGGCATCGCTGAACAAATACGGAAGTGTGGATTTGGACTATATGTCCGAAGTGAGCAATATGACTGCCGATGTGCTGAAAGAAGCCTTACACGGCAGGATTTTCTATAACCCTTTGCAACAGGAATATGAAATCGCCGAACGCTGGATTGCAGGTAACGTGGTAGAAAAAGCGGCGGATGTAAGAAACTACCTCGAAAACAATCCCGATGATGCCCAAGCCAAAGAAAGCCTTACTGCTTTGGAAGAAGCCCGCCCAAGACGAATTGAATTTGAAGAGCTGGACTTTAACCTCGGCGAACGCTGGATACCGACTGGCGTTTATGCCCGTTTTGCTTCGCATCTTTTCGATACGGATGTGCGTGTACATTATTCCGAAAGCTCCGATGACTTTTCTGTAACCTGTGGACAGAAGAATGTGCATATATGGGACAAATATGCTGTTAAGGCAGAGAGCAGAACGTTTGACGGGATTAACCTGCTGAGGCACGCCCTTGTCAATACTACGCCTGATATTACCAAGAAAATCACAATAGATGATAAGGAAGTAAAGGTTAGGGATATGGAAGCCATTCAAATGGCAAACACCAAGATTGACGAAATCCGAACTGCCTTTACAGAGTGGCTCCACGCCCAAAACAATGAGTTTAAAAACAGGCTGACCGACCAATACAATGATACCTTTAACTGTTTCGTCCGACCGAATTATAACGGAACACATCAGGAGTTTCCGGGATTAGACCGCAAGGGGTTAAAAATCCAAGACCTGTATGATAGCCAAAAGGACACCGTTTGGATGATTAAGCTCAACAACGGTGCTATCTGCGACCACGAAGTAGGTGCAGGAAAAACGCTGGTAATGTGTACGGCAGCACAGGAAATGAAGCGGTTGGGGCTGGCTCACAAACCAATGATTATCGGGCTGAAAGCGAACGTACCCGAAATTGCCGAAGCATATAGAACCGCCTATCCGCACGCTAAAATACTCTATCCGGGCATTGACGATTTTACGCCTAAAAAACGCTTGCGGATTTTTGGTGATATTAAAAACAACGATTGGGATTGCGTGATACTCACACACGACCAATTTTCTATGATACCGCAATCGCCCGAAATGCAAAAGGAAATTCTCGAAATAGAACTGGACAGTGTGGAGCGTAACCTCGATGTGCTGCAATCGCAAGGAAATGAAGTTACCAGAGGGATGCTTGCCGGAGCGATAAAGCAAAAAGAAAATCTCGAAGTAAAGCTGAAAACCCTGCAACACGATATTGAGAACCGTAAAGATGATGTGGTGGACTTCAAAATGATGGGCATAGACCATTTGTTTGTGGATGAAAGCCACCAGTTTAAAAACCTCATTTTTAATACACGCCATTCAAGGGTTGCCGGATTGGGAAATATGGACGGAAGCCTAAAGGCTTTGAACCTGCTCTTTGCCATTCGCACTATCCAAGACCGTATTGATGCGGATATGGGTGCTACTTTTCTTTCGGGTACAACCATCAGCAATTCACTGACAGAGTTGTATCTGCTGTTTAAATACCTACGCCCAAGAGCATTGGCAAAGCAAGGCATTCATTCTTTTGATGCGTGGGCGGCTATTTACGCCCGTAAGACCACCGATTATGAATTTTCGGTGGCTAATAATATCGTGGCGAAAGAACGTTTCCGCTATTTTATCAAAGTACCGGAACTGGCTCAATTCTATTCCGAAATCACGGATTACCGTACAGCGAAAGATATTGGAATTGACCGCCCCGAAAAGAATGAGGTGTTATACAACATACCGCCAACTCCCGACCAGGAAGCATTTATCCAAAGCCTGATGCAGTTTGCCAAAACGGGCAATGCCACTTTATTAGGAAGAGAGCCGCTTTCTCAACGGGAAGAAAAAGCAAAAATGCTGATTGCTACGGACTACGCCCGTAAAATGTCGTTGGATATGCGAATGGTAAGCGATATTTATGAAGACCACCCCGACAACAAGGCTTCTCATTGTGCCGCTAACATTGCGAAGTATTACCACCAATACAATGCGCAAAAAGGAACGCAGTTCATTTTCTCGGATTTAGGTACTTATAAACCGGGTGAATGGAATGTATATTCTGAAATTAAACGCAAGCTCGTGGAAGACCACAACATACCTCCACACGAAGTCCGGTTTATACAGGAAGCTAAGAATGATAAGCAGCGTAAGGAACTTATCAAAGGAATGAACGAGGGCAAAATCCGTGTGCTGTTCGGTTCAACAAGTATGCTCGGCACTGGCGTAAACGCACAGAAAAGAGCCGTTGCCGTACACCATTTGGATACACCGTGGCGACCGAGCGACCTTGCCCAAAGGGACGGGCGGGCTATCCGAAAAGGCAATGAAATTGCAAAGCATTTTGCGGACAACAAAGTACAAGTAATTATCTATGCCGTAGAAAAATCACTGGACAGCTATAAGTTCAACCTGCTATTCAACAAACAGCTTTTTATCGACCAGCTAAAGAATAATAATCTCGGTAAGCGTACCCTTGACGAGGGTAGTATGGACGAAAAATCGGGTATGAACTTCTCGGAATATGTAGCAATTCTCTCAGGAAATACCGACTTGCTGGATAAAGCCAAAATAGAAAAGCAGATTGCCGGACTGGAAAGCGAAAAGCAGGCTTACAGTCGTTCTAAATACAGTGCCAAATATAAATTGGAAGACTATACAGCCGAACTTGACAAAGCCCAATCACGCTTTGACCGTATGAGCCTTGATTGGGGAAACTTAGAGCAACGGTTACAAAAACGGCAGGACGGTACGGTTGTAAATGCTCTTGTGCTGGACGGTTTATCGCCGAATGCCGATGTAAAACAGACGGGTGCAAAACTTAACCAGCTTGCGGACAAAGCACGTACAGGAGGCGATTATGAAGAAATCGGTAGCCTGTATGGTTTTCAGCTATTGGTAAAAACCGAAGTTTCCCAAAAAGAGGGCGTGGATATTCGTGTGAACCGATTTTTTGTACAGGGCGAGGGCAATATCAAATACACGTTCAATAACGGTGTTATGGCAAAAGACCCCGAAACGGCATCACTGAATTTTTTAAGGGCTTTGGAAAAGCTGCCTGTCTATATTAAAAAGGAACAGGAGAATATTGCCGAGTTCCAAAAAGATTTGCCTGTGCTTCAGGAAGTGGTTAACGGTACGTGGTCTAAAGAAACCCGTTTAAGCGAACTTAAAACTGAACTGGCTGCCGTAGAAAGGAAAATACAGCTTTCCATAGAACCTGTTAAACAAGTAGAAGAACCTGCGGAACAAACTGAAAAAAAGCAGCAAGCTCCAAAGGTGTCAGAAAGCATTATCAGAACTAAAGGTATCCATTTGCCACGAGGCGTACTATGAAAAGAAAACGGGGATCTGCAAGTCCCCGTTCCTTTTTTATCAATTTCTAATATTCATCTTCTTCCAGCTCATCCATCCGTTTTATCAGCGCATCACGCAGGCTGTCAAGAAACTTCGTCCGGTTTATTTTTCGGGCTTTCAGCTCCATAAATGTATGGTAAAAGTCGCCTAAATCAACATTAAAGATGCTTTCAAATGTTTTGGCGATTACTTTAATATCCGTATTGTCAAATACACCCTGAGCGTGAAGGGCATATATCAATTCTGTCAATGCAGTTTTACTGCCTCGCCAATTTAAGTTAGGTAATTCTATTGATTTGCTTTTATGTATCGGGCTGTGAAGCTGGTCTTCAAGATATACTTGTATCAGGTCATTGGCGATGATTTTTGCAGCCTTATAATCGTGGGAAGTGGAAAAATTATGGTCCGCTTCAAAATAATAGGTGTCCAGACTTAGTTTAATGTCATACTTTCCCCGTACAAATAGCTTATCATCTATAAAAGTATTATTGGTTCTGTAATATTTATAAAATTCGAGGTTATTGTCAAAATATCTTTTGAGTTTTTCCAATTCATCATTATAGTATTTCTTCACTGCCTTACCGCCATAAGGTTTCTTTGTTTCGATTTTATAGATAGCGTTATAATAGATGAGCTTTGAAACAATAGCGGGCTTTTGATGCTTGAAAAAACGAATTTCTTCCTCTACATTTTTAAATCCTCTGTTCAATACATATTCTTTCACATTAGACAGGCATTTGATGATAAGTTTTATTATCACTTCAATCTGTTGTATGGAGCAATCCGTTTCAGTTTCTAATTCTTTGATTGCGGCTTCCAGATTATTCAACGTTTCGTTATAAAATTTATCCATCCTGTTTATTTTGAAATTTCTATTGGACACCTACATTGAATTAGTTGATGTCATTACATAGGGTTAGCTAATCGGTCAAAGTGCCTTTTTACGATTTCCTTTCGATGATTTAAAGGTTAAAACAGCAATTACCGCCAAAGCCAACGTAAGCATACCTCCATACAAGAACTCTTTTTCGGGAAACCGTGTGCCTAAAAAACCTGCTATCGGGTATGCTATTGCCCACCACAAATGAGAAAACGCAAAGTGAGAACCGTACACCTTACCTTGATTTTCTGATGCAATGTTTTCGCCTATTAATGTTTCTGACGGCATATCGGCAAGCGTTTGACCTATACCTGCCAAAACCCATAAGAACAGCAAGCCGTTGTACGGAACAAAATTGGCAAAGCTGATAGCTAAACCTATCAGGACAGCCCCGCTTATCAGCGATATGCTCCGTGTTTTGGTTTTATCAAGGCTGCCTAACAGAAAAGCCGTGATAGCTGCGCCTACTCCGAAAATTGCCATTATCCAGCCGTAATGCTTATCATCTAAAGCTAAAGATGTTTTTACCAAACCAACGGTATTTACCAATACCATAGCTCCGGCAATAGCAGATATAAATTCAATACTTAAAGAGAACCTTAAAATCTTGTTTCCAAACAATAAGCGAATACCTTTTATTACTTCGCTCCACGTATTGCCGGGCGGTGTACTATCGGTATTCACTCCTTTTTGCAGTGCTGCCACCGGTATAGTCAATATCAGTAGTATGGCAATGAATAATGTTGCTCCATTGACAAAGAAAATCTGCTTGGCTCCTAACCATACCGCAAATATCCCCGCCAATGCAGGACCAAATACGCTTAACAACTGAAAAGTTGCCATTGATAAGCCGTTGGCTTCCCTGTATATTTCTTTGTCTACTATCTGTGGGATAATAGCCCTGTATGTTGGCGTGAAGAATGCAGCGAATACGTTCAATGCAAATATCAACCCATACACCTGCCACTCGGCATTTACAAACGGCAGCATACACACAATTGCCATTCTTGCCAGTTGCGTTATCAGCAATATGTTTTTTCGCTTTAATTTTTCAGACACTACGCCTGCAAAGGGCGAAAAAATGATATACGCCGTTACCCGCAAAGTGAGAGCCGATGCCAATATAGCTGCCGCATTATCGGGGCTGATTTCATAGGTAAGCAATGCCAATCCTAACCACGTAAAGGCATCCCCGAACAAACTTGCGATTTGGGCAAAATAAAGCCTTGCGAAAGTCGAGTTCCGTAATGTTTTAAATGGTTCTGTAAACGCTTTTTTTAATAATTGTAATTCCATTTTACATTTTTAAATTATTCTTATTAAGCGGATAAGCACCGCCGTCAGACGGTGCTTTTTTCTATCCGCTTCGTTATGGTTTCTTAAAAATTCATTATCAGTTTCACACTGATATTACGTCCCATATTGAAAACGCCCATTCTTCCCGTTGCCGGATTTTCAGGAGCATATTTCAGTCTGCTTAAATGACTTTGATAAGCCACATCAGCAAGATTTTCTCCACTAATGAACAAAGACATAAAGTCGCTCCGGTTGAACGCCTTAATATTTGTTCCGATACCTGCACTCAATAAAGTGTATGCGGGTGTTGCTGTTTCTGTTCCGTAAGCACTGAAAAACTTATCCTGCTGAAAGAAGTGGTTAATCCCAAATTTGATGTAAGCGTTGGAAAACGTTCTATTTACATTCCTTAATTCGGCTTTGATTTCGCCCCTGTATCTCGGGGCTGGGATAAACGGCAAGTATTTCGAGCTTTCGGGTTGGCTGCTTTGGGTAGCCTGTACATACGAAAATGAGTTTTCCAAATGCAGCCATTCTATCGGTTGCGGGTGTATGTCCAAATAAATTTCGCCACCAACTAAGGTAGCGTTGCCCGCTGTATATTGAAAGGCTGGCGCACCATCAACAGGGTCGGGAATAATTTCCGTTCCGTCTTCCGCAACAAGTTTTTCGAGATAGATATAATTTTGAATGAAGTTTACAAATGGCGTAAGCTCCAACGTAATGTGTTTGGAGTTCAGAAAATAGGCAACATCTATCTGGTGACTGATTTCTGATTTTAAATCAGGTGTTCCGAACAGATAACGAAACGTTCCCTCGTGTCTTCCGTTCGCTGACAGTTCCGTACTGTTCGGCGCTCTGAAACCTCTCGATACATTGAATTTTAACGTAGAATTTTTATCGACTTGATAAGACAATCCTAAGCTACCGGAAACGCCATTGTAGTTTTTATTAAAGGCACTGAACTTTAATTCCGCATCGGGGTCTGTACTTTGCACAGGCTCTTCGTCTTCATTAAGATAGAGTTCTTTTGAGTTCATAGACCTGTTGTCAAATCTAAGTCCTCCGGCTAAAGTGAGTTTGCCAAAAGTTTTCTGTGTAAAAAGAAATGCTCCGGCATCAAACAGATTATAGGCAGGTATCAAAAATTCTTCCCCTCTGTTGGTGTTGGATTGCCACATACCACCGATACCAACCGAAGTTTCCCAGCCTCTTGATTTTTCAAAATTATACCGCACATTATAATTAAGTGTGTTCAAATCAAAGAACAATGCCGGTTCATTGGGAGCGGCGGGGTTTTCATACTCTCTTCGTTTATTGTTCTGAAAACCGAAATCGGCATTAATTGTACCTTTATTCAATATGAAATAATTGTTGGAAGAAACGCCCAAATGGTTGATGGTCTGATGTGGAAAACCGACCTTATACCCTTTATAATCATTTCCGCTTGCAACTACTTCATCGCCATTGGCATTTTCATAGATAAATCTTCCTAACTCGTCCCTTTCGCCCTCTACAAGATTAAGCGTGTTGTTATAAGAGCTGACGGTGAGGTGCGAGTGTCCCCACCTTTTGTTTATTCCCAAGAACAAGCTGCCGTTAAGTTCCTTAAAACCCGAATTGAAGACTTTCCCATCGTAGGCATTTTGATAGTTGCCCGCAAATTTATTACTAAACCTGCCCAACCATTGTAAACCATCCTTATTGCCTGCATTGGAAAGGGAGTAGCCTATCAGGTTATTATTGCTTTGGTAATTCGTAGAAACCTGCGTTTTTATCTCACCTATTGGCAAGGCTTTAGGAGCAAGAAAGTTAAGCACTCCGGCAATACCGTCCGAGCCGTACATCAGGCTGCCGGGACCTTTCACTACTTCCACTCTGTCCACCGCATTCTCATCTATTTCAATACCGTGTTCATCTCCCCATTGCTGCCCTTCTTGACGAATACCGTTATTCAATGTAATCACCCTGTTGTATCCCAATCCTCTTATGGTAGGTTTTGAAATTCCCGTACCCGTTGTTATCTGGTTTACGCCCGGTATGTTTCTCAAACCGTCAATCAGGTTGGTAGCACTGTTTTGTTTTAAGGTGTTGCCGTCAACCGCTTTGACAATAACAGGGCTTAATCTTAGTTCTGTCGAGCGGGTTACACCTGTGATGATTAACTCGTTCAGCTCCGTAATGGCAGGACTTAATACAAAGTCCATAACCGTATCTTGTGCTATCGTTATTTTCTCGATTATTGGTTCATAACCTGTAAAACTTATCTCTAAAAGATATGTTCCCCGTTTCAGGTTTTTGATTTCATAATTACCGTTTACATCCGTTGTGGTTCCGGCTTTTAAATCAGCAATATAGACTGATACCCCGGCTAAATTTTTATTATTTTCCTGGTCTTTTACTGTACCGGAAATTCTGTTTTGTGCAAATATGTTTAAGGTTGCTGAAACAAAGGCAACCAATAGCAATACGCTTTTTAAATTCATAAATCTGATTTTTTAATTCTTATAATTTGAGCTGGATAAACAGACGCTCCGGCTGCTTACCTCTATAAAAAATCAAATTATTGGCGGACCTCTGTTTTGGGTTTCAGGAAGTGTGGCTTCGTAAAAATTTGCCTTATATAATGTATATTCCGAACGATGTTCAACATTAATGCAAACAAACTGTATAGCGGTAAAAAGATGAACAGATACACAATGATTGTCACAAAGAAAACACTTCTTTAATACTTTGCTAAGGTGGGCTTTATGTTCGCAGAAACTATTGCTGCCATCTGAATAGTAAACAGTTTTTTCACATTTGGTTGCTTTTTCAAATGCAATAATTTCATCGTGGTGGTGAAACATAAGTGCAGGGCTGTTGCCGAACAGGTATAACAGCAACAGAAAAAGTCCTGCAAATTTTATGTTTCTTTTATCTTTCAATTTTAGCTACGATATGGTTAAAAATGTTTTGGATTTTCCTGTAAACTCAACGGGTATCTACCAAAGACAATCCTGAAAATCGGTTGCCATATGTAACAATAAGCCCAGCGCAACAATCCTGACTATTTTGTTGCCGAACAGCAAGAGCAAGAAATACACTGCTATTGCATAATACGAATGCAGGTAGTGAAAGCCAACGCTGCATCTGTTCGGGTCGAATATCGGTTCTGCAAACAGGTGGTCTATATCAACAAGCATTGTTGCTAACAAAATTATCCAGACCATCTTCCATTCCTTTCTGAAAAACACGAAGGCAACCAATCCCGGAAAGAGAAGGTGCAAAGCGTAGTGGATAATATTTTGCAGTACGAATAAGGACATTTAGTTATTTTTCTTTGGTCGTTTTTTAGTCGGGTATGAAGCCTATTAATAGTTTATGTTGATTTGTTATGGAAATAAAGCCTTGCGGAAGTCTTATTCCACAAAGCCTTATTATTTCACCGCCAATTTTAGATGAAAAATTAGTGTTGATGTCCGTGTGCTTTGTCAGCAGCAGAAACCTCATTTTTAAATTTTCCAACCAACTTTTTGCCCTCATAGGTAATCGTAACGGTGCAATTCGTATGGATGCCATTTTTAGGCAATGCCACTGTCAATGCTCCATTTTTACCTGCGATAAGATTAGCTGTTGATTTACTGCCATTTTCAAAAGCAAATTCTACCGAGCCGGTAGCCGTTTTGGTTAACGTTTTAGCATTGGCATCCAGCACATAAAAAGTAAGCGCATTGTTGGCTTTTACCATTTCGATATGGTAGTTGTCAATATCTACCATTTTACCCCCGTGTGGAGCTGCACCGTGTCCGCTTTGAGCCATTGCAGGGCTAATTGCTAAAGTTGCAATAGCAACCACTAAAGCCATTCCGATTGATTTGATTTTTCTCATTTTTTTTGATTTTTAAAAAGTGAATAATTAAGAATTAAATTTTTACCCTAAGTAATTTGATTGAATTAAGAAACACCAGCGTATCAGGTAACAGGTGGATGATGGCTGCCTGCACCGGTCCTAAAACTCCCGTTAACACCAATGTGATACCTACAACGTGTACCACACCCACACCGCCGATGATATTTTCCTTAATTGTCCTGAATGCTTTTTTACTGATGGCTTTGGAACGGGCTATTTTTTCCAGCTTATCTTCCACCAATACAATATCAGCCGCTTCCATTGCAGCTTGTGTACCCACTATGCCCATAGAAATACCTACATTCGCCTGTACCAAAGCAGGTGCATCGTTAATGCCGTCACCAACCATTGCTACTTTTTCGCCTTTGGATTGTAGTTCCTGTATCGCCTTGATTTTGTCTTCAGGCAGCATATCTGCCCTGAATGATGTAATACCTAATTGTCCTGATACGTGTGCTGCCGTCTGTGGATTGTCGCCTGTGAGCATAATGATGTTTTCTACACCGCTTCTTTTCAATTCCTCAATCATTTCCTTTGCTCCCGGACGTATCGCATCTGACACATAAAACACAGATGCCGCATTGCCATCCACCGCCATATAGATAGCCGTATCGGTGAGGTTTTCGCTATTGACGGTTACGGAAATAGTATGGTCGTCCATCAGCGTTTTGTTACCTATCAGCACTTTTTTATTGTTGATGGTAGCACTGATACCTTTCCCTTTGAATACCTCAAAATCCGTAGGCTCTGATAACGAAGCACCCATATTGTCCGCATACATCAGTATAGCATTGGCAAGGGGGTGGCTGGAACGGTTTTCCGCTGATGCCGCTAATTGCACCAATTCTTTTTCAGTAAAGCTGTCATCGAGTATTTCAACTCTGTTTACGGTAGGCTTACCTATGGTCAATGTGCCTGTTTTGTCAAAAACAATGGTTTTTATCTTCGCCAATTCTTCCAAAAACTTACCGCCTTTTACAAGTATTCCTTCTCTTGCGGCTCTTGCTATGGCAGAAATGGTTACTAAAGGCGTAGCTAAGCCTAATTCGGCAGGCGAAGTGAAAATAAGCAGGGCTATCACGAGCTTTACATCTTTAGTTAGTAGGTAAACACCCAATACAAAAACGAAAACAACGGGTATCAGCCACGCCGCTACCTTATCCGTTAATTTTTCAATAGGGGCTTTACTGCTTTCTGCTTCTTCTACCAAAGCGATAATGCGTGAAAACACCGTATCTTTTCCCGCTTTGGTCATTTCTACGTCCAAAGCCCCTAACTCCAGTATTGTACCTGCAAATACTTCTGTACCGGAATTTTTTTCTACGGGTACGCTTTCTCCTGTTATGGGGGCTTGGTTTACAGACCCCGAACCCGCCACTATCTTACCGTCAACGGGTATTTTTTCGCCAGCCTTTACCACCACAATATCACCCACCGTCAGTGATGCAATAGATACGGGCTGCTCGTTACCGTCCTTTTTCAATATGGCTGTCTGTGGCACAGAACCGATGAGTTCCTTTATAGATGCTCTTGCTCTTTCACCGCTTGCACTGGCAATGTATTCGGCAATCAGGATAATCATCAGCACCACAGAACCCGCTAAATATTCTTTACCAACGACCGATACGATTACGGCAATGGAAATAAATAACTCCGTACCTATTTTCCGTTCCCTGATTAATTCGAGAATGGCAGTTTTTAGCAATGCGTATAAACCAAAAGCCGTAGCTGCCAGCAAGACGGGAAGTGGTATAATTTCTAAATAAAACAACAGGCTGGCAATACCCACTGTAATAATGCGTATGATTTCCCAAAAAAATTGCCGGGAAAAAAAGGTTTGTAAATAGTTCATATTGTTATGATATTAATGGGTATGCCCTTTGGATATACCCAAGTTTGAAATAACTACCGATAATATGAGCAATGCTATAAACAATACTACCCCAAGGGCAATCAAACCATACTTCATCTTTTTAGATAGGGGTCTGTTATTTGTACCTCCTTTTCTTTTCGGAGGAGGTACAAATTTTTTCCTCTTTCTTGTTTTCCGACTTCTATTTGTTCTTGATTTCATACAGTAGATAGCATTGTCTTATTCTTCCTCTTCAGCGTTTTTAATTGCCGAAAGAATGGTATAAGCATTTTTAGTAACTACCTTTAATGATTGCTGATTAACACTTTGAGGCAATTCGATAGCCGTATAGCCTTCCTGTTCCATACCTTTGGCAACTTGTACCAACTGGAAGGTATAGCCGTCTTTACTATCCGCTGTTTGAATAATGATGTAATCCAAACCGTCCAACTGAACAATGGCATCATTCGGTACTGCACTCTTTTGTTCCGTTCCTGTTTCTACCCACGCCTTTACATACATTCCCGGTAAAAGTTTTGCATCTTTGGTAAAGCGGCAAAGCACAGGTATCATTTTTTTGTCATCGGCTGCCTGACCTACCAAGTACACTTTTGCTGTGTGGCGGTAATCATTCTCATTAGATAATGAAAACTTAACCGTTTGCCCAACCTGAATTTTTCCCAAGTCTTTTTCAAAGGCATTTAAGGCAAGATGCAGGGCATCTGTACCTGTTATCTCAAACAGCACATCGGTAGGGGCAGCATATTTACCAATGTTGGTATTGCTGCTTTTGATATAACCTGAAATGGGTGCATAAATGCCCGCAGTTCTGGAAATTTTATTGCTGCTTTTTAAACTTGCGCTGCTGATGCCAATGAGTGCCATTTGCTGTTCTAATCCGGCAATACGGGCTTTCATTACATTATAATCTGAACTTACCTGTTGAAAAGTCTTTGCTGCATTCACATCCTCGTTTCTCAATTCCTGCTGCCTTTTGTATTCCTGCGATAAATATTCCAACCTGCCGATACTTTCCAGATATTCCTGCTGAATGGTAATAAATTCCGGGTTTTCAATGGTGGCTAATTGCTGTCCTTTTTTTACAGCTTGCCCCGGTAGCAGCCCTGCTGTTTTTATATAACCTCCCAATGGTGCTGACACTGTGGCTATACTGTTAGGGTCAGCTTCGATAGCTCCCGTCAGCTTGATGATATTACTTAGGTTTCTTAATTCGATAGCACCTGTTTGTATCTCTGATAGCTTATACTGGTCAGGAGTAAACGTAATTTGTCTGACCGAAGAAGCTGTGTCCGCCTTGCTTTCTGCGGTAGTCTGCTCCCCGGCAGCTTGCTCTTTTTTATCCTTACAGGATACTACCACTATTGCTGATAGCAGTAGGAGCGGTATATATTTTTTAAATGACCTATTCATTATTTTAATTTTTTTGAATGATTAATTTTTACCTGAAATTGCTTCTATGGAAATAACGACCCTGTTGAAATTATACAGGTTGTCTATATACTCCGAATGGATGTTATTGGATAGCGTAAGGTTTTGCAAATATTGTGTATAGGAAATATCACCGCTTCTAAAACCTTTATCCGAGTTGTTGATAATCAGGTCTGCCTGCGGCAATGCCTGTGTCTGATAATAGTTTATTGACTTCTGATATTTCACATACTCCTGCGCCAGCTCTTTTAATTGTCCGTTCAGGTTCATCGTTGTCAGTTCCACCTGTTTTTGTGCAATCTGCTCGTTGATTTTAGCCGCATTGATTTTGGATTTATAACCTCCGGGGAAAAGAGGAATAGCAACACCAATCTGGAAAAAATTAAACCGGTCTTTTCCGGTATAGGTTCTGTCTATACCGTTTATTGTTTGCAAGCCTTTGTAGGTTTGACCGTTATAACCTAAAATAATATCCGGTAGCATCTTGCTTCTCTCCAAAGAGATTTCTCTTTGGCTTACATTGATTTCCTGTTGCAGATATTGAATGATGGGATTATTGGCAGTAGATGCGTTATCCATAGGCAATAATATATCTCTTGGAACTAATGCGGTATCTGCTATACTGATATCATCGGTTGTGTTGAGCAATGTCTGTAAAAGCTGCTTGGCAATTTTTATATCGGCTTCGTTCTTTTCCAGCTCATTTTGAATTTGCCGGTACTGTACAGATGAAGTAGCATTTTCAAGGCTTGTACTTTCTCCTGTCCGGTATCTCACGTCGCTTGCTTTGCTTAGCTTACTAAAAATGGTGTCCTGCTCTAACAACAGCTTCCTTTTTTCCAAAATGTACTGGTATTGCAGGTAAGCCAGCTTCACGTCTTCTACAAGGTCGTTTTCGGTCACAGCTTTGTATTTTTCGCTGCTTTGTATTCTTTCCTGCGCCAGCTTTGACTGGTTGCCGTAAACCGTTGGAAAATCAAAACGCTGTGTAACACTGATTAAATTATCATTAATGGTAGGATTACTCACTACGCCCTGCGTATAGGAAATTTCTGTCTTAGGAATAGTAACGCTTCCTTTTTTTAAAGCCTGCTGGACATTGATGTTATACTCCGCTATCTTGATGCTGTTGTTGTTTTTTAACGCCTCGTCAATAGATTGCTGCAAGGTCAGCACTCTCGTTCCCGAATTGGATGGTACTTGCGCCTGCATTACAGATGGGAAACAGAAAAATCCCAATAGCAATATGGCGGTAGGTAAGGCTTTGTTTTTACGCATTTTGAAAGATGATTTAGTGAAGTAGATATACAGTACCGGCAGCACTACAAGGGTTAAAGCGGTTGCCGTTATCAGCCCTCCAATAACTACCGTAGCCAACGGGCGTTGTACTTCTGCACCTGATGAGCTGGACAAAGCCATTGGTAAAAAGCCTAAAGAGGCTACGGCGGCTGTCATCAATACAGGTCTTAACCTTACCCGAGTGCCAATACGCACCCTTTCGTAAATATCTTCTACACCGTCTTTTGCCAATCGGTTAAATTCCGCTATCAATACAATCCCGTTCAGAACCGCAACCCCAAACAACGCAATAAAACCTACACCTGCAGAAATACTGAAAGGCATATCCCTGATAAGTAGAGCAAATACACCGCCTATTGCAGACAATGGAATAGCTGTGAATATTAATAAGCCCTGCTTTACCGAACGGAATGTAAAGTATAAAAGCAATAGGATGAGCAATAGTGCGACAGGCAAAGCTACTGCCAGCCTTGCGTTGGCTTCTTCGAGATTTTTAAATTGCCCGCCATAGGTGATATAATAGCCTGATGGCATCTTAACCTTAGCATTCACAATATCCTGAATATCGTTTACGATGCTTTTTACATCTCGGTTTCTTACGTTGAAACCAAGTGTAATCCGTCTTTTCGCATTATCTCGCTGTATTTGTACCGGACCGGGTTTGTAAGCAATATTCGCCACCTCGCTTAAAGGGATTTGCTGACCTGTGGGCGTACTTACAAATAGATTTTGAACATCTGTAATGTCTGCTCTTGAAGCATTATCCAATCGTACTACCAAATCAAAACGTCTTTCTCCCTCGTACACCAAACCTGCTGCTTTACCGGCAAAGCCTGTTTCGATGGCACTGTTCACGTCCTCAACGTTCATTCCGTATTGGGCTATCTTATCTCGGTCAAACTGTATGCTGATTTGTGGTAAACCCGTAATTTCTTCCACATACAAATCTTCTACACCCTCAACATTTCTTATTTTCCGACCTACATCTGAAGCAAGGTCAGAAAGCACATCTAAATCTTCACCGTATATTTTTAAAACCACATCCTGCTTAGCACCGGTAAGCAATTCGTTAAAACGCATCTGTATGGGTTGCTGGAAACTGAATGTTGCATTGGGGATTACAGATAGAGATTGTTGCATTTTTTCAATCAGTTCTTCTCTGTCGCCTGCACTTGTCCATTCTTTTTTAGGCTTTAGCTTAACAACCATATCTCCCGCTTCAATAGGCATTGGGTCTGTCGGAATTTCACCCGAACCTATTTTGTTTACTACCTGTTCTACTTCGGGATAGTTCTTCAATAAAATGGTTTGTGCTTTTTGGGAAACGTCTATCATTTGGGTGATGGAGCTTCCCACGGGAACCCTTGTTTCCACTGCAAAATCGCCCTCGTCCAACTGCGGGATAAATTCACCGCCCATTCTGTTGAATGTGATAAGTGTGATGATGAACAATACCACTGCAACCGATACTACCAAAAGTTTTCGCTTCATCGCACCATTAATGATAGGTGTATAAACTTTCTGTATGGCTTTCATCATCCTGTCCGAAAAGTTTTCTTTGTGCGTTGTCTTTTTACTCAACACCAATGCAGACATCATCGGAACGTAAGTGAACGATAACAGGAATGCGCCTAAAATGGCAAAAGAAACTGTTTGTGCCATTGGTCCAAACATTTTACCCTCAACGCCTACCAATGCTAATAAAGGCAGGTACACGATTAAGATAATAATCTCGCCAAATGCTGCTGCGGAACGTATCTTACGGGACGACTGATAAACTTCTTCGTCCATTTGGTCTTGTGTCAGTTTAGCCACGCCACCGTACCGTTCCTTGCTACCTGTAATCCTATGCAACACCGCCTCAACTATAATGACCGTTCCGTCAACGATTATCCCGAAGTCAATTGCCCCCAAGCTCATCAGGTTTCCTGAAACTCCAAAAACCCGCATCATTGCTATTGCAAACAACATTGCCAGTGGAATTACAGAAGCCACTACCAATCCGCCTCGCAGGTTTCCTAAGAAAAGTATCAATACAAAAATTACAATTAATGCCCCTTCAATAAGGTTGGTTGAAACGGTTGAAATAGCTCCGTCCACCAATTTTTTACGGTCGAGGAAAGGCTCTATTTCTACACCTTCGGGTAAACCTTTCTGAATTTCCGCAATCTTTTCTTTTACATTGGTAATAACCTCCGATGAGTTAGCTCCTTTCAACATCATAACGATACCTGTAACGGTTTCGCCCTCACCGTTACGTGTGGCTGCTCCGTATCTTGGACCGTTGCCAAAACGAACTTCGGCTACATCTCTTAACAAAACGGGTACGCCTCCCTCGGTTTTTATAACAATTTTTTTGATTTCCTCAATGTTCTTTACCAAGCCTTCGCTTCGGATAAAGAAAGCATTCGGACCTTTATCAATATATGCACCTCCCGTATTTTGGTTGTTTTTTTCCAGTGCTGTGAAAATATCGGAGATATTAATGTTCTGGCTGGCAAGCCTGTCAGGTTCAATGGCGATTTCGTATTGCTTTACAAACCCTCCGAAGCCACTTACTTCCGCCACGCCGGGCGTACCTAATAGCTGCCGTTTAATAATCCAGTCCTGAATGGTTCTTAACTCTGTGGCATCGTACTTATCTTCATAGCCTTTTTTGGGATGGATAACGTATTGGTAGATTTCGCCCAAACCGGTGGTTACAGGAGCCATTTCAGGCGTACCCACCCCTTCGGGGATATTTTTAGCTGCAATAGTCAGCCTTTCCTGTACCTGTTGCCTGCCCCAATAGATGTCTACCTTTTCTTCAAATACAATGGTAACAATAGAAAGCCCAAAACGGGAAAAGGAACGCATATCCTTTATACCCGGAATGCTGACCATTGTCTGCTCCACGGGAAAGGTTACGAGCTGTTCCACTTCCTGCGCCGCCAGTGTAGGCGATACAGTAATGACCATCACCTGATTATCCGTGATGTCAGGTGTGGCATCAATAGGAAGTTTGGTAAGCGAATAGGAACCCCAGCAAATTAATGCCAGGGTAAATAATCCTATTACCAACTTATTCTTGATTGAAAAATGAATGATGTTATTTAACATATCATAATGTTATTAGAATATTTATTGTTTAAGAAGATACTGTCCTTTCATTTTGATTTTAACAGTAATGTTCTCATTGGAATTGTTTTTGAAATACCAGCCCTGCGGACCTTCAAACGGAGCGACTAAAGAGCCGACCATATTATTGGAATAGGCAATAGTATAGCTTTCAAAGTAGTTGCTGTTGTTCTTTACTTCGCCGTGAAAGTCAAAGTATAGCTCACCTTTATCGGTAATCCATTCATATTTCATCTGACCGTATTTCAACATATTTACTTTGTATTCCAATCCTTCGCCTGCCGGAATAACCACGCTTACCTCGTCTGTACGTTCTGCCAGTTGAGTGGCTGGTGGCGGGTTATCTGCCGCCGCTGGTTTGGCAACATCTGCCGGAGAGCCAACATTTTCCAGTTTTAGTATCTTGTGCGGTCCCGAAGCCAACGCTTCCGTACCTGCATCACCAACATACAGCTTGCTAAAGCCTATTGCCTTGCCAATACCCAAAGGGTCTATCCCGTATTCAGCCGGGAGTACGGCACTTACCAAGAGTACCGCTCCAATAACCAAAGCAATAATGACCTGCTTTACAATGGATTTCTTATCTAAGATTTGATGTGCTATTTCTGCCATTTTGATATTTGTTAAGAGTTAAAATAACCGACTAACTGATAGCCGAATAATAAAAAGCCTGCTGCCATCAGCAACATATTTGTAACTGTTGAGAATTTTAGAAAACTCGGTGACCTTCTCCAATTAGTGATGATAAACAATACAAGGGCTAAGGCTATGAACTGACCTATCTCTACACCGATATTGAAGCCAAGCAGGTTGGTCAATAAGCCGGTTCGGTCAAAGCTCAATTCCTGTAACTTACTGGCTAAACCAAACCCGTGAAAAAGTCCAAAGATTAAGACTGCCGCTTTGGTATTGGGCTGACGTCCTAAAAACCTTTGAAAGCCTCCTAAATTATCGAAGCCTTTATACACGATAGACAATGCAATAATGGCATCAATCAGATAGGCATTGATTGCCATATCTGCCAATACACCCAGCAATAGGGTAATACTGTGACCAATGGTAAAAAAACTCACATAAAGCAGTACTTCTTTTGGGCGATACAGAAAAAAGATAACGCCTACAAGAAAGAGCAGGTGGTCATACCCGGTGAGCATATGCTTTGCCCCGATATACAGAAAAGGAACGAAAGCTACTCCCGAATTGCCGCTTAAAAATGTCTGGGTATCCTCATCTACTCCGTGAGCATACGCCGCCCCTGAAACCAATATCAGTAGGGCTATTGATAGAAAAATTTTGATATACTTCATTTCCGGATTTTTTGTTAATTGAAAGCATAGCATCGAGGATGTGCATAGGTGAATACACACATCTCACGATGTACAGTTTGTGAAATCAATTATGCACACGGATTAAGCGTAATCCCCAAAAGGATTAATGCTTGTGTCCGTGAGCTTTGTCTATGCTGTCCTGATTAACTTTAGGCTGCGCAGCAGATTTATCTGTGCTGTCAGCAGGTGTATGATTACCCGCAGGGTCGTGGGAATGACCGTGAGCCTTGTCAATGCTGTCCTGATTGACTGCCGGAGCTGTTAGTTCCTGTTCTGAATTTGAATTATCCGAAGAAGATTTTTCGCTGTTATTGCAAGCTGTAAACGCAAGTGCAGCAAATGCCGCTATAATGAATGATTTTTTCATCGTTAAAATAAATTTGATATTAAAAAAGAAATAATTCGCCCGTAGGATTGGGCGTAACTCAAATTTTAACTTTCAGAGAATGAAAGTTAAGCAACGATGAAAGAGGGAGGTCCCCGAAGGGTGTATGCTCCGAGGAGCGGTGGTAAATAAATAAAGTGTCCATCAGGTGGAAACGTGTGTTTCT
>QFQQ01000011.1 GCA_003243445.1 Citrobacter freundii
TTACTTTTTACTTTTTACTTTTTACTTTTTACTTTTTACTTTTTACTTTTTACTTTTTACTTTTTACTTTTTACTTTTTTTATAGCTCACTCCTGCGGTTGAGCCACTTGCTTTCTTACAGTAAAAAGATTTGGGTTTTCTGCTTCTGCTTTTTCGATAATGCTGTAATCGGACAGTATATCCGGGCCATTTTTGCGGATGGCTACATCATGTTCAAAGTGTACGGCTGCTTTGCCATCCCGGGTTCTTACTGTCCAGCCGTCAGCTTCTGTATATACATCCCGTGTGCCGAGGTTGATCATTGGTTCGATGGCCAACACCATTCCTTCTTTCAGTTTGGCGCCGTTTCCTTTTTTGCCATAGTTTGGAACCTGCGGATCTTCATGAAGGCTTCTGCCTAATCCATGACCGACAAGTTCTCTCACAACACCGTATCCGTGTTTTTTCTCTGTATGTTCCTGGATCGCAAAAGCAATATCCCCTGTTCTGTTGCCTGGTGCAGCTTTTTCGATGCCTTTGTAGAGCGATTCCTTGGTAACCTCTATCAGTTTCATCACAGCAGCGCCGGGATCGCCGATCGCAAAAGTATACGCATGATCTCCATGCCAGCCATTGAGGATCACGCCTACGTCCACAGAAATGATATCGCCTTCTTTCAGTTCTTTCTTATTGGGAAAACCATGCACCACCACATCATTTACCGAAATACATGAATTATACGGATATCCGTTATAGTGAAGAAAAGATGGTATCGCTTTATTATCCGCTATATACTGCCCTATGATCTTATCCAGTTCAAGCGTAGTAATTCCTGGCTTCAGGATCTTCGCAATCTCCGTCAGCGTACGGCTCACCAGTTGTGCGCTCTTCCGCATCTGTTCGATCTGCTCATCAGTTTTGTAAATAATCATGGTGCAAAAATATTGAATATTCGGGAAACGGTGTTCCTCCTTCACTCCGTTCCGGCGGACAGCTTCGATGATCGATGTTCGATGGTCGATGTCCCTCCAATACTTGAAAAGTATTCTGTGTAAGCCTGCCGGTATACCGGCAAAAAGCGAGGCCTTCCGCAATCGGAAGGCCTCGTTAATTATCTTGTTTTCATTCGACCATCGGACATCGATCATCGAACATCCCTCTTAGTACTGAACCGCAGAAGTCGTCTGACGGCCCTGGATACGACCGCTCTTCATCAGACCGTCGTATTGGCGCATCAGCAATTGTGTTTCGATCTGCTGCAGCGTGTCAAGGATAACGCCTACCATGATCAGGAGTGAAGTACCACCGAAGAAGGTAGAGAACTGTTGTTTTACATCCAGTGTCAGCTGAGCGATACCAGGCAGGATACCAACCAGTGCCAGGAGAATAGCGCCAGGCAGGGTGATCTTATCCATGATATTACCGATATAATCAGCCGTAGGTTGGCCGGGTTTTACGCCGGGGATGAAACCGTTATTCTGTTTCAGGTTATCAGCGATCTGTTTTGGATTAAAGATCAACGCCGTGTAGAGGAAAGTAAAACCAATCACCACTACAGAGTAGATCAGCATATACCAAACGTTGGTGTGATCAGTGAACACCCGTGCCAGTTCGTTCTGCCCGCCTTTACCACCAAGGGTAACGAGTGTTGGAAGGAACATGATCGCCTGGGCGAAGATGATCGGCATTACACCGGCGCTGTTAACTTTCAGCGGCAGGAATTGTCTTGCACCGCCGAACTGTCTGTTACCAACGATCTGTTTAGCATAATTAACAGGTACTTTTCTAACACCCTGGATCAGCATGATACAGCCCATTACGATTGCGATCAGGATCGCCATCTCAATGATGAAGATCAGGATATCACCGGTACGGGTTGATTTTGCGGCAAGCTCCTGTGTGAAAGACTGAGGAAGACGTGCAAGGATACCCACCATGATGATCAGTGAAGTACCGTTGCCCAAACCTTTATCAGTGATCTTTTCACCCATCCACATTACGAACAGCGTACCTGCAGTAAGGATCACTACTGTTGAAAGGAGGAAGTAACCTGCAAATTCAGGGATCATTGCAGCTTGACTTGTCTGTTTCAGATAAGTAACATAAGCTGTTGCCTGGAGAAGTGTAACCACTACAGTGAGGTAGCGGGTATACTGGTTGATTTTCTTACGGCCGCTATCGCCTTCTTTCTGCATTTTCTGGAACTTAGGGACCAGTACGGTCATCAGTTGCATGAAGATAGATGCAGAGATATAAGGCATGATACCGAGAGCGAAGATGGAAGCGGTAGAGAAACCACCACCAGCGAAGGTATTGATCAGGTCAAGGATACCGTTTCCGCCGGCGTTCTGGTTTCTTTCCAGTTCGATCGGGTTGATACCTGGTAATACGATGTGGTTACCTACGCGATAGATGATAACCAGAACGAGAGTGAAAACGATCTTGCTTCTCAGTTCCTCGATACTCCAGATATTCTTAAGAGTTTGAATTAATTTCTTCACGGGAGTTCAAAAATTTATGATGCCTTCGCTAAAGCTTCGGCATCCGGAGGATGCCATTACTGGCCCTGTATGCCGTAGCTTCAGCGAAGGCGTAGCAATTTAGTGAAATTTACTTAACAATTTCAACGGACCCGCCCGCCGCTTCGATCGCAGCTTTAGCTTTTTCGCTGATCGCGTTCACTTTGAAAGTGAATTTGCCAGTGATCTCGCCATTTGCCAGGATCTTGATACGGTCAGTCTGGCTGATCAGTCCATTGATATAGAGGTTCTCCAGTGAAAACTCCGTGATATTATATTTTTCTGCCAGTTGATCGATTTGGCCGATGTTGAGCACTTTGTATTCTACGCGGTGAATGTTGTTGAATCCACGTTTAGGGATACGGCGTTGGATAGGCATCTGACCACCTTCGTGAGCCATTTTGCTTTTATAACCAGCACGGCTCTGACCACCTTTTGTACCTTTTGTAGATGTTCCACCATGTCCGGAACCATCACCACGACCAATTCTTTTCTCTTTGTGAGTTGCGCCTTTTGCAGGTCTTAATTCATGAAGTTTCATACAATCAATTTTTACTTACGGGGTTTTTTCCCCTCGCATGTTATTTAATAAATAAAGGAAAAGTCAAAATTAACCCCGCTCACAATATGAAACAAATTTCCAAACGTTAAGCGGGGTGACTTTTTAATTTTTACTTTTTAGGCTTCTTCTACTTTCACCAGGTGTTCAACCTTGCGAACCATACCCAGGATCTGAGGAGTAGCTTCAACTTCTTTTGTAGAGTTAGTCTTATTCAGACCCAATGCCTGAAGAGTCAGCTTCTGACGCTCTGGTCTGTCGATAGGACTTTTTACTAAAGTTATTTTGATCTTTTTCATAACTAATTCGTTTGAGAGGTTCCAGAAGTTTCAGAGGTTTAAGAAGTTTCAGCGGTTGAGGCGTAAACCTCTGGAACCCCTGAAACCTTTGGAACCTGTGAAACCTATAACCGAGGTTTATCCGTTAAATACTTTCTTCAGACCCAGTGTACGTGTTTTAGCAACCTGAACCGGTTCGCGGAGGAGTGCCAGTGCTTTGAAAGTTGCTTTTACCACGTTGTGAGGATTGGCAGAACCAAGTGACTTAGCCAGTACGTCTGTTACGCCAGCGCTTTCCAGCACCGCACGCATAGAACCTCCGGCGATCACACCAGTACCGTGAGCGGCTGGTTTGATCAGCACCTTCGCTGCACCTTCTTTAGCCCACTGATCATGAGGGATTGTACCCTTCATTACAGGAACTTTGATCAGGTTTTTCTTGGCATCTTCAATACCCTTGGTAATGGCTTCCTGAACTTCTTTTGCTTTACCCAGGCCATGACCTACAACACCATTCTCATTGCCTACAACAACCAGCGCAGAGAAGCTGAAAGCACGTCCACCTTTTGTGGTCTTCACCACGCGGTTGATCGCAACAACTTTATCTTTCAGTTCCAGGTCACCGGCTTTAACCCTGTTTACGTTAAACTTTGACATTTATACTTGTAATTAAGTGTTTGAATGTTGGTTTGCTTAAAATTGGAGACCGCCTTCTCTTGCACCGTCGCCTACAGATTTCACACGGCCATGGTAGAGATAACCGCCACGGTCAAATACCACTTCTTTCACACCCAGCTCAACAGCTTTGCGTGCAACAGCAGCACCAACCAGTTTGCTTTTGTCAGACTTTGTTCCTGTCTGACCTTTAATGTCTTTATCCTTTGTAGATGCGGCAGCGATCGTAACGCCGTTCACATCATCAATGATCTGAGCATAGATATCCGTATTGCTGCGGAATATAGACAGGCGTGGCTTTGCTGCAGTACCGCTTACATTCTTGCGGATGTTATAGCGGATGCGCTGTCTTCTTGCTGTTTTTACTTTACCGTTCATCTTTATTCAGTTTGTTCCTGATTCTGCCAGGAAGAGTTTAAAAAGTTTAAATGTTTAAAAGTTCAAAGTTTAAATGTTTAAAAGCCGGCCTTTTGGCAAAGGCTTAAACTTTAAAACATTTAAACCTTTAAACTTTCGAACTATATCTTACTTGCCAGCCGCTTTACCAGCTTTCTTCCGTACAACCTCACCAACATAACGAACACCTTTTCCTTTGTACGGCTCTGGCTTACGCAGGCTGCGCAGTTTTGCTGCTACCTGGCCGATCAGTTGTTTGTCGATACCTTCCAGCGTAATGATCGGGTTCTGACCTTTCTCCTGCGCTGTAGCTACCTTCATTTCTTTTGGGATCTCTACCATGATATTGTGAGAAAAACCCAAAGACAGATCGAGCATATTACCCTGGTTAGTGGCTTTAAAACCTACACCCACCAGTTCAAGCTTACGAACATATCCTTCAGTCACACCTTTCACCAGGTTCGCAACCAGCGCACGGTATAAACCGTGAAGAGCGCGGTGACGGATCTGGTCAGTTGGACGAGTGAAATTTACCTGGTTGTCTTTTACTTCCACAGTAATATCGCGATCGATCGCTTCTTTCAATTCGCCTTTCGGTCCTTTTACTGTGATAGAGTTATCCTTGCCTACTGTTACAGTAACGCCTGCAGGAATAACCACCGGTTGTTTACCTATACGTGACATTTTCTTCTGTTTTGTCCGCCGGAGCTTTAGCGAAGGCGGATGATTATTTATTTTGTTTCCTGATGACCGGTCAGCCTGTTAGGTATCGGCTTAATGTATCATCAATTCATTTCGACCAGTAATTGTCTATTAATAAACATAGCACAAAACCTCACCACCTACATTCTGCAGCTTCGCTTCTTTATCAGTCATTACACCTTTAGAAGTAGAGATGATTGCTACACCCAGACCGTTTTTCACACGGCGGAAATCAGCTGGTTTAGAGTATTGACGCAGACCTGGGCGGCTAACTCTCTCCATGCTCTGGATAGCTGGTTGTTTTGTTGACGGATCATACTTCAAAGCGATCTTGATGATGCCTTGTTTTGTATCGTCCTCGAATTTGTACTTCAGAATATAGCCCTGATTGTACAGAATCTCAGTCAAACGCTTCTTCAGATTAGAAGCAGGGATGTCTACCACACGGTGGCCAGCCATCTGTGCGTTACGGATTCTTGTCAGGAAATCTGCTATAGGATCTGTTACCATATTTTTGTCCTCCTACGTCCGCCTACGGCGGATAATTGGAATTTAGTTTAATGTTATAATTACTTGTTCGAAGCTATAAGTTTCAAAGTTTAATGTTTAATAGTTTAACTGTTACCAAAGAACGCTGAACTTTTAAACCTCAAACTTTTAAACGTCTAAACTTTTCCTCTTACCAGCTTGCTTTCTTCAGACCTGGGATCTTACCATTCAGCGCCATATCACGCAGGGCAACCCTGGAGATACCGAAGTAGCGCACATAGCCTTTAGGACGGCCAGTAAGCTGACAACGGTTCTTCAAACGAACCTTTGAAGAGTTTCTTGGAAGTTCATCCAGAGCAGCGTAGTCACCAGCTTTTTTCAGCTCGGCACGTTTTGCTTCAAACTGGGCAACCATTTTCTCTCTTTTACGTTGCCTGGCTTTTACGGAAGTTTTAGCCATAGTGTTGTTTCTTTTTTATTTTAATCACAAACTGCCTGAGGCAATTCGCGTAATTAGCGTTTTATAATTCGCGTATTAGTTTGCGTCACCCGCTGGTTTAACGTTCTTGAACGGCATACCCAGCTCTTTCAGGAGCTCGTAAGCTTCTTCATCTGTGCCTGCAGTTGTAACGAAAGTGATATCAAGACCAGTGATCTTATTCACTTTATCGATATCGATCTCAGGGAAGATGATCTGTTCAGTAACGCCCAGTGTATAGTTACCACGACCGTCGAAAGCTTTCTCGTTCACGCCTTTGAAGTCACGTACACGAGGAAGTGCTACAGAGATCAGCCTGTCGAGAAACTCGTACATTTTATCTCCGCGCAGCGTTACTCTTGCACCGATCGGCATGTTCTTACGCAGCTTGAAGTTCGAGATATCTTTTTTAGACATGGTCGGAACCGCTTTCTGACCACTGATCGTAGTCAGTTCATCCAGCGCGATGTCCACCAGTTTTTTATCAGACACAGCTCCGTTAACACCACGGTTAAGGCAGATCTTCTCCAGTTTAGGAGCCTGCATAACTGTTGAGTAGCTGAATTTTTTTACCAGGGCAGGTACAACGTCTTTTTTGTACTTGTCTGCCAGTCTTGGAGAGTATGATTTAGTTGCCATTATTTTTTACCTCCCTGAGTTTTAGTTTTAAAAACCCTTTCAGTCTTGCCCTCAGCATTCTTCACTTTAGAAACTTTCGCACCTTTTTTCTGAGCAGCATCCCAAAGCATAACGTTGCTGATATGGATCGGCGCTTCTTTCTTCACAATACCACCTTTGGTGTTCTGTGCAGAAGGTTTTGTATGCTTGGTAATGATGTTAACACCTTCAACGATCACTTTAGCATCTTCCACCAATACTTCCTTAACGATACGGGGTTTATCCAACGCCTTATCGTCTCCGGCGATAACCACAACACTATCACCTTTGCGGATATTGTATTTGGGTTTGAATCTTGTTTTCATTTTATCTAATCTTTACTCCGTTTTTGCGGAATTGTTTGTTTATGTTAATCAGCCATAGCTGTGCGACGGCTGACGATGCGTATACTGAACGAGGTTTAAAGAACTTCAGGAGCGAGTGATACGATCTTCATATAACCTTTATCACGCAGTTCACGTGCTACCGGTCCGAAGATACGTGTGCCGCGAGGCTCATCTGCCTGGTTCAGGATCACCACAGCATTGTCATCGAAACGGATATAAGATCCGTCTTTACGACGCAGTTTGTTGGTGGTACGAACGATCACCGCTTTTGCTACAGTTCCTTTTTTGATACCGCCTGCTGGAAGCGCATCTTTTACTGTAACTACGATTTTATCGCCGATGCCGGCATAACGCTGGCCGCTGTTGCCCAGTACACGGATGCAAAGCACCTCTTTGGCGCCACTGTTGTCCGCTACGTTCAATCGGCTTTCTTGCTGAATCATCTTACTTAGCTTTTAGCTTTTATTGGCCAGGTTAATCCCAACCTTAATTGTTTGTTACTAGTACCTCAGGCCACATCCCTGCGGCGGGAGGCTTGCTTGTCCCGGGCTTGACCCGGGATCTCCTCGGTCTAAGGAGCCCCCGGCTTCCGCCGGGGCAAGTAAAGTCTTACTTGACCTTCTCAACAACCTCAACCAGTCTCCAGCGTTTTGTTTTGCTGAGAGGACGGGTTTCCATGATCTTCACAACGTCACCGATGCTGCACTCATTCTTGTCATCATGAGCATGGAACTTGGTAGTCTTTTTTACGAACTTACCATAGATAGGGTGTTTTACTTTTCTTTCCACCGCAACAGTGATGGTTTTAGTCATTTTGTTGCTGGTAACAACACCTATCCTTGTTTTTCTTAAATTTCTTTCAGCCATTTTATTTAGCTTTTTTTATTATGCTCCTTGTTGCTTTGCGTTCAGTGCCGTGCTCAGACGGGCGATATCCCTGCGAAGGCCACGGATAGTCATCGGATTCTCCAGTGGAGAGATCGCGTGTGCAAACTCAAGTTTCTTCAACCTTTGTTTGTCTTCTTCCAGACGGGCCTTCAGGTCACTTTCATTCATGCCCTGAATGCTCTTCAAAAAATCAGATTTCTTAGACATCGTTTTCGATTTATAGAGTTATTACGCAGTTACGAGATCACGGCGTGTAACAAACTTTGTTTTAATTGGCAGCTTACCAGCAGCCAGTCCCAGGGAAGCACGTGCAACCTCTTCGCTAACACCATCGATCTCGAAGATGATGCGACCTGGTTTTACCACGGCAGCCCAGAATTCCAGGTTACCTTTACCTTTACCCATCCTCACCTCAAGCGGCTTGCGGGTAATTGGTTTGTCAGGGAAAATGCGGATCCACACATTACCTTCCCTTTTCATTTCACGGGTCAATGCCTGACGGGCAGCTTCGATCTGACGGTCAGTGATCCAGTGCTGATCCAAAGCTTTCAGGGCATAAGAGCCAAAAGAAATAGTTGTACCTCTTTTCGCATCGCCTTTCATGCGGCCCTTCTGCATTTTCCTGTGCTTCGTTCTTTTCGGTTGTAACATTGTTTATAGTTTCTAGTTACTTTAATTATTTCTGAAGTAAAAAGTAAAAATTCAAAAGTCAAAAGAGTATACAACTCAAGGCGACCAATTTTTTACTTTTTACTTTTGACTTTTTACTTATCCTTGCTGACGCTGTCCACCGCCACGGTTACCGCCACCACGGTTACCACCACCTCTTCGGTCACCACCACCTCTGCGGTCATCACGACGATCGTGACGGTCATCACCGCCTCTTCTTTCGTTACCGCCCTGGCTGTTACCTGCAATGATGTTCGGGTTCAGGTCACGCTTCTGCAGTACTTCACCTTTACAGATCCATACTTTGATACCGATCTTACCGTAAACGGTTTGTGCAAATACGTTTGCATAATCGATATCCATACGGAATGTATGAAGAGGTACACGACCTTGTTTGAACTCTTCGCTACGTGCGATCTCTGCACCAGCCAGACGGCCGCTCAGTTTGATCTTGATACCTTCAGCACCCATACGGAGCGCAGAAGCGATCGCCATCTTTGTGGCACGTTTGAAGTTGATCCTGTTCTCGATCTGACGGGCGATCGTATCACCTACGATCATCGCATCCAGTTCAGGACGACGGATCTCCAGAATGTTGATCTGCACATCATCTTTACCAGTCAGTTTCTTCAGCTCTTCTTTGATGCGGTCAACTTCACCACCACCTTTACCGATAATGATACCAGGCTTGGAAGTGTGGATAGTGATGATCAGTTTACCTAATGTTCTCTCGATAACAATTTTAGAGATACCGCCTTTATTGATACGGGCGTTCAGGTAAGTCCTGATTTTGTTATCCTCGATCAGTTTGGAAGCGAAATCTTTTTTGCCACCATACCAGTTAGATTCCCATCCGCGGATGATGCCTAACCTGTTACCGATCGGATTTGCTTTTTGACCCATGTTTATTTAGGTTATTCGTTATTAGGTTTAATTTTTAGATTCCTTTGTGTCAACAATCACAGTTACGTGGTTGCTGCGTTTGCGAACGCGGTATCCACGGCCTTGTGGTGCAGGGCGCATACGTTTCAGCGTACGTGCTCCGTCAACGAAGATTGTTTTCACTACCAGCTCGCTCACATCGCCACCTTCATTCTTCTGTTTCCAGTTGCTGATTGCACTCAACACCAGTTTGCGCAAAGGCACTGCAGGGTGCTTGGGGTTGAACTCAAGTTCTGCCAACACCTTTTCTACTTTCTGACCACGAATGAGGTCAGCCAGCAAACGCATTTTACGAGGTGATGTCGGATAGTTTCTCAGTTTAGCTACTGCTTCCATTTTTATTCTTTTATGAAGTTTAAAGGTTTAAAAGTTTAAGGGTTTAAAAGTTTAAGGTTCTGTTGAGACTAAACATTTAAACATTAAACTTTAGAACTTTTAAACGTTGATTATCCATCTTTTTTAGAGTGTCCTTTGAATGAACGTGTCGGTGCAAATTCTCCCAGCTTGTGACCCACCATGAATTCTGTTACATACACAGGGATGAACTTGTTGCCGTTATGCACAGCGAACGTATGACCTACAAAATCAGGAGAGATCGTAGAGCGACGGCTCCATGTTTTGATCACGCCTTTTTTGTTCTTTCCTTCGTTCATAGACAACACCTTCTTCTCGAGGTGAGTTGCTATATAAGGACCTTTTTTTATCGAACGAGCCATGTGACTATTTTAAGTTTTGTTAGTTGTTCTGCTTTTAAGTCCGCCGTAGCTTTAGCGAAGGCGGATTATTCAAGGTAACTGACTTATTTAGCCAGTTTGCTTCCGTTTTTACGCTGGATGATCAGTTTATCACTGCCTTTTCCTTTCGTACGTGTTTTCAGACCTCTTGAGTACTGACCATTGCGGCTGCGGGGCTGACCACCTGAAGCTTTACCTTCACCACCACCCATCGGGTGATCTACAGGGTTCATCGCAACACCACGGTTTCTTGGTTTGATACCTTTCCAACGGTTACGGCCGGCTTTACCCATGCTCTGCAAGCTGTGATCACTGTTGCTTACCACACCTACTGTAGCGTAGCAATTGATCAATACTTTTCTCAGCTCGCCGGAAGGCATTTTCAGAACAGCATATTTTTCTTCTTTGTTGGTCAGTTGAGCAGAAGAACCCGCGCTGCGCGCCAGTTTACCACCCTGACCAGGCTGCATCTCGATATTGTGAATGTTAGTACCGAGCGGCATATTCTTCATCTGAAGAGCATTCCCGATCTCAGGAGCTACAGCATCACCTGCTTCTACAACAGCGCCAACCTGCAGACCTTGCGGAGCGAGGATATAGCGTTTTTCACCATCTGCATAGTTCAGCAGCGCGATGAAAGCTGTACGGTTCGGATCATATTCGATAGATGCTACAGTTGCAACACCTGTCTTGTTACGTTTGAAATCAACGATACGGTATTTCTTCTTGTGACCACCGCCTCTGTAGCGCATGGACAAATGACCAGAAGAGTTACGGCCACCGGTTCTTGGTTTCGCTTCTACCAGGGTCTTCTCAGGCACATTGGTAGTTACCTCTGCATAAGCATTACCGATTCTCCAACGTGTACCGGCAGTTACGGGTTTAAATTTTCTTAATGCCATTTTAAACTAAAAATTCAAAAGTCAAAATTCAAAATCAACACTTCGCGGCGGTTGTATGCCATTCGATGTTATGCTTAGTTTATAAACTAAGCATAGCAACTTTAAATGTTAGAGTACAGATCGATACTCTCACCTTCAGCTACAGTCACATAAGCTTTTTTGTAAGCAGGCTTGCGGCCATTGATTACACCAGCTTTAGTGAAGCGGCTTTTGTTTTTTCCTGGAACAACGCTTGTATTAACACCTACAACGCTTACGTTATAGAAAGTCTCAACAGCTTTTTTGATCTCCAGCTTGTTTGCTTTCCTGGCCACTTTGAAGGCATAGCGGTGCAGTTTTTCCTGCTGGGCATTTGCCTTTTCAGTCAAAATTGGCTTTATCAGTACTTCAGAAAGGTTCATCTCGAATCGTTTATCAGTTTACTTGTCCGCCCAGGCCTCAGCGAAGGCGGTCAGTTTAATTATTTATTACGCTTCTGCTTTGTCATCGCTGAAGATCTTCGCTGCACTTTCAGTCAGCACGAGTACTTCAGAGTTCACAATGTCGTAAGTGTTGATATCGCTCAGCACAACGCCCAGAACAGAAGGAACGTTACGTGTAGACAGGTACAGCGCATCGCTGAATTCAGGAGCGATGAACATTGCTTTCTTATCAGCAACATTCAGTTTGCCCATGATGTCTACAAATGTTTTTGTTTTTGGTGCGTCGAGTTTGATGTCTTCAACAACTACGATCGCATTCTCTTTTGCTTTATGAGCCAGCGCAGAGATCTTAGCCAGGTCCTTCACTTTACGGTTCAGTTTGAAGTCGTAAGAGTGAGGTTTTGGTCCGAAGATAGTACCACCACCTTTATAGAGAGGGTTGCGGATATTACCTTTACGGCTACCACCTGTACCTTTCTGACGGTGCAGTTTACGGCTTGCACCTTTTACTTCAGCACGGGTCTTCACTTTATGTGTACCCTGACGCTGAGCAGCCAGGTATTGTTTTACTGCCAGGTAGATCACGTGGTTGTTTGGCTCGATCCCAAAGATATCTTCGGGCAGTTCCACTGTTCTGCCTGTGTTTTGTCCTTGTGTATTTAAAACTTGAACTTGCATTTTCTAATTTTTTTGTTGTTATACGTGGTCTTCAGACTGCGTATAGCGACTACGAATAGCGCATTTATTTCTGAATCAAAACAATGGAACCGATGTGGCCCGGAACAGAACCACTCACCAGGATATAATTCTTTTCAGCGAAGATCTTCACCACTTTCAGTCCTTTCATTTTCACGCGGTCGTTACCCATGCGGCCAGCCATACGAACACCTTTCATTACACGGCTCGCATCAGATGAGTTACCAAGTGAACCTGGGGCACGCTGACGGTCATGCTGGCCGTGAGTTTGCTGACCCACACCACCAAATCCGTGACGTTTAACCACACCCTGGAAACCTTTACCTTTTGTAGTACCAACTACTTCAACTTTTTCGCCTTCTGCGAAAATGTCCGTGGTAACAGTTTCACCAATATTTTTTTCGATGGAAAAATTGCGGAATTCTTTTGAGAATCTTTTTGCAGCAGTCTGAGCTTTTGCGAAGTGATTGATTTCAGACTTGAGAGAGTGCTTTTCTTTTTTGTCGCCAAAAGAAAGCTGGAGAGCATCGTACCCGTCGTTTGCGGTTGTTTTAACCTGGGTAACTACACAGGGGCCTGCCTCAATGATCGTGCAGGCGATTTGCTTGCCTGTAGGATCGAAGATGCTGGTCATCCCAATCTTTTTGCCAATAATTCCTTTCATTGTTTGTTGTTTGTGCCAACACAGGATTATTGGGACAGCTTTATTAGTTATTTCAAGTGTGTTGTTCGTAGTCTATGACTACGAATCATCATTTTTTCAGTCGTTAGTCAGAGACTAATGACAACACTGAAAGCTAATAACTCTTCAATCCCCGTTCGTCACCGACCTTTTCCTTTATGGGGAAGTACCGATGATAAACAAACCCCGAATGGCTTGTTTTATGTAAAAGTGCCAGAGCTCTTTTGGAGACACTAAGTTCATATGCGAATTACGCGAATTAGTATCCTTTGAGAGAATAGCCAAAATTTAATTCAATTTATAAGAGCTCGGATCTTACGACCCTTTCGCTAATCACGCTCAATTCGCGTAATCAGCGTATTAAATTCGTGTCTACGCTTTGATTTCTACCTCAACCCCACTTGGCAGGTCAAGTTTGCTCAGCGCATCTACTGTACGGCTTGAAGACGTGTAGATATCCAACAAACGCTTATGCGTAGCCAGTTGGAACTGCTCACGGCTCTTCTTGTTCACGTGTGGGGAACGCAGTACAGTGAAAATTTTGGTACGTGTAGGCAGAGGAATAGGACCTGTTACTACAGCACCTGTGCTGCGAACTGTTTTTACGATCTTTTCAGCTGATTTATCTACCAGGTTGTGATCGTAAGACTGTAATTTGATTCTGATTCGCTGAGACATTTTGTAAATCCCAATTTTTCTTTTGGGAGTGCAAAGGTATGCTCAGCGGCTATATCCTCCAAATTGTTGAGGAAGAATTTTGAGTTATACACAATAATATTACGAAAATTGCCGGTCCCTACTGCGCCGGCAAGAGCTTAACTGATAGTGCAGCAAACGCCTCAAAGCCCAGATGCTCAACTCTAATATTTTGATTCTCATTCAAATGGATCCGGATCCGCCGGTTCAAAGCCGAGTCTCCATCATCCTTTTCCAGCTTCCAGGCATCCAGCACCGTTTTATCGTCCAGAAACACCCGCACCGCCCCCTGCCAGGTCACCGACAGTTCAAAATCGCCGGCCTTTTCCACCCGCGCGTTCGCGACCGTGATGAACTGCGGCCGTATCCCATCCTTCGTCTTCAAACCACCCCACCAGGCATAATTCAGCTCATTCACACTATCTTTTTTAACCGGCGCCATCCTTGCCGTCGGCGAAAACAAACTACCCTCCCGCAGGGGATTATAATAAGCCGTATCCATCGAGAACCATAAAACCTCCCAATTCAGCGGCTGGAAGAACTGGCCGAAACGGAAAGGATACTTCTTTCCTGACACAGCCCTTCCAAAAGCATCTGTAAAGCCAGGCCCGTTATACTCCAGGTCAAGCTTGATTTTTTTTTCCGGTCCCATCTTCGCCTTTCGCTTCGCCTTGATCGAAGCCGGAAACCCGCCATTTTTCAACGACAAACTATCTAACCCCGAAATATTACGAACGATCCATTTCCCCTTTGCCGGCCCCAGCAGGTCAAATTCCAGCCAGCCACTGCTGTCAGCCGGGTTCGTATTCCAGATCAGCGGATAATTAAAATCATAAGGCCCCCACTCCATCATCCGGATGTTTTTGCGGCCCGCCACTGCATTGCTCCCTTTAAAAGGATCTGCCTTCGCTGACTCCGGTACAGCTGGCATGGAATCATTCTCCAGCCTTTCCACAAGTTCATAGTAGATCGCGGTATCCAGTCCTGACACATCCTCTCTCATTTTGTAGAGAGTTTCATAACCCGCATAGGTATTACTGAACACGTTCAACCCTGCCGTTGCCGCGAAATTGAACACCACGGGATTCCGGTTGAAACTATTGGAAGCTATAATATAATTGCGGCTTCTGGTATCCCTGTTCTTTGCATATCCCCAATCTGCCGGCTGACTGGCATTTGCCCATAATTTTATTGCCTGTCCGTCACGGTCAAAAAGATTATAGGCAATATTATTATCCTGTCCGTGCTCAATGGCAATTCCCACTTTATTGCCCCGGAACCGGTTGTTATAGATCCGGGAATTATAGCTGTATCCTCCCCATATTCCATTTTCGCATTCAAAGATCCTGTTCTGATGAACTGTATTGCGGCTGAAGGTCATCTCCACGCCATTTGTGGCAGCATAGGAAAAATCATTGCCGATCAGGATATTGTCATTGCAACCGCCCTCGCCGGTATCCATCGTATGCTGGCCGGCCCAAAGGAAAAACCCATCGCCGCCATGCGTCACATTATTCTTATAAAACAGGTTATTGTTGCTTTGCTCGTACACAAGAATTCCGGCACTATCCTGCCCACGCTGATAAACACCGTGACTGTAGCCGCGTATATTAAAGACAAGACGGTTATACCCGATCCTGTTATTTGAACAACGGTATAAGCCGATCCCGAGGCCTGAATTAAAAGAAAAATCGTTATTCACGATCTCGGCATTTTTGCAATCGCGCATAAGCAATGCATTCTGATTGCCGGTGATATGACAGCCGCTGATCTTAGCGCCATCACAATTCACCAGGTAGATCCCTGCACCATACCGCTTCCATTCATCGTGATCATTTTTGTGATAACTCAACCAATCAGCGACATCCTCTTTTTGCTGGGAACTTTGAAGGCGGGGACGGTAATTATAGCTGAAATCGCTGTTCTCGATGATAAGCCCCTCAACATTGCGGGCGATCAGTGCGATCTTATATCCTTTGATCTTAAGGTTCCTGATGGTCACGTTCCTGCTGTTGCGGATCTCCACCGCGATGCCCTTGAAACTGTCAGGATTGAGCACATCTGCGTTTCCCTGTATGGTTGATTTACTGAAGTCGATTGTAATACCATTCCCTTCTATGATCACCTGAGCTGAAGAGTCACTGGAGGCTGCAAGCCGGTAAAAGTTATTCCTGATTTTTACACTTCGGCTGATCTTTGTTCCCTGCTTAAGTTGAAGGCTCTGCGCGGGCAGAAGATTGGGGAAAAAAAGTAACAGTAAACTAACGGCTGTTAATTTCATCGTGTATGCGGATTTTTGGGTCAAACAAAGTACACCAAATTGAATAAAAGAGTCATTGAAAAAAAAGACGAAATATAATCGGCTGGAAAGAATGTCCTTATAAAAGAAAAGGACCCAGTGTTGAGTCCTTAACCTTTTGACATTGTGTTTTTCATAAAACGGCGTCAAGCCTTGTAAACAGAGATTTTAAAAACGGAGTGAGTTCTTTCGAAATTTAGCAAAACCGGTGCCATTAAACGGGATTGGCGTTGATCTAAGTTAAGTATTTTCCAAATTCAGTGGTTATCCGGACAAAAAATATTTTCTGCAGGTCTTAGACCACGGACCACAGACGACGGACCGCGGTACCAGTCTTGAAATAAGTATCCCTTCGATTTCGAAGAAAGAATGCCTTGCCCTGCACAATGAAACATCCGCGGTCTGCGGTCCGCCGTCCGTGGTCTTATCGAAACAAAAAAGCCCCGGACTTTCGTCCAGGGCTCTTATCTAAGGACTGATCATTCTTCCTTACGCATTCACCTTTCCTTTCACTTTCGCAATCACCTCTTCAGAGATGTTGTTTGGTGCAGGAGCATAGTGAGAAAACTCCATGGTAGAAGACGCACGGCCGGAAGACAGTGAACGCAGCTGCGTTACGTACCCGAACATTTCGCTCAGCGGAACTTTAGCTTTGATCACCTCAGCACCCGCACGGCTGTCCATACCTTCCATCATACCACGACGGCGGTTCAGGTCACCAGTCACATCACCCATGTACTGGGCAGGAGTGATAACTTCCACTTTCATGATCGGCTCCAGCAGCACTGGTTTAGCCTTTCTTGCAGCTTCACGGAAACCTTGTTTAGCACAAAGTTCGAATGACATACCATCGGAGTCAACCGCGTGGAAGCTACCGTCGAATACACGGATCTTCATGTTGTCAACAGGGTAGTTCGCCAGAACACCAGTTGTCATAGAAGCTTCGAAGCCTTTCTGAATTGGCTGGATGAACTCACGAGGAATTGAACCACCCACGATATTGTTTACAAACTGGAAGCTCTTATCAGGGTTTTCCGCTTTCCATTCCGCATCGATCGGTCCGAGTTCGAACTCGATATCAGCGAACTTACCACGACCACCGGTTTGCTTTTTCAGCGTTTCGCGGTGAGCGATGGTTGTGTTGAATGCTTCTTTGTAGGCAACCTGAGGAGCACCCTGGTTAACTTCTACCTTGAACTCACGACGCATACGGTCGATGATGATCTCCAGGTGCAGCTCACCCATTCCACGAAGGATGGTCTGTCCGGTATCTTCATCTGTGTTTACACGCAGTGTAGGATCTTCTTCAACGAGTTTAGCGATCGCCATACCCATTTTATCTACGTCAGCCTGAGTTTTTGGTTCAACCGCGATCGCGATCACCGGCTCAGGGATGAACATGTTCTCCAAAGTGATCGGGTGGTTCTCATCGCAGAGCGTGTCACCGGTTTTGATCTCTTTGAAACCTACCGCCGCACCGATATCACCAGCTTCGATGAAGTCGATCGGGTTCTGTTTGTTCGCAAACATCTTCATGATACGGCTGATACGCTCTTTCTTACCGCTTCTTACATTCAGTACATAAGAACCAGCATCGAGGTGGCCGCTATAGCACCGGAAGAACGCAAGGCGACCTACGAATGGATCGGTCATGATCTTAAATGCCAGTGCGGAGAAAGGCGCTTTAGGATCAGCTTTACGTGTTTCTTCTTCGCCGGTATCAGGATTCGTTCCTTTTGTATCAGGAATATCAACCGGTGAAGGCAGGTAACGGCAAACCGCATCGAGTGCAGTTTGTACACCTTTATTTTTGAAAGAAGAACCGCACATCATCGGAACGATGCTCAGGTCTACAGTAGCCTTGCGGATCGCTTCGTGGATCTCGTCTTCAGAAATTGAATTCGGATCATCGAAGAATTTCTCCATCAGATTGTCGTCGTATTCAGCAACAGCCTCAACGAGGTTTGCTCTCCACTCGTTTGCTTCATCCACCATGTCAGCAGGGATAGCGATCTCATCGAACGTCATACCTTCTGTTTCCATGTGCCAGATGATACCTTTCATTTTGATCAGGTCAACAACGCCTTTGAAATCATCTTCAGCGCCGATCGGAAGCTGCAAAGGAACCGCTTTGGAACCCAGCATCTCTTTCACCTGCTTTACTACGTTCAGGAAGTCAGCACCCTGACGGTCCATTTTGTTTACGAAACCGATACGTGGAACACCGTAACGGTTTGCCTGACGCCATACAGTCTCAGATTGAGGTTCTACACCATCAACCGCAGAGAACAACGCAATCAGACCATCGAGTACACGCATAGAACGCTCCACCTCTACGGTAAAGTCCACGTGACCCGGAGTATCGATAATGTTGAAAGAATATTTCTTTGTGTCAGGGGTTGCCTTACCAAGTACGGTAGGGAAATTCCACTGGCAGCTTACCGCTGCAGAGGTAATGGTGATACCTCTTTCTTTTTCCTGCTCCATCCAGTCGGTAGTAGCAGCACCATCGTGTACCTCACCGATACGGTGAATCATACCCGTGTAGCGCAAAATACGCTCCGTAGTTGTGGTTTTGCCTGCGTCGATGTGCGCCGCAATACCGAAGTTTCTCTGAAATTTTAAGTCGGCCATGACTATTTGATTTGAGTTTATTTTTCGAAAAAAGATTGATCTTGTTAATAATAGCTTCCGTTAATCCCTCCTTACGGGCTTTAAGATCTCGATGGCTATTAAGATTGTGCTGAAAGTACCGGTATAAAAAGGTGGGTATCCGCCTTCGCTCGTGCTACGGCGGACCATAAATGGCCGGTATGTAAGATTAGACTCTCATATATTGCCGCATGAAGAAAACCCTCGTTATCGCCTGAACCATCTCACCTGTGGATTTTCCTTACGGCGGCGCAAAGATAGGGAAAATTTTAATAAAAAAGAAGAGTCAACTGCCGGGCGGAGTTTACGTGCTTACGGGCAGTTCCTGAGCAGGACCATCTCATTCTCAGGCTTGCAGTCAATCTCACACCCACTGTTGTATCACAATACCGATCTGTCCGTCCATCAACGCAAATTCCCGCGCACCCCATGGACGCAGGGTGACCTCTTTAAGATTGGGATGCAGCAACCCGGGGAAACCGGCTGATACTTTTGCATACACTTCATCGATATTACCGGTCACCAACCGGAACTCCGGATGATCCTTATCCGCATATTCCGCATTCTGAAAAAGATTGATCCGCAAGCCATCCTTCTCCACCACGCAAAAAGGCTGATGCGCGTCCAGTTCACTGTGACCGATAGTGAACTCAAGACAGTCAACAAAAGTTTTCAAACCAGTGCGGATGTCGTGGTAAAAAATATTGGGGACAAGCTTAGTGAAATGCATAAGAATGGATTTATCGAAATTAGTAAAGGGACGCTGTTCAATTTACAAATTCGGCATTGGATCACACTACTGGCAGTTCCGGAACACTTTGCAATAGCAGGTGGTTACGCAAGCTATGTATTTGCCGGCTGCTTCAACTGGTTGCACAACACTCCCCTCTTTGAGGGATTTATTTATTCCGCCAACAATTTCCGATACAGTTATTAATTGATCACCCGGGAAAATATTATCTTCCGCTATGCCCCGTCAACTCAACAGATCACCGGCCTTCGTCTATCTCGCATTGGTTCCGTTTATCACTGCTGCCCTTGGATTTGGCATTGGAGGCTTTTCCAATTACCTGAATATCCCTCTCTGGTTTGCACATGCGATCCTGATGATCCTGTTGTTCAAAAAAATATCCGCTCAGGCACCTGCAGGCACTGCCTTCGAGCCGTGGGCCTCTGTAGCTTTTCTCCTGTTCCTTCCCTGGGTATTCTTTACTTTGTTCGCAGGGTTTGGACCACCGCCAGCCAATATGCAGGGCTGGAATGACAGCGCATTGCAACAGCAAGTGCGGTATTCGATCCTCGCTGCAGGCGGCATCATTTCAGCGGTTGGTTTCAACAGGCTCGCACAGCAACTAAGTCATTCGGAGGGGAAGCGCTTCGCAAAAGCAGGAAGGTTGGCTGTATTCATCGCTATACCTCTTTACGTATTGAACATGCTGTACTGGGGATTTTTCCTGACAGCTTCATTCCATTATTTTATCGGCCATGGCATCACTGAAAAGCCGGAATGGTATCTCAGTGTACGGGATTTATTTTACTGGCTTGCGAGCATAGCTCTTGCGTTGCTGTATCTCTCCGCTGCATTGTTTGCTGTTTCCCTGAAAAAAGCCGGCGTATTCAAAGCAGGGGCTTCCAATGTGTATACCGCATTCAGTGTATTCGGATTTATCTTCAGCCTGATGCCGCCCAGTGCGCCCGCACCGTTGGATGTGATCGCATACCTGGTAGCTGTACCGGCGATCTTCTTTATACTGCCTTATCTGATGTCAATCAATCTTGCAACCAAAGGTTCGTTGAAGGAGGCCAAACAGGACAACGATCCTCAATGATACTGCTTTCTCCTGTTACCGAATATAACTCTTTACCAATACCTGTTGATTGATTTCAAATATTGCTTCAGCAGTGCGGGTTGATCTGTCTGGATGATGTTTGCTCCATTCATGAGTAAGCGTTCAAAGACTTCAACATTTCCTGCCGCAGCTTTTTCATCGATCTCTCCCAGGGCGTTGATCCACACGCGTGCGCCCGCTGAACGGATCTGGCTGATCACAGTTGCTTCGTTATGCGAGGTGTCTATATGGATCGCTTCAGTTTTTACAGCACTCAACGCATCTTTTACAGCCTTTTCGCTGGTCGTTCTCAGCAATGTGCTGAAGCCTGCATCATACTGCTTCAGCATTTTTACCTGGTCCACTTTTGTCACAAAGAAAAAACAATTACTTGCTGCGCCGGCTGCCTTTACCTCCTGCATAATTTTATCTATACAGGAAACTGATTTGATATCCAGGTCGACAAGGATTTTTCCCCTTGTAAGCATCAGTGCTTCCTGTAGTGTGGGCACCAGCTGGCCGGTAAGCTGACCGTTAAACATCAACCTTAATTTCCTGATCTGATCAAAACTCAGGCTATCCACTGCGCCTTTGCCATTGGTGGTTCTGTCCACGGTCTTGTCGTGTATCACCACGAGTTGGCCATCTTTGGTGCAACGCACATCCAGTTCGATGATATCGATACCCATGTCGATAGCCCCTTGAAAAGCCTGGAGTGAATTCTCCGGAGCATCAAGATGTGCGCCCCTGTGTGCGGCGACCAGCACTTTATTTGAAGAAGCGTTCAGGAATTCACGCCTAAGCTGCTCAAAACTGCGCGCCTGCGCATGTAATATGATGGAGTTGATACTCATCAACAGTAATAGTAGACATTTATTTTTCACAAAAAGAATTTATGGAAAACAAATGTAGCAGTCATGCCTGCTTGCGAAGATTATATAATTGTGAACAGCACGCCATACTCACCGCATGTACATTATCTCAGATCATTGCCACGAATGGCTGTTATATTTTTCAAACCTCATGCGTTGTCATACGCCGCCTGGATATCTTTTATGATGATCTTCTTCATCTTCATCATGGCCTGCATCACCGCGGACGACTTCTTTGGATCAGGATCGCTCATCAGTCGCGGAAGTATTTCCGGTGCCACCTGCCATGATACACCGAATTTATCTTTAAGCCATCCGCATGGTCCCTGTTCACCTTCGCCGGCAATCAATGAGTCGCAGTAATAATCCACTTCCTCCTGTGTATCCGGCTCAATCGCAAACGAAATGGCCTCTGTATAATTTGCAGGTTGCCCCCAGTTCAGTGCCGTAAATGTCATACCCAGTATTTCAAAACGGGCGGTCAGCACGGTGCCGGCATTCATCGGCGCATTTTCAGGATATCGTTCAACACCCAGCAATTTGCCTTTGAATACTTTTACATAGAACTTTGCCGCTTCCTCTGCTTCCGTATTGAAAAGCAGGAAAGGAGTAATTTTTGTACGCATATTATGAGATTTATTCAGCTCAAAATTAACTGGAAGAGTTGGCTAAGAGCAGGGGCAAATAAGACCAAAACAAGGGTAAATAGCGATAGTTGATAACCAGAGAGCTGTCCCTTTTGCGGAATCTGTTCGCCTTTTAACAGATATACGTGTAATAAATACAAAGGCCCGGGCACTTCCTGCACCCGGGCCTCTGCTATGCATTGAAAAATATTACGGTCTGATGCGGATGCGTACGTATTCGCCGAAACCAATCGTACTCATGCCAGTTACCCCCTGACCGTTGCCGAGGCCAACAAGTGGAAATGCCTGGTACTTTACATCCCCTACATAGATGTCCGGCGCCACGTCATAAGTATCTCCGCTTGCCAACGCAGTACCGCCAAAAAGCGCTACCAGCTGCGCTGCAGTCACGCTTACCGTCGCGGGTAGTGTTGTAACACCTGCCTGCAGTACTTTAACGTTACTGGCGGTGGCATTCTTCCGGACAACGATATCAATTTTCGTTGGTTCAACCTGTCCCGGAAAATACATTCCTATTTTGATGCTGCCCTGGTAAGCCGCCTGATTAGAAAGAAAGATGGTGTCAGCCGTGCCGTTATTCTTCGTCAGGTTGGTAGTAATAACCGGAACGTCTTCGATGCCAATTCTTTTTGGAATCGCGCCATCATCCTTTGAGCAGGAAGTAAGGCCGATAACAGCAGAAAGAGCCAATATTGCAAACGCATTTATTTTTCTAAGTTTCATGATCTGTAGTTTATGTGTAAATCAATTAAGGCTGCCAGAATACTTTATAGCTCTCCGGAACTTTCTGGGGTGGTGCATTGGAGTTCAGCTGAATCTCATTTGTGCTGAAAGGCAAGGACCATGGATACAGGCGGTCATTCAGAACAGTTACAACCGGGCCATCAGGAGGTGCTACGCTGGTCGTTGTTCCTACAGGTGCAGGATCAAAGCGTACAGGGTAACCGGTTCTGCGGTAATCGGTATAGTTGTCAACTGGGTTTTCGATGCGATTGATCCATTTCTCTGTCATGATCAGCTCCAGTTTCTTTGCATTGCTTGCAGCATCATACTGAGACAATACGCCTGTTTTGTAAGTTGTAGTTGCAGCCAGTGTGGAGATCACCGGAACGGTCTGCGGAGCACCTGCGGAACCAGGGTTCACGGCAGCTACCACCGCATCTACATGGCGGAAAGTAGCATCCAGTGCCGCACTGAACGCTGCACGTGCATCACCAGCAACAATACCAACCTGTTTGAGCTCAGCTTCAAGATAGAGACGATCAGCATAGGTGATAAACTCGTGCGGACGGGCACCTGTACCGGCTCTTTGTGGTCCGATGCTGTTAACAGATATTGCTGCGCTATCGTTAAAACGACCACCGGCAGGATAAAGACCAAGCAGGGAATAGGTCTGGCTATTGGAACCATCACGGCAAGGACCTGATGAACCGAAGATGATGGTAATGAATCCGCCATCACGATAGTCCGTACAGTTCTCCGGAACGCCATTGGAACCACCGATCTTTGACTTCTGGTTGTAGATGTAATAAGGAACACGGGGGTCTTCGAGACCGGTGAGAATGGCAGGGTTTCTTCCTTTCATGATCTCATAGAGCCATGGGCTTGGAAGTTGACCACCACGCTGGGTAGCGTTGTAGTCACCGAACGCCGGATGCCTGTCATCTGTTGTACCAACAGTACCAAAGGGAAGCATAAAGCTTTCTGCCTGGGTGTTGATCAGTGTGGCTGGTGAATTCAGCAGAGCGGTAACTTGTGTAGTTACGTCCTGCACCAGGCGCACTTGCGTGTACATTTTCAGTTTGATCGTATTGGCAGCTTTCACCCAGTTGGTGCGGTTGCCTTTATAGATATAATCATCATTACCGGGAAGGATCGTATTCACAGCAGTATTGGTAATATCTGCGATCCCTTCGTCCAGCAACGTGAATAATTGAGGATAGATGTCCTTGCCTTTGTCAAACTTAGGTTGTGTGATACCGTCGAGAAATCTATCATGCTCGGAAAAAGGAATATCACCCCATACGTCCACCATCATGCTGTAGGTGTAAGCTTTCATGATCTTGGCGATACCTCTGTAAACGTAGAGATTCTGTTCAGTTGCCCGGGCAATGATCACATTCAGGTTAGACAGTGCATTGTACAGGCCGTTCCAGCCGGACTCACCTGCGCCATATCTATCTGCGCCGACGCGACCAGTGATCTGGTGCGTGTAAACAGACATCGTGTTGCCCAGGCCTGAACCGAGAGCAAAACTTCCGGCGATATTGCGTTCAGCGGAACTCAGGATCATCGCCAGGGTCACATTCTGTGGCGTAGCGTCATTGGGATTCTGGTTGACGTCAATAAACTTTTTGCAACCAGTGCCCCCCAGCAGGAATGCAGAGAAAAGCATCGCTGCGAATATTTTATATCTACTTCTCATACTTGAAGTTTTTGCTTGGTAATTAGAAAGTTACGTTTAAGTTAACACCATATCTTTTGGCACTTGGTGCACCACCAGTCTCAACACCTTGTGTATTTCCTGAAACCACAGAGTTGATATCCGGATCGAAGTTGGTGTATTTTGGAACGTTGGGAGCAAGCCACCAGAGGTTACGTCCGCTAAAGCTGATAGTGATAGCTGATGCACTCACTTTTTTAGAGATCGAGGAAGGGATCGTATAACCCAGGGAAAGCTCTCTCAAGCGGTAAACTGTACCGTCATAAACTGAATATTCAAATGCACCGTTGGTCGCGAAGCTGGCACCGGTACCTGCAGTAAAGAAGAGGTCATTGGTAGTAACACGGGTCTGGTTGCGGATCGTCGCACCATTGGCGTCTGTCATAGGAACATAGTGATTAAGTCCATCGGCGCCGGTTACGGGAGTAGCGTTGCCATAGATACCGCTGATCACCGCATTTTTCTCACGCTTTTCAGTGTCTTTGGTCACACCTCTACCTAACATACCATTGATGCTCTCAGAGTAAAAGTCGCCGCCAACAGTTGCATCAAATAAGATACCCAGCTGGAATCCTTTATAAGAAAGTGTATTGGTCACACCGAACTTGAAGTCTGGATTCGGATCGCCAACCATTCCGGGATTCGGATCTGCAAAAGGCATTCCCGAAGTAGCATTGATCAGCAATTGACCGTCGCTGGAACGCGCAGAGAATGACCCCCTGAGGTAGCCATAAGGCATGCCTGCTTCAGCCCAGTTGTAACCACCCAATTGCGTACGGATCAGGCCAGGATATAACTCAAGTACCATATTTCTGTTGCGGGTAAATACACCGCGAACATCCCATTTGATATCTCTTGTCGATACCGGCGTAACATTCAGCGCAACTTCCCATCCTTTGTTCTGGATCTTTCCGATGTTAGTGTAGAAGGTAGTGTAGCCAGTAGTATTGGGGATCGCAATTCCGTAGATCAGGTTACTGGATTTTTTGTCGTAGTAAGTCACATCAAGGCCAATGCGTCCTTTAAAAAATCTTAATTCCGAACCAAATTCCAATTCATTACTGAATTCAGGCGTCAGGAGCGGATCAAAGCTTGTTCCGTTCCTGGTTGCACCAGGCTGACCGAGAAACCCTGTTGCACTGTAGTTGAAGATTGGGTCGATGCTATACGGGCTTGCGTCGCTACCAACGCGGGCAAAGCCGCCGCGGAGTTTACCATAATCAAACCAATCGCTTTGGATCTTCAACATATCCGACCATACCAACGATCCACTGACAGAATAATAGAAATACTGATTTTCTTTCACAGGAAGCGTGGAAGAATTGTCCGAACGGATCGAACTTGTCAGGAACGCATAATTCTTATATCCCAGCGTTGCATCCGCAAAGAAACCTGCAGTACGCTTTCTGGTGATATTGTCAGAACTGAAGGTTTGACGGCGTGTATTTCTAAGGTTAAAGAGGCCTGGTATCACGAAGTCGACACCATACACCTGTTGATAACGGCTGTTAAAATGAATCAATTCAGTTCCCAGGTGGCTCGTAAGCGTGAAGTCAGAGGACAATTTTGGAGAAAAGGTGAAAAGGAATTTACCATTGATATCCTGTCTTCTGCTGACCACTTCGGTCAAAGTACCGAGCAGATTGTCCGCACCACCATAAGAAGATTTGTCAATGATCTGATCCCTGTACAGGTTGTAATTATTGACGCCCGCAGTCATGTCCGCTTTCAGCCAGTTATTAAATTTATAGGAACCTCTCAGGTTTGCCACAATCCGGTCATCCACGGATGTGATCACGTTGTGATAAGCACCCCAAACAGGGTTCGTATACTGCCCATCGTTAAAACCGATCTGGGTCATACCATCCCTGGTTGTAGAAGGATAACCAACGATATCCCAGTTACGGGCCATGGTGTATGTCCGGCCCCACTGTGATACGAAGCTTTGTGCAGCTCCGATGAAACCACCTACTTGTGTAGATCTTGTATAAGCCATGTTTGCTCCGATAACCAGGTTACCCACCGTTGTCTGCCCACCAAGGCTGATATTGTTTTTCTTATAGGAAGAGTTCGTGATGTAACCGTCCTGGTCAACTCTTGACAGCGTCATGTTAAATAATGACCCGCCTTGTCCGCCGTTAACACCCACGGAATGCTCCATGAGGTTACCGGTTTTGAACAGATCCTTTACGTTGTTGGGATAGGCTTTGTAAGCTGCCCGGCCGTTGGGGAAAAGCTCCGGCCATGCCGCATACATAGAGGCCCACGTAGTAGCAGGAATTGAGTCAACGCCTGAAGCAGATGTACCGATCACCTGGCCTGATGCATTGTAGATCACACCCTGACCGAATTTAGCACCCCAGGAACCGTTGGATGACTGTGTACGGAAGTTCGCACCCGCGCCATAAGTATTCTGAAAATCCGGCAGGTTTGCAATTTTCTCAATTGCGTAGCCACCTCTGTAAGTAACATTGAGCGATTTTGCACCTTTGCTGGGAGAACCTGATTTGGTCGTGATCATCACAACACCGTTGGATGCACGAGAACCATACAGCGCCGCAGCAGCCGCACCTTTCAATACTGTCATATCCGCGATATCATTCGGATCGATATTATTGATAGAAGATCCATAAGTACCGCCCGCACTAAAGGGGTTGCTGGTATTGGAGAGATCATTACTATAAGGAACACCATCCACAACGATCAAAGGTTCTGATCCGTTGAAAGAGCTAACACCCCTGATCTGAATACGGGAAGCCGCTCCCGGAGCACCCTGACCAGCCCGGATATCCACACCAGGAATTTTACCTGCCAGTGTGTTCAATACGTTGGACTCCGATTTTTGGAGCATCACGTCCGGACTCACTTTAGCAACGGAATAACCAACAGATCTTTCAACCCGTTTGATACCCATCGCCGTCACTACCACTTCTGATAATGACTCATTTGATCTGGCCATCGTAAGATTGATCGCCGCAGAAGAAGTCACTGTCACTTCCTTTGCTTCCAGATTAACCCCGGAAACAACAAGGACATCTCCCTTGGAGGCATTGATCGTAAACCTGCCCTGGTCGTCAGCAGTAGTACCCGTCTTACCTTTACCCTTAATAATGATGGAAGCAAAGGGAACTGGATTTCCCTTGTCATCAGTGATCTTGCCTGAGATTGGCATGACCTGGCCGCTCGCGATCATTGCTGATAACAGCATGACCACGCACAGCAGAGGAATTTTTCTCATGTGCTTGTTAGTTTTGTTTAAGTGCAGTTTAAGTAGTGAATATAAAATAAACTTTGATACTACGCTCAAACGTGAGCGTTTTGGTTAAAAAATGTTAACTGGCGGTTAATTTCCGATGCCTAAACGATAGATGATAATTCGCAATATATTGTTTGTACGTTGGTTAATTCAAAAATTTGCCCGACATCGCCGATTGATCTCCAATTAACTTAAATAGATCCACCATTTCTAAATAATTACACAGAAAATGTCAGGTTATATATTTAATATATATTAATAGCCATGGCGGTATCTTCATTTCTGGCACTGTGATGCTGTCAAATTTTAATTCATTTATTTTGCTAATAATATGATTAACAGCGTAAAATTTAGGGGCGCAATCAAGGATTGTGAAGAACACATCCAATTGTTGAAATGATTACCATATTACAATCTGAATATAAGATTTCAATTTTCAGCATGATCCCGAGGCTGGAGATTGTGAAAGGAATCAATCTTAAATCGCAGACCTGCACCGGAGGTGGTGCATTGACCTGAAAACATAAATCGCTGAACCATTGTCAGCTAAAATTTGCGCGGGTTAATATGTCATAAGCGGGACCGCCTTAAGACAACGGTCCCGCCCTTCAAACATTAACTCACGTCACTCGCTATAAGCCTGACGGCTTACCAGCTAAACATCACTGCCATTTTTTAGAGCGGAATTGCCGGTTTCCACTTTAGGCGGCATCAGCTTATATATCACCGGAGTTACAATCCGCGACAACAGCGTCGAACTGATCAGACCACCGATCATCACGATCGCAAGCGGTGAGATCAGCGGATTGCTTGACAATGCGATCGGCAACAGCCCGCCGATAGCAGTGAAAGTGGTCAGAATGATCGGAAGGAATCGCTTCTCCCCTGCTTCTTCGATCGCCTGCAACAATTCCATCCCTTCCTCGCGAAGATGATTCGTAAAATCAACCAGCAGGATCGTATTCTTCACTTCAATCCCGGCAAGCGCCACAATACCGATCGTTGCCACAAATGATAACGAATTACCCGTAACCAGCAAGGCCAGCACCGCCCCCACAATACCCAGCGGAATTACCGACAATACGATCAGCGTGCTCTTGAATGTTTTGAACTGCAGCACCAGCACCGCAATAAACATGAAAACAGTAAATAGTATGATGCTGCCAAAACCACCAAACGATTCGTTCCGGCCCTCTACTTCACCACCCATCTCGTAAGAATATCCTGCAGGCAGCTTCATACCATCCATCTGTTTGATCACATCATTGATCACGCGGTCGTTCAGATAACCCTTTTTTACAAAAGCATTGACCGTTACCGTTCTTATTTTATTGAAGTGATTGATGGTTAGCGGCGATGTTTCAAATCGTATATCCGCAAGCTGCGATAACGGTATCGCCTTACCCTGGTTATTGTTTATATACAAATTATTGAACACCGTGAGATCCGGATAAGAAGGTCGTGGTACGCTTAATACGATCGAATAATCATCACCTTCTGTATTCGGATCAGTAAATGTGCCGACGGGATAACCGGCCACGGCCATTCTCACCGTTCTGCCGATGTTCACAGTTGGTACACCCAACTGATTCGCTTTATCTTTATTGATATCAACACGTATATCTGATTTAAGATTCCGGATAGGATTGTTCACATAGATCGCACCTTCCGTTTTCTTAAGCATATCTTCCACCCTTGCGGCAAGGGCGCGCAATGTATCAAGATTATCACCCGCAACCCTTACCTCCACCGGTGAGATCATTGGTTGTCCCTGTTCGAAATTCTTTACTTCCACCTGTGCGCCCGGATAGGGTGTCCATTGTGCGCGGAGTTGCTCGATGATCTCAACTTTGCGGTCTGGTTTTACATCAGGCTCCAATTGCACAAAGATCTCGGCAAAATCAGCCCGTTCGTTCTGTTGATTTACATTGTAATAAACGCGGGGATTACCTTTACCGACGTTGGTAGAATAATACTGCACCTCTTTTACCTTCGCCAGATCTTTCTCCACGCGTTTTGCAATCGTATCTGTATAATAAATATTTGATTGCAAAGGTGCAGTGATATCGATCATGAACTGCGGCTTCTCTGAAGAAGGAAACAAACTCGATCCGATCACAGGTATCAACGCGAGCGAACCGATGAAGATCACCAGCGCAACCACGATCGTCAGCCAGGGACGTTTCAGCGCTTTATCCAGCAACACCGCATAACTTCCGTGTATCAGCTTTTGCAAACCCCGCAGGAAGATATTACCATGCTCATCGGCATGTGGCTTAAGAATTCTGCTTGATAAGAATGGCACGATCGTCAGTGCAACGATCAATGATCCAAGGATCGTGCTGATCACTGATACCGGCAAACTCCTGATGAATTCTCCCGAGGCCTCCGGCATAAAGGCCAGTGGCATGAACGCAATGACCAGGGTGGCGGTACAACCCAATACTGCTTTGCCAATCTGGTTTGTAGCCTTGATGGTTGCACTCAACCGTGAATGACCTTCGCGCATCCAGCGTTCGATATTCTCCACCACCACAATGCTGTCATCCACCAGCAACCCCAATGCCACCACCAAACCGACAATACTTAACTGGTTCAGATTATATCCCAACAGGTTGATCAGGATGATACCGATACCCAATGAAAGCGGTATAGAGATCATTACCACCAGCGAAGCTCTTAACCCCAATGGCAACAACGTGATCAACACCAGTCCGATCGCGATCAGGAAATCAACACCAAGTGTACTCAACCGGTGATTCACATTATCCGCCTGATCAAATTGCAATTGCAGATCGATATTTCCTGGTAACGTTTTTTTGAATTTTTCGATCACCGGCTTATATTTCTCCTGTATTGAAGAAATATTCTCTCCTTTCTTCAGTGCCGCTGTTACAAACACCGCCCGATGTCCATTCAAACGCGCGATATGTGTTGGCGGCGAAAAATCGAAATATACATTCGCCACATCCTTCAGAAAGATATTGTTTCCATTCACACTCGCAACTACCGTATTCTTTATCTCTTCAATCGTCTGATAGTTGCCATTTGTTTTTATATTGTACGACTTATTTCCTTCATTGATACTACCGCCGGGAATATTGGCGATCTCGCTTTGCAACGCATTCCCGATCAATGTCACCGGAATATGCAATTGCGATAACTTATCCAGTTGCGCATCCACTTTGATCACCGGATCAGGCAAACCCTGGATCTCTACATTCTTTAATGCTGGGATCTTTTCCAACTCATCCTGCAGATCTTCTGCCGCTTTCCTTAACCTGTCACGTGATGCATTTTCGGAGATCAGCGACATCTGCAGAATGTTCACATTCGAGGGATCGATCTTTTGCACATCGATCATATAAATATCCTGCGGTAACTGGCCACGGAGACTGTTTACTTCACGGACCAGTTCCTGGTATTTATCATCCACATTTACCCTGAAACGATATTCAACCGCCAGCACAGCGAGGCCGTCGCGGATAGATGTTTTAATACGTTTGATATCGTCAAGGCCATAGATCTGTTTTTCCATCGGCTTCACCACCAGTTCTTCCATATCTTTTGGACTGGTGCCGGGATAAACAACTACCACCGGGAAGATCGGTGCATTCAGCTCCGGATCTTCCGAGCGCGGCATGTTCAACACTGTTGATACGCCGATGGCGATCACCATCAGCACCATGATCAGTGTGAACTGGTAATTCTTTATTGAGTATTCAGAGATCTTCATGCTAAGAGTTTAAGGAGTGGAAAGAGTTTTAATGAGGTCCTGCTTATTTTCTCACTTCTATTTTCGAGCCTTCATTGAGGTAGGCACTGCCGGAGATGATAAGTGCTTTGGCATTTTCAAGGCCGCCGGAGACGATCACTTTTCCATTCTCGATCTTATCTACCTGCACTTTTACCTTTTGTGCAGTTGCATTATCGTTAGTGATAAAGACATAACCGGTGCCGGCATCACCATCGAGCAGCGCATCGTAGGGAATGGACCAGGCTTTTGTCGATTGCGATGGATTGATGGTTGCCTTTCCAAAAAGACCGGAAGCAATCTTGCCGGAAGGCGTTTTGTCCAGCTGTAATTGCACCTGGAATGTTCCGCTTACGGGATCAATGCCCTCGGATTTTTTACTGACGAAGGCTGTGATGGTTTGACCGGGTAATGCATCTGTTGTGATCGTTGCTTTGTCGCCGGCCTTGATAGCTGCCCATTGATAATCGCTCACACCCGCTTTCAGTATCCAGTTTGATTGGCCGGCGCCATTCACCATCACCACTGGTGTTCCCGGTCCGACGATCTGGCCATCGTTCACAAATTTCTTCAATACATACCCGCTTTTAGGTGCCCGGATCTCTGAATAAGTTTGATTAAACCCCGCACTGCCATATTGTTGTTTTGCTACCTCAAGTGCGGTTTTCGCATTCTGCATTTGCTCAAGCGTCGCAACACTGTCTTTATAAAGATTGCTGGCGCGCTCATAATCGCGCTGGGCTTTTTGTAAGGCTAATGAAGCCTGCTCTGTCATCGCATTTACTTCGGTCAGATTCAATGTTGCAAGCAGTTGACCTTTGCTGATCGCGTCGCCTTCTTTCACATATACACGATTTACCACGCCACCTGTTTTGAAACCGAGATTCGTTTCATCATCAGTAGTAAATTGACCTGCAGCATAAATGGATTGATGGATCGAATCCTGCTGAAGAGACATCAGTTCCACCGGAATGATCTCATCAGTGTTAACTTCTTTTTTGGGAGCCTGTTTGCAGGAAAACAGGGCGATAGTAAATGCAGCGATAATGGTTATAAATATTTTTTTCATGACCCTTTATTTTTTGATCTGGTAAGAAGCGGTTTCTCTTTCAAGTTCAGCTGCGGCGATCAGCACTTTATATTGATTGATCACCTGGAGCAATTGTGCCTGTGTAAACTGATTGCGTGCGTCAACGGTTTCGATGAATGAATTCGTTCCTTCCCGGTAACCGCGATCGATAAGCCGCTGATAACTTGCAGCAGCTTCCAATTGTCTTTCCGTGGCAGTGAATGTTTGCCATGAAGCACTGAGATTGTTCTTTGCGGCATTGCTGCCAAGATTCAATTGCTGACGGACCTGCTCAAGATTCAATCTTGCGCTGCGCAGGTCAAGCTGGGATTGTTTGATCTTGTTCTTATTGCGGTTACCTGCAAAAATGGGAAACTCCAGTTGCAGTGCCAGGAGATAATAACGTGATTGTGTATTGAACTTCCAGTTCTCTGCCTGTGAACCAAGATCAAGCACACCATTCAAACGTGGCATATATACTTGTTTATTCATCTGCACCACCGTTTCATTGATATTGATCGCCTGTGCCAGCGCTTTCAATTCCTCGCGATTACCGGGCTCTGCCTGTGCGGCCAGCATCGTTCCGATCTGTGTGATCGCCTGGCCCGCACTGTAAGAAGTATCCACATCTGCGTGCTGATCACGATTTAATAAAAAGTTGAAATAGAGCTTTGCATTCTCCGCCTGTTGCTGCGCTGAATTGACCTGTGCATTTACCTGCTCTATTTCCGCATTGGACCGGAGTACATAGGCTGGCAGGCCTTTGCCGTTATCCAGCAATTTCTGATTCACCCTTCTGCCTTCATTGGCAAGGTCAAGCGCATTGCGATAGATCGCAACAGAGCGCAATGCCGTGAGATAATTGAAATAAGCGTTCTTGATATCTTTTACGAGCTGACGTTTATAGATATCGACCTCGTATTCACTCAATACGATCTGTTGTTCAGCGATCTGTTTATTAAAACGGATATCCGGATTATAGATCGGCATGCTGGTACGCACCTTTGCATCATAGAAATTATGCGGCAGGAAATTGATGCGTTCATTCGCCAGTTGCGGAAACCTGTTGCTGCCGGTAAGCTGGTTCAATGTCGCATAAGCACCATTCAGCAGATCACCAAGCGGAAGGAAGATATCACGGCCGCCGCCGGCTGTCTGATAACCCATCTGAAAAGAGACCGTTGGAAGAAACCAACCTTTCGCGATATCAAGAGCAGTTCCCGCTCTTTCCAGCGAGACATTTTTTTGCTGCAAGACGATGTTGTTGGCAAATGCACTGTCGATATAGACATCGAGTACAGTTGGCTGTGCGTTTGCATTGCGGGCAAGACATAGCGCTGCCGCCAGGACCGCAAACCTGATTTTACTTAATAGCGTATTCATTATTAACACTGTTAATCAGTATCGAAAAAAATTACTTCAGTTTCTCGAGCGTGGCAACAAACGTTTCAAAAGTGTGTGTGAATACATCGGACACATCCTGCAAAACCCTCTTGTGTTTAGTCACTTGTTCCAGGTGTCCTTTTATTTTAAGGGTACAAAGTCCATGCATCGTGCTCCAGATGAACATGGAAAAAGATTCAGGGTTGAACTGGGTAAAATAACCGATCCGCTGGCAGGCGTCTACAGCCGACAGAAGCAACCTGAATGCCTGCTCTCCCTCCTCCCAGTGATCGTCCACGCAGCCGAGAGGCTCTTTTTGCGTGAACATCAACTCATAAAAGTCGCTGTTATCCATTGCAAACTGCATATAGACCCGCCCCATTGCCTTCAGCCTTTCAAACGGATGATCGATATGCGCCAGCACCGCAAACTGCGAAGCCAGCAGCTTAAATCCTTCCTGGTGAAGGGCATGGGAAATAGCCGCCTTGTCCTTGTAATAGAGATAGATCGTGGTTGGGCTGAACTCGATCTCCGCAGCGATCTTGCGGATAGACGTGGCCTCATACCCTTCTTTGAGGAAGAGTTTTTTCGCCGCGTCGAGGATGCTTTGTTTGAGATCCTCTTTGTGTTTGAGTTTACGTTCCTTTATGCCCATGATTCAAAAGTACAGCGCAAATATACTTAACGGTGTTAATTTTCAAAATTAATTTCCCCACCTTTTGATCATCTTTCGCAGGCATCCGGCAGATCCCGCAGATTTATCGGGCCGAACGATGACCATTTTATTTAGTAAAATATCAGTATTTGATGGAGTTCGCAGATCCCGCGGATTGATTTCTGCGATAGGAAACAGATCTGCGTTGTCTGCGCAAACGAATGTTGGACTGCTCAATAGAAAGCCAGATTTCAACAATGGAACAGCAAGATCTGCGTAATCCGCGGGAGCCTACGCAGATCGGCTTCGCAAAGTCTATTCAAACAAATATGCAATATCATCCTCACTCAACGCCTTCACAAATCCCTCATCCGCCGACACAAGTTCCTCCGCCAATTGCTTCTTCTTCTCCTGCAAACGGATGATCTTCTCTTCGATGGTATCCTTACAGATCATCTTGTAGGCAAATACATTCTTTGTCTGACCGATCCTGTGCGTCCTGTCGATCGCCTGCTGCTGCACTGCCGTATTCCACCAGGGATCAAACAGGAATACATAGTCTGCCGCAGTCAATGTGAGACCCGCATTACCCGCTTTCAGGCTGATCAGAAACAAACCTGTATCGTTACCTTCTTCCTGGAATGCGCTTACCATCTCTGCACGTTTTGCCGGCGGTGTTTGGCCATCGAAATGATAATACTTAATACCGGCTTTATCGCATTCTTCCGCCAGCAGATCAAGCATGGTGCTGAACTGGGAAAATACAAGTGCCTTATGTTTTGGGAGGATATTGCTCAATTCATCCATCAGCAATTTCGTCTTCACAGATTCGACCGGTTGTCGTTCTTCCTCCGGTAATAACATAGGTGAATTACAGATCTGGCGAAGCTTCAGTATGCCCTGTATCACGGCAAGTTTACTTTTTGCAAAACCCTGTTTTTGTATGTCAAGGAAAAGACTTCCTCTCACCTGTCCTTTGATGTGTTCGTACAACTCACGCTGACCTGCCGGCATATGACACCACAGGATGGTCTCTGTTTTCTCCGGAAGATCTGTTGCCACCTGCTCTTTTGTGCGGCGAAGGATAAATGGTGCCGTCATTTTTTGCAGCGCCTGTATTTTTTCTTCATCACCGAATTTATCGATCGCATCCGCATATTCCCTTTTGAAGAATTCACGGCTGCCAAACATGCCGGGTAATACCACATTCAATTGCGAATAAAGATCGAACGTGTTATTCACCACCGGTGTGCCACTCAATGCAAAGACAATATCTGCCTGTAGGGTACTCACCGTTCTGGTGATCTGTGCGGAAGGGTTCTTGATATTATGGCTCTCATCAATGATCGCAACGCCATACGTGATCGCAAGAAGGTTACCTGCATCCGCGCGGAATGTGCCATAACTGGTGATCACCACCTGTACGGCCTGATCCTGTAATTGTTCAGTCTTCCGCTGATTGCCGTGATACACGATCGTATTCACCGAAGGTGCAAATTTCTCCAGCTCCTGCTGCCAGTTATAAATAAGTGAAGACGGGCAAATGATGATATGTTTTGCCAACGGATCTTTCTCCACCTCAGATACAAGGAAACAGATCGCCTGTAATGTTTTACCCAAACCCATATCATCGGCCAGGCAACCACCTGCTCCCGCTTCTGCCAGCAACCGCATCCATTCGTATCCTTTTTGCTGATAAGGACGAAGATTCGCTTTCACCATTGACGGAACAGTAAATAATTGCGTGGACGCGGTTTGCCATGTCTGCCAGCGTTGCCACCATTCTTTTTTAAAGGACGAACCAAGTACCTGTGCTTCGCCACCGGATGATTGCTCAGTGATAGCCATCCAGCGCGCAATGACGATCTCCTTCTTGTTTACTTTACCATGTTTGATGATGGCAGCGTATTGTTTCAGCCAGTCATCACCCAGTATGCCAAGACTTCCGTCTTTCAGCATCACCGCACGTTGCCCGGCCCACAGTATTTTCTGCAGATCGGTGAGCGCTATTTCTTCCTTGCCAAATAATACTGATACGCCGAGCACGATCTTGCTGTCTTCTTCACGCAGGATCCTCAGATCTGTTTCTGCCTGTTGCGAAGAAAAACGGAAATGCTTCAGCATATCCATTCCCACTAGCTGGATATCGGAAGTCAGCAGCTTATGATAGGCTTTGAGAAACCATTGCTTTTTCTGTGCTTCATCAAAGGATAGATAATAATAGCCGTTGATCTGTTTAGAAAAATTTGCGTGAAGCGATTCCAGCAGCTGAAGAAATTGCTGCTCCTGTTCTTTATTGCGTTTGATCTTATAAGATTCACCGTTGTGTAAAATATCAAGGCTTTCCTGGAATGGTCCTTCCACAACAAATCCCTCATAAAGCCATTGAGGCGTCAGCATGAGGAATGTGTTATTCAGTTCGCTGAGCAGAACCCTGTTCACCGGCACCGATTCGATCTCCTGCTGATCAAAAAGATTATTGCGGTTGACGGTGTAATCTTTTTCCAGGTATGACAAAATATGTTCCGCCAGCGCTGCCGGCTGTGCCGCATATTGCTGTGGTTGCTGATCATTCAGCCATTCCAGTGTCTGGTAATCGCGGAAGGAAAGCAGGAAATATTCATTTTTGCTTTCGAGGAAAAAGAATTGGCGCGAGAAAAGACCGATCTCATACAGCTGACCATTCAGATCGATAAGTGTTTTTACTTCCAGACCCAGTTCAGTTTTCTCCACGATGAACTGCAACCGTGGCCGGTATGTACTGAAAATACAGGGCGCGGTGGAGTAATGTTTGTTTCCATTCAGTTGTTTGGAATGATACCATTTTGCCAGCGGTGCAAATGGCTTTACGTGTTCGAACAACTGGTGATAATGCCGGAGCAATGCCTGCTTCGAGTATGATTCGAATGGCATGCCCGCTTTTTGTTTTGTATGCCGTTGCCTGATCTCTTTGCGTGTTTCATCGATCGCTTCGCGTCCGAATTCCCGGAAAGCTATCAACACTTCTTTCGGCCAGTCGGGGAACATGCTTTTTAATTCGCTTACATTCATATCACCCACTTCATAGTTCAGGGAAGTATTGTTCTTGACGATCCGCAGGGTTTGCAAAAGAATGGATGTCTCAAGGAGCCGGTGCGGGGCGAGCAGCAGGGCCGGTTTGGTCGTTTCCTTTGTTTTCATTGATATCAGTTCAAATGTTCGGCGCGCGAATTTAAACTATTCCGGGGTGGGGATGTTAATCTAAGGTCACAAGTTGCTGACATTGTAGTTCGATGGCGGATGTTCGATGGCCGATGGCCGAGCGGTGATATCTGGTAGATTAAGCATTTCTTTGGTTGCTATGAATAATTTTCAGCTCACCCCACGAGATTTGTCGGCCAACGGCCATCGGTCATCCGCCATCGAACAATTTTAAAACAATAACAATTAAAAGATATGAAAATAGAGATCTGGTCCGACGTAATGTGTCCCTTCTGCTATATCGGCAAAAGGCATTTTGAAAAGGCGCTGGAAGCCTTTCCGGGGAAGGATGATATTGAAGTGGAATGGAAGAGTTTTCAGCTGAATCCTGATATGGAGACGGAGCCGGGTAAGCATATCAATGAATACCTGGCGGAGAAAAAGGGTTGGACGATTGAGCAGGCAAAACAGGCAAACGAATATGTGACGGGCATGGCGGCAGCGGCCGGTCTGCAATATGATATGGACCGGGCCGTGGTGGCAAATTCGTTCGATGCACACCGGATGATCCAGCTGGCAAAACAAACCGGTGCGGGTGATGCGATGGAAGAAAACCTGTTCAGGGCTTATTTTACAGAGGGAAAGAACATTGCGGACCATGCCACGCTGATAGACCTGGCAGGCCGGGCAGGCGTTGATAAAACAAGGGCTGCGGAAGTGCTTAATGGCAAAGACCTGGCGGATGCAGTGGAGAAGGACATCTATGAAGCGCAGCAGATCAGTGTCAGAGGTGTGCCGTTCTTTGTACTGAATGATCGCTATGCGGTGTCAGGGGCGCAGCCGGTAGAAGCCTTTGCCGGAGCATTGGAAACCGCCTGGAAGGAGTGGAAACAGGATAGACCCGTACTGCAAAACCTGCAGGCAAATGACGGTGACGCCTGCTCGATCGACGGGAATTGCTAGGGAATCCTACTCTTCTCCGGACTTTTTATAGTGAAAAGGAAGATGATTACGCGGAATGTTCGTTAAAAAAATTTTTCCTTTATATATTTGGTTAATAAGAAACCTTAGTAACTTCAGCATCACGTAAATACCTATTCACTATAACTCCTTAAATCCTTAAGTATGCCTTCTAAAAAGAAAGCTAAAGCTCCTAAAAAGGCCGCTAAGAAAGCTGCCAAGAAAGCAGTGAAAAAAGCTGCGCCTAAAAAAGCCGCTAAGAAAGCAGCAAAAAAAGCTTTCAAAAAAGCAGCAGCGCCTAAAAAAGCCGCCAAGAAAAAAGCTGCAAAGAAGGCAGCTAAGAAAGCCGCTCCTAAAAAAGCAGCAAAGAAAGTAGCGAAGAAAGCCGTTAAAAAAGCCGCTCCAAAGAAGGCCGCAAAAAAAACAGCACCAAAGAAAGCAGCTAAAGCAGCACCTAAAAAAGCTGCTCCTAAAAAAGCAGCGAAGAAAGCTTCACCTGCCAAATCAAAACCGGTTAAACAACCACAGGCAAAACCAGTAGTGGAAGAACCAGTCATCGAACAGGATGAGCCCGTAACCGAACCAAAAGCTGTACAGCAGGAAATTTTCCCTGGTGATGATGACGATACAATCGTAGAAGTCATCGAAGAAGTAGAGATCGAAGAAACCGACAGTGATGATGACGACAACTTCGACGACGATGATGATAAAGATGACGACGACGAGAAATAAGATCTTGTTGGTAAGTATGTAGAAGCCGCCTGTGTTGAATTTGCAGGCGGTTTTTATTTCGCGGATTTTGAGGCGCGGATTTCGCGAATTGTGTACCGGGAAGGAAGAAACAGATTGTTATGAAAAGTATGTTGGTATTTTTACTGATGTGTATTTGTAATGTCTTGTTTGCACAACAGAAATTGCAAACCGCAGAACGCGTAGTGCTGAATGACACAAAGTCACCGATCATCTGGATTGATAGCATGAAGACAGATATCAATCATCTTCTGGTAGACAGAGCCAGTTTTGATTCACTTACCTTCCTGCAGGATTCTTCCATAATAAGGAATAGGTTTGGCCTGGATACCAGGGAAGTACTTTTAATGTATCCTAAAAAAGAGGTGAAGGTGATGCGCTTGCCCGAGTTCTTCGATTTTCAGGGCATTCCTGCTGCCGACCGCAAGCTCCGGGTCTGTGTCAATCACACCCTGATCCGCTTCCCTGATTACCTGGTCATCGACCCGGCCTATATTAAAACCGTTCAGATCACTCCCAAACGCCATTACAGCCTCCTGGACGAAGCCTATACCGGCGAGCTATTTCTCAACATCATGACCAAAGACTACGACAATCCCGTCCTCTAATTACACTCTGTATCCGACTTTCAGCCCCTCTAACTACCGTCAGACTCTATTCGCGAATATTCGCGCTAATTCGCGCTCCATTCGCGAAAAAAAGAAACCATCTGACTTTCGCCAGATGGTCTTCCCAATAAAGCCATTTATATCTTTTACACCCTGAAGTGAGCGAAAGCTTTGTTCGCTTCAGCCATACGGTGTGTATCTTCTTTTTTCTTGAAAGCTGCGCCTTCACCTTTGCTCGCTGCTACGATCTCCCCAGCCAGCTTATCAGCCATGCTGCGACCGTTTCTTTCGCGGCTGTAGCGGATCAGCCATTTGATGCTCAGAGAGATCTTCCTGTCCTGGCGAACCTCAGAAGGGATCTGGAAAGTTGCACCTCCGATACGACGGCTGCGTACTTCTACAGCAGGAGTCACATTAGACAGAGCTCTTTTCCAAACCTCGTATCCGTCTTCACTTGTTTGCTTTGCTACTTTGTCCAAAGCATCATAGAAAATATTAAAAGCTCCGCTTTTCTTTCCTTCCCACATCAGGTTATTGACAAAACGGGTAACCAGTTTGTCATTAAACTTAGGATCTGGTGCTAAGGGCAGTTTCTTTGCTTGTGCTTTCCGCATGGTATTGTTGAGTTACTTATTTAGAATTATTTTTTGGCTTTTTCTTTCTTCGTACCGTATTTAGAACGGCTCTGTTTACGGTCTTTTACACCCGCAGTATCCAGAGAACCGCGCACGATATGGTAACGTACACCTGGCAAGTCTTTTACACGACCACCACGGATCAGCACGATTGAGTGCTCCTGGAGGTTGTGACCTTCACCCGGGATGTAGGCGATCACCTCTACTTTGTTCGTCAAACGAACCTTAGCCACTTTACGAAGCGCAGAGTTCGGTTTCTTTGGAGTGGTAGTGTACACACGGGTACAAACGCCACGACGCTGCGGACACTGATCCAAAGCTCTCGATTTGCTCTTAGCTCTGATAATTTCTCTTCCTTTTCTTACTAACTGTTGAATAGTAGGCATTCTGAATGCTTTATTTTTGGGACGGCAAAGGTAGGGCGCAGCAAGGGAAATACCAAAATATTCGGAGATTCTTTCGCGCCGGCAAATTAAAAAGTCAAAAGTAAAAAGTAAAAAATCTCCCGTTCGGGAACGTACTTATTGATTATAAGCGACTTATTTTTAATTTTTACTTTTGACTTTTTAATTTCTACACCTTCCACATCCAGTTATATTTATCGGCCACCCTTCCCTCACGGATATCGGACAGCCATTTCTTCACCGCTGTTGAAATTGTATATTTATCGGTATCGAATTCCATCCGGAATCCCTTGTAGTTGAGTTCGCGGATCGGCGCGATCACCGCAGCCGTACCCGTACCGAACACTTCCTTCACTTTTCCGGCTTTATAGGCTTCAACGATCTCGTCGATGCTGATCCTCCTCTCTTCCACTTTTATCCCCATTTCCTCCAGGCCTTTGATCACGCTGGCCCGTGTAACCCCTTCCAGGATGGTGCCCTCTTCCAGGGATGGCGTCACCGCTACCCCATCGATCACAAAGAATACGTTCATCATCCCCACTTCCTGCAGCCACTTATGTTCAAAAGCATCTGTCCACAACACCTGGTCATAACCTGCCTTCCTCGCCTGGCTTGCCGCCAGCATACTGCCGCCATAATTTCCCGCATTCTTTGAAAAGCCCACGCCACCCGGAGCAGCCCGTGTATAGCTTTCTTCCACCAGGATCTTCATCGGCTGGGCATAATATGGCCCCGTCGGACTAAGGATGATGATGAATTTATAGGTTTCAGAAGGACGAACACCCAGCATCGCATCCGAAGAGAACATGAACGGCCGGATATATAATGAATGCTCATTCTTCGCGGGGATCCAGTTCTTATCCACCTCGATCAACTGACGCATACCTTCCAGAAAGATCTCCTCCGGAACCACCGGCATGTTCATGCGCTCCGCAGATTTGTTGAAACGCCTGAAATTATCGACCGGACGGAAGATGAACGCATTGCCTTCCTCGTCTTTATACGCCTTGATCCCTTCAAAAATAGCCTGACCGTAATGCAATGCGGCAAGAGATGGCTCCAGCAACAGCGGCTGGTAAGGTTTGATCTCTACATTCTTCCACTCACCATTTTCATAATCCGCTTCCAGCATGTGGTCGGTAAAATATTTACCAAAGGGAATATTCTCCAGGTTTATATCCTGCAACTTGCTCCTTTCTGCTTTTGTAACTGAAATAGCTAAAGCCTCGGTCATAATTTTTTAATTTTGCTTCGCAAAGAAACGAAAAAAGATTTATACTAACACTCATTAGTAAAAACCAAGATCATGGATTTGAATAATATTGAATTACCTGCCAGCGTCATCGCCTCCCTGTATCCTTCTTCATTGGTCGCAGTAGGCAGTGAGGAGAAGCAAATCCAGACGAGAGTGCCTGACCCGGTTTCTTCGCCAAACCAGCAAACCCAGGCAGCAAACGAACCGCCGCAGTCTTTCACCTGGAAATTCCTGGGAAATAACAAAAAGGCTGTGCTGGTAGTCGTAAATCACACCGATATCCTTCATTTGCCTGATGAAGATCTGAGTTTCCTGACAAATATGCTGACGGCCTGCAAGCTTAGCCTGGGCGATATCATCCTCATCAATTACAATAACTATCTCGAAAAAGGCGGCCCCGCCGCTTTGAAGCATTTTAAAAGCCGGGAAGTGCTATTGTTCGGCATTCAACCTTCGGAGTTCGGGCTGCCTGTCAATTTCCCGGAATACCAGGTGCAGGCAGTGGCAAATGTGCAGTATGTGTTTTCACCGGCCCTCGGGGAGATTGCAAACGATAAAACGGCAAAGGGGAAGTTGTGGGGCTGCCTGAAGAAGATCTTCGGGATATGACATTTAATCGTGTGCTGTAGAGGCAGGTATTGCAAAATCGAAGCGGCCACATACGGCGGTATCCTCCCCACAATTAAAATTCAGTATCGTTTAGTTAACGGAACGCGATTTGCTCGCCTGGCCGTAAGGCCCCCTCTAAATCTCCCCCTTCAGGGGAGACTTATCAGCGCCTGAAATAAGAGAAGTCAAATCGTATAGAATATGAGTATTCAATACGATTTGACTTCTCTTTTACAATGACTGTTCAAAGTCTCCCCTGAAGGGGAGATTTAGAGGGGGCCTTACGCCGGTTAACTAAACGACATCGAATTTTAATGGTGGGTAAGGATTGTGCGATCTATTGGCTGCTTGAAGGCGTCTTCCAACCTGCAGTCATACAAAGCCCACCGTAGGGTATCGCCAACTTTTTATGAAGGGCCGCCTGATATAAAGAGTTAAACTCATTCAGGCTATATATTTGCCGCATGAAACTCATTTTCGCGACCAATAACCAGCATAAAGTTGAAGAGATCAGGCACAATATCGGTGACCAGTTCGAACTGCTCACGCTGAAAGAAGCCGGTATCCTGATCGATATTCCGGAGCCGCATGATACCATCGAAGCGAATGCATCCGAAAAATCAAGGGTGATCTGGGAAATGAAGCAGACAAACTGTTTCAGTGAGGATACCGGGCTGGAAGTAAAATCGCTGAATGGCGAACCGGGTGTTAAAAGCGCACGATATGCCGGTGAAGGACGATCTTCAGAAGATAATATCCGCAAGGTCTTATCCAAACTGGAAAACAGCGAAGACAGGTCAGCCCGGTTCAAGACCGTCATCTCAGTGATCATCGACGGAAAGGAGCATTTGTTCGAAGGCATCTGCAATGGCCGGATCATCAAAGAAAAAAGAGGAGACAAGGGTTTTGGATATGATCCTGTTTTTATCCCGGACGGATCGGACAAGACCTTTGGCCAGATGGATCTGGCAGAGAAAGATCTGTACAGCCATCGGGCAAAAGCAACGCAAAAACTGGTAGCATTTTTGAATTCTTTGGTGTAAGAACAGAGACTGGTCCGGAACCGCATTTTGTTTTTCCAAAAACATATTTTAATATTACTGAAGATCAGTTGCTTACAAACAGATAAGCATCACCGGTCAGGTACTGAGAAATAAAATAAGAATTTGACTCCCCAAAGCAACCATAATATTCCCGAAAGCGACTTAATCAGTGGGTGTATAGAAGGCAACAGGCGCATGCAGGAAGAACTGTATCGCCGCTTTTCTCCGAGAATGTACGCTGTGTGCCTGCGATATGCCGGCAACGCGGAAGAAGCTGAAGATATCCTGCAGGAAGGTTTTATCAAAGTCTTTAAGAAACTGGACAGCTTCCGCAGTGAAGGCTCCTTTGAAGGTTGGGTAAGGCGGATCTTCGTAAATACCGCTATCGAACATTTTCGCCGCAAACGCTACCTGCAACCCGTAACGGAAAAAGAAGAAAATACCCTTGAGGGAAATTATCTGTCCGTACTCGATAACCTTGCCGAACGTGATATAATGGAACTGGTGTCGCAACTGTCCCCCGGCTATCGTACCGTTTTTAACATGTATGTGGTCGAAGGCTATACGCACAAAGAGATCGGCGATATGCTTGGCATCAGTGAAGGGACCAGCAAGTCACAGCTCTCCAGAGCCAAGATGATCCTGCAGGACCTGGTGAGAAAATTTATTGAGAAGGAAAGACAAAGCAGTATAAAGTCATGAGCAGCCTGAAAGATAAAATGGAAAATTATGAAGTGATGCCTCCGGCAAATGCCTGGGAGAAGATCACTGCTGCGCTTGATGAATCACATCAACAGGATCAGTTCCCATCCCGCTTACTGGCCATGGAAGTAACGCCACCCGCAGGTGCATGGGATAAGATCATCGCTGCATTGGATAGTGACGCGGAAGAAGCGCAGTATCCCTCACGTCTTCATGCAATGGAAATAAACCCTCCCTCAAATGCGTGGAATAAAATCGCGGCCTCACTTGAAACGGAAGAAAAACCGGCAGCGATCATTGTAAACCATCCTTCACGGTTCAGACAAGTATTGCGTTATGCCGCTGCTGCTGTGGTGATCGGAGCCGTGGCATTTGGCATATTGCAATGGACCGGCTCTTCAGATAAATCAACGACAGGAACGGCTATTGCAAGTGTAAATACTGAGCAGGCTGATAAAAAGAATAGTGTGATATCCAGTCCCACCATTTCTTCTCCAGATACCAGCCCTTCTGCAACTACTGAAAATAATGATCAGGCCAGCAGGCTGATCGCAAAGCTTGACAGACCTTATAAAAATTCCTCAAGAAGAATCACTTCCTCCGGTGTTCAAAACGCGGTCTATTCGACCAGTGAAGTAAAACGGGGAGGGATCTATACCTATAACGATCATGTTCCTTCTACCGCTGACCGTTATATTATGCTGATGACTCCTGACGGAAACTTTATCCGCATGTCAAAGAAATGGGGCAATCTTGTATGTTGCGTATCCGGTGAAGATCCGGCAGCGGATTGCAGGGATCAGCTTAAAAAATGGCAGGAGAAAATGGCTACATCTTCCCTCACGACTTCCGCGGGAAACGTAATGGACCTGCTGAATATCGTCAACTCACTGGATGAGGGAACAGACCTCTGACCTTGCATAATGTAAGTCGGCCTGTGATCATTAATTTTGCTGCAAAACATTTCCATGCCGCGCATCAAAATAGACATGCCTCTTTCATTTTCCTTCTCTACATTAATTCCAGTCCGCATTACCGACATCAATTATGGCGGCCACATGGGCAATGATGCCATACTATCGTTGATACATGAAGCACGTATGCAATTCCTCCGCAGTCTTGATTACACAGAACTCGATTTCGGCGGCGTATCATTGATCATGGCCGACGTAGCCATTGAATTCAAAAAGGAACTGTTTTATGGAGAAACTGTACAGGCTTCCGTCACAGCAGGAGACATCAGCAAACTAAGCTTTGACCTTTATTATAAACTGGAAAAAGAAGTGGATGGAAACTGGCAAACTGTTGCACTGGCAAAGACAGGAATGGTGTGCTACGATTACGCAAATAAAAAAGTAAGCGTATTGCCTCCGGAAGCAAAAGTGAAATTGTCCTCATAAAGAGGGAATACATATAGGTTCCAGAGGTTCCAAAGGTTCCAGAGGTTGCTACCGCCCTTTGAAAAGGAATTTGTTGGAAGAAGTTGGTTTATATGAGAAGGGGGAAAAACGTTTTTTAAACTTGTTGAACTCTTCATTGCATAAAATTTCATTACCCAATAGGCTTTTCAAAGCGCGGTAGCAACCTCTGGAACCTCTGAAACCTCTGAAACCTTTGAAACTTCTGGAACCTTTTTCAGCCCGCCCAGATCTTCCAGCTCTCATCAGCCTGTATCTCCAGCATGTCATAACCATTTTTGATGATTGCACCTCTCTCCTCTCCTTTTTTGAGAAACAATGTTCTCTCAGGATTGTAGACCATATCAAACAAATAGTGCTTTGGTGTTAATGCCTCATAAGGAATTTGCGGTGCTTCCGTCACATTAGGATAGGTTCCTAACGGCGTTGTATTTACAATGAGCGTATACTCTTCCATCACCTGGCGAGTGAGCTGCTCATAGGAGAAGCTATGTACACCTGGCTTCCGCGAAACATACCGGTAAGCAAGACCCATTTTCTCCAAAATGAATTGAACGGCTTTTGACACGCCGCCCGTTCCAAGGATCAGTGCTTTTTTATGATGTGGCTGCATGAGTTGCTTCAGCGAACGTTCAAAACCGAGCACATCTGTATTATATCCCTTGAGCCTTCCGCCACGGATATCAATACAATTACAGGCCCGGATCGCTTTTACCAATTCATTTTCTTCCTGCAGATAGGAAAGCACCTGTTCTTTATAAGGAATGGTCACGTTCAGCCCGCAGAGCTCCGGATTATCTCTTAACAGTTGAGGCAACTCTTCTATTGACGATAGCGGGAACAGCTCATACCTGCAATCATTCAAACCTTCACGTTCGAATTTTTCGGTAAAGTATTTTTTAGAAAACGAATGTGATAACGGGTAGCCGATCAGACCATAAACGCGCATCAGGAACCTTTTTTATCAAGGAACAGTTCGAATGTATCACCACGGAGACCGATCCGCATCGCTTCCATTGCGATCACTTCGGAAGGAGCGATATTGCCAAGGTTCACATTGCAACCAAGCAATTCAATAAAGTATAATTGCTGCGCTTTCTGCGGAGCTTCCCAGATGATCTTCTCACCGGGGATCTGGGTGAGGATCTCCTGTACCAACCCTTCACGTACTTCACCACTGCCGCGATAGATACCAACATTACCAGCTTCACGTGCTTCGGCGATCACGTATGTAGCGCCGGCATTCAGTTCGGCACGCATCAGCTCGATCCATTTATAAGGAGGAATGATATGCGCAGCATCCTTACTTCCTACTTCACTTAATACAACGCCGTGTTGTGTAAGCTTCTCAATATAACCGCATTTCTCAGCGTGCGGGATGGTGATCGAACCATCACTTACTTCCATATAATTAATGCCGAAATCTTTGCATACTGCTATATAATCATCAAACTGATTACGGATGAGGAATGCTTCAAACAGCGTTCCGCCAAAATAGATCGGAAGATCATAGGAACGATAGAGTTCCAGTTTCGCCCTCAGATTAGGCGTGACATACGAGGTCCCGAAACCAAGCTTTATAATATCGATATGCGGATAGGAGACACTTAAGAAATTCTTTGCCTCTTCCAGGCTCAGTCCTTTGTCCATCACCATCGTAATCCCGGCTGTTCTTGGGCGTTGATTACGATCGGGCATCTGTGACAGGTTGAAATTCATTGTATTCTGATTTGATTCATAGAACACGAGGCTGGTGCGCCACGCGGGAAAACCGGCGCAAAAATAAGGGCTAAGAGGATAAGGAGGGAAAAGAGTTTGAAAGAGTCGACGGATTGATGGTTTGCCATGTTCGGGGCGATGTTCGATGATCGATGCTGGATGGTCGATCCTACATTAAAGAATGATTTGAACGTCCGGGGCCTTTCTTGAAATAAAAAGCCTCGGGATCTCAATACTCCTGATGTTGATCGAACATCGATCATCCACCATCGATCATCGAACCTATCGTTTGCGTTTGAACCTCGCCACCACATCCACGATCTGCTGATTCTGCATGCTGGCAGGGCTAAGCTCTATAAATTTCTTGAGGAGCTTGGGCGCAAGTTGCAGCGCACGTTCCAGAAGAAGAATGGCTTCTTTTGATTTGCCGGAGGCTAATAAAACAGCAGCCTTGTAATAGATGAAAAGCGGCTTGTCGTTTGTCGCCTTGAGGGCAGCATTTACCTGATCCAGTGCATCGTCAAGATAATCGGACCTGAGAAGACATCTTATGAGAGCTTCCCAACCGGCGATATTTTTCGGGCGGATACGAACAGCATTGGAAAAATGCTGCACAGCATCGCGGGTAAGACCGAGTTCCATTTTCGCTTCACCCATCAGCAGCAGGTATTCGGGCTGCAGGCGCTGAAGTTTCATGGCATTGTCCAGCTGCTTGATACAACTCTCCCATTGCCCTTCGTTGAAATAGGTGCAGGCGATCTTGTAAAACAGTTTACCTTCTTCCTGATTCAAGTGAGAGGCTTTCCGATAATAAAATCTTGCCTGCGCATAATTCTTCATTCTGTCGTAGCAATGACCTATCGCTTCATAGATCACAACCTCCGGCTTCGCAAGCTCGGTCACTTTTTCCAGCGCCTCAATCGCTTCCTTGTACTTACGCAGACGGATATATGCATCACCCATATTACGGTATGCATAGTCGAATTTTTCTTCTATGGTAATGGCATATTGATAGGCATCGATTGCTTTCTCATACAACTTCAATCCCTGGTATGCAGCTGCGAGATTGAACCACGCAAGCTCATTGTAGGGATGTTCATCGATGATATGCTGATGAAGACGGATGCTCTCTTCGTTGCGTCCGGTGAAATCCGTCCAGAAACAGATCTTGTATAAAGCTTCTTCGTTTGTCGGTTCATCTTCCAGAATCAGCTTAAGACAATCGAATACTTTATCGAAATCTTCATAATCGTCATATACATCGCCCAGTTCAAACAGCAGTTCAATTCTCTCTTCTCCTTCAAATGTCTGCAGGGCTTCTTCAAGGAGTGAAACAGCTTTTGACTGTTCATCCAGTGCCAGGTAAGCGTCTGTTTTGAGAATATAGAGATTGATATCCTTGCTGTCGAGTAATTCGGCGTGATCCAGGATCTCGAGTGCCTCGCGGTAATGGCGCATGGTAAGGAGGATATCAGCCTTTCTGATCAGGAGTGAGCCTGAGTAGGGATACTGATCAATCGCCATCTCACAGGCTTCCATTGCTTTAGGTATTTCTTCCCGCTCTTCGAAATAGGAGATGATCCTTTCAAATGATTCTTCTTCAATGAAGGATGACGAGCGGCCGTTCCTGAGGTTTTCATACTGACGGAGCAATTCGCGCATCTGCTCCCGGTCTTCCTGATAAGGGTTCTCTTTCATATCCGGTGGGGTTTTTAGAGATACATTAATCGAGGCAAATAGTATGTGGCAAGCAGCGTTGGCTGTTATTATCAACAAGTTATCTGAAAATAACCATTGGATACTCTTTTTTGTTTCCCCAAATGTGCATAAGTGTCAAATATTTTTTTCTGTCAACTGTAACAATTTACTTGCCCGTAGCGTTAAATAAGTACTAAAAATCTTGACAAGCGGTTTGTATTAATCCTTTTTTTAGTGTTAAATTTGCATAGATTTTGAAAACTAACTCTTCCATATTAAAAGCTGCAAGCAGAAAATTTGGTCTGTCGTTCTTACTGGCTGCCAGTGCTGTAGTTGCTTTTGCAACACTGGGAGATGGAAAATCGAACAAAGATCGTCCCCGTAAAGCGTTGTTAAGCAACAACCGTGCTGCGACTGCTGTTAAACCTGGTACTTTTTCTCTGCAAACCGGCTATACCTTCCGCGGCAGCCAGGTGATCAGTGAAGAGTCATCAACCCGTTATATCAACCTGAATGCTCCTGTAGTCACCTATCAACAAGGCCACCAGGTATACGTTCTCCCTGCGCGTAAAAAAGTCACACTGAACCTGAATTCGCAAAAGACGCAGGTGCCTAGTGCGACGGTTAATATCTCCTTCTGATAACACGGATTCAATTCGCGAATTTCACGAATTGACCTCTGAAACACTGCGATTTCAGTTTGTATCTGCTACCATTAGCGCCACCCGCAGAATATTACCCGGCTTATTACGATTACTGTAGATTCAGCAGGCCTCGAATCTAAATCACTAATTCGCGTTATTCCTTGCCCTGACTTTCATTATACGTCATCACCCTATACCCCGATTTTGGCGTATCAAACTTCGCAGCCGGAACAAGGTTGAAATTGATGTTAGAGACGGTATAAGTCACTTTCTGTTTGCCGATATTCGCCTCATACTGCATGGCCAGGCCAGGCAGGGCACGGTTCAGGTACTGGAAATCACGGTTTACGGGAATGAGATCCTTCGTGAAATAAACAGTGAAGCTGCTGCCATCGGCGAGTTTACCGACCGCTTTCTGGCAATTGTAGCCGGCGATCGTCTTGTACTCATTTTCGTAGGTAAACTCTACGCCTTCATATTTCTTGTTTGACTCTTTCCAGTCGGCAGGCGTCAGGTTGATCATGTATTTCTGCTCACCATATTCTTTCAGGATCGTCACGTTACCGGTCTTGCCATCAACAATGGTCGATTGGGTACCGAGCGAGCTTACCATTTCAGAACGGCTGGAATTGCCTTTTAAATAGATAATGCTCACAGCCCCGTCAAGCAGGTCGGCTGCCTTCGGCGTTGAATTGTTTGTATTGATCACGATATCGTAAGAGATCGTGGCTTCAGTCAGTTTGCGAGGTTGTCCCTGCTGCGCACGGAGCATTCCCGGACCCAGCACTGAAACCAATAATACGGCGATAAGGTAAATTCTTTTCATAATCATACCGTTGTTGATAGATAGACGCTTTAAGATAGCCAATAAGTTGCGACGGTTAAAAGTTAAAATTAAAAAGCCAGCTATCAAAGCCCGGGAGCCAATTTAAGGTTCCATAGGTTCCAAAAGTTTCAGAGGTTCCAGAGGTTGCGTAAACCTTTGGAACCTCTGAAACTTTTGGAACCTATGGAACCTTATACTTATTTTTTATTTTTCTTTTGCATTTCCTTCATCTGCTTCTGCTGCTCCTGCATCTGCTCCATCCTCTCCTGCCATTTGGATTTTGTCTTCGGCTTCTTACGGTTCTCCGAGATCTGCGCGAGGATCTTGTTGTGATCGATGATATAATTCTGGATCACAAACTGGAGGATCAGCGTGATCACGTTTGATACCGTATAGTACCAGGTCAACGCCGATGGTAGTTTATTAAAGATGAATAACAGGAATACCGGGAAGATATACGGCATATACTTCAATACCGGGTTGCTCTGATCAGGTGACATGCTCATGCTGTACAGCGAGATCGCAAGGCTCGTTAATACCGCTGTGATCGTGAACAAACTCAGGTGACCGCCGAGCAATGGCACATTCACACCAAACTTGATAAAATCATCAAACGCTGAAAGGTCTTTTGCCCAGAGGAAATCCGCACCGCGCAGGTCCACGTTTGAGCTAAAGAAACTATACAGTGAGAAGAAGATCGGGATCTGCAGCAAGGCAGGAATACAACCGCCCAACGGATTCACGCCAGCTTCACGGAAAAGCTTCATCTGCTCCATGCTCATTGCCTGCTGGTCCGCGCCATATTTCTCTTTCAGCTGCGCGATCTCCGGGCGAAGTGCTTTCATTTTCGCACCGCTGAGATAACTCTTGTATGATAACGGAGAGATCAGCAAACGAATGATCAGGGTCAGCAATGCGATGACCAGGCCAAAGCTGCCGACAAAGCTCTTCAGGAAATCCCACACCGGCATGATCACATAACGGTTCAGCGGACGTACAAAAGCGTATGGTCCCTGACCGAGGTTAACCAGCTTTTCCAGTTTCAGGTCGGCTTTTTTCAATGTCTTGAAATCGGCAGGACCATAAAAAATGCTGAAGCCAAGTTTTGCATTATTTCCCGAAGGGACAGCCACCTGCAAGTTGGTCACTGCTTCCACCAGCACACGCTTGTCATCCGGAGGGATATTCCATGTCATTTTACCGGAGGTAAAATCCGACTTAGCGATCAGGAATGTGTTGAAGAAACGCTGGCGTACGCCTATCCATTTAACCTTTTTCTCGAAATCTTCACTGCTGGTGCGGGCGATGGTGTGATAGTCGAAATCACCATCTTCCATATAACCGATCTGTGTGTTTTGTTTTTCAAAGCTGATATCAGACTCCTGTTGATCGGCCGCATACTTCCATGTCAGGTTCATTGTATTCTGCGGAAGTATTTGTGTTGCACCATTCAGTTCGATATCAAAATCGATCATATACTGATCAGGTCTGATCGTATAACGGTGAGTGATGGAGGCCGCATGGCCGCTATCCGAAGAAAGCCTGGTGAATGCGTAACTCGTGCTTCCATCAGCATTCTTTACGGAATCTATCTTTGAAAAGTTGAGTTCGGAAGTTTCAATACTGCTGGAACCGCTGGTGCTGACGCGGTAGCTGATATCATTGAATGGAGCATTGGCCAGTTTTACATGGCCGCTATCCATGTTCTTGAATTTCTTCAATTCAACGGCTCTTGGCTGACCACCTTTTGTAGAAAATGCTACTCTGAAGAGGTTATTCTCTGCATAGATCAACTGCTCATTTTTACCGGTGCTGTCGTTGAACATCCCCAATGAACCCGCCCTGCGCATGGAGTCCGCTGCAAGCGCGTTCTGACGCAAAGCCGCAGTATCCGGTTTGGGCTGATTAGCATTAGCAATAGAATCCAACCGGGCCTTCTCCTTCCGGGCAGCCGCCTGCTCCTTATTTGTTACAAAGAAATAGCCAAAGAAAAGCGCCGCCAGTATTACAAAGCCTATGACGGTATTGCGATCAAACTTCATCAGGGGGTTAAATTTAAAGGTGGCAAAGATAGGAGTTCTTGCCGAGTCGGAAGAGATCAGTCGGTGGGTTGCGGATTTTGTGGGGAGAAAGGGAGGTGGGAAGGTTTCAGAGGTTCCAGGGGGTTAATAGGTTTCATAGGTTCCTGAGGCATTGAAAGTTAACCAAATCCACATACCCCCTGAACCATCACCCCCTATGGGATCTACGAAACTTATGAAACCTATTAAACTTATTAAACCTATTAAACTTATGAAACCTATGGAACTTCTGGAACCTCAACTGTCTCTCAGATCATCTCACTCTGCAACAACGGATTCTTCACATCAGCCAGCTTTTCCGCATATTCTTTTGCTGCCTTAATGAAATGGACGAAGATCGGCTGGGGACTTTCTACGGTGCTTTTCAGCTCGGGGTGATATTGAACTCCGATAAAGAACGGATGGTTGGGCAACTCCACGATCTCAACCAGACCGGTTGCAGGGTTTTTACCGCTGGCGATCATGCCGGCTTTTTCAAAAGCCTCGAGATAGGAGTTATTGAACTCCCAGCGGTGACGGTGGCGCTCGCTTACATTTGTCTGACCATAGATCGTATATGCAAGTGTGCCTTCCTTCACAGTACATGGATAAGCGCCGAGACGCATGGTGCCACCTTTCGCCGTGATCTCTTTTTGCTCTTCCATCAGATCGATCACCGGATGCTTGGTCTGCGGATCCATTTCTGTTGAATGCGCTTCTTTCAGCCCCAGTACATTTCTCGCATACTCGATCACCGCCATTTGCATACCAAGACAAATTCCAAAGAATGGCAACCTTTTCTCACGCGCGTACTTTACTGCAATGATCTTGCCTTCCACACCGCGCATACCGAAACCAGGCGCTACCAGCAATCCATCAAGTCCACCAAGTTTTTCCTTTACATTATTTTCCGTGATATACTCACTGTGCACATTTACGATCTGCACTTCACACTCATTGATCGCACCTGCATGTACAAACGCTTCAAGGATCGACTTATATGCATCCTGCAGTTCAAGATATTTACCGATCAGACCGATCGTAACCTTACTCTTTGGATACTTTAATTTATCAAGGAATTCTTTCCATTTGATCAGTTCAGGCTCCTGCTTTGGCGCGATGCCAAATTTCTTCAGACAGATGATATCAAGCTTTTCGCGCATCATCATCAGCGGTACTTCATAAATAGTAGATGCATCAGCAGATTCGATCACCGCTTCGGGTTTCACATTACAGAACAATGCGATCTTCCTGCGGATATCCGGACCAAGTGATCTTTCCGTTCTGCAAACAATGATATCAGGATGCACACCTTCCTGGCTCAGCATACGGACACTGTGCTGGGTAGGTTTTGTCTTTAACTCTTTTGCTGCTTTCAGATAAGGGATCAATGTAAGATGGATGACTACCGTATCTTCTTCCGGAAGTTCCCATTGCAATTGACGCACTGCTTCCACAAACGGTAAACTTTCGATATCACCAACCGTTCCACCGATCTCAGTGATCACCACATCATATTTATCACCCTGGCCAAGCACCATCATGCGGCGTTTGATCTCATCGGTGATATGCGGAACGACCTGCACCGTCTTTCCGAGATACGCCCCTTCCCGTTCTTTATTAATAACTGTTTGATAGATACGACCGGTAGTAACGTTATTTGCCTGAGAAGTGAAGATGTTCAGGAAACGCTCATAGTGACCGAGATCAAGATCTGTTTCGGCACCATCCTCTGTAACATAACATTCACCATGCTCATAAGGATTCAATGTACCAGGATCGACATTGATATAAGGATCGAACTTCTGGATAGTAACTCTCAAGCCTCTGGCCTGCAATAATTTAGCCAGTGAGGCCGCAATGATCCCCTTACCAAGTGACGAAGTAACTCCTCCCGTAACAAATATGTATTTAGCCATAGCCGGTCAATTTATTTTTCTTAATTCACAAAAAAAGGGGCTAATAACAGTCTGCAAAAACATTACTGTTTATTTAACTATGAAACCCGTTTTAAATAAAGATTGTTGAAAATTTGTCGCCCAATCGACCATCCGAAAGAGATAATTCAGGTAAAATTTCCGGGAGGTCATGCAAAGTTAATTCAAATTTCCGGGCAGCGAAAATCTTAGTTTTTTTTGTGGAAAAAACGGATATTTTTAGAGGAGTATTATTGGATCACCATGCTTATTTATATTTTTCGATGCACAGCATTATTTATGTTGTGTTTTATCATTTCCAACCGCAAGGCGGCTGCCCAATCAAGAGAAGAAAAAGAGCGGATGACCGATTTCCGTGCTATCTATTATAAAATGTCACCGGCAACCGATCAGGTTGCGCTACCCGTATCGTTCGCAGAAGTGCATGATATACGTTTTGATACGACATATATCGGCCTGGCAAATCGTACACATGGACAGCCACAATTCATCCGGCTAAGCTCAGGCGGAAAAGAATTGAGTGATCAATTCAATTCATGCATCCGGGCCGATGCCGGCGCGGCTGTTCTTCATTGCTTCATCAGGAAGCTCTTTCTTACGGATCATATCAGTGTAAAAAAATCTGAAGAAGTACGGATGGCTTCGCCTGATTTTGATAAAAATGAAATGTCCGGCGTTTTTCTTACCGTAGACTTTTATGAACAAAGAGGAGAAGTATACCAACCATTGTTCCGTTTTGATACAACCGTTGCCAGCTATATCAGGATCAACAAAAAGGGCTATGGATACCTTGAAGAAGCAATCCGCGCAGCCATTTCAAAAGCAGGCCGGCAGGATTGGAACAGGATCCGTGAGAAAGCACCGAAGCTGACGCGTTCACATATTGATTCCGTTCATGCATTACGCCTCGCGCTACCCGTACTGAACACTTCACCTGTTAAAGGTATTTTCTACACATTTAATGACTTTAAGCAGAACACGCCTTCCACTCAGGAATTCACTGTAGACCGCGGGAAAAAAGGAGATTTCCTGTATCTCAAAAATGCAAAACAGGAAGAGATCCTTCAGAAAGATATCTGGGGTTATTGTGACGGGAAGGATAGCTATATCTATTCTGCGGGAAATTTCTTCAAACTGCATCGGACCGGCAATGGCTTCACACTCTATGGCGCGAAGGAATTAACCGGTGATAAAAGATGGAATCCTACCGCTGCACCGGTCCAGGGCGGCGGCGTGTACGTTGGTTCCTCTCCCAAAACGGTTTATATTCTCGAAAAACAATTATTCCAACTGGATATGGAATCGGGAAAAATCTACTGATCCGGTAGATTACTTTTATAAGTTATCTTTATAAAAATTCAGTCATGAGTAAACGTATCGCCATTATCGGAGGCGGAAATCTGGGTGTAGCTATTGCGGAAGGTTTATTGAACAGTGGTTTCAGTAAACCCGCGGACCTCACTGTTACCAAACGTAATATCACCACGCTAAAACCGCTGGAAGAAAAAGGTGTGCATATTACCAATGATAACAACAGTGCAGTAGAAAAAAGTGAGGTCATCATTCTCGCTGTAAAACCATTCCAGGTTTCAGAAGTATTGAATGCCGTTAAAAATGATCTTACTGAAAAAAAGATATTGATCTCCGTAGTAACCGGTGTTTTATTAAATGATCTCGATGGCATTATAAATAAAAAGATGGCTTATTTCCGCGCGATGCCCAACACGGCGATCGCCATCCAGGAAAGCATGACCTGTATCTGCAGCAAAGATGCCGATGCAACGATGATCAACTATGTAAATGAACTGTTCCGCACGCTTGGACAGGTGGTCACCATTGATGAAAAGCTGATGGAAGCTGCTACCATTCTCGGCGCCTGCGGCACTGCCTATGCCATGCGCTACATCCGCGCCAATATACAGGGTGGTATCGAGATCGGCTTTGATGCCGCTACTGCTTCACTCATTGCCGCCCAGACTGTAAAAGGCGCCGCCGAGCTCCTCCTCAAAAAAGGATCACATCCCGAACAGGAGATCGATAAAGTGACCACGCCAAAAGGCTGCACTATTGCGGGATTGAATGAGATGGAGCATAGAGGGTTTAGTTCGTCGCTGATCAGAGGAGTGGTGGCGAGTTATAAGAAGATTGCGAAAGACTGATCGCTTGAACAGGAATCTTCGATATTTGTTCGATGGCCGATGACAGATGGCCGTTGGCCGGGCTTCGCAGATCGATATAGTCAATAAAAAAAGAAACCTTCCGTTTGAAGAAGGTTTCTTTTTTTATTGACTTTTCAGATTTGCCTCTCGGCCAACGGCCATCTGTCATCGGCCATCAAACAACCGAAAGTATCTATCAAATTAAATCGAAGACAACGCCGATCCCGCATCCTCCTTCGCCAGATAATTCTCAATAGCTGTATCATAGCTCTCTTTCCAGGCAGAGATCGGTCCCCAGAAATCGCCATCTACGGAGAGTTCGCCGCTGCTCACTACACCGATCTTTTCGAAAGGAACGTTGAGGGATGCTTCGAATGCCTGAACATTTTGCAGCGCAACGGTCACCACTACGCGGCTCTGACCTTCACCGAAAAGGAAAGCATCTTTGCGGATGCCGCCTTTGCTGAGTACAGAGAAACCAAGCTCGCGGTTGAATGCACTTTCGCAAAGCGTTACGAACAAACCACCTTCGCTCACATCGTGTACTGAACGAACCAGTTTGTCAGCGATCAGTTTGCTCACCTGTTGCTGCAATGCAAATTCTTCTTCCAGTTCGAAATAGGGTGCAGGTGAATATTTCACTCCGTGTAAGCGATAGAGATATTCTGATGAATTGATATCGTTTGTCTGATTACCCAGCAGATAAATGATATCGCCCTCTTCTTTGAAATCGAGCGTCATTTTCTCACGGATATCTTCCAGCAATCCAACCATGCCAATAGTTGGCGTTGGATTTACCGGACCATCAGGATTCTGATTGTAGAAACTAACGTTACCGCCGGTAACCGGTGTGTCAAACTTGCGGCAAGCATCACCCATTCCTTTGATGGCGTTCACAAACTGATAATATACTTCGGGATCATAAGGATTACCAAAGTTGAGACAGTTGGTAACGCCTAATGGCTGACCTCCGCTGCAAACAATATTGCGGGCTGCTTCGCTCACCGCGATCATGGCGCCTTTATACGGATCAGCAAAAACATAACGGCTGTTGCAATCTGTAGTTACGGCCAGTCCCTTGGTCGTTCCTTTTACAGCTACTACAGCTGCATCAGTTGGTGTATTGGTAGAACTGTTCACTGTACCAACCATGCTGTCATATTGTGTAAAGATCCAGCGTTTGGATGCAATGGAAGGAAGTGCGATGATCTTCTCAGCTACTGCTTTCAGATCTTCGGGCACAGGAATACTGTCTGATTTGAATTTAGCGATCTCGGCGAGATATTTTGGCTCGCGGTATTCACGGTCATACTGAGGAGCACCGCCGCCGAGTACGAGTTCGTTTGCGGGAAGTGATGCATCGAGCTGACCATTCATATAAAAGTTCAGCATACCGTCATCTGTTACTTCGCCGATTACGGAACATGGCAGGTCCCATTTTTCAAATACACGCAGGATCTCGTTCTCGCGGCCTTTCTGTGCCACCAGCAACATGCGCTCCTGGCTTTCGCTGAGAAGCAATTCCCATGTTTTCATTTCACTCTGGCGTGTTGGCACTTTATCCAGGTCGATGCGCATACCCACTTCACCTTTTGCGCTCATCTCCGCGGTTGAGCAGATGATACCTGCTGCGCCCATGTCCTGCATACCAACAACAGCGCCGGTCTGGATCACTTCAAGACAGGCTTCCAGCAGTTTCTTTTCCTGGAACGGATCACCAACCTGAACGGCAGGCAGGTCCTGTGCACTTTCTGCAGTGATATCTGCGGATGCAAAAGACGCACCGCCAATACCATCTTTACCGGTTGCACTTCCTACAAACATTACCGGGTTTCCTGTTCCGAGTGCTGTTGCAGAAACTGTTTCACCAGCTTTTACAATACCAACACTCATTGCATTTACCAGCGGGTTGGTATGATAAGATTCATCAAAATATATTTCACCGCCTACGGTTGGTACGCCAAAGCAGTTGCCATAATGGCCGATGCCATGAACGACACCGGAAAGCAGGTGTTGTGTTTTATCTTCTTCCAGTTTACCAAACCGGAGTGAATTGAGTGAAGCGATAGGACGGGCGCCCATCGTAAAGATATCGCGGTGAATGCCACCCACACCTGTGGCTGCACCCTGGAATGGTTCGATAGCGGAGGGGTGATTATGGGATTCTATTTTGAATACAACTCCAAGACCTCCGCCGATATCCATCAGTCCTGCATTTTCCTCGCCGGCTTTCACCAGCATGCGGCCGCCTTCACGTGGTAATGTTTTCAGCCATTTAATGGAATTCTTATAACTGCAATGCTCACTCCACATGCCACTGAAAGCGCAGAGTTCATTGAAGTTCGGGGTACGCCCCAATTTCTTTTTGATCAGTTCGAATTCTTCTTCGGTCAGTCTGAGTTGCTGCGCCGTTTTTGCTGTTATTTCCATGTAGAGGTAGTTGGAGAAGCCGCGAAATTACGGAAAGCAGGGAAGGAAGTAAAAAGTAAAAATTAAAAAGTCAAAATACCTTTTGAAAAGAGTTAAGCTGACTGGTCAACAGAGATTTTTTACTTTTTACTTTTGAATTTTTACTGTTTCGCATTGATTCTCTTTACTTTCCGCAGAAGCCTTTTTTACTTTTTACTTTCCTCTCTTTAATTTGTCTATTTTGCAAAACAAAACAGCTGCTGTTGGAATATCTTCTCTTTTTCGTATACCTCATCCTTTTTTCGTGGCTTGTTACACGTACAGTTTTTTTTAAAAGATCCGGGCTGAATAACGATCAGCTCATCATTCTTTTCCTGGCGAAAGTGATCATCGGTATCTTTTATGGCTGGATCGGGATCTATTACGGTGGCTATGCGGAGATGGTGGACACATGGGGGTTCCATTATCAGTCGCTGCAGGAACTTAAGCTGCTGAGCAGCCATCCGCATGAGTACTTCACCAATATCCTGCCCTGGAACCGCTCTGACACAAGGATCAGCGAATTTCTGGGCTCTGACAATTCTTACTGGAATGATCTTAAATCACTGGTGTTTATCAAATTGCTCTCCGTGTTTGATATTTTCAGCATGGGCAATTACTACGTGAACGTTATCTTTTACTCTTACATTACCTTGTTCGGACCGATCGCTTTATACAGGGTCTTCAGGGAAATATTCACCGGACCTAAGATCCCCGTGTTACTGGGGCTCATGTTTGTGCCATCATTCCTTTACTGGACTTCAGGCATCCATAAAGAAGGGTTGATCTTCCTGGCGGTCAGCCTGATCATTTACCATGTATACTTTGCGATACAACAGCACAGGTGGTCTTTGGTAAGGATTGCCGGGATTGCGCTCGGATTGCTGATCATCCTGCTGATGAGGAACTTCCTGCTGGTACTGATTGCACCGGCACTGCTCGCCTGGCTCCTGGCCAGCAAATGGCCGGAAAAAAAACTGACCTGCTTTGCTGTTGTCTATATTATTGGAAGTATTCTCTTTTTCACGCTTCATTATGTTCATCCTAAGCTCAATTTTCCCGAGGCTGTTGTGGAAAAACAACAGGCTTTTCTTTTGCTTCAGGGAACCAGCAGTATTCCGATCAGGGAATTGCAACCTACATTGCTGAGTTTTATCATCAATACCCCACAGGCGATCATACTTTCCACGCTTCGCCCCTACCCCGGCGATATCCATCACTTTTTTTCAATGGCGGCCGCCGTGGAAACTTTGCTGATATTGCTTCTGCTGGCGGTCAGTCTTATCTGGCGGAAGAAAACAGAAGTGACAACTGACAAGAGGGTGGTCTATTTCTGTGTGTTTTTTGCCATATCAGTGCTGATAACCATTGGGTTCAGTGTAAATAATCTCGGTGCGATCGTGCGGTACCGGAGTATCATCATTCCGCTGGTAGTACCCGTGATGATCGCCTATATAGACTGGGACCGGGTCCCCCTGCCGTCGTTTTTTAACATTAGAAAAATCAATAATCCAACCAAATATTGATCAGTTTTTTAAAAACTAACCAATTCCTTATCGGTTTTCTCAGGTTTTTCCACATATTTTTTAATAAATGGGGGAATGTGCAAAAAAAATTGGCTCAATTCTTCTAATTCCTTTGCTTTGCTGAAAACTAGAAATATATGTCCCTTCGTTTTAATGCAATCTCGAAACTCAGCACTTCCCCAGCGACTGAGGTAGAGGGTTCCAAAAAAATAACTGCGATATTCAACAGCAATGTGTTTACATTGAAAGTGGCGCGTGAATACCTGAGTGATGAAGCTTACAAAAGCCTGGTAGGTTCTATTAAAGCCGGTCAGAAAATTGACCGTGCGGTAGCGAACCAGATCGCGAACGGTATCCGCGCATGGGCTGAAAGCAAGGGTGTTACCCACTTTACACACTGGTTCCAGCCGCTGACCGGTACGACTGCTGAAAAACATGACTCCTTCTTTACGCTGAAAAGCGATGGGACCCCGATCGAGCAATTCGAAGGTGACGCACTTATCCAACAGGAGCCTGATGCTTCCTCATTCCCGAACGGTGGTCTGCGTGCAACGTTCGAAGCACGTGGCTATACTGCCTGGGATCCGGGTTCTCCTGCGTTCATCATGGAGATCGGTACCGGCAAAACACTTTGTATTCCTACGGCGTTCATCTCTTATACTGGTGAGTCTCTTGACTATAAAGCTCCATTGCTGAAAGCGATCGAAGCGCTGAACAATGCAGCGGTTGACGTATGTAACTATTTCGATAAAAATGTAGATAAAGTTTCTTCAACCCTTGGTTGGGAACAGGAATATTTCGTGGTTGACGAGGCATTGTTCAATGCGCGTCCTGACCTCGTAATGTGCGGACGCACTGTATTCGGTCACAACTCTGCCAAGAACCAGCAATTGGAAGACCATTATTTCGGATCAATTCCTGAAAGAGTGTATGCTTACATGCGTGACCTCGAAACAGAATGTTACAAACTGGGTATTCCACTGCGTACACGTCACAATGAGGTGGCTCCTGCACAGTTCGAGTGTGCTCCTATCTTTGAAGAGATCAACCTCGCGGTTGACCACAATACCTTGCTGACTGACATCATGAACAGGGTGGCACTCCGTCACAACCTGCGCGTGTTGCTGCACGAGAAACCATTTGCCGGCATTAACGGTAGTGGTAAACACAACAACTGGTCTATGGCTACCAACACCGGCGTAAACCTGCTGGCTCCCGGTAAAACACCAAAGACCAACCTGATGTTCCTGACTTTCTTCGTTAACACGATCAAAGCGGTACATGATTATGCTGATCTGATGAGAGCATCTATCGCATCTGCTCCTAACGATCACCGCCTGGGTGCGAACGAAGCTCCTCCTGCGATCATCTCTGTATTCATCGGTCAGTACCTGACTAAAGTGTTGCAGGATGTTAAAGAAAGAGTGGGCAACAAATTCGACGAGCAGGATGAAAGCATGCTGAAGATCGACATTCACAAAAGCATTCCTGAACTGCTGATGGATAATACTGACCGTAACAGAACTTCTCCATTTGCATTCACTGGTAATAAATTCGAATTCCGTGCGGTAGGTTCTTCTGCAAACTGCGCCAACCCGATGACCATCCTGAACACGATCATGGCTGAAACGCTGAAAACATTCAAAAAAGATGTTGATGCGCTGATCGAGAAAGGTGAGAAAAAAGAGATCGCGATCATGCACGTGATCCGCGAGTATATCGTTGCAAGCGAAAAAGTATTGTTCGAAGGTGATGGTTACAGCCAGGCATGGGAAAAAGAAGCAGAGAAAAGAGGTCTTCCAAATGTGAAAACAACTCCTCTTGCGTTGGACGCAATGGTTACCGAGAAAGCAAAACACCTGTTCGAAAGCAACAATATCTACACGCATTCTGAACTGGAAGCGCGTCATGAGATCGAACTGGAAAAATATATCAAGAAAGTGCAGATCGAGAGCCGCATCATGGGTGAACTGGCAACCAGCCATATCCTCCCTCCTGCGATCCGCTATCAGAACCTGCTGGCGAAAAACATCGCCGGTCTGAAAGAAGCTGGCCTGCCTGATGCTGCTTACAGCAATCAAAAACAAATTCTCGACAAGATCTCTGAGCACATCAACAAGGCAAGTGATCTGGTAGAGAAAATGATCGAAGCAAGAAAGGTTTGCAACAATATGGACAACACACGTACGAAAGCGATCGCTTACCAATCTCAGGTAAAAGACACGTTCTTCGACGAGATCCGTTACCATGTTGACAAACTCGAATTATTAGTTGACGACAAAGAATGGTACCTGCCTAAATACAGGGAGCTGCTGTTCCTCAGATAAGGTTTACACACATGAGAAAACCCCGAGCCTCCGGATTATTCCGGGGGCTTTTTTTGGCCCCCTCCAAACCTCCCCCTTCAGGGGAGGCTTCGCACATACATCATAAAAGAAAAGTTCTATCGTATTGAATAACGAAATTCTATACGATGGAACTTTTCAATTTTTATACTGCTCTAAGCCTCCCCTGAAGGGGGAGGTTTGGAGGGGGCCTTCTCATTTAAAATTAGCCTTCATCACCCGCAAGACATTCCCCCCAAGTAATTTCCTGATTGATTTCGCAGAGTAACCACGGCGGTATAATTCTTCCGTGATCTTTGGATATGTAGTGACATCTTCCAAACCGATGGGCAGTGAGCTTACGCCATCATAGTCGGAGCCGAGACCGACATAATCATCACCGACAAGTTTTACGATGTAATCGATATGATCAACAAGATCGGAAAGTGTTGGACGAAGCTGGTCCAGTTGTTTGCGATAATAATCCTGCCATTGCTGGCGCATCTTTGCAGAATCCTGTGTGAGTGTAAAGAGTGAATCCTGAATATGCTTGCGCTCAGCGCTATTGCTTTCGAGCTCATCGGCTCGTTTTGCAAAGGCTTTACTGATGAAACCGGAATAGAAGTTGATACAGATCACGCCCTTGTTTTGCGCAACAGCTTTTATCTGATCGTCTTTCAGGTTGCGGAAAACAGGACAGAGCGCCCACACTGAACTGTGTGATAAGATCACTGGTTTCGTAGTAACGGCAATCGCGTCATAAAAAGTTTGTTCGCCCGTGTGTGAAAGATCGACCATCACACCCAGCTCATTCAATTTCTTTACAACGTCTTTTCCAAATTCATTTAATCCTTTATGCTTAAGATCATCCGGATGTTCTGTTTCATCCATGGCGCTGCTGGCCCATGATGTGCTGTTGTTCCAGGTGAGTGTGAGATAACGCATGCCGCGGAGATAGAGCGCTTCAAGTTTGGCCATATCATCTTCTATCATATGTCCGCCCTCTACGCCTATCAGACAAGCGAGCTTATTCTTTTTCACGGCGCGCCTGATGCTGCGGTAAGAAGTGATCTCAGCCATCCGGTTGTAATTACGGAGAATGATCCGCTTCAATGAATCGATCTCTTCATTTGCGTCAAGATAAAATGATTTACCGCGTGGCTTATCACCGGTCCAGACCGAAAAGATCTGAACATCCACCCTTCCTTCGCGCCAGCGGTCGAGATCGCTATGTCCTTTTGTTTGCCGGGAAGAAATATCTACGCCTTCAAGCGTCTGTGAACTGAGCACATCATTGTGTGCATCCACAACGATCGCTTTGCGATGGATTACCTCGGGGGATTGGGCAACGCTGCAGAGCGGGAGAAGGAAAAAGGTTATGGTCAGAAGATGCTTTCTCATTGGCTGTTCAAAGCTAAGAGAAAAGTGTAAAGGTTTCATAGGTTTCATAAGTTTAATAGGTTTCACAGGTTACTTCAACTTTCGGAGAGTAATAACCTATGAAACCTATTAAACTTATGAAACCTATGAAACCTTACTTTAACTTGAACGACTCGAGGAACTTCGTATTGAAATCCCCGCTCCGGAAACGTTCATCCTGCATCAGCTGCAGGTGGAACGGGATGGTTGTCTTCACGCCTTCGATCACGTATTCGCTGAGTGCGCGGTACATGGTATCAATGGCTTCGTTGCGTGTACGGGCTACAGTGATCAGTTTGCCGATCATGGAATCATAATACGGCGGGATCACATAGCCGGCATAAACGTGACTGTCCACGCGCACGCCATGACCACCAGGCTGATGCAGCGTGGTGATACGACCGGGTGAGGGACGGAAATCGTTGTATGGATCTTCAGCATTGATACGGCATTCGATGGAATACATCTGCGGGATATAATCATCACCGGAAATGCGTTCGCCCATGGCGATCTTGATCTGTTCTTTGATCAGATCGAAGTTGATCACCTCTTCCGTAACGCAGTGTTCTACCTGGATACGGGTATTCATTTCCATGAAATAGAAATTGCGGTGTTTATCAACGAGGAACTCGATTGTACCAACGCTTTCATAATTGATCGCAGAGGCTGCTTTTTTTGCTGCTTCACCCATTTTATAACGGAGCTCATCCGTCATAAAAGGAGAGGGAGATTCTTCCACCAGCTTCTGGTGACGGCGCTGGATAGAGCAGTCACGTTCGCTGAGGTGACAAACATTGCCGTACTGGTCGCCGGCCACCTGGATCTCAATATGTCTTGGCTCTTCCACGAATTTCTCCATGTAGATGCCATCGTTCTTAAATGCAGCAGCTGCTTCAGCTTTAGCAGTGTCGTATGCTTTTTCCATATCGCCTTCTTCCCATACGATACGCATACCTTTACCACCACCGCCAGCTGTAGCTTTGAGGATAACAGGGTATCCCATATTCTTTGCCAGTCCTTTGGCTTCTTCGATGCTTTTGAGCAGGCCCTCACCACCGGGTACGACAGGTACACCGGCTTTGATCATGGTTTCTTTTGCGGTGATCTTATCACCCATACCATTGATCATATCAGCCGTTGGTCCGATAAATTTGATGCCGTGGTCATTACATATGCGCGCAAACTTCGCGTTCTCTGCAAGGAACCCGTAGCCGGGATGCACCGCATCAGCATTGGTGATCTCCACCGCCGCCATGATATGTGCGATATTAAGGTAAGAGTCGCTGCTTTGTGGCTTACCGATACAAACTGCTTCGTCTGCAAATTTCACGTGCAGGCTGTCGCGGTCAGCAGTGGAATAAACGGCCACTGTTTTAATGCCCATCTCCCTGCAGGTCCTGATCACACGAAGTGCAATCTCACCACGGTTCGCGATAAGTATTTTTTTAAACACGAATAGTCGATTAAGAATTAGAAAATCAAAACACGCATCAGGGTTTAAAAGTTTAAATGCTTAATTGTTTAAAAGTTGACTCTTGCAGGCGCAACACTTAAACTTTTAAACGATTAAACTTTAAAACCTACTATGGTTCAACCAGGAACAGCGGCTGATCATACTCTACCGGAGAAGCGTCTTCTACCAGCACTTTCACGATCTTACCGCTTACTTCGCTTTCAATCTCGTTGAACAGTTTCATGGCTTCGATGATACAAACAACCTTTCCGGAATTCACTTCATCCCCAACTTCCACGAAGTTTGGTTTGTCTGGTGAAGCCTTACGGTAGAAGGTTCCGATCATCGGACTTTTGATAGTAATAAGGTTGGATGGAGTTGCGTCTGCAGCTTTTGGCTTTTCAGCAGCAGGGGCAGCTTGTGTAGCGGCAGGAGCAGGCGGAGGAGCGGAATAAACCGGTGCAACAGGAGCAGCCTGTACGACCTGTGTGATCTGATCTTCTTTTTGTTTGATCGTCACTTTGAAGTCTTTCTGCTCGATCGTCACTTCCCCGATGTTTGATTTGTTGATCATCTTGATCAATTCCTGGATCTGTTTGAAGTCCATGTTTTTCAATTTAACAGGTATTTTATTTTACTAAACAGATCATAGCATTGCCCCGATAGGAAATAACGTTATGATCTGGCATGTCAAAAAATATGATCAAAGTAAAAAGTCAAAAGTAAAAATTCAAAAACCTCACCAACGGCTGTTCGCTGACGAATAGGCGGCGGTTTTTACTTTTGACTTTTTAATTTTGACTTTTTAATTATTTGAGGCGGCTAAGATAGGGAAATCAAACTGAGCAAATCAAGTATTTTTTCCCGTTTTCCCCCGAAAATGGGGTAAAACCTATAGAAAATGGCCTGAAATCGATCGATTTCAGGCCATTTTCTATAAAAACGAGTTCTTATTCTTTTACCCTTTCCACGTATTCTCCGGTTTTGGTGTTGATACGGATCAGCTCTCCTTCGTTTACAAATAAGGGCACGCTCACCGTTGCGCCTGTTTCGACCGTTGCTGGTTTCAGCGTGCGGGTGGCAGTGTCTCCTCTCAGACCTGGTTCAGTATAGGTTACGAGCATCACGATCTTGTCCGGAAGTTCCACGCTCATCGGTTGTTCTGTTTCAGTATTGAAGAGTACAGATACTTCCTGTCCGTCTTTCAGGAACTGGGGAGCATCAACGAGGTTTTCCTGCAGTGCAATCTGTTCGAAAGTTTCCTGATCCATGAAATTGTAGCCGGTATCGTCCTTGTACAGGAACTGATACGCTCTTTTTTCCACGCGAACCGGGAAGATGGTATCGCCTGAGTTCCAGGTTTTTTCGATGGAGCGGTTGTTATCTACCCCTTTCAGCTTTGCCCACACTTTAGCGGCTGCACGTGCCGTTTTGTTTTCACCAAATTCGACAACGGTATAAAGGCTGCCATCGAGTTTGATGATCAAGCCACGGCTGATATCTGCAGTATTTGCCATAAAAAGTCTTTTTTGAGGCGGCAAAGATAAGGGTTGGCCATCGTAAACCAAAAGAGAGGGGTTGATGTACCTGCGGCCCGGATATATTTTTATGACCGGGCATCGTAAGCTCCCGCTGATCACGCAGATATCATTCTTTTGCTGAAGACCCCTGGCCAAAGGCGGGGTTCTATATTTTGGCCCGCAGATGACGCAGATCGATTACTATGATCCGAAATTGATCTGCGTGATCAGCGGGAGCTTACGATGAATTATCCAAAACAACAGCTCCCTATGATTGATTCATAGGGAGCAGTACAATTCCAGCTTAACATACATACGGAGACTCCGGGGGAGCTTCACCATAATTCTTTTTAAATCTTTCTACATCTTTTTTGTCGCTGATGTTATACATATCCCAGTTTCCGTTTTTAAAATACACCTGGAGATATACCGTTCCCGGCTTCAAACCGGTTTTCTGAGCCAGCTCCAATCCGAGTGCGCCCGTTACCGGTGCATTCTGCACAATACCCCAACCTAATCTTTCAATTTTAGCATGGTGCTTTACGAAACTCTGTTCGCTTGCGGTTGGTTTGCGGCCAGTGGTAGAGCCGTCCTTCGATGAAGTTCCGGCAGGCGGAGGTGGCAAAGGAGGTTCAGGCAATTTGCCATACTTCTTTTCAAATGCAGCTTTTTCGTCTGCATTATTCAGATCATACGTTTCTTTCTTTCCGTCCTTCAGCGTCACCGTTGCCTGATTATTCGTTACCTGCATGCTGGTCACATTTGCCGGTAGCTTTGGCGGTTTAGGTGGTGGCGGTGGTGGTACCGCATGCGCAGCACCCTGCATATCCATCGCCGGTGGCGGCGGGGGCGGTGGTATTGAGCCGGCCTTTGTTGAACCTACGGCTGGCGGTGGTGGTGGTGGCGGTTCTATTGGAAGTGGCGGTGGCGGAGGAGGCACTTCTCCATAGAGATTTTCATAATGATCCTTGTCTTTGTTCCAATCCGTCAGCAGTACTTTCTTTACAAGTTTCTGATCTTTGTCTTTTACCACTACCATGCAATTGCCTTTGTTGCCATCCACGGTAATCGTATAACCCTTACTGTTTACGAAAGGTGTAGTGTCGGTTGCGGCAGGTGCAGTAGCAGGCCCGCTTATCGCCGGAGCCGCAGTTACCGAAGCACCAGCAATAGCAGGCACATCCGCGGAAGCGGGTGTTACAACGGGTTTGTCATCAATAACAGCAAGAGACTGTTTGGCGACAGGCAATGTGTCATTACTCAAAGTCTTCTGCCGGAATGCGAGCAGCAGCACCGCCACGGCCGGGACGATCAGCAGAAGCCGTAACAACTGACGCTTCGAGGTCTGGTTTTTGTTCATCATGGCTATACGTTTTTTTAATGAGGAAAAATTGAATTGATTGGCTATACTAAAGTGATTATTACCGATAACTTTCAGCAGCATATACTGATACTGCTTTTTATTCAACCCGCTCTTTACCACCTGCTCGTCGGCGATAAATTCGAGATTCTGACGGATACTCGCACGCAACAACCATACAAAAGGATTATACCAGTTGAGCATACAAAGCAATTCAGCCCAAAGTATATCTATACTGTGCTTTTGTTTTACATGTACAAATTCATGACGGATGATCTCGCGCAACTCCTCTTCGCTATGCAGTGTGTGATTGATAAAAACCGCATTGCCAAAAGAGAAGGGCATGATATTCTTGTCCACCTGGTAGACCCTCAAACCTTCTTCATTCAGTAACCTTGCCTGTTTTCTGATCCGGAGAAATGATATATAACGGATACAGAACAGAAGTACGAGTATCACAGAACCGGCGATCAATCCATATAATAAGAAGTCCCAGTAATCAGTGGAACCCGTCAGTATCACCGGATCGCAGACCTCGTTGGTAACCGTTGTCAGTTGCCATGCGGGAATGAAACTGGTAATGTTTCCATCTCCCCAACTGCGTGCCTTCAATGCCGGTGTGATATTGATCAGTGGAATAAAAAAGCAAAGCATGGTATAAGCAAGCAGGTAAAACCTGTTGCAGTTATAAAAGGTCAGCCTGCGCAACAATAACTGGTAAAAAAGATAAACCAGCGCGAGACTGAGCGAAAGCTTCAACAGGTATTGAATAACGAGAGGCATAAGTTAGGTTGAATCGTGAATGAAATCCGGATAGAAGACTTGTTACTTATTTCCTTTTTCGATCATGTCGATGATCTCTTTCAATTCTTTGGCCGACAGTTTCTTTTGTTCCACAAAAAAATTGACCATTTCTTTATAAGAGTTATCGAAGTATTCTTTTACCACGCTTCCCATAAATTTCTTTTTGTATTCTTCTTCGGAGACGGCGGGCTTGTAGAGATAGGTATTGCCGGAAAGCCTGCTGTGGAGGTAAGCTTTTTTCTCCAGGTTCTTTACCGTGGAAGCGATGGTGGTATAGGGCTGGGAGGTTTCCATCTGCTCCATGAAAGATTTGATATTACCTTCTCCACTGCGCCAGATGGCCAGCATGATCTCTTCTTCCTGTGCGGTCAGCTTTTCCATATCTACGAACTTTTCGTAAAGATTACGAATTTCTCGTAGACCGGCAAGTTTTTCTTTTTTTTATTTGTTAAAATGACCGGCTTGTTTGTTAACATAATAGCATCGATGTACCTAAAAAAAGTGTGGTTGCCCATAAAATCCTTTTCTTTGATGTATGAAAAAGACAGCCTTATATACCGCAAAGATTTTGTTCCTGTTCACACTGATTTTTACCGGCCTCCGGGGTTCTGCCCAGGTTGATAGCACAACACCGACCTATAAACGTTTCCCTACCGTTCCGCCGTTTCAACTGCTGCTGGTTGACAGTACGTCTTTTTCAAAAGAAAAACTGAATAAGAAAAAAGCGACGATGATCATGTTGTTCAGTCCAGAATGTGATCATTGCAAGCATGAAACCGAGGAGCTCATCAAACGCATCAATGAATTCAAGGATGTACAGATCATCATGGCGACTCCTTTGCCTTTTGATCAGATGAAGGAGTATTATAAGCATTATGGTTTGGCAAAATATTCAAACATCAAAATGGGCAGGGATGCGAGATTTATGCTGCCTGTTTTCTTTAATATCAAATCGTTCCCCTTCCTGGCATTTTACAATAAAAAACAGGAGTTGATCTCTGTGTTTGAGGGATCGATGCCGATGGATCAGGTGCTGGCGGAGTTGAAGAAGTAGGGAGAAGATGATCGATGTTGGATGGTGGATGACGAGGAACCTTACTCAAAGCGGCATCAAGAACAAGATCCGGGTACAGGCCATCCGCCGAAGCGGGAAGATTTAGAGAGGGTCCCCACCCACTGTAAAAATCCCCGTCGAAGCCTTCATTTTAAGTTTCAAACGCCAAGTTTTCTGTTACCTTTGCCCCGCCATCCCCGCCGCTCCGGCGAATGGCACAAATAATTTCCTCATTCTCAAAAACTCTCATTCATGAAAGTAACTGTTGTAGGTGCAGGAGCAGTAGGAGCCACTTGTGCCGATAATATTGCCCGCAAAGAACTGGCAACTGAACTGGTATTACTGGATATTAAAGAAGGGATTGCTGAAGGAAAGGCGCAGGATATGATGCAGACTGCGGCCCTGCTGGGATTTGATACAAAGATCACCGGATCTACGAATGATTACAGCAAAACTGCTGGCAGTGATGTGGTGGTGATCACTTCAGGTCTGCCACGGAAACCAGGTATGACCCGTGAAGAACTGATCGGTGTGAATGCCGGCATCGTTAAAGGTGTTACAGAAAACATCCTGAAGCATTCGCCGAACGCGATCATCATCGTGATCAGCAACCCGATGGATACAATGACCTATCTCGCGCTGCAATCAACCGGCCTTCCTAAAAACCGTATCATCGGTATGGGTGGAACGCTTGACAGCAGCCGCTTCAAATATCAGCTGAGCCAGCACCTGAACTGCAGCCCTGCCGACCTGAATGCTGTGGTAGTAGGCGGTCACGGTGATACAACCATGATCCCGCTGATCCGGCTCGCAACATGGAACTCTGTTCCGGTTACACAATTCCTGAGTGAAGAACAGCAAAAACAAATAGTGGCTGACACCATGGTTGGTGGTGCAACCCTTACCAAACTCATCGGTACTTCTGCATGGTATGCACCAGGCGCTGCCGGTGCGGCATTGGTTGAAGCGATCGTCCGCGATGAAAAGAAACTCTTTACCTGCTGCGTTTCCCTCGAAGGCGAATACGGCCAGAAAGATATCTGCCTCGGCGTTCCCGTCATCATCGGCAAGAATGGCTGGGAAAAGATCATCGACTTCAAATTGAACGAAGCTGAGCAGGCTGAATTCGATAAGAGCGCGGCTGCGGTGAGGAGTATGAATGATGTGTTGAAGACGCTTTGAGAGATCGATGGTCGATGATAGATGCTCGATGGTCGAGTTCTGCAAATTGATCATGAACTATAAAAAAGAGACCTTCTTTAATAGGAAGGTCTCTTTTGTTATTTAGGCTTTGACCGCCGAGTTCCACCATCGATCATCGAACATCCAACTTCTCACTTCCTTATGTCATCATTCGCCACTCCCCTCTTCCGCGACACATTCTCCGATAACTTTCCGAAGTTCCAGCGAAGGCTGAACGTGATATTGCGCTGAACATTGCGGGTGCTGCTGAAGCGGATAAAGTTCTCGTCACGGAACTCAGAGCGCCAGTTGAAGTATTTGTTGAACAGGTTGACGGTAGAAATGCCAGCCGTGATCTTCTGCTTGAAGAATTTGTAATTGGTTCCGATGTTATAATTATAACTCTTACCAGTTTGTCCTTGTAATTGCGGATCTGAGCGGTAAACAAACCCGGACATAAATGCCGTCCATTTTTTTGTAAGCTGGTAGTTGGTACCGGCATTCAGAAAACCACCAAATCCATCATTCTGCTGGTCGGGACGGAAGCGATTCTTTATGGACGTATACCTCATGGCTATGCTGGCGTTGAAACTCCATTTTTTAGTGAACTTAGTAGAAAGATTAAGATTCAAACCGGTCGTGCGTGCAATGCCGGCATTCTCGGTCACGTTCGCCGCAACACCGGTCGCTCCATCAAAGATGGTATACCGTGTGATCTGCCTGTTACTGAAACTTTGAGAAATACGCAGGTTGATGTTTGTGTTTCCCTTAAAAACCGAATACCCTGTTTCCACTGTATGAATGATATCAGGACCGAGCTTCGGATTGCCATAGCTGATATTGAAGGAGTCTGTATTCGATACAAAAGGGTTCAGATCCCAGATATAAGGCCGGCGCAGTCTCTTGCTGTAGCTCAATGACAATGTATGGATCTTTTTGAATTTGCGTGACAGGTAAACGTTTGGCAGGAATGTGCCATAATCCTGGGACACTTTGGTGGCTGTTTTTACAAAGTCACCATTGACATGTGTTTGTTCAAAACGGCCGCCAACTTTGAAACTGATCTGCTTCCATTTGAAAGAATAGGTTGCAAATGCGCTGTAAACATCCTGACGGTAATTGAAATTATTGGAATTATCAGGATCCGTCTGGAACTCATCCAGCTTGTCATACTTGAGCAAACTCAGGTAATCGGAATAAGCGGTCCGTAAGATTGATTTTATCCCGGTTTCCAGTTTATGCCCGTTTTTAAATGGCTGTGTAAGATCAACCTGTAATGTAAGCTGCCTGTTCGGAGCTGAATTGTCATTGATCATAAACCTGTTTACTCCCTGATTTAATTGTTCACTGTATGAGTAGTAATCATCGCGTGAATGATCATAGTATGTTTTGAACGCCAGTTCGCGTGCGGAGTTGCGTTTAGATTTTACCAGGAAGTCAACACCCAGGTTATAACTTGGATAACGGTAATCGTTGTTTCCATTGAGGGAGCTTATTTGCGTTCCTCCGTTACCGGGTAAGATTAGATCATACCGTGTTGTGCTTACGCCATTACCCTGGCTGCCATTCAAACCGGCATAAACGCTGAGTGTTTTGAGTGTGTCAATATCCCATGCAAATTCGAGATCGCCGAAATTGTACAGGTAGTCGCTTTGCGACCGGCCACTGGAGATCCTTTTCCGGAATGCAACAGGATTCAGCGATTCCACTTCGCCGTATGAAGTGCTTTCTGGTGGCTTTCCGCCGCCTAAACCATAGTAGGCGGAGAAACCGGTCTTCCCGTACTTGAAGTTGATACTGCCGCTTGCACCGTACGTGTTGGTTGTACTGTAATTAGAGCCAATGCTTCCATTGTATCCCATCACTTTTTTCTGTGTAATGATATTGATGATCCCTCCCGTTCCTTCTGCGTCATATTTTGACGAGGGTGTAGTGCTGACTTCAACTTTTTTGATCAGGTTTGCCGGGAAAGATCTCAATGCGTCTTTCAGATTTTTAGCAAACATCGCCGTCTCCTTACCATTCAGTAAAACCTTGAAATTAGATTGTCCGTTCAGCTGAACGTTCCCTTCACCATCCACGGAGACAAACGGTGTCTTTCTCAAAACATCGGCGGCGGTCAATCCTTCCAGCGACGGATCTGTTTCCGCATTAAAGATCATCTTCTCGTCCTCCTGTTCCAGCAGCGGTTTGCGGACCGCAGCGGTAACAACAACGCCACCGAGCTGACGGGTATCAGGAGAAAGTATGATCGGTTCAACTTCGATCAGTTTTTTACCCGTATCTACTTTCAACGTCTGTTGATTCTCCCTGTATCCGCTGTAGGTAACAATGATGAGATATTTTCCCGTATCAACATTATTGAATTCATATTTCCCTTTCCCATTGGAGAAGATATTCTGCAAAGGTTTTTGTGTATTTGCTGAACGATAAAGGCCAACCGTTGCCCAGGGAACTGGTTTATTATTGCTGCTGTCAGTGAGTATACCGGTTACAATTGCTTTCTGCGCGTTTGCTTGTGCTGCGAGGTTGAGTATAAGCAATAGCATGCCCATCCACCGGAGGTGGTAGTATTTTTGTTGCATGATGATGTTTGGTTTGGAGGGGTGAAAGGCTGGAGAGGTTTGAGAAGTTTGGGAGGTTTGAGAGGTTTGAGAGGTTTGGAAAATCTTAAAGAATTTTATAAGTGCAGTTTGTTACGTTAGACTTTTCAATCTGCGGCAGCAACCTCTCAAACCTCTCAAACCTATTTAAAGTCCACCGTACACTGGCTGCACGAAATATTAAGCTTTGTCCTCTTGCCCGTTGCATCACCTGCCGAAGCAGTGAAGTGGACTGGTGCCACATTTTTCAGGTCAAAAGCACCGGTTTTTTCCAGGAGATTGACGATCTTCTTGTCCTCATTTGTTTTGGCGGGACTTAAGTTGTCAAGATTAGCTTCTTTTCCATCTACCAGCACCCGTTGAACGGGCTTTTTGGTGAAAGCGGTCGCCTTGGGGTTTTCATGTACAGTAGTATCTGTCACGGCGATTTTCTCAAAAGATGCAAATACAGTTGAGTTGGCTCCAGTGAAATCCACTTCAAAACCAGTGAGATTTTTTACAGGAATGCGCAGATTTGCATAAAGGTCGTTGATCTTAACCAGCTCTACCGTTGGTGCAATGTTACGGATACGGATGTCTGCATTGGTTCCTTCGAGGTCAAGTGACGTAAGAAGTTTGCCGATGCGGAAGTCTCCAAACAATTTACGCCCATCCACTTTGACCACTTCATCCAGGGAAATACGGTCATTCTGGCTGCGCACATACAGAAGTTCTCCGCTTTCATATTCGATCTCTGATCCTTTTGAATCGAGATCGAGTGTTTTGATCACACCGCCGGTAAAGTTGCCATTCTCCAGTTCAAGCTCAGCATCATTGACATCTGAAATATTAATGGAGAAGTAATCCGCTTTGATAAAAAGCTTATTGAAATTCCGTGCATCAAGACTTGAGCGGCTTAATTCCAAACGGGCATCTTCTATATCAGCGTTGATGATGATACCGGTATTCTTGTTGTTCACATCGAGGCGGCAACCATCCGGTACATAGAGAATAGCGCTGCGGACGATTGAATTGGTGGTCATCCATCTTACCTGGGACTTGCTGTTTGGAAAGATGGAAGTTGTCATGTCTACAGCGCCCTCCTTGATCGTATAGGCCTGGCCGGCTGTACCCACCGTGCGGTAAAGTGTACCGCCGGTCAATTCACTTGCGGCGAACGAAGTACGTGTCTGCAGGTTCACCCGGTTACCAAAGGATTTGAATGTGATGCCAGCCTGTTCCATCATTTCTTCCTGTGTGATCTTTGCCGCATCCTTTTCCGGAACGCCAATGGTGGTCACCAGTTTGACTTTGGCTTCCGGCCATGGCCGAATGTCCAGGTTGCAGGTCGTATTAACGATCTTGATAAGCGCATTTTTTTCGGCAGGCAATTCCTGGACAATTTCTTTATATACGCGTTTGACTGTATCCGTTTGAACCGACGACGACAGCTTGCGCCGGGTATTCTGCGATGAAGTTGATTGAAGCGTTTCGGCATAACGCCCGGAGGATTGTTGCGAGAACAACGTCACCGGTGCGAACATGGCGAATAGAATTATCAGGTAATTAAATTTGTTGATCATGGCTATACTTTAAAGATGGATATAAGAAGGTTGCTGCATGGGGACACCGGTATCCGTTTGCTTTACCTTGCTGTTCATTTTGTTTATCTCGAATTGCAATTGCTTTAATATGCTGATCTTTTGCTGGTAGACAAGAATCAGTGCATCCAGCATCATTAGTTTGTCGTCCGTTCTTTTAAATTCTTTCTTTAATTTCTCTTCCTCTTTATTCAGGTCCTTAAACTGATGTTTGAAAAGATCAAAGTAAGCGGCATTCTCTCCATAGATCGGTTGTGTCCGGATCTGTTCCAATTGCACGTTCAGCATACTGGCATAGCTGGCTTCCACGTCTTCAAATCCGTAGCGGGGCTTTGCGGTGTTTCTTCCTGCACGTGTATTGGTCCTGGCCAACCTTTCCTTAGCAGACAATGATCTTATTTCCTGTCCTGCTTGTCTTTTCTGTGAAGGCTGCATGATCGCTTTATTTACAAACTGCTGCGATGTCATGCCTGTATTTACGCTATCAATATTCAATGGTGCAGCTACCAGCTGATCATGAGTTGGTTCAGGAGCCTGATGAATAAGCGAATCCGGTTTTGTTCCGGATTGTTCTGCCAACGCATCTGTTTTTTTATTTCCGAAGAAAAACGCAGCGGTACCGGCTACGATCACGATGCATGCTGCAGCTATCCATTTCAGGTAAAGCGGGAATGCGGGTTTGGGATGCAGCGTTTTCTTCACGCCTTGCCAAAGCTCATCTCCTGGCAGATCTGTATCGAGATCGGACCGGTGATCCTGGAAATATTTTTTGAATTCATCCATTGAACTGTGGTTTTAGTATCCGCTCGCGGAGCAACTGCCGTGCACGATGATACTGGCTTTTTGATGTTGATTCAGTAATCCCCAGCGCCTCGGCGATCTGGCGGTGGGAATAATCTTCAAGTGCATAAAGATTAAACACTGTTCTGCAGGCTTGCGGCAATTTTTTGATCTCCTCATTTACCTTTTCGAAAGAAATTTCCTCCAGCCAGTTGCTGCCTTCCGTTGCCGGCAGATCGAAATGTTCCTCGTCAAGCTCGTGCCATCTCAGCTTTTTACGGCTGTAACGGATGCATTCATTGACCACGATCCGTTTGAGCCATCCGCCAAAACTGGCTTTATCCTTCAGCTGCTCCAGGTTGCGGAAAGCGAGGATGAATGATTCCTGTAAAAGATCTTCAGCATCTTCCCTGCCTGCCGCCATCCGCATACAGATATTGAACATTGCTTTGGCATATTGACGGTATAGCAAGGCCTGGGCTTTTTCGTCGCCTTCGCCAGCTTGTTTTACCACAGCAATTAGTATGTTGGTTACAGGCTCCAAAAACAGTATTCAGTATTAAGAGTATGAAGTTGGGAAAAGGTTGGAAGCGGATACACAGATTTTTTTTCGCGAATTTCGCGAATTGGGGGTTGAGAGCGGGAAGTTTGTTCAGAAGACGGGAAGGTTTGTGGTATGGTATTGTGCATTATATTTTATGGGGTTGTGCTTAGTCTTTGACCAGGGGTCCCCTCTAAATCTCTCCGCCGCGGCGGAAGACTTACCACCGCCTGAAATAAGAGAAGTCAAATTGTATTGAATAACTTATATTCTATACAATTTGACTTCTCTTTTATAATGATTGTTCAAAGCCTTCCGCCGCGGCGGAGAGATTTAGAGGGGGCCCTACGCCAGTCAATTCAGGCAGGTTTTGCTAACTAAACGACATTGAATTTTTCTGCCTGGTCATTCTATTCAATGGTCGGCGCATCCATGAGTTGTTCTTCCGGTTAGCGGTCGCTTGTTTCTCCTGCAGGATCGCTTCAGTTCAATAGCAAATACAGCCTGTTATATTATCAAACACCTTAATTTAGAGCTATAATCAACCGCTTATGAAATTTCTATTAGCTTTCGCCTGTTTCCTGCTGACATTTTCAGTCGCTGCGCAGAAACTGAAGCCAGGTTTTGATCCGAAAGAATATGGAGAGCTGCTTTCTGTTGCATTCTATTCCAGCAGTATACCGGATTCGGCGGAAAGGCTGAAAGTAAAGGATCCGTATCAGCGGGATTACCGTTCCGATGAGGTCGGATTCCTGAACCGGTGGACGTTTTATATCCGGGAGGATAATGTGGGCGTGATAGATATGCGCGGAACGGTGAATCAAACGGCGAGCTGGCTCGCAAACTTTTATGCGGCGATGATACCGGCTACGGGTAAACTTCAATTGAATGACAGCACCGTTTTTGAATACCAACTGGCGGATGATCCACAGGCGGCCGTGCATGTAGGCTGGACCATTTCACTCGGGTACCTGGCGCCACAGATCGTAAAGCATATCAATACTGTTTATACATCAAAGCAAATAAAAGAGTTCCTGATCTTCGGTCATAGCCAGGGCGGTGCGCTGGCTACCTTACTCAGGTCTTATCTCGAATACGAAAGAAAGAAGGGACACATACCATCGGATATCGTTCTGAAAACGTATTGCAGTGCTGCGCCAAAAGTGGGTGATATCCGGTATGCTTATGATTTCGATTTTATCACGAGGAATGGCTGGGCGTTCACGGTGGTCAATGCGTATGACTGGGTTCCGGAAACACCTTTTTCCATACAAACATTACAGGATTTTCACTTGCCGAATCCACTGGTAACTGCAAAGGATGTGTTGAAAAAACAAAAGTTTTTTGTCCGTATCGCGGGGAATATGGTATATAATAAGATCGAACGTAAACCAAGAAAAGCGCAACGTAAGCATGAGAAGTACCTTGGTCATAAGCTGTATAAACTAGCGGTAAAAAAACAATTGCCACAGTTGAAGGAGCCTGAATATGTACATAGCAGCAATTATATGCGCGCGGGTGTGCCGATCGTGCTGATGCCTGATGAAGAGTATAACAGGCTGTATCCTTATGATAAGAATAAACCGTTTATGCATCATATGTTTGCGAACTACTATTTTCTGTTAAAGAAGATCTACATGAAGTGAGATATTTTGAATTGACTTGCGTAATTCTCCCGCAGATTACGCAGATCTATTGGTCTGATAGTTGAAGAAACTATTGACATATCCAGTGCGTTTGTTAGCATCCGCAGATAACGCAGATCAGCCTCTGATAGCCGAAACTGATCTGCGTTATTTGCGGATGCTGATCAATGTATCTACTTAACGAAACACCACTTCCATAAGCAGGGGGTAAAATCTGCGCAATCTGCGGGAACCCTACGACGCACGATCATCAGCTTACTTCGTGATCTGAAAGCACCACCTGAACAAACGCCCTTCAAAATCAAACGGCGTGGTTGCCTTTGTAATATTCTTCAAAGAGGACGCGCTGACCGATCTTTCCTCCAGCTCAAACTTTCTGAAGTTGGTACTGAAGTAAAGAACTCCATCTTTCTTCAGCGCTGCCATACAATCATTGATCATCGAAACGTGATCACGCTGTATATCCAGAATCCCGTCCATACGTTTGCTGTTGCTGAATGTCGGCGGGTCCATTACAATAATATCGTAATGATCACGTGGCAATGTTTTCAGGTACTGCATTACATCCGTCTGTACAAACTTATATTTAGCAGGATCATCGAATCCATTCAATGCCATATTTCTTTCGGCCCATTTCAGATAAGTATTGGAAAGATCGGCAGTAACTACTTCAGCGGCACCACCTGCGGCTGCGTATACAGAGAATGAGCCCGTATATGCAAAAAGGTTGAGCACTTTTTTATCGCGGCTCTTTTCCCGCACCATCTGCCGCGTAATGCGGTGATCCAGGAACAGGCCCGTATCCAAAAAATCACTCAGATTAATGATGAAGCGAAGACCATTTTCCTCAGCGATCATCTCATTCAGCGATTGGTCCACCCGCTGATACTGCCCTAACCGTCCGGGTTTGCGCTGACGGAGTTTCAGATAAATGTTTGCTTTATCTACCGACAGTATCTCACTGATCACATTCAGGGTTTTCTCCATCCATACATCATGTTCCTCTTCCGACATACCATGCCGGCGCTTGTATTCAGCCACATACAACTTATCATTATAAAATTCAATACAAACCGGAAATTCAGGAAGATCATGGTCATAAATGCGGTAACAGGTAACGCCCAAACGTCTCGCCTGCTTACCAAGATGTTTATAAACCTTTGTCAATCTGTTATGAAACATCAGGAATTTTTCTTCTTCCACTGTTGGCAAATTTTTACGAAATTAGTCTTTTGTTTGGGTTGGCTAAAAGGTTTGGGAAAACAGGAAAGAAAGTTCGAGAGGTTTGATACGTATGAGAAGTTCCAGAGGTTCCAGGAGTTTCAGAGGTTCCAAAGGTTCTTCGAAACGTAGCTGCTTTCATGGGGATAATTTCAAGGCGCGGCAGCAACTTCTGGAACCCTTGGAACTCCTGGAACCTTTGGAACTTCTCCTCTCAAAATAATGAGCCAATTAAACCTAATATAACTGGATGCAGTACGCAGTGGTTGACATAGAAACGACAGGAGGATATGCTTCGGCGAATGGTATCACCGAAATATGCATTCACGTGTTTGATGGGGAGAAAGTGGTGGAGACGTTTCAGTCGCTGATCAATCCGCTGCAACCGATCCCGAGGTATATACAGGCGATGACGGGCATTACGGACGAGATGGTGGAGGATGCACCTGTGTTTGAGAAGGTGGCGGAAAAAGTGTATACGATCCTGCATGATAAAGTGTTCGTAGCGCATAATGTAAACTTTGATTATTCATTTATCAAAGCAAATCTGGATGCCGCGGGTTATAATCTTCAATCGAAAAAACTTTGCACGGTCCGTTTGAGCCGGAAGATCATCCCGGGTTATCCTTCTTATAGTCTGGGTAAGCTTTGCGATTCACTGGATATTATGATCAGCGACCGTCACAGGGCGAGCGGTGATGCAACGGCTACGGTGAAGTTGTTTGATATACTGTTACGAAAGGATAGAGAGTTCATCGTTAAAAGTCTTGGCCGTAATTCAAAAGAAAATGTATTGCCGCCGAATGTCCCGAAAGAACATTTTGAGCAACTCCCTTATACACCGGGTGTTTATTATTTCCATAATGAAAAGGGCAAGATCATTTATGTGGGAAAGGCAAAGAATATCCGTTACCGGGTAAACAGTCATTTCAGCAATAACTCGGCGGGCAGGCAACGTCAGAATTTTCTCAAGCATACTTACGGGATCAGTTTCCAGGCATGTGCGACTGAATTGATGGCGCAGATCCTTGAATCAACAGAGATCAAGAAACTATGGCCGGTTTTTAATTATTCGCAGAAGACAGCTGAGAACGTGTATGGGATCTTTCTGTACGAAGATCAGAACGGGTATCATCGGCTGGCCATCGAAAAAAATAAACGGCAGCTCAGACCTGTACATACTTTTCATTATCTCACGGATGGACACGCGATCATGCGGAAGCTGATCAAGGAATACCAGCTTTGTCCTAAGTTATGTTTTATACAGACTTCCGGCGATTGTGAAGGGAAAAAAGAGCATTACTGCAATGGCGCATGCGAGATGGAAGAATCTGCAGACGCTTATAATACAAGAGTAGCGGCAGCAATCGGTTCGATTTCTCAGACGCATGCATCGTATATGATCGTTGAAGATGGATTGGGGCCACGGGAAAAGTCATGCGTGCTGATCTGGGAAGGAAAGTTCTATGGAATGGGTTATTTGTCGGAAGATATTGCTGTCACTGAAGCGGAACAATTGAAAGAATTGATCACGCCGTATAAGGAGAATTTGTTTATACGGAATCTGGTGGCGTCGTATGCGGAGAGGTATCCGAATAAAGTGAAATATTTCAGGCTGGCGTAGGGGCCCCTCTAAATCTCCCCCTTCAGGGGAGACTTATAACAGTCTTTATAAATGAAACGTCCGGACACATTGTATCACTTGTACAATACGTTCGGACGTTTTTTATTGTCAGGGTGTTAAGTCTCCCCTGAAGGGGGAGATTTAGAGGGGGCCCCTACGCCAGCCATTCAAAATCCACACTCACCGGCATTTGTGAAAATACTGCATGCACTTCAGCGGGCGGCGTCGCCAGTTTCCTCTTTGCAAGATCCAGCCAGGCGCCATCCACGGTGATCAACGCGGAAACAGTGTCTCCATTTTTCATCACGGTGTGACGGATGGACCAGCGGGAAAAATCTTTCTTTGCTTTGATCAGTTCCAGGTTTATGGTGACCTTATCACCCAGCCTGATCTCCTTTTTGAAGATACATTCCTCACGGAACAGGATCGGTCCTATCTGCAGGCGTTGCATCACGGCAGCAGTCAGATTATGCTGCTCAAGCGAAGTAATGCGGCAGTACGCGCCCCAGTCATAATATACAGAATGACGAAGATGAAAATTCGGATCGAGGTCAGACCAGCGGACCTGGACTTCCTGGGTGAAATCTGCCATAATCTTAGGTTTGAGGAGTTTCAGAAGGTTCCAGAGGTTTCAGGAGTTCCAGAGGTTCCAGAGGTTTCAGGAGTTCCAGAGGTTCCAGAAGTTGCTACCGCGCTTCGAAAAGTCTGGCGAAGTTTTGCAGACCAGTATGGTTAAAAGTTTTAAAAGGTTTAAGACAATTATCACTCTTGAAAATAAACCCGGTTCTTTTAATAAATTCCTTTTCAAAGCGCGGTAGCAACCTCTGGAACTCCTGAAACCTATGAAACCTCTGGAACCCCTTTCTGGTCTTCTTACATTTTGAATTCATTTTACGCTTCCGCGAAATTAACGATTGGGTTGCCGAAATACGGTGGTCACGTGTTATTTTTGCTGCTCAAATAAAAACTATGAAGCAAATAGCCTTGTCCGCCCTGGTGTTGACTTTCGCAGCCAGCCTGTCGGCCCAAACCACCACCAAGCCCAAGACTGCCACAAAGCCTCCCGTGAAAACAGCGCCTAAAACTGCTGTAAAACCTGCTGCGCAGGCGCAGGGCCTGAAAACACTGAATGACTCTGCCAGCTACGCCATGGGCGTCAGCCTTGCCAGTTTCTATAAGCAACAGGGCTTTGCCACCATCAATACAAACATCGTATCAAAAGCGATCTCCGATGTGATGGGTAACAAACCACTCACACTTGATGAGATGGCCTGCAACAATGTGATGAACACGATGATGACGCAAATGCAGGAAGCGAAATACAAACCCAATATCGAAAAAGGGGAAACATTCCTGAAGCAAAATAAAACAAAGCCAGGTGTGAAAACCACCGAAACCGGTCTTCAGTATGAAGTGATCCGTGAAGGCAATGGCATCAAGCCAACCGCTGCCGACAGCGTAACCGTTCACTATGCGGGAACACTGACTGACGGCACCGAATTCGACAACTCATACAAAAGAGGCGAACCCATCACCTTCCCGCTCAACCGCGTGATCCGCGGCTGGACTGAAGGCCTTCAACTGATGAGCGTCGGCTCCAAATACAAACTCTATATTCCCCAGGAACTAGGATACGGACTGCAGGATAACGGAAGAATTCCACCGGCATCGGTGTTGGTGTTTGAGGTGGAGTTGCTGGATGTGAAGAAAGCGCAGTAAGAGATGTTGGATGATCGATGGTCGATGATCGATGTCCGATGTTCGATGTCCGAATAGCAATAGGAAAAGTTATTATAAAAAGAAACCTTCCATGAACGGAAGGTTTTTTTTTAATAATGTGTCAACCTGCGGAGCCCGACCATCGACCATCGATCATCCAACATCGCTTCTCTCTCAATGCAGCCGCTCATGCACCCACCCCATCGCCTTATGCAACTGCTGCTCCTGTGTAAGATTTGTATTATCCAGTACGAGAGCATCTTCTGCCTGGCGGAGTGGGCTTACTTCGCGGTGGGAGTCGATATAGTCGCGCATTTCGAGGTTGGATTTGACTTCTTCGATGGTGATGTTGGGATTCTTTTCGTAGAGTTCTTTGAAGCGGCGTTCAACGCGGACGGCGTTGTCCGCGGTCATGAAGATCTTGAGCTCGGCATTGGGGAATACGACAGTACCGATATCGCGGCCATCCATGACGATGCCCTTTTTGTTGCCCATCTTTTGTTGCTGCGCAACAGCGAATGAACGCACTTCGCGGATCGCTGCAACATCGCTTACTTTTTCGGCGACGACGAGATCACGGATGACGTATTCAACATTTTCATCATTGAGGAATATTTCGCTGCTTTGAGAATGTTCATTGAAATGAAAATCGAGATGGATTTCTTTTAAAGCTGCAACAACTTCTTTAGTGTCAGTCCAATCTACGTGATTTCTTAAAAAGTAAAGGGTGATAGCGCGATACATGGCGCCGCTGTCTACGTAAACGTATCCCAGTTTTTTGGCGAGTTGTTTGGCGAGAGTGCTTTTGCCACAACTGGACCAGCCGTCTATGGTGATGATGATTTTCTTTGCCACGGCTCAAATATAAACACAAATTTTATAGCGCGGATTTCGCGAATTAGATTATGAGAAAAGGTATAGCCCAATGCTGTTTGGAAGGACTGATCAACAATACGATTTATGGTAGCGGAGATCAATTCGCGAAATCCGCGTAATAAACGAAAGAAGGGATATTCAATAATTGAATATCCCTTCTGATATATTAGCTAATATTAGCGTTATGCCTTGGATTTCGTCTCAATCTTCTTGAAAGAGAACTTGAGTTTATTATTCTCCTTATCCAGATCTGCTTCCAGTACATCACCAGCTTTCACATTCATATTCAGGATCTCTTCTGCCAGCGGATCTTCCAGGTATTTCTGGATTGCCCTGTGGAGAGGACGCGCACCGAATGCTGAATCATAACCTTTGTCTGCCAGGAAAGATTTTGCATCTTCTGTGAGAGACAGGCTGAAGCCGAGGTTAGCAAGGCGTTTCATTACACCTTTCATCAGGATATCGATGATACTGAAGATGTTTTCTTTTGTCAGGCTGTTGAAGATCACTACATCATCGATACGGTTCAGGAACTCGGGAGAGAAGGTGCGCTTCAGTGCTTTTTCGATCACTGCTTTGTTCGCTTCGTCTTCGTGCTCCAGCTTCGCCGCAGTAGTGAAACCAACACCAGAACCGAAGTCCTTCAGTTGTCTTACACCGATGTTCGAAGTCATGATGATGAGTGTATTCTTGAAGTCAACCTTGCGGCCCAGACCATCCGTCAACTGTCCATCATCCAGCACCTGCAGGAGGATATTATAAATATCCGGGTGAGCTTTCTCGATCTCATCCAGCAGGATCACGCTGTATGGTTTGCGGCGAACGCGTTCTGTCAGCTGACCACCTTCTTCGTATCCAACGTATCCGGGAGGTGCACCGATCAGACGGCTTACCGTGAATTTCTCCATGTATTCACTCATATCGATACGAACCAACGCATCTTCTGAATCGAACATGTAACGGGCCAATGCACGTGCCAGCTCGGTTTTACCAACACCGGTAGGACCGAGGAAGATAAATGTACCGATCGGTTTCTTTGGATCCTTCAGGCCAACGCGGTTACGCTGGATAGCTTTCACCACTTTGCTGATCGCGTCATCCTGGCCGATCACCATGCCGCGCATATCTTCCGTCATCTTACGCAGCTTTTCTGTTTCCGCCTGAACCATGCGTTTAACAGGAATGCCGGTCATCATGCTCACTACTTCAGCAATGGCTTCTTCATCGATCGGGTAGCGTTTGTGTTTGCTTTCTTCTTCCCAATCGTTCTTGGCTTTCTCCAGGTCTTCCGCCAAACGTTTTTCAGTGTCACGCAGTGAAGCGGCTTCTTCAAACTTCTGGCTTTTTACCACTTTATTCTTTTCGTTCTTCACATCTTCGATCTTCTTTTCGAGATCAACGATGTTCTGCGGAACGTTGATATTTTTCAGGTGAACGCGTGCACCAACTTCATCCATCACATCGATGGCTTTATCAGGCAAGAGGCGGTCAGTGATATAACGGTCGCTGAGTTTAACGCAGGCTTCAATTGCTTCCTCGTTATAGGTCACGTTATGATAATCCTCGTATTTGGATTTGATATTGTTCAGGATCTGGATCGTTTCATCCACGCTTGGCGGATCTACGATCACTTTCTGGAACCTGCGATCGAGTGCACCATCTTTCTCGATGTACATACGATACTCGTCCAGTGTAGAGGCACCAATGCATTGCAGTTCTCCGCGCGCGAGAGCCGGCTTGAAGATATTGCTTGCATCGAGTGAACCACTTGCGCCGCCTGCGCCAACGATGGTGTGCAACTCATCGATGAACAGGATCACGTCACGGTTCTTTTCGAGTTCGTTCATGATCGCTTTCATGCGCTCTTCGAACTGGCCACGATATTTTGTACCTGCAACGAGTGCGGCAAGATCAAGAGAGATCACGCGTTTGTCAAACAATACGCGGGAAACCTTGCGTTGAACGATACGCAGCGCCAGACCTTCCACGATCGCTGTTTTACCCACACCGGGTTCCCCGATCAGGATCGGGTTGTTCTTTTTCCGGCGGGAAAGGATTTGTGACACACGTTCGATCTCAGACTCGCGTCCTACGATCGGATCGAGTGTTCCCATTTCGGCGAGCTTGGTAATGTCACGTCCGAAATTATCCAGCACAGGCGTTTTGCTTTTTGCATTACCGGCCTGTTTGGATCCCTTTTGCTGGGAATATTTCTTTTCATCTTCGAAGTCGTCTTCGTTCTCATCGGTAAACTCGGCGCGTGGGTCATTGGATTTTACAATACCCAGCTCCTGTCTGAACAGATCATAATCCACGTCAAACTGATTTAAGATTTGTGTAGCGATGTTTTCTTTGTTTTTCAAGATGGAAAGCATCAGGTGTTCTGTTTCAACGGTTGTGCTTTTGAGCGCTTTTGCTTCAAGCACTGTTACCCTGATCACTTTCTCGGCCTGTTTGGTCAAAGGCAGGCTGTTGATGTTCGCGATATTCTTTCCTGTTTTATCTTTTACGGCGAGTTCAATCTCTTTCCTCAGCTCGTATAAGTCTACATTAAAACTCTTGAGAATTCGGACGGCGGTGTTGTCTCCCTCCCGGATCAAACCGAGCAGGAGATGTTCGGTACCAATAAAATCATTTCCAAGTCTCAGTGCTTCCTCCCTGCTGAACGAAATGATCTCCTTTACCTGGGCTGAAAAATTATTATCCATTTTTAGGTAATTGGTTGTTATACAATATTAACAAATTAATTCGGATTCCTGATCCACCAGCATTTCTCACAAAGACAACTAAGGCACAAATAATTAAGCTTGGATATGGCCTGTTCTGTATTAATAAACGGAATGTTGATAATTTAAGTTGTCAGAGGAGGCGAAATTTTTGCTATTTGCCCGGTCAGAAGTCTAAATTTACGTTATGCAGGTCAAAATAGATACCAAAGAAAAATTTCATGCCATCACGGTGCCAGGGCCGGAACTTTCTGCTGATATGACAGAAGAACTGGGGAATGTATTACTCCCCTACCTGCAAAATGACGGGTCCGGAGCGGATAACCCTGTTAAAAACATCATATTGATACTCCGGGACATTCAGACGATCGACGAGACTGCGGCTGGCAAGCTGGTGGAACTCCAACAAAAGTTCTATGAAAATAACGCTTCTTTTGTGATTTGCGGCCTGCAAAAACAAGTAGAGGATTTTCTTGATCAGATCGAACTTTTAGAGTTGATGAATGTTACGCCGACGGAAAGCGAGGCGTGGGATATAGTGCAGATGGAGGAGATTGAGAGGGAGTTGCTGGATGGGGAGTGAGGCGAGAAGGAAATTAGGTTCCAGAGGTTCCAGAGGTTTCATAGGTTTAACAGGTTTCATAGGTTGCTACCGCGCTTTGAAAAGCTTGTCGAAGTTTTTCAGGTCTAAAAAGCCGAAAAGTTTAACAGAGTTGAGTGTTCAATACTTTTCCTGTACAAACCAACGTCTTTAACGTGTGCCTTTTCAAAGCGCGGTAGCAACCTATGAAACCTGTTAAACCTATGAAACCTCTGGAACCTCCGGAACCTCTGGAACCTCCGGAACCACTCCTTAATTTGTTAGTATGCTAACCGAGGATCTGAAAACCTTTCTCTCGCGGCGCTTGTCGCAATTACTTTCAGGAAGTGTGCACATCGAGGAAGTGAAGCGGGTGAGTGGCGGGTCGATCAATGTGGCGCTGCAGCTGATTGCCGATACGGGTGATCAGTTTTTTCTGAAGATCAATGATGCGGATCTGTATCCGGGTTTGTTTGAGCGGGAGCGATTGGGGCTTGAATCGCTGGGGCAGTTTGTGCGTACACCCATTGTGCTGATGGAAGAGGTCTATGAGAATAAGCAACTGCTGGTGATGGAATGGATCAGTCCGGGTACGAGGACGGAAAAATTCTGGAAGGACTTTGGGGCGAAACTGGCATTGCTGCATCAGCAAACCGGCAGCTGCTTTGGATTGAACTACGACAACTTTATGGGCTCCCTGAAGCAGGCGAACGGCTGGCGGGAAACATGGGTTGAATTCTTTCGTTCACAACGGCTGGAACCGCAGGTGAAAATGGCTGCTGATTCCGGGTTGCTGCCTGCGCAGTGGGTAGGCCGTTTTGAAAATCTCTATAAAGCATTGCCCTCAATTTTTCCGGAAGAAAAGCCGGGATTGCTACATGGTGATCTGTGGAGCGGGAACTTTATGTGTACGCGGCAGCAGGAACCCGTATTGATCGATCCGGCGATCTATTACGGTCACAGGGCAGTCGATCTGGGAATGACGACACTGTTTGGAAGATGCAGCCAGGATTTTTACGAGGCGTATCATTATCATTTCCCCTTGGAGAAGAATTATGAAGAGCAATGGGAAGTAGCGAATTTGTATCCGTTGATGATACATTTGAATTTGTTTGGAGGGGGGTATTTGGAGGGAGTGAGGGAAGTATTGAAGCAGTTTTGAACGGGGATTTATTGGATTAGTGGGATTAAGGGGATTCGTTTCCGAAGATTGAAAGAAGATAAAAATACAAAGGCGACCAGATCCCATTAATCCCGTTTTCTCTTATTCGAAATGTGGGATTAATAGGCTTAATAACGGTCTTAAAGAATATTCTCTCTTTCAATCTTCGGAAACGAATCCCCTTAATCCCACTAATCCAATAAATCCCCGCTCAAATGGTAGTGGTTAAACGCCTCCTTCCACCCACCCGTTTTTCCCACAAATACCTTTCCTTTGCAATAACTTATGCTAGCTGTAACGATTCTCGGAAACAATTCTGCCGTACCGGCTTTCGACCGTCACCCTACCAGCCAGGTGGTAACCCAAGACGGTATCAACTACCTCGTGGATTGCGGTGAAGGAACACAGATCCAGATGATCAATTACAAGATCCGCCGCAGCAAGATCTCGCATATTTTTATCTCTCACCTGCATGGTGATCATTATTTTGGCTTGGTCGGATTATTGAATTCATTTGGTCTGCTGGGGCATCAACAGGAATTGCATGTATATGCACCTGCTCCTTTGCAGGAGATCATCGAGATACAATTGCGGGTGGCAGATACCAAACTTTGTTACCAGCTGCATTTTCATACCATCAGCGGCGAAGCATTGCTGGTAGATAACGACAAAATTGAAATACGTTGTTTCCCTACACAACACCGCATCGAATGCTATGGCTTTACGTTCCGCGAAAAAAGAAAACCAAGAAAGCTGATCCTCGATAGCGTGAAGCAGAATAATATCCCCATACATTTTTATGAGAACCTGAAGAATGGAGAAGACTTTATAACCTCCGCCGGAGAGATCATCAAAAATGAATGGGTGACCGTTCCCGGTATAAAGGGAAAGAGCTATGCTTTTTGTGCAGATACCCGTTACTTCGAACCGATCATCGATCATATCAGGGACATGGATATGATCTATCATGAAACGACATACCTGGATAACTTAAGAGAACGTGCATTTGAACGTTTCCATTCTACTACCAAACAAGCTGCATTGATCGCACAGAAGGCGAATGTGAAGCGTTTGCTGATCGGTCATTTCAGCAGCAAGTATGATACACTGGAGGAGTTTGAGAGAGAAGCGAGGGAAGTGTTTCCGAATTCAGAACTGGCATTGGAAGGGGTAACTTACAGGATATAGCGTTTTTGTCTATTGAATGGCGTAGGCTCCCGCAGATTTTGCAGATTTGTCATTCATCTTATTGAACAGCTTTCGTGTATTAAGCAACCCGCGGGTTAAGCTTCGCAGATTTCGCAGATAATCCTCAAATATCAGATGGTCATCTGCGTAATCTGCGGAATCAAATAAAAGCATTTATAACAACAGATATAATTTAATATAAGGACAGATAAATCTGCGTGATCTGCGGGATCCCTATCTCCCACCCATAACCCATTCAAAAAACAACGGGAATTCCTTCCTCCACGTTGGTTCATTGTGTTTACCATCCTCTGCTATATGAATGGAAGCCGGTGAGCCCGAATAGCGAAGAATAAGATCGTATGCTTTCTGCATATCAGGCACCATTGTTTCACCTTCCAGTTTACCTCCATAAAAATAGATCCGCGCGTTTACCTTTTTTGCTTTCGCAGTAATATCATCAAAGATCTTCGTGCCACTGATCCAGAAAGCAGGTGAGAAAATTCCGGCACCGCCATACACTTCTGGGTATTTCAACACCGCATACAAAGAGATCAATCCGCCCATAGAGCTGCCTGCAATAAATGTATTGGATCTGTCTTTTAACGTACGATAATGTTTATCGATATAAGGTTTCAACGTTTTTACAAGGAAATCGACATACTCATTCCCCTCTCCTTTTCCGAACTTCTCATTATCATAAGGATTGTATTCATTCAATCGTTTACTGCCGCCATGATCAACGGCTACCACGATGGTTTGGCGATTGATCCTGCTGGTTGAATCAAGGTATTCATCCACCCCCCATTCTCCTGAATAAGAAGTGGCATCATCAAAAACGTTTTGTCCGTCATGCATGTACATCACGGGAAAACGTTTTGTCTGATCAGCTGTATAATCCGGAGGTAAATAGATCCATACGCGGCGCGTCCGTTTTAATTGTGGGATCAGGAATGCTGTGTCGATCACATGCACATTCGCTGAGGCAGTACTCTTGCGTGGTTGTGCAGGAAAGCGGTCCGACCATTCCTGTACTTCCACCGCGATCACGCGGGCATCGTTCGTTTTTAATTGACGATTGTTCATGCCTGCGCCTTCTTTCTGACACTCTACCTTGCTCCAATCTCCACGGGTGAGTTTGAATTCATAAGCAGTATCAGGCAATGAAAGATCGAGATAATAAGATCCGGTAGATGATTTTTTGAAGCGGTAGTTTGTATCGGCAGGATTCCAGCCATTGAATGAGCCGGCGGCATAGATAGCGCTTCCGGATGCATGGTAATCAGGAAGCTTTTTGATCTCTATGCGGACGGTGTGCTGGGCCATGGACATTACGGGTGTCAGGAGGAGAAATGGCAGGCAGTGTTTCATGGTGTTGAAGCTACGGTTTTTTGCGGATGGGCCCCCTCTAAATCTCCCCCTTCAGGGGAGACTTATGAACAGTTCGAAAGTCTGAAATGTCATATTGTATAGAATATCTGCTCTACACAGTATGACATTCTCTTCAAAGAGAGTGTTAAGTCTCCCCTGAAGGGGGAGATTTAGAGGGGGCCCTTACGCCGATCTATTTTATTGTTTCATCAACTCCTTAATCGTTGCATGCAACGACGCACTCACCGGCCAAACCGGCTGCCTGAAAGTATTCGAACACAATCCCATTTCAGACAGATAAGCTTTCACACCACTCGGGCTACCTTCGGCGAACATGGAATTGATGATGTCAACATATTTATAGTGAAGCTCGCGTGCGTCTGCAAAATTATCGGCCAGGCACAGGCGTACCATTTCTGAGAAATCTTTGGGATAAGCATTAGCCACTACAGATGTAACACCGCATGCACCGAGTGCGATCATGGGAAGGGTCAGCGCATCATCGCCGCTGATGACCATAAAGTCGGCAGGCTTGTATTTCATGATCTGCATGATCTGATCAAGGTTGCCACTCGCTTCTTTTGTAGCGAATATATTCTTGCACTCACGTGCGATACGCAGTTGTGTTGCAGCGGTGATGTTCTGACCTGTGCGGCCGGGCACATTGTACATCATGATCGGCAATGGGGTGTTATCATTGAGCACTTTGTAATGCTGGAACAGACCTTCCTGGTTAGGTTTGTTGTAATACGGCGCTACAGAAAGAATAGCCGTATAACCGGTAAGATCAAATTTCTTGAATCCTTCCACCACTTCTTTTGTATCGTAACCACCAATACCTGCCACAAGCGGCAGACGGCCATTCACCGCTTGTGCCACGAAGGTAAACACCTGTTGTTTTTCCTCGCCATGCACCGTTGCACTTTCACCGGTCGTACCCAATACTACCAAATACTCCACCTTACCGGCGATCCAGAATTCGATCAGCTTTTTAAAGCTGTCCCAATCGATGGATCCATCAGCAAGAAAAGGAGTTACAATGGCGATACCAGTGCCGGTGAACTTGGTTTGTAAAGACATTTTGAAGTGAGTTATAAAGTCAAAAGTAAAAATTCAAAAGTAAAAAAAGCCTTGCGGGGATGATCAGTCAAAAGGGTTTCGAAGTCAAAAGGAAAAAGTCAAAAATAAAAATCTTCCCTGATGGCACAAACGCTGGATGATGGAAGAGCATCTACCGTTTAATAGTGAGGTAAGCTTGAATGCCAAAAAGCATTTTCTCACATCACGACATTTTTACTTTTGACTTTTGACTTAAATCTCGTCCCAGAATCCCATCTTACCAAACTTCTCAATGCGTTCATTCACGCGTTGTTCGGCGGTCTTCTGTTTTTGTTCCTGGATGACGGGGATGAGATAGTCCTTAAGTTTCTGGGCAGCTTCGTCATAATCCCAGTGGGCGCCGCCGACGGGCTCTGGAATGATGCCGTCGATGAGGCCAAAACCGAGCATTTTGTCGGCTGTAAGACGGAGTTGTTCCGCTGCGATTTCCTTTTTATCCCATGATCTCCAGAGGATGGAGGAGCAGCTTTCGGGGCTGATAACGGTGTACCAGGTATTTTCCATCATGAAAACCTTGTCGCCCACACCGATTCCGAGGGCTCCGCCGCTGGCACCTTCGCCGATGATCACGCAGATGACCGGTACTTTCAGCCGGATCATTTCGTAGATATTACGGGCAATGGCTTCGCCCTGGCCTCTTTCTTCGGCTTCAAGGCCGGGATAAGCGCCGGGTGTATCGATCAGGGTGATGATGGGTTTGTTGAATTTCTCCGCCAATTTCATAAGACGGAGTGCTTTACGATAGCCTTCCGGGTTAGCCATACCGAAATTGCGCAACTGGCGCATCTTGGTATTGATCCCTTTCTGCTGACCGATGAGCATCACGGTTTCCCCGTTGAGTGAGGCGAAACCGCCCACCATGGCTTTGTCATCCTTCACATTGCGGTCGCCGAAAAGCTCCACGAAGTTTTCTGTCATCTTGGTGATGTACTTCATGGTATAAGGTCTGTCCGGATGACGGCTCAGCTGTACACGTTGCCAGCTGGTAAGGTTCTGGGTGATCTCTTTTCTTTTCTCAATGATATTCTGCTCCAACCGCTGGATCATATCGGTCATGTCGATATTCGTTTTCTCCTGGCGGTTCTTGCTGTTCTCAATCTCGTCAATCAGATCCTTAACCGGTTTCTCAAAGTCCAAAAACTGTCTATTGGCGTTAGATGGCATAATTTCTAAAAAATGAGCGGCTAAATTACGGGTTAAACGCGAATGTTGCGCGAATGGCCGCGAATGGCCACGAATAGGGTCTTAGAGGCTGGGAAACAAGTAATCACGTGATATAGATATGGGTACTGCTATCCCGACCTGAACACCTCCCTGGCCAGTAGGGCTTTATTCGCGCTCATTTGCGCCCATTGGCGCTTCATTCGCGTTATACCCAGTTCTCGGGCTTGGCGTTCATTTTTGGGACGTCTTTGGTGGAAGCAAGTTTAAGGATGCAATAGGTTACGGCAGAGCCGAGGAGGACGGCGGTGAGGAGGATCTTTTTGTTCATGGGTTTTCGTTTTTTAGAGTAAGACAAGAGGTGTGCCAAGGAGTTGTGCTCCTGGAAGGCATGGATCAGTTCTTCGATTTGGCTCGGCGTATTTAGCCCGCAGATTGCGCAGATTTATCGTAACGATCGTTGAGATATCATCCAATTAATGTAATACTCCATTCTTTGGATCCGCAGATTACGCAGATGAGTGTCTGAAAGCGGGATGTTATCTGCGTGATCTGCGGACTCAAATTGGGAAATGTCCGTTTTCCAAATGAAAGTTCATGCATCCTGAGGCTAAATCTGCGCAATCTGCGGGATCCACTTACGCAAGCCAATTCACGCAAACGCTTGATCGATCAGGAGAACCATAATCCCACTATTTTAGCTGCATGAACAAAAATCAACCCCGTCCGAAGTTCTCCATGCGAACACTGTTTGTGATCTTATTTGTCTCGCTTTCCATATGCGGCTTCTCCCAGCAAGTGCAATATAGAATTGGTCATAACGACTGGGATGCCGATTCACTGGGCAATCACCGCGCGGTGGTAGAAATTACTGAATCAGGAGCAGCGACAACCGTAAAGATCCCGTGGCGCCGCCAGGACGATCCCACCGGCAAGAAGATATTTGTTGTAAACGCAGCCACTAATCAGCTTGTTGATGTGGAAATTGATACCGTAAACAATGAAGAAGGCTCAATCCATTTTGCTGCAGCAAGCAAAGGGCAAAAATATTACATTTATTATCTCCCTTATAAAGTAAACAGAACCTCCAATTATCCGACAGCTATCTATTATAAAGAAAATAATACTTCAAGGAAATTGCGTGGCATGGCAATGAAACCGGGGAAGGCAAAACTTCTCTATTTCGAGTCCATTGATTCCCTGAACAGTTTTTATCCAATGGAAGTGATCGCAACAAAACAAGAAGTGCAGATCATGACTAAATCGGCACCCAACAAAGATTATCTGGTGTTTCCCGAAGACCGCCAGCATGTGATCCGGATGCGGAACTATCTGCCACAAAGATGGATGCAGGTGTACGCTCCAACTTATCTCAGCGCCACTGCCGCCAGGGGTGAAAATTTTGCCTATCAACTAGGCATTTATCCCTTCAGCAAAGATCTTACAAATGTTACCATACAGTTCAGCGATCTGAAAGACAATAAAGGACATATTCTTTCATCCAAAAACATGAGCTGTCTAAATACAACCGGTACAAAATATGACGGTACCCAATTTTCACAGATTGTAAATGTACCACGGGGAAATGTGCAGGCAATGTGGTGCCTGATTAACATTCCTGAAAAGGCTACACCAGGCTTTTATCAGGGCATTGCCATAGTGAACGCTGACAACGTTCAAGTCACAAAAATCGAGATCCGTCTAAATATCACTAATACTACGGCTTCGGAACACGGCATTAATCATCCAGAATTGCAAACAAGACTGACCTGGCTAAACTCCACCATGGCGCAACAGAATGAGGTGATCAAGCCCTACACGCCATTGAAAGTAACAGATAAGACCATCGACCTGCTGGGAAGAAAAGTGATCCTGAATGAAACAGGTTTCCCTGAGCAATTGCAAACATTCTTCACACCTGCAATGACATCTATCACCGGCCAGGCGAAGAATATCCTTGCAGAGAATATCCATTTTCATATCACCAGTACAGCTACACACAAAGACATTGCATTCAAAGCACAGAGCTTCCATTATACATTACAGGAACCCGGCACAGTAAAATGGGAATCGACCAGCTTATCTGCGCCGTTGAAAATGGATGTGGCAGGCAGTCTTGAATTTGATGGATATATGTCTTATGCCGTTAAGCTGATCGCACTGGAAGACGTGGCATTGGATAATGTGCGTTTTCATATTCCGTTTGACAGTCTTGCTGCGAAATACCTGATGGGCCTTGGCAATAAAGGCGGATTAAGACCGGACACCGTGAATTGGAAATGGGACGTGGCAACAAAGAACCAGGATGGCGCATGGATCGGGGCAGTGAATGCTGGTTTGCAATTCTCCCTACGAGATCAACATTATGTGCGCCCTTTGAATACGAATTTCTACCTGCAGAAACCGTTGCTGCTGCCAACATCATGGGGCAACGAAGGTAAGGGAGGGATGTGGATCGGTATCAGGGGTAAGTCGATGCTGATGGAAGCGTATACCAATGCGAGAACGATGAAGAAGGGCGATACACTGTTTTATAATTTCAATTTGCTCATCACGCCTTTTCATACATTGAATACAGATTTCCAGTGGGCGACGCGTTTTTATCATCAGTATAAAAGTCCGGATAGTGTAAAAGCAACCGGTGCAACAGTGATCAATATACATCATGCGAATAAGATCAATCCGTATATCAATTACCCGTTCATTGAGCATGAAGCGATGAAGCGGTATATTGATTCAGCACATCGGCTTGGATTGAAGGTGAAGATCTATAATACGGTGCGTGAGTTATCGAACCGTGCGTATGAAACATTTCCGATGAGAAGCCTGGGACATGAGATCTATTCGCCGGGCAAAGGCGGTGGTTATTCATGGTTGCAGGAACATGTGGTGAGTGATTATATCGCGGCATGGTTTGTACCGGAATTAAAGGATGCGGCCATAGTGAATAGCGGCATGAGCCGGTGGCATAATTATTATGTGGAGGGAATGAACTGGCTGGTTCAGCATGTAGGCATTGATGGGATTTATCTGGATGATGTGGCGTTTGACCGCATTACGATGAAGCGGATCAAGCGGGTGCTGACAAAGGATGGTCATCCCGGTATTATCGATCTGCATTCCGCGAATCAATACAACAAGAGCGATGGATTCAACAACAGTGCGAACCTGTACATGGAGCATTTCCCTTATCTCAATCGTTTATGGTTTGGTGAGTATTTCGATTATGAGAAGAATGATGCGGCGTTTTATTTAACAGAAGTCTCGGGCATTCCATTTGGATTGATGGGTGAGATGTTGCAGGATGGTGGTAATGCCTGGCGGGGTATGATCTATGGCATGACGAACCGCATGCCGTGGAGTGATAATGCAGACCCGCGACCGATCTGGAAAGTGTGGGATGAATTCGGAATGGCTGGTTCGGAGATGATCGGGTATTGGGCGGAAGACTGCCCGGTTAAGACGGATAATGATCAGGTACTTGCAACAGTGTATAAAAAGCAGGGAAAAGTGATGATTGCTATTGCAAGCTGGGCTAAAGAAGATGTGGTGGTGAAGTTGAAGATTGACTGGAAGGCGTTGGGATTGGATGAATCTAAGGTTCGTTTGAAAGCGAAAGCCATGAAAGGATTTCAGGAGGAGAAGGAGTTTCGGGTTGGAGATGGGATAGCGGTGGAGAAGGGAAAGGGTTGGTTGTTGATTGGTGAATAAAAATTTAATGGAACTAAGATAAGGATGAAAAATCAGGCATCAGTTAACCGTTTCTTTAAGAGAGGAGATAAGACACTGTTAGTTCTTTTTTTTGTGTCGTTTATATCCACCTGGTTAGTTACAGATCTTTACAGGGAAACGATTATTGAGTTTAAATATCTGATCGCAATATTTATGTTGGGAGCACTTGCTTTTGTGATCATATCCAAAATGTTTATTAAGGGCGGCTTTTCTAAGCTGATGCTTTTTCTGCCGGACATATTTATTGGCGGTATGCTTGCGTGTTTTGTGATGTTATTTTTGAACAGACAATTTGCGGAGAACGAGGTGCTGAATGAGAGCGTTAAAATAACGAAGAAGGGATCTTTATCGCGGGGTAAGTACAGTAGTTGTTCTCAGCCGTATGTGATCGTTGAGTTGAGTGGTATGAATAAACGGTTTGAGTTTCTCTGTTCTGAAATAGCGGACGTCAGGAAGTCCTATAAAATGAAAGTAAATTATTCTAAGGGATTGTTTGATTTTTGGGTGATCAGATCGAGGTATTTGATGGAGTGATATCTCTTTAGAAAGCCGGAGCGGGATGACACGATCTTCGAGCCTTAATTCGCTGGATATTTTGATGTTCGTTAGCCCACAATTTCAATTGTGGGAAAGGAAATGTGCGAATCAATGTGCTGCAAATAAAAGAGAGTATCCTAGAGAGCAGTATCGGTTCGTGTGCGGGAGCAGCATATTCGAAGATACTTCCACCCACAATTGAAATTGTGGGCTAATGGAATTTTCCTCTTTTGGAAGAATAGTCCCGCTTCTTTCCTTTTGTTGTGAACGGCCGGCTTCTGCGAAGCCGATATGTAGTCGGAGACTACATATAACTCGTCTTCGTGGCTGAAAATGCTTTTCATTGAAATAAATTTTGTACATTCCGGAATTGATCCTTATCTTATATCTGCCTCAGCCTCAGTTTTTTGATCTTGTTAGTAATTGCCTCTTTTAATTCATGTTAAAACCGCATTTATGAAACTATCAGAATTTATCAGGTTAAGTGAGCCCGAGAAAAGAAGTACAGTATTGCAGCAGGGCGTTGCAATTGCGCAGCGGCAGACGGAAAAACAAATGATATTCCTGTTTCAGTTGTGGGGGTATTATGTGGAGACGTATTGTAGTTTGGAGACGAAGGAAATTGAGGAATACAGGGCGATACATAAGACAGATCATTTGACGAATTATTTGGAGCATATTTCGATAGATTCGTTACTTGGAAAGAAATAGTTTCTATCGACCGGCATAGTTTCCCGCAGATTACGCAGATTTATCATCTTGAAAATTGAGAATGTTTTATTCCTGGTAACAACCCGATAAAGGAATGCGCAGATTACGCAGATAATTTCTGATATCAGAATTTTATCTGCGTAATCTGCGCATTGATCTGCGTTCATCTGCGGGAGCTTACGCAAATCGAAAAGAAATAACTATTTCGACTTATCCGGGAACGCCGGGATCTTCGGCACACCCGTTCTCTCCCCTTTCGCCAGCTTTTCCATCAACACTTTTATCCCTTCCGCCAGTTGCGTATCAATACCCTTGTATTCATTATACGGATCATTCACCACTTCAATATCCGGTACCACACCTACCCCTTCAATAATAAACGACGAACCGTCCGGTGCAAAATGCGCAAACTCCGGCTTCCGCATATCACCACCATCAATGAACGGCAATGATCCGCTGATGCCTACTACCCCACCCCATGTACGCTGACCAATCAATGGACCGATATTGTAATGCTTGAACTGCCAGGGGAACAGATCACCGTCAGATGCAGAATACTGATCGATCAGGCAGACCTTCGGACCCACATGCGCATCCGGTTTGATAGAGGACGTTGTACTGTTCCGCCACATCGTTCCCAATCCCGGCTGACGCAATAAACGTTCGATGATCATCGGCGAAACGTTCCCGCCACCATTGCCGCGATCATCAATGATCAGGGCTTCCTTATCCAACTGCGGATAGAAATAACGGGCAAATTGATTCAATCCATCCACACCCATGTCCGGGATGTGCACATAACCGACCTTTCCACCGCTTGCTGCATTTACTTTCGCGATGTTCTGCTGCACCCATTCATGATAATACAATGACGATTCATCGGCGATCGGTTTTACCAGCAATTTCTTTGCACCTGATGGCGACGCTGAATTGCTTACTTCGATCTCTATCATCTGACCCGCTTTACCGATCAGCAGTTCATACATATTGCCGACAGACTTCACCGATACACCATTGATCGAAATGATATAGCTTCCCGCTTTGATGTTCCCATCCGCTACGCGCAGTGGAGACACCAATGATTTATTCCAGCTTTCACCGGAGAGAATGCTGTCGATCCGGTAATAACCGCTTTTATCGCGGCTGAATCTTGCACCAAGCAATCCAAGTGCAATGCGGTTGATGGAAGGTCTGTCGCCGCTGTTCACGTATGCGTGACCGATATTCAACTCACCGATCAGTTCACCGATGAGATAAGTCAGATCGTCGCGATGATTAACGAACGGAAGCAATGGCGCATATTTATCATGCATCGCTTTCCAGTTCACGCCATGCATATTCGGATCATAAAAATAATCGCGCATCTGGCGCCAGCTTTCATCATAGATCTGTTTCCATTCAGCTTTAAGATCGATGATCGTTTTCATACCGCCGAGATCGATCTTATTGGCAGGCGTGATCTTTGACTTGCTGAGCGACTCGATATAGAAATCATTTCCGGAACGGAACAGGATCTTCTTTGCATCAGGCGTAACGCTGTATCCGCCAAAACTGCCGATCTCTGTTTCTTTCTGATCAGTTAAGCTGAAGAACTTGAAACCACGACCGCTGCGGCCTGCTGTGGAATAATACACCCCGTCATCTACCGGAATAAAACCACCATAAGCGCCGGGAGCCACAGGAAGACTTTCGATGCGATCAGCAAGACCGTTTTCATCTACCACTACTGTCACGCCTTTTGTTGTAGCAGTTGGAGCGCCGGCAGGTTTATCAGCAGCTTTCTTTGCGGTGGTATCTGCATCGGCTTTGATCGACACTTCATCGCTTTTATCTGCAAAAGGTGATTTGGTTGCTGCGGCTAATCTTGCAAAGTATGGACGAGCCATGTCTGTATACACGTGGTTCCATTCTGTATTGCTATAGGTCGGATTGAAATCACGTGATGATACGAAGTACAAATATTTCCCATCGGGACTGAACTGCGGCGATCCGCTATTGTACCATGTATCAGTAACAGTGATCGTTTTCTTTGAATCGATGTTGTAGAGCTTGATCACGGAGAACTCACGTGCTTTGCCGGGAGCGGTATAGGCGATCCATTTGCTGTCTGGCCCGAAGGTATACGAACCAAGTGTACTGTTATCAGAATGAACTACCAGTGTTTTATTGCCTGAATTAACATCAACGAGATACAGATCCTGCGCACGATCACCAAAGAGCAGGTACTTGCTATCAGGGCTCCAAACAGCGCTAAATTTGTAGGAGCCGCCGCCTTTGGTGAGTTGTTTGGCGGGCTGCAATCCATCCTGCTGCTGAACGAACACTTCATCTTCACCCGTACGATCAGAGATATAGCTGATCCATTTTCCATCGGGACTCCAGCCAACATTGCGATCATGGGCGTTGCTGGATTGAGTCAGGTTACGCGTTACACCTGTCTTAGCCGGAACGGTGAACACATCGCCGCGTGCGCCAAGCACAGCGCGTTTGCCGTCAGGAGAAATACCGGTGCTGTAAACGAAGTCAGCCGCATCAATTTGTTTCGAACGACCGGAAGCGAAATCTTCCGCGATCGTGATGCTGACTTTGTTTGTTTGATTGTTGGTCAGATCCAGTTTATAGATATAACCACCGTTTTCAAAGACGATCGCGTTCTCACCAAGCGAAGGAAACTTCACATCGAATTCTTTGAACGTGGTTACTTTCTGCGTTTGTTTTGTTTTGGTATCGTATACAAAGATGTTGGCGATCTTATCGCGTTCGCTCACGAAATAGATCTTATCGCCATAATACATCGGGTAGATATCCTGTGAAGGATTATTGGTGATGTTCTCCGCTTTGCCGGTCTTGGGATCAACCACCCAGATATCATCGGCCATGCCGCCTTTATAATTCTTCCAGGTGCGGAACTCACGGAATACGCGGTTCATCGCCAGCTTTGATCCGTCGTTATTGTAGGAAGCCCAGGATGCAACGGAATAAGGCAGTTCCTGGCTAAGATCGCCATTGAGCGGCGCGAGATAGAGTTTTCCTTTGAAGGCGTTGAAGGAGGTGCCGCGGGAACGATAGATGACGTGTTTGTCATCGGGCGTCCATCCCATGACGATATTGTTCGGGCCCATACGGTCGGCGACATCATCGCGGTTGAGCGTGGGCGTATAGGTAATGCGTTTAGGTTCGCCGCCGGTGGAGGGGATGATGAATACTTCGGTATTGCCATCGTATTGGCCGGTGAAGGCGATGGATCTGCCATCATGACTGAACCGTGCAAACATTTCATAGCCGGGATGGCTGGTGATGCGACGGGCGGTGCCACCGGTGGTGGGGACGATGTAGAGATCGCCGGCGTAGGTAAAGGCGATCTGGGAGTTGCTGATGGCGGGGAAACGGAGGAGGCGGGTTTCCTGCTGCGCGTTTGTGATCAGTGATAGGGTTAAGAGAAATGAGAATGCGGTTAGTTTTTTCATGAATGATAAATTGGTTTGAGATGAGAGGGTTGAAGGTAGGGATTTTGGGGGGATTGGTCTTGTCTGAAATTGACCGGCGTAGGGCGCCCTCCTTCGCTGCGCCACGGCGGGCGGTTCCAGCAGATTATTAAATATTCAGGAAATATAGAACAAGATTGCAACAAAGAGCTGTCATCCCGGCCGGGCAAATTTCAGCCACTATCGAAGTTAATGCAAGCCAGAGCCGGGACCTCCGCTATTCGTGGGGCTCCCGGCTCTGGCATTCCGATTGCAGCAAGATAGCTTAGGTCGCCCGGCCGGGATGACACACTCTTTTATTCATGTTGTTAGAGGGAACCTACGCCACGCGATTAAATGAGGATACCCCGGCCATGACCGGAAAAGAATGCTAATACGCGACAACTACGCTTAACCCAACGCGACAACCCAGTATACTATACGCGACAACCCCGACGATAGACCGCAGATACAATGCTGATACCATGCAGATACAAGCCTGAACGATAGCTTGAACATCGAATTAGCAGGCTGGAATAACTCCCCTCCCACTCCTTTTACCCCGCCAAAAGTGAAAAAATGCGCAAAATACGCAGATAGCGCAGTGGTATTTGGAACGCGGGTAGTTGGCTTCGTAAACTTGTGTGGTGATACCACACATAGACGTGGATTGTCTTTCCGGAAGGTTATTTCTAAAATATTTTTATCGTTCCGGTAATTTTTTTCGCTTTTATTCCTACTAATATATAGGAACCAGCATTGATGTTGATGAATGGAAAAGAAGACATATAATTTACTTAACTAAAAAACCTAACTATGGCAATTTTAAAAGGACACTTAAAATTTACAGGCCGAATTGGCGAACTTCTGTATTACTATGTAGGTAATCAGATCTACGTACGAACAGTTTTCGCCGGACAACGAAAACGGGTAATGAAAGACAAACGGTATGAATTATTCAGACTATATGGAACTTTTTTCAGTCAATCATCGAAGATCGGATCGTTTGTGTATAAGGCGCTGGGGGTGAAGAATGAGCAGAAGGTTTATAATAAGCTGGTGGGTGAAGCGCAAAAGTTTTTTAAGCATACAGGTATGAGTGGTCAGCAGATATTGGAAGTGATGGTGGAGAAGTATTTGAATGGGTTGGAGGTGGAAGTACCGAGGGAGAATGAAGACGGAGGAAGGATTTATGGGTTGCTGGTGGAGAAGAGGGAGAAGGAGGAGAAAGAGAGGAAGGAGATAGTGAAGGAAGGATGTTTTGTCAATGAAGATGGGGAGATATGTGGAGTGAAAGAAGAAGTCGAAACACGAGAGATGGCCAGAGTATTGGAAAAAACGGAGGACCGGGTGGAGTATGAGAATATATCCGAGTATTCAGAGAAAGAAGTGGTGATGAGTGCACAAGCTCCGAGGAAAAAGTTGAGGATTTTGAAGGCCGCGGTTAAGATCCGGTGGAAGGATAATGATATGTCGTTGAACAAAATGAAGATAGATTCAGAGAAGCATGATGAGAATTCGATGTCTCATGGAAGCTTAAATGATACAGTGGTTAAGGAGGAAAAAACATTAAATTCTGTTTAAAAAACATTGGTGCGGTTTAGTTAAAAAGGGAGCTTTTGTGCTTGTTATGATTAGTGGTTGGTAGTATACAGAAGCAATATTTCCCGTTTACGGACTTAAACAAACAAACGCACCTATTATGAGTAATGAAATAGACAATGATTTGATCTTTTACAATGAGATCAGTGATCTGCTTGCACAGGCACGAAGCACCGCATATAAAAATGTAAATGCCATCATGGTGCAAACGTATTGGCAAATAGGTAGAAAGATCATAGAGCAGGAACAAAAGGGACAGAACCGGGCCGAATATGGCGATCATCTTGTAGCCAATCTATCACGTCACCTTTCCGGCACATTCGGGAGAGGATTCTCGATAGCCAACTTAAAGAATATGCGAAAGTTCTACATGACCTTCCCTGACGAATCGAACCTTAACACAATCAATACCAATAACATACAATTGGCTACACAGTGTGTAGCCAATTTAAGCTGGAGTAATATCAGGCAGATCATGCGACTTGATGACCCAAAAGAAAGAGAATATTATATCCGCGAAGCTTCTTCACAAAACTGGAGCGCCCGGGTATTGGAACGAAATATCAAAACAGGGTATTATCATCGTTTACTTTCTACCCAACAAACCAATTCAGATAAAGAGCAGGACAAGCATAGCCCGTTCAGCTTTATAAAGGATCCCTATATCGCCGAGTTTTTAAACATACCTGAAGATCTGGAAGGGAAAGAATCTGTATTAGAAAATGCACTCATCGGGAATCTGCAGAAATTTCTGCTTGAACTTGGTAAAGGTTTTTCATTTGTTGCAAAGCAAATGCGTATCAGTACAGAAACGTCTCATTTTTATATCGACCTGGTGTTTTATAATTATCTGCTGAAATGTTTTGTGATCATCGATTTGAAAAACGCTAAACTAAGCCATGGAGATATCGGGCAAATGGATATGTATGTCCGGATGTTTGATGATCTGAAACGTGCGGAGGATGATAATCCGACTATTGGAATAATTCTTTGTACGGAGAAGGATGAAACGATTGTGAAATATTCGGTGTTGAAGGAGAATAAGCAGTTGTTTGCGTCTAAGTATAAGACGGTGCTGCCGAGTGAGGAGGAATTGGCGGAGATGATTGCGGGGAAGAAGAGGAGATTTTTGGATAGGTGATGTGAGAGAAATACTAATGATTTTCCGCAAAGGGATCAGCACAAGAAGCTTCGGAAGTTAATAAAGCGTGAGCTTCAATGGCTTAATAAGAAAATCCCGACCGACGCTGCCTCGCGATGTTTGACCAGTTTCGTTTGTTTCGTTTATGTTATTGTTTCGTTTATTTCGTTTACGTATATTTGGGTAGTAAAATAAAATGTATGGAAACGTTAGTGAAGAAAACCACAAAAGAGGAGCAGAAGATTGCGCAGTCTTCCATATCGGAATTCAGGGAAACATCTAATAAAGTTATAAAAGGAAGCAGCAAATCTGTGCGGATAAAGTTCCGCGAGAATGATGATTTTATCAGAATACCCAAGGAAGCGGTCAATCTTTTGCTGATCATTGTGAGCAATATGGCGGAAGGAAGATCTTTCACGTTGATCCCAACGGATACCGTGCTGGGAACGCAGGAAGCTGCGGATATGCTGAATATATCGAGGCCGCATTTGGTGAAGTTGCTGGAGGAAGGAAAGATTCCTTTTACGAAAGCGGGTTCGCACAGGAGGATTGCGTTGAAGCATGTGATAGCGTTTGATATGAAAACGAAAGCGAAAAGGAATGAAGAGTTGGATTTTCTTTCTAAGCAAGCCCAGGATCTGAATATCGGTTATTAAAAATCTTCCTTGCCAGTTGCAGCACTTTTGGACGCTAATGTATTGTATCCCGCACCTGTGCGGGATTTTCTGTTGCGGTTGGCTAATACGGGGTTGTACAGACCACACTGGACAGATATGATCCAGGAAGAATGGATAAGAAATCTTTTGCTCAACAGAACAGATCTAAAAAGAAAAGACCTTGAACGGACTAAAAATGCAATGAATGCGGCTTTTGAAGGAGCAAATATTACCGGGTTCGAAAATCTTATTGAAACGTTTGAATTACCGGATGCAAATGACAGGCATGTGCTGGCTGCGGCAATCGAAGGAGAATGTAATATCATCGTGACGAATAATGTAAAAGACTTTCCGCCGAAGTATGTGAAAAGGTTTGGGATTACGGTGAAGTTGCCGGATGATCTGGTCGGCGATTTTCTCGAAGAGAATACACCCAGGGTTTTGCAGGCATTAGACGAACAGGTCAGAAGTCTCCGGAATCCACCGCTGACGAGGATGCAGGTTCTTGAAAAATTAGAAGCGTGTGGTTTAAGTAAAAGTGTTAGTCTATTGACGAAGCAGATAATATAAATTGGGCTAGATAAATTTCTCGTGAGTAGTGTAAGATTTTCGGAGTTGACACTGGTAGTTAGAGCTTGAAACTAGCGGGTGGTGTCAATCTACCCTAATTTTGTTACAGTTTTTTTGGAGAAACTACCCTAATTCTGTTACAATAACCGATTAGTCATGGGATGTGGAAATTAGACCAAAGTCTAAAAATAATTTATCAGTTCCGTACCATGCCGCTAATGCTGGATATTATGGGTCGTGGAGGGCGGCAAAAGGATTTTTGGGATCTGCATACGGCGCATGATTATTTTGAGATTGGTGAGATGCTGGCGTTTTACACGGAGCGGTATCCGTATGGGTATTCGCTGGATGAAATAGTTGAAGGGTTAAATCGGTTTGAGGTGGCGGATGAGGATCCGACGCCGGGGTGTTTGCAGGGGAAGCATTGGGAGTTGATTAAGTATGATTTTTTTCAGTGGGTGACGAAAGGGTAATTTGTAAAACGTCAGTGAAGCAGGTATTTAGCATTTAGCGTTAGCGATCTTCAAATTGGCCTGAATTATCCTACTGATATCTTCCTGAATTTGCATCCAGCCAAAAGTTTGCGGCGAATAAGGCGTCTATTCACCGCATAATCTGCGGAGAATAGGTTAAATGCGGCAAATAACAAATGGCTACGTTGTTTGGCAAAGCAAAATCAACCATCAACGAGCATATAAAAAACATTTATGAAGAAAACGAACTTTCGGAAGCTGGCACAATGAAGAAATTCGGAATTTCCGAATTTCAGCAAAAGGCTCCTAATTTCCATAACCTGGACATGATTATTTCGGTAGGTTACCATGGGAAATCACTTGATCACTTTCCGAATAGACTGAAACAGCCACCTCCCCAAAACCAAGTGCATTTCAAGTTCTAAAGTGATCAGTTCGCCGGTTAAGGCCCTTTTACCAATAGATGATTTCACTATCCTGTGGCCGGAATCCACTTCGGTCGTATCCCGTAGATCAACAAAATCCCGAATGATCTGATCCAGCGACAAACCTGTTCCGACCAACCGCATTTTTCCATTGAACAGCTTCAACTGATTCAACAGTTCATCAAACGACGGCGACTCGCCATAGATCATAGAGGTTTGCATCGATTCATAATCACGCCGGAACTCTTCAACCCATTCAACCGATGGCACGAAGCTAAGTTCAGCATGTCTCAGTGTATCATAGTCAACATCCTTTACACGTGAATAATGCCGCCGGTGTTCGATTACTGCTTCATACAATGCGGTATCTTCTAACACTTCAACACCCGCGCTTGTATGCATCAACTGAACAATGTCATACAAATGACGGGACTGCCGATCCCCTCTTATGCCCGCCGTAGTTTTGCTACTGAATTTTTCATGCAGCAGGAACATCTTTTCCATTAATGTTTTATGCGGCGCGACAATGCGTACCAAAAAAGGTTTTTCCTTATAAACATCATTTGGAAAAGAACTGTAAAGAATGGATTGTAATGGAACATCCGCAAAGGGTTCTTTTAAACTACGCACACCAAACTCCATCTTACCTCTTCAGCGAGATAAGGATGCGGATCTATTACAGATCTATAACGAATGAAGATCGTTTGAGGATCTTTATCCGGAAAATCATCCGGCACATCTTCCGTTCCGATAACAATATCTGATACTGGCACACCCAGGTTTTCAAATGCAGCAGCCAGCGCATCTTTCATCAGCGTACTAGTGAAAGCGCATCCATTTCTTTTAAGCAGCTTGACATAAGAATTGCTTGGAGTAAGCTGATACGTCATGCCGAATGCTTCAGGCATCAGGGCGATATCAATGTCTTCGGAAAAACGTTGCAGCAGGTTCCATCCTTTGGAAAGTGATGTTCCTCCTTTGAAGATGCAATACGGCGCATAAGGCGTGCGGAACAATGCGCGGAGACTCAGGGTAACCCACCAGTCTTTCTCGATGGCTTTCGTTTGGATACCGCTGTTGATGGCTGCCTGCTCCAGCGTTGTTCTGCGCTGCGCGTCATTCAGGGTTAGCCATCCGTTGTTCATCGATGCGTCGTTTAAAAGTGATCAGGTAATCGTGTATGCGGTTAGGAGCCAGTTTCAGATCATGTGTCAGGTCTTCGGGATCTTCGATCTCTACGAGATGATAGATCCGCTCCTGTTGTTTTTTGTCGAGATGTTGCAGGTCCAGTTCTTCGAGGGCCAGTATCAGCAAGCTGCTGATCTTTCCACGCAGGGACATTTTTTTGGGAGTGGTTGACTTGAATTCGATAGAGGCCTTCCCTACTTTCAGTTTGCGCGGATTGCCGTCGGTGAGATAGACCAGCCGGGTGGGGACTTGTGTGCTTAGTCCGAGTTTGTTGAGTGCGAAGGCACCGGCCGGCCGGATGCGGACTCTTTCCTTTTCGGCGAGTTCTTCGGCGACGGATTCTGGGGAAGGGATCAGTTCGCCTAAAACGGGATCGCTGACGGGAACGTAATAGATACCGTGTGCGAGACGGCGGATGGTACCGGCTTTGGCGAGCCGGGAAAGGGACATTTTGATAGCGGCTTCCGTTCCGCTGCCTTTGAAATCGGCGGGGACGAGGATTTGTCTGGAAAATCCTGAGAGAGAGTCCTTTATTATGTTTTGCACGGAATACATGTTACGAATTTACGGAAAAAGGTAACAACATCTAGCAGGAAATGGTGCATCTACTTTGTTCGACTCAAGATAAAATGGCCGAATTACGAATACTTGGAGCCAAAACTATTTGGCACACCTTAGAATTTTTTATAATTTGACGCATAGCCATTACACAAACCTTATTCATAACATTCATTATTCACTAGTATGCAAAACTTAACCGCAAAAAAGATCATTGAATTCAAAAGGCTCCCACCAACAAGAAAACAGACATTTGTAAATAACCTAAAAAAGCCCATTATAAAATCTGATTCTGGAGGAGACTATTGGATTAGTTGTGTCAGTGCTATTACAAACGCTTGCAAAAGCAATAATAGTAAGATAATTGCGGATAAAATCGACTTCCTTCAGGCTCAATATAAAGCTTCTCCCTTCAAACGGACGAAAGATATGTATCAAAGAAACATTGACATATTATCTGGCTATAAAGATTATGATTTTACCAAACTCAAGCCTAAAAGAATTACTGATTTTTTGACAAGGCCAAATCCAAAACACATTCTTACTATTAAAAGTCTTTCCGTACAAGTGTTCCCCAATCACGTTTTTTCCTATAAAAATGATAACAGTGATGAAGTGGGCGCAATATGGTTTGTAGCCCAATTAAATGGTTTTAAGAATGACGAGTTACAGATCTTCACAGAGCTGCTTTACAAATATTTATCAGCTAATTATTCTAAAAAGCGTTCTATCAATTCTAATTTTTGTATCGCGGTTGACGTTGTAACAAAAAAAGAAATCAAATACTCGAAGATTGAAAGTAGTCGTGAAAATTCTGCCTTAGACGCCACACTTGCAGACTTAAAGACTTTCTTGAAATAAAGGACATTCTGGCTGGTTAAAAGGATCGGAGCATTTTATTGCCCCAATTCCCTCTTCTAGGTATCAATACATTTTAACGAAAGCGTAAGCCTTCGTACACAGAGAGGGTAAATTTGGATTAATAAGAAAAATCTCTAAATTTATTCTTTACACATTTACACCACTACCCAATCCCTATGCAACGGAATACGCCTTGACCTGCTACAATTTTTTGCTCAAATATTCACCGTGAATAATATGGCTTAAGTGTGAATAAAGCATTTAAGTAATAAGCAACGAGATATATAACTTGAAGCTTATCTGATAAGTTTCACAAAGGCAAGTTCCATAAATCCAAAATGCAAATTAATTGGGCACTAAAGACTGTTTTGATTATAAGCTTAAAAACGATCATCAGCATAAGACTGAAACCTAATAGCTATTTTTAAACCTTAACTATAATTAGACTAAAATGAGACAAACAAATCAAGTTTATGGTGTGTCAAACGATCTTATTGACACTTATATCGAAAGACTAGCAGTAGACGAAACATTCACCAAAGGCCTTCAGAAAAATAAACATATAATAGTTTATGGAGCTTCCAAGCAGGGTAAAACATCTTTAACGAATAAACACCTTACGGAAGAACAATATGTAAAAGTCAACTGCTCTCCCACTTCAACAACTTTAGACATCTACAGTTCAATTGCAAGGCAACTTGATATTGAGATTGTAGAGTCACATGATATAAGTACAACAATTGGTGGCGAAGTAAAAATTGGACTAAAAGCAAAAATTCGAATTCCATTTTTTGGTGGTGGAGATGCAGAAACAGAAGCGTCAGCCTCGACTGATAAAGTAAATGGTAGAACTTATAAGGTTATCAATTACAATTTAGCGCTAGCGCAAGATCTCTCCGAACTTTTGAAGGATACCAAGTTCACTAGGCGTATAATTTTGGAAAACTTCCATTACTTAAATGAGGAAATACAAAAACAATTGGCAATTGACCTCCGTATTTTTGAAGATTATAACATCCTCTTTATAATACTGGGAATTTGGCGTGAAAAAAACCGATTAGCCCAATTTAATGGAGATCTTCTCGATCGCGTAATAGAAGTTCCTGTTGAACCGTGGGAGCGAGACGATTTAAAGAAAATTGTTGTTGAAGGTTTTCCCTTGCTAAACACAACATTTGAAAATGTTGTCGACTATATTATCGATAGCTGTTTTGATAGTGTAGGCGTCTTTCAAGAAATTTGTAAAGAATCCTGCTATGCAGCGGGCGTTCAGGGTACACAAGAAGTCCAAGTTGAAATAACACAAGAAAATGTTAACGTTGCAATTAGAAAAAAGCTTGAAGACTATTCAAGTAGGCACACCAGATGTTTAGAAAGCTTCATTGAACAAAGAGCCCGTTCTTCACAAGAAGTGCCATTGTATATTCCCTATTATTTTATTAAAGTTCTCTTTCAGGAACCTATTGACCTAATCATTCAAGGTCTAAAAAGAAAACCTCTTCAAGAGAAAATAAGAGATTTGCATCACCGGCCTGACGATGTTCGCCCCTCTGATATGGGATATTTTCTAAAAAACATTGTCAGCAGCCAAATATCCAAAGGAATCTCTCCTCCGATCTTTGACTTTGACAATAGTACCAATTCAATTAAGATTATTGATTCTACTTTCTATTTTTTTATTAAGAATTGCGACAGACAGGGAGTTATTGAAGATCTAGCTATCCCAGAAGGACTTGATCAATAGGAACTCGAACAAAAATCGTTATACCATAAAATCATATTGTCAACTCGGATATACTTTAATTGATGAAACGGCTTAATAACATAGGGATAGAAATCCCGGCGAGCGGCGAAAATTACATTAAAATAGATAGCACTCGATCCTTGTCTGAAGCAGACATCGCGATATTTTGCCCTAGCCTCGATTATACCTCCTACTCTACGCTTGAAGGAGATGTTTGGAATGAAAAATCTAGAGAACATGAAGGGAAAAAACTTTACAATAAGGCTTCATCAGCCAAAATTGCTGACCATATTAAACACTGGAACTCAGAAATAGATCATTTTCTCGCTAATGGCGGAACCTTGGTCATAATTCTCACTAAAAAAGATGAGTTTTATGCCTATGCAGGCTCTAGAACTGTCAGTGGCACCGGAAAAAATCAAAAAGTCACCGAACATGTTGGGATCTGTTCAAATTATGAATTTCTTCCGTTTAAAGAGATTTCATTTCTGCCTTCGTCTGGCAAGACAGTTCTACCTACCAACAGTTTAGTTAAAGAGCTTTTTGAAAATTTGAAAGATTTCTTTTCCTATGAAACATATATTAAGGGGCTAGAATTAGAATCTGCTTGCTTCACAACAAAAAATAAGGACAGAGTGTTAGGAGCCACTTTGAAAATAAAAAAAGGTCACGTGGTTTTCATTCCCAATATTAGTTTCGATATCCCGCAACTAATTAAATACACAAATAAATCAAACAAAGGTACTTGGACTGATGAAGCGATTCAATATGGAAAGATTTTTACTAACTGCCTGGTGGAAATAGACAAAACATTAAGAAAGGTTGAAAGCAAAACCCCCGAACCGATTTGGTTGAAAACAGAACAATACAATCTTAAGTCCTCTAAAAGGACAAAAGCTATAATCGAAAAAAATAAACTTGAAATAGAAAAAAGGTTAAACGAGATTGAAAGACTTAAACTGGTTCTTGAAGAAGATGAAAGCCTAAAAGACTTGTTATTTGAAACCGGAAAGATGCTCGAAAAAGCAGTCATAAAAGGGCTTACAATTTTGGGATACAAAGCTGAAAAATATGACGATGGAGTATTAGAATTAGATCAAATAATTATATCACCGGAAGGCCAGAGATTTATTGGAGAATGCGAGGGCAAAGACAGTAAAGATATTGATGTGTCCAAATTCAGACAACTTCTTGATGGGTTAAATGCTGATTTTGAAAAGGAAACTGTCTCAGAAAAAGCGTATGGGTTATTATTTGGAAATCCTCAACGGTTGACTAATCCGTCGGAGAGAATTTTAAATTTTACAAATAAGTGTAAAATTGGAGCAAAAAGGGAAAATATTGGATTAATACAAACCGAAGATCTTTTTATCGTGTGCAAATATATTATTGAGAACAGTGATCTAGAGTTTGCCACCAAATGTAGAAAAGCGATCTTTAGTCAACTTGGTGAGGTTGTAAAGTTTCCAATCCCATAATATGCTACGGAGTTATCATTGTCACTTATCTCTCTTTGGTCAACCAGATAACCTGACTTTCTTTTTTTAATGCATAGCCATACAGATGTCCAATGTTCACATATAATTTTAGTTACAGAAGTCAAGAATGTTAATTTGAGTTTCTATTTAAACAAGTCTTGCATTTTCACCCCTAACCCCTCCGCAATCTTCACAATCGTAAAAAACTCAATGTTCTTCAACCCATTTTCAATCTTACTCAAATCTCCATTCGTAATACCCGTTTCAATCTCCAGATCTATCAACGTCATTTTCTTCTGCTTCCTTATCTCTCTCATCCGAAGACCAAACGCTTTAAGATGTTCTGTATACTTTTCTTTATCCATTCTTCTTACTTAATAATTAAGATGAAAAGATTTCTCTAAAATAATTCTAGGTTATTACCTAGAATGTAAAATCTTTCCTTAACTTAGTCCAACCAAGTTAAACATCCGCATCCACATGCTCCACAACTATTAGATATTATTCTCTCTAACACGAATAGAACGCAAATGGTCGCGAATGAGCACAAATTGCGAATAAAGCGCGATTCGTGAATAATCACAAATGACCACGACTAAACACGAACCACTCGTTCGTGAATGGAAAGCCTATTGCCTCTCGAAATTAACATAACAATCAAAAACTATGAAATATGACCATCCGCCTAAAACCCCATCAAAAAATCCACATACAATCCTCTGCCGATATCTACCGCGTGCTTCAACCGATCCTGCTGCGCATCAGTAAGCTGAACCGGGACCGGGAGCATTGCTGGCTGATGCACCTGGATGCATCGCAGCGGGTGCGTTGCGTAGAGCTGCTGGCAGTGGGAACACAACGCACGGTGCTGATCGATCCGATGGAAGTGTTTCATCGGGCGATCGTGCGGCGGGCGAGTTCGGTGGTGGTGATCCATAATCATCCGAGCGGGAATCTGCAACCGTCGGGAGCGGATAAGATGATGACGGAGAAACTGATGCAGACGAGCAGGTTTGCGAATGTGAGAATGCTGGATCATCTCATAATATCTGAAGAGGGATACTACAGTTTCGCGGATGAAGGGACATTATACGCGAATGATCACGAATGGCCGCGAATAAACGCGAATGCGCGAATAGAACACGAATGGCCGCGAATAGACGCGAATGGGTTGTTTGTGAATGGGGTGGCGTAAGGCCCCCTCTAAATCTCTCCGCCGCGGCGGAAGACTTCACAGTCTTTAAACTGGGATCATATTCTTATATCGTGCATCTATGTCCGCTAAGAGTGAAATTTCTTCTGCAGGCGGCCAAGTCTTCCGCCGCGGCGGAGAGATTTAGAGGGGCCCTACGCCAGCCCACCAAATTATTCATCAACAATCTTAAATTATGCAACACTTTTTCTTTATAGTATCAAATGGAAAGTTTTCAAGACTGGATCTGGAAAAGATCGTATGTGTAGTGGGAATCGCGGATCGTGTGCAGGTGCATACGACGGATGAGATTCATACGCCGAAGGTTAATATGGAAAGGATCAGGGAGCAGCTGCCGGAAGAACGTTTTATCTGGATTGGTAAGCGTATGTCTGTGGCAAAGGCGATGTGTAAGTAGAGAAGCCGGGTACTGATGCAGCAGGTTTGATTGGGTACAACATTTAATGTTTACAACCATGTGTTTAAAAACAATTTTCGCCGTTTTTTCCTCGATGGTTTTCTTTTCTACGCTTCTACCTTGCATTAATGGCAAGAGAATATAAATTTCATGTTTACATAATGACCAATATAAATCGCACTGTTTTGTATGTAGGTGTGACCAGCAATTTGGAAGTGAGAACCTGGCAGCATAAAACGGGGCAAAGTCAGTTTACCGCAAAGTATAATTCTAACCGGCTGGTTTATATGGAGCCTTATAGCGATATACGTTTAGCGAAAAGAAGAGAGTGGTTGTTGAAGCGGTGGCGGCATGAATGGAAGATTGAGTTGATCACGAAAGTGAACCCGTATATGGAGGATTTAGCGAAGGATTGGTATCAGTCTCTGCGTAAGAAGTAGGTGTTTTGGGTTGTTGCTCTAGGAGGGCATCGTGTTGGCGTTCCCTCTCCCGCTCTGTTTCCCCGGGCGGGCAATCTTCAACATGTAACAATTTTAATTCCTGTCAGACCCGGGGTCTCTCTGATTGGCAAACGGTTTCATTGCAGGAGGCGTGGGAGGTTCAAAGGATGGGGACTCTCTGGCATTCAGAGCGACCCCGGGTCTTCGGTCGTTTGAAATTGGAGAAACAATAAAGGAGATCGCCCGGGGAAGCAGAGCAGGGAGAGGAAGCGCAAGAAAAAGGCACCGACACAGGAGGCGTTAATTGCTGCTTGGGGAAAGCATCGTGTTGGTGCTCCCTTCCTGCTGTGTTTCCCCGGGCGGGCAATCTTAAAGCTGTAACAATATCAATTGCTGCCAGACCCGGGGCCGCTCTGGTTGGCAAACGGTTTCATTGCAGGAAGCGCGGGAGGCTCAAAGGATGGGTACTCTCCGACATTCAGAGTGACCCCGGGTCTTCGATCGTTTGAGGTTGGAGAAACAATAAAGCAGGTCGCCCGGGGAAACAGAGCGGGAAGAGTAAGCGCAGGAGGCTCAAAGAGTGGATACTCTCCGGCATTCAGGGTGACCCCGGGTCTCGGGTCGTTTGAGATTGTAGAAGCAATAAAGCAGATCGCCCGGAGAAACAGAGTGGGAAGAGGAAGCGCAGGAGGCTCAAAGAGTGGATACTCTCCGGCATTCAGGGTGACCCCGGGTCTCGGGTCGTTTGAAATTGGAGAAACAATAAGACAGATCGCCCGGGGAAACAGAGCGGGGAGAGTAAGTACGGGAGGCTCAAAGCACGCCCCTCCGGCACCTATGCTATTTCAAAAAACTCTCCAGGTAACCTGCTATCACTGCCGTTTGCATCATCAACGTCACATGCGTTTGCCCGGGTACAATTGCTAATTGTGATTTGGGAATGCCTACGAAATCTCCAATTACCTCGCCACCAAGCAACTTATAGGTCTTCGCCAGTTCGATCTTATCCAGACCATCATTGTCACCCGCGATCAGCAATACAGGTGCATTGATCTTTGCAATATTGGAATCACCCATGTTGAATGATTCACCGGCCAAAGACAGCATCTGCGCGACAAAAGTTTTCCATTTTGTTTTGTCCGGCGCTACGGCTTCATAGGCGGCTTTAATAGGACTGCCGTCGAAGATCTCGGGCCTCATGTCTTTGAAGGCATTGTTGATCTCGGGTTGCCAGCCATCGCTTTTGTAAGTGGAGGAGATGATCACCAGTTTCCTCAACCGCTTAGGGCTTTGGATGGCAAATGAGTAGGCTACTTCGCCGCCGAAGCTATAGCCTACTACATCGGCGCTGTCAATTTTCAGCTGATCCAGTACGCCCAGCACATCACTGGCTAAGGTTGTATGGGATAGCTTTCTGTCGGAATAGGGTGTATGGCCATGACCTTGCAGTTCAATGGCGATCACTTTCCTGGTTTTTGAGAGTATGGGAATCAGTTCGCCCCAATTTGTACCAATGGTCATGAAAGCACCATGCAGTAATACAATGGGTTTGCCCTGGCCGTAGGTTTCGTAATAAACTTTGATGCCGTTGACGGGTACATAGCCGCTCGAAGTGGGTTTGGTTTGTTGGGCGTTGGAATGAAATATGGAGGATAGCAGGACGACGATGACGGTGATCAGCCGTTGGAAAGAATGTGGTGTGAATGCTTTTTTCATAAATGTTGCCTTGGTTATTCTCAATGTTGATTGCGGTATAAAGATGAGGAATGTGAAGATATGCGGGGATGTGGTGGAATGACATTTTGGAGGTGAAATGCGACCTGTGTGAGGCCCCCTCTAAATCTCCCCTTCAGGGGAGACTTTGGGTCGCCTCTATAGGCAATCTCATTCTATATTAGATATTAATGCACTAAATACGTGGGAATTCCTGATTGCAGAGTGTTAAGTCTCCCCTGAAGGGGGAGATTTAGAGGGGGCTCTACGCCGGTCAGTATGCCTGCAACATCAATTCGCTTGACCCAACCTCATCTTCCTCTTCCAGAAATAATACGACAATATCCCCGGAACAAACCACACCAGCATGAATGCCATCATCGGGTCCACCGTACCAGAAAGTGCGATACTTGAGTAGACTACCGCAATAAGGTCGAAGAAAAGTCCCGAATAAGCCCATTCCTTTACTGTTTTCAATCCGGGAATGAGAATAACAATCGACCCGATCAATTTAGCCCAACCGGTGAAAGGAATAAAATATACAGGATAACCAAGCTGATCATGGATGAGTGTTTTTGAATCCTCGTTTACAATGATGCTGCCATAAGAAGAAAAGATCATGAGCGCAGCGAAGATGATAGTGAAGATCCAGTAGAGGATGTTGATGGTTTTGGGTTGCATCGTTTGAATTGGTTTTGATTTATGATCAAACTAGCAACAAACAAGGAGTAAAATACTATTGATCATGACAAAGCAGCGAATTAAGGCGACAAAGGCCGTCATTCACGCCCTGTTATTCACCAATCACGCACGCGTAGCATGTTGATACGGAATCCTCAAACACCGAATGAATCTCCCTTTTACGCATCACGGATTATCAAACTTAAATGAACTCGCCACCGAATCGAAAAGTGCTCTATATCTTTCTGCGTCCTTTGTTTGAGTTCCTGCTGTAACATTATACGCCACGCCATCCATAGGAAAGATATATCCGACGAGAGTTACCTCAAGTCCCTGCGGCGCCATCGAATAGCAATACCATGCTCCCTTTATCCCATTTGCCGTTATATCACCCTTGGACAATATTTTTGCACTCGGAATGCTATTCTGTATTGATTTAATGGTTCCGTCCCTGTACTCTTCCAGATTCAGATTCTGCATAAACTCTGTTGCAATGTTAATGCTTGTGTTAGGATCGAGGAACGTTTTTGGAGCGGATATATAAAAGTATTCAACTCCATAAGTCGTGCGGGTTTCAGTTGTCCACCCTTCAGGAACATCAATATGATAGCTCCTTTTTCCTGCATTCATGTTCTCCGTACCGCCAGCCTTCGAAAAAATTTCGTCAGCAGCTTTACGATACTTTGACTTACACCCCGGGAACATTAGCAATGTGATTACAAACAGGATTGTAAAATTTTTCATTAAACTTTTTTAAAAAGATAGAGCTATTGAACAAAATTCGCAGCAAAGAAAAATGAACGGCATGCCCAATTCTTACAGATAAACAACATTCAATGTTGTATTGTATTTTCTTTTACAGATTACCGGTCTGCAAACTATGATTGAACGACATATCATTAACGCAGAGAATACATTTACCAGTTATCGATCTTTACTGATTTATCCAATATGTTTTTAACAAATCCGTTAAAAAGCTCATTCACTCCTTTGAGGTGTTTCTCGGATTTAGGGTCGCCGTTTTTCTTGAAGTAAGCCCGGGAAACATCGAGCTTAGCCCATGTACCGTTATAATTTTTCATCGACGCGTCGAACGTGGGGCTATTGACCCGGATCTTACCGTCTTTGAACAGAAAAGTCAGCGTGTAATCAACATCGTAATCATAAGTCATTATTCCTGCACTGGCCTTGATCGCTTTTCGCTTGTAAGCATTCAGCGTGATACTTTCACCGGCAAGTACACTCAGCCCCTCCTGTGGATGGGAATAGAGAGAATTGATCGCATTCAGCACGTTTTTATAAAGATCTTCTTTTTTAGCGCCAGGAACTTCAATCACCACGTAGTCGGCTTTGGTTTCTGACATGAATCCGTCTGGTGTCAGCGTAAAGTATTGTCCATAGTTTAAATGGGCGATCAGAAGGAACATCAAAACGAGTCGGATCTTTTTCATCTGAATGTTTTAAAAGGTTGCAGGATAGATGCAAAAGAACAGAATCATTTAAGATCACCCAAATTAATATCCGGCCAGGGAAAACTAAGAATTTCAGGGTGCAGAAGTGCAAAGGGCTTCAGAAATGGAATGGACATGACCGCTCAGGCACCGGAGTTTATTTCACTAACGGATAGAGACGTTTAGGGAAAACTATTTCAACTTAAAAATCCCCTTCAACGTAATCCCATAAATCGCACCATCTCCATCAATGATCCAATCCGGTGTAACGGAATTTACATTCTCTATATCCCATCCGGTATTGGCAGTGCCAAGGCCAAGATAATAATCGGGATAGCTACCCGTCCATAATAGCGTTCCCGTCAATCCATCAAAACCCTGCAGACGATGATCTTTGTACCTGCTATTATCGTCTACAATGCGTTCGCCGACATAGAAGGCTCCGCCGGATGATGTAAGCAGGTGTGCGTTTTTGGAAAGCGGTCTCCGCCAGGCGATGGTTCCATCAGCGAGGCGATAGCCGATCAGTTCGCGGTTATTGCCGGTTGTTACTTCGTTGATGAGTATACCGCAGGCTGACACACGGGCAGCAAACTGACGGTCCGGGACGGCATCGATCGTCCAGAGGATCTTGCCGGTAACGGGATCCAGTGCACGCAAACCAGACGCGTACGCTTTCGGCCATTGCATGGATTGCAATCGGATGATGACCTTGCCATCGGCGATCATGGGAATGCCATCGTCAGAGCGATAGGACAGTCCGTTGCGTTTTAGCATTACGGGTTGTTCGGTGTGGCGCCAAAGGGTTTTACCGGTTTTGAGATCGATGGCATGCAACTGTCGCGTGAATGGTTCGCTCTGATCCTTGCTTCTCGCAGTTTGAAATAAAATACCACCGGATGATGCAGGTGCCGTAAATGTGGGCGTATACAGCGGATCGAGATTGTTGCTCATCGCCAGCTTGAATTCTTTGTTCTGCCATTGAATACTACCCAGGTCAGCACTCAGCGCAGTGATGTAACTGAACCCATCTTTTGAACTTTGATTCAATACGGTAAACAGGCCACCGCGATAACGCATCGGGCCTGTTTTTACAGGAGAAAGGGTACGGACGATCTTCCCCGTTTTTATATTCACTACATAATAGTCGGTTGCTCCGCCATCTTCGCGCGGATAGATCAGCAAGGCTTCGCCGGATGGCAACGCATAGATAGCAACCTTACCGGTAGAACCACGGCGATTGCCCACAGCGCAGATGTTACCGATGCGCCATACGATCTTGCCGGTGGTCTTATCAATCGCAGAGAGTCCTTCATTGCCGTCGTTGTTGCAACTACCGGTGAGAATAACATTGCCGATCGGCACGGGCGGCCATACGCCCCACCAGCCGGGATTTAACTCCCATTGCTTAACGGGAGCGGAAAGTATTGGCGGTGCCTGGAACTCGCGGGTATTGCAGTTGGTTCCATAAGGCATACTTATAGCTGAAGATCCATCACAGACTTTGCAGGGCGTTGCTTTTTGCAAACGCGCAATAGCAGCTTCCCGGGCGGCAGGCGAATCATCGGGCACCTGGGCAAATACAATTGCGCATACCCAATTGCACAAGAACAGCATGGCAAATTTTAAAAGCATGTCGCGATCAATAAGGCTTTCCTTTCCGGCTTGCCGCCTTACCGGTTTATTTTTACCGGTAAGACGGGAAGCCGGGAAGGGTTTTCTATAGCGGGATGTTATAAGATTGTTCTGGTCAAGGTTAAACCTTATGGTAAAAGAATTACTGATCATAATCGTTGTAGTCATGCTGGTAATGTTATTTTCCAAATCCTGATATAGCGCCTGTCATATTTCCTGAGATCAGGCTCATGCGGCCGGATACACCAACCTCTACGCCTTTATCGCTGAGTTGCGCATCGCTCATGCCAGGCTGGCTTTTATCGCCGCCACTGGCATCGGAGATATGCTGATCAAAGGTTTTGATGATATTGGTCTTTGCGCTGAGGGAAGCTTCACCGGTAACATACACATCTTCTATCCCTTTGTTAGTGAACTCCACTCCCATTCCCGCTTTTACATTGGCGCCGATCTCCAGCGGACCTTTATCCATCGAAATGCTTTTATCGATCACTGTTGCTTCTACTGTGCCTTTTGAAAAATTGCTGTTGCCTTTATCATCAGAAATGAAATTGAGGTTTCCCTTGAATCGTCCCGCATCAAACTCAATTCTTGCATTGTTGCATTCAAAGATCTGTTTATACACACCGAAGTCAAGAACACTTTTGTAATTACAATGCAGATCATCAAAGTTGGCGAGCTTGTACCTGGATGGCGTACTCGATGGAGGATTACAGTTTGTACTGGCGTTGTACGTTTCAATATATCTCGTGCTGCTGAGAGCGGCCAGCCATTCTTTTTTTGCAGTGATCTTAATGGATCCGAAAGTTTCATCGTTGTATTTAAATTGCTTCCAGTACAATTCTTCCGTGATCTTCAGGTATACCTGGTGCAGATAGTTCCTGTAAGCCTCTTCCAATGGCTTATTATAATTTGCATAGACCCATTCGCTGAACTTTTGCTCCACATTACAGATATCATAACCGGTATTCTCTCCTTTCTTTCCCAGCTCGGATTCTTCACCGGCAATCACACTGTATTGTTTGATCAGTTCTTTTTTCTTTGCCTCCTTTCTGGCATTGTAATCCTTCAGTAAGGCATCGATCGCGTTCTTTGCTGTCTTCATCCGGTATTCAGCGCCACCGTCTTTATTCATTTCGCTCAAGCGGATCTCGGCCATCTGGCTGTACATATTGTCTGCTAAAGATGATTTACCCGTCAGTGAGGAAAGATCACCTTTCCTGATCTGTTGTTCATTGGCTTGCACCGCTTGCGCGTTCTTCTGTGCCAGTTGTGTGTTCGCCATTATATAAGGCTGCATCTCCTGGTTCAATGCAATGTTCTTTTCCAGGATCTGTTTTTGAAATGCATCCCAGTCTGCCTTCAGTTTTATTTCCGAAGCATAATCAGTTGGCGCTTCAGGACGGGTGAAATTGCGCAGGCCAAGCGGATTTGGATCGGGACGGTATGGGATGCGCATATCACTCCCCTTTACTTTATAACCCAGTTTGCGCAGCATATTTACCTTATTCAGTGAATAGCTATAGTGCAAAGAGTTCTTCATGCTTTCAATTGCCTTTGTTGTATTGCCTTTGCTTTGCTGTATCAGGCAAAGGGTGTAGTTGGCCTGCGGATGATAAGCAAATGCTTTTACCACCTTTTCCAGTTGCGCATTGGCTTTATCTGTTTCACCAAGGTAAAACCAGGCTTGCCCGAGGTTGTTGATGATGGTGCTGTTACCGGAATATTGTTTGTTGAGATATTCCAGTAACGGAATGGCGCGATGCGGTGCGCCGCCCATGCTGAGCATGGCGGCGAAGTTGCTGAGGAGATCTGCGTCTGTTGCATTGTCAGCGCAGGCGCGGCCCATAATGTATACCGCGATCTCGGGGCGGCCTACGGTCCAGAAACCGATAGCACTGTTACCGGTGGCTTCGGTAGTGAATTTATTGGCTTTGCAATAGGCATAGACCTGCTGGCCCATTGTTTTGGCGTCGGTGGGTATGCCTTTGTCGATGTAGTCGTTCAGTGTTTTGATATAAGCAGGAATGGTGGCTGCCGTCAGTGTGATATTGGGGATGGCGCCAAGGAGTGTAGCGTTTTTTGAAGGAACACCGAATTCGCTGCCAGCCGTCGCCGCACTTATACCGGCATCGGTGACGCCGGAAGGCATTGAAGGAACAGAGGTGGAAAAGCCCATTTGTTCCATCATCTTCTTTTGTTCAGGTGTGAGTTTATCGAGCTCCTGTTGCGCCTGTTTCATTTTATCCTGGAGTTCTTTGGCGTTGGTAGGATTTTTTGATTGGGCGGAGGTGGTTGCGGAAAACAGTAGGATGAAGAATATTAGGGGTATGATTTTCATCTGTTGATGATTTAATGCGGTGGGATAAAAGTAGTGGGAAGGCTGGCGGCAGGTATCGTTAAAAAGGGGGATTTTATACGCGAAGGCAGGATAGCTTTTGGTGTGATTGGCGTAGGAATCCCGCAGATTACGCAGATTTACCCTTACTATTACTGAAATAGTTTTTGTCAAGGGAAGATTTGGTAGTTGAATGCGCAGATTGCGCAGATAACAGGCCGTTATAGGCAAGTAATCTGCGAAATCTGCGGATACTAATAAGGCCTCTGGCGCAAAGTGAGTTATTTTCCTTAATAGTAAGGCCAAATCTGCGTGATCTGCGGGCTCAAAAATCATTCAAAAGGATGATTTCTCCTCACCCCCATTCACCGTTTTTTGCAACAGCAGAAAAAAAGGTATTTTAGGCTATGCGAACCATCCTCCTGATATTTCTTTCCATCTTCACTTCTTTCATAGCCAGCGCACAGGCTGATAAAAAGAGAGACAGCCTGCTGAGACTGATACCAACGGCTAAAGACGATTCCAGCCGCATCATATTGCTGCTCAGGGTGAGTGGTGTTTACTCGACGGGGAATTTTGACAGTTCCCTGCTGTACATGAGCAAGGCAAGGGATCTTGCGGCAGAAAAAAAGATCACCAGTTGTGATCAGTATATCAACACCGCTTTTTCACAATACTATTATTACAATAATGATTATAAAAGTTCAACCGGATATGCGCTGAAGAATCTGGCCATTGCTGAAAAATCGGGGGATGAAAAATTACTGGCGAAAACATACAACAACCTTTCGGCTATTTACAACCACTTTGGAAACTATAAATCGGCCATTGATTATGCGTTGAAATGCCTTGCACTTTCCGAAAAAACAAAGGATAGTGCAAGCTTCCCTATCCGCAATCTTACGGCATCCAATACTTACTATAACCTGAAACAATACGACAAATCGATCTATTACTCATCGAAAGCCATCGCTTATGGCAAACAGTTCAACAACCGCTTTGCCGTAACGATGGGTTTGAACAATATGGCGGCGGCCTATTCAGAGAAGCATAAGATCGACAGTGCGATCGTCACATTTGAGCAGCAACTGGAGTCTGCCCAGCGTGAAGAAGATCTTGTCAGCGTCTGCTACGCATTGATCAATCTTTGCCAGAATCATTATTTCAATAATAACCTTGCAGCTGTTGAAAAATATGCAGCAATGCTGAATAAGGTATCGAAGGGATTACCTGATAATAACACCGGTGCGGAGATACGGAATATAAATGCGCTTCGGTTTATTATGAGAAAGGAATATCCCCACGCAAAACTGGAACTGGATAGCGGTATTGCTCTCGCTAAAAGAGAAAACGCCGCCGATGCTTTGGGAAATCTTTATCAGACCTATTCCAAATTTTATTTTGCGCAAAGTAAGATCAAAGAAGCGGAAGATTATAATTACCAGTATGACTCGCTGCAGAATGCAGCTAACTTAAAAGAACTGAATTTTTATATTGAAGAGATCGAAACAAAATATGAAACGGAGAAAAAGGAAAACCAGATCAAACTGCAGCAATCGCAGCTGAAACAACAATCGATCCTTAATTATTTCCTGATCGCAGGTGCGGGATTTCTTTTGGTGGTTTTGTTGCTCGGTTTCCGGAATTACCGTAACCGTCAAAAATTACAACAGGTAAAAATAGATGAACTGGAAACGGAGAAACAACTCATGGCAACAGAGGCGGTATTGAGAGGAGAAGAACAGGAACGTACGCGGCTGGCCAAAGATCTTCATGATGGACTTGGTGGAATGCTGAGCGGCATAAAGTTCTCCCTGCACAATGTCAGGGAAAACCTGATCATGTCGCCCGACAATGCGCAGGCGTTTGAACGCAGTATTGATATGCTGGATAGTTCCATTAAAGAGATGCGCCGGGTTGCACATAATATGATGCCGGAGATCCTTGTGAAGTATGGCCTGGACAAGGCGTTGAGGGAATACTGTGCAGAGATCGAGCGAAATGCCCTGGTGCGTATCAATTACCAGGCTGTGGAACTGGATAATATTGAACTGGACCAGACTGCAAGCATTTCCATTTACAGGATCGTGCAGGAATTGGTGAACAATGCGGTCAAGCATGCAGGTGCACAAAATATGCTGGTGCAACTGCATTATGCTGCTGAAGAAAAGGTGCTGGCGATAACAGTGGAGGACGATGGAAAAGGATTCGATACGAGTACAATACTGAAACAGTCGCCGGGGATCGGCTGGATCAATATCCAAAGCAGGGTTGATTTTTTGAAAGGGAAGATCGATCTTCAATCATCACCGGGTAAAGGCACTTCAGTGCTGATCGAAATAAATAACCTTTGAACCGATAAGGCATTGCCTCTTAACATCAATAAAAACACAGCTGATGGCGGACATTTTTATAGTAGATGACCACTACATGGTGATTGAAGGCATCCGTTCATTATTGCAAAATGAAAAGAATATTGGTTGGCTGGGACATGCTACCAGTGCTACCTCATGCATGGCTTTCCTCAAAACGCAGCAACCGGATATTATCCTGATGGATGTGAATCTGCCGGATAAAAGCGGGATCGATCTCTGCAAGGAAGTGAAAGAATTATATCCGTCCATCCTGGTCCTGGGTTTGAGCACATTCAACCAGCAAACCGTGATCAGGGATATGATGGAGAACGGCGCATCAGGTTATGTATTAAAAAATGCAACGAAAGAAGAATTGCTGGAAGCGATTGCGGCGAGTTTAAAAGGCAAACTATATTTTAGTCATGAGGCTGCGCAAGCATTGCATGAAAAGACAACAGAATTGCCGTTGATCTCGCGGCGCGAAAAGGAGGTGCTGCTGTTGATCGCGGAGGGGTTGACGAATGCGGAAATTGCGGAGCGTTTTTTTATCAGTACGTCGACGGTGAATACGCACCGGAAAAGTTTGCTGGCAAAGTTTGATGTGAAGAATACGGCGACGTTGATTGCGAAGGGGATCAGGTTGAAGTTGATATGAGGGGTTTGGGACGTTTGAGAGGTTTGGGAGGTTTTTGCAGGTGGTTGAATGAATTGGATGGGGATGTATGCTGTGAATTGCTGCTTGTTTTGAATTTGGGGCTGGCCGTATTGGGTCAGAAAGCGTGAGCGGTTTTGAGCTGCTAAAAGGGGATAATGGATTGGATATTAATCTCCGTCAATCGACTGGTGCTTAACAGAGTAGGGTATTTAATCTTTTTAAAAAATCTTTGAACTTTTTTTGGCGGGAAAGGATCACGCCCTTATCTTCGCACTCCCAAAACAACGGGTACGGATCGGTAGTTCAGTTGGTTAGAATGCCGCCCTGTCACGGCGGAGGTCGCGGGTTCGAGTCCCGTCCGGTCCGCAAAAAGCTTCGAAGAAATTCGGAGCTTTTTGTCGTTTAAGGCCATCAGTAATA
>QFQQ01000078.1 GCA_003243445.1 Citrobacter freundii
CGTCCTATCCCTCATTAGTATTTGCAGATCGCGGCAGCAACCTCTGGAACTTCTGAAACCTATGAAACCTCTGGAACCTACCCTTACTCCACCGTCCTATCCCTCACATTAAGATTATTATACCCCACATCCCTAAACACCAGTTTATACTTTCCCGGTTTCAGGTAAAGGCTGTAATAACCATAATCAGAAGCGATATAAGTCTGATCTGCGGGTATGAGTGTTTCCAGCGGATGTTTGTTGTATTCGTCTTCGTAGTAGGCCTGTACAAGAAAAAGATTTTTTTCCTGGGGAGATACGGAGACCTCTTTTCTTGCGCCGTCAAATGAAAGCCAGGTGGGACGGTTATTTTTGTAGATGACAGGAGGATGCACCACGAAAATATCATAGCCTTCCTGATCGATCAGCGAGTATGGGTTCTTGCCTTTCAATAAAACGACTGGTTCATCAATTTTGATCTTTTGCATCAGTTCGGTATAGAACACCCGCCCGTAATCACCGGTACTGCCTTCGGTGAAATTTGTCTGATTAACCGTTAGCGGATCAATACCGCTGAGTTTTTTAAAAGCCATACCCATTGGGATCAGGTCTTCTCCCAGTTTTATTTCAGAGATATGTCCGTATCCGGCATGTACAAGAATTTTCGCTTTGGGATCTTTCTGCAATATCCGGTAGATATTAGCGGCCTGTGCTGAATCACGCTGCAGACCGGTATGTCCATGCAGTGCCGTGTCTTCATAAGGAACTAATGTATAACCAAGTGAAAGGGCCTTCCTGATCAATTCGCCGGCGACAGGTTCCTGGGCATAAAAACCGGTCTTGTTATTAATTTCTTTCAGGGAGGGAGTGCCAAAATTACTAAGCATCTCCATTGCCAGGTAGCGGAAACCCTGCTGATATAATTGTTCCAGGAGACTGTATGTAAACGCGCGGTGTAATGGTTTATCGTGCGCCTCGTTGATCATTACGACCTGCGCATCCAGCGCGCGACCCGCAACATATAATGCCGCATTGATCGATTGTATGTTTTTGATCTGGGCAACTTCCTGGCGGATAAATTTTCTTGCATCATTTGCCAGCGTGTCGTAATTCTTCGTCCCATATATATCTACCATCCGGTAATCGCCGACTGATGCAAACTCCTGTGACACTATATCATAATAATTCTTCTCTCCCCTTTCCTTTTTTGAACGCTCCTCCCACCCTAATGATTCGTAAAGCGGCATCAGATAATTGACATCTCCAAATTTGAAGTTGCCAAAAAAACCATGAAAGGCTGAATCAGTTTTTACCGGCGTCTTTGAATCGATATACCGGCGGATCTGTTCAGCACCTTTTCCCTGTTGTGCCTGTATTGAAAAAGCCAGGAACAACAGCGCCAGTACGAATGAAGTTTTTTTATGCATTGTCATATCCGCCGCAATATTAAGGACCTTGCTGTTAGTGAAAGCATAAAGTTGTCAACGCATGGTCTCCAGTATCTCCGCCAGTTCTGCAATACCTTCTGTTGCCGGTTTTTCGATCAGTATCAGGTTTTGCATCGGCGATGTGGGCGGGATCTTTTTATCGACGATGAACTTGGGTGTGACCGGATCCACATAATGGACAAGACCCGCTGCCGGATACACGGCAAGCGATGTGCCAACCACCACAAAGATATCGGCTGCATGCACAACCGGCAGCGCTTCTTCTATTTTTGGCACCGGTTCTTCAAACCATACGATGGCCGGTCTTAACTGATGCCCATACTTATCGCGGTCACCCAGCTTCATATCGCCACGGATCTCATACAATGTATGCTCATCATATTCACTGCGCATTTTGAAGATCTCTCCATGCAAATGCAGGATACGTGTTGATCCGGCACGTTCATGAAGATCATCGATATTTTGTGTGATGATGGTGACGTTGAAAACTTTCTCCAGTGCGGCAAGGCCCAGATGAGCGGCATTCGGCTTTGCATCCGCCACGTTCTGACGGCGCATATTATAAAAGTCAAGCACCAATTGCGGATTACGCCGCCATGCTCCGGGCGTAGCCACTTCCCTCACATCATATCCTTCCCATAAACCATCACTGTCCCGGAATGTCTTCAGCCCGCTTTCCGCACTTATACCTGCACCTGATAATACTACTAGATTTTTCCGCTGCATGATGAATGTTTCCGGAAAATTAAGACAAAAGAGCGATGAGCGATGATGGATGTTGGATGTTCGATGGTCGATGTTCGATGGTCGATTCTGAGAATTGAAATTATATTATAACATAGAACTATCCAATAGGTGACCTGCAACAGCTATCCACCATCGAACATCCAACATCGAACATCGAACATCCACCATCGAACATTCATCAAGATGGTTTGATTCGCGGGACCTTTTTCCTGAGGATGAATAACAATAGACCGATCAGCAACCAGAGCGGCCAGACGGAGACCAGGCCGAGGAACAGACCGCTTAGCCAGGCCCAGCCTGAGCTGAAGGAATTTTTTAGTTTGCTGATAAAGCCGGGTTCGTTGTTATCTTTTTTTGCCGCATTCAATACCTGGAAATAAGTGTAGTTGATGGTGCTGTAAGCAGCAGAATGACCTAGATAAGCAAGACGTCCGCCGGCAGCTTCTATATCTTCCTGTATCTGGCTGATCTCTTTTTCCACGGTGAACATTTCTTCTACATTTTTGGCATGCCCAAGTAACTCACTGTAGCGCTGACGCACGCGTTTCTTTGTTTCGAGGCGTGATCTTGTATCAACCATTTCTGCGGTAATGTCCTGTGAACGTACGCTCTTTTCCGCAAGGCTGATGATGCCTGTATTCAGGCCAGCCAGTGCATTATCAAACTGATCAACCGGCACTTTGATCACCACTGCATTTTCTATGGAGTAATCAGTTTGCTTTTGTTCTTCGCTTGCGATATAGCCTCCAAGCTCGCGGACCTTTGTTCTCAGTTGTTCATAAAAAGCCTGCTGATCTTTTACTTCGGCGCGGATATCGGCGGTCTTAATGATCTTACGATCCCAGTTTTCCTTTGTAACTATTGTACTGCCTCCGGTGGATCGCTTTTGTTGAGGCTCCTGTTTTCCATCCGGCGTACCGGCCGAATCAAGCGTAGTGTTGTTGGCAGGCGCGTCCTGGAATACATCGCTTGCCGCCGTTTCGCCATCGATAGCAACGGATACGCTACTGTCAGCAGCTACGATCGGAGTAAGCGTAATCGCTGCGATCTGATTTTTTTCTTCAGCAGGTTCATTATGTGTAACGCAGGCGGGTACTGTGCATGCGGCTATAATAACCAATGCCCATTGAGCAATCGATCTCATAAAGTTTTAAGTATTTAAATGATGGGAATATATTGATCCGTGCATCAGAACAAGCCGGTGTACACAACCGTTAGATGCGGCGAATACGGGAAATGCATAATCAGCGTGAAAAGTTCAAAGGTTCCAGAGGTTTCATAGGTTCCACAAGTTCCAGAAGTTCGTGTCACCAAACACTAAGTAACGTTTCTATAACGGGATCGCGACCGCTGGAACCTGTAACTTCCGTGCTGCTATAACAAACCTTAATGTCTCCGGCCTGAAAAAAGTAACCCGTCTTTTTATAAAAAATATTTTAAAAAAAGTAGACGGTTGTTGTGTAATCATAAAAGGCGTGGTATCTTTCTTTTATCCAAACATAATTTTATGAGACGTTTGCCACTGATGCTTTGCTTTGTTCTTATTGTTTTGACTAACGATCTCTTTGCACAGGAATTTGAGCCGCCGGCAAATCCTGTACTGGAGAAGAAAGATGATTACCTGAAATATGAAACAGATATCATCAATGCCGCACGGTGGCTTGAAGCAACACCGATAGGCGCGCAGAAAGAAAAGCGTGTAAGGGTAAATATGTTTTTTACATTATGGCTTACCGGCAGTCCTACGGTGACCGTTGAGATCAATTCATGGGTGATGAAGCTTACTGATAAAAATCCGGATCTGCTGACGGTCTTCCTTTCCGGCTATGCGAGATATGTATTGGAGAATCAATACAGCAATGATGCCGCAAAAGCAAATGAAGCAGGTGTAAAAAGCATGATCAATAACTATCAGCTTGGCGGCGATGTAAAAAAGAATAAGACATTACAAAAAGCAGTTGATGCGGATAAGGCGGGAAACCTCACGGCGTGGATGAAGGATTTTACGGGAAAAAAATGAATCATTTAAAAGTTCCAGAGGTTTCAGGGGCTTCAGGAGGGGTTCCAGACGTTCCAGAGGTTTCAGGGGTTCCAGAGGTTGCTGCCGCACTTTGCAAAGTATTTTCTCAGGAGGAATAGTTTTTTATGCGGATGCATGGTACCTCGAATTCTTTAATTTCAGAGATCTTCAACCCGCGGTAGCAACCTCTTGAACTTCTGGAACTCCTGGAACCTCTGGAACCTCTAAAACCTCCCAAACCTTTCTCTAAACCTTCTCCCCCGCCATTCCCATCACGATCTTCCATTCTTTATCAGTGACCGGCTGAACGGACAATCTTCCCAGCTTTACCAGCGCCATATTGGCCAGCTCTTTTGTTGCCTTTATGTCTGCCAGGCTTACCGGCTTTTTTAATTTCCTGTAGGGCGCAAAATCAACTACTGACCATGCTTCTTCGTCGGTGGTTGGATCCTGGTAGGCTTCTTTTACCACTTTGGCGATACCGACGATCTCCAGGCCTTCATTGCTGTGATAAAAGAAAGCAAGATCCCCTTTCTTCATTGCGCGCAGATTGTTTCTCGCAGCATAATTGCGCACGCCATCCCAGAAAGTCTGTTTGTCTTTTTCGAATTGTTCCCAGGAATATTTGAACGGTTCTGATTTGATAAGCCAGTATGCCATACGTTATAAACGGTTTTATGGATTTCAAATTTAGCAGAAGTTGAATAAAAAAAATCATTGAGGTTTTGCAATCCGGATAAGAACCGTTCACCGTAATTGATTGTGTTGCGCGGCAAAAAACATCAACAGAAAAATATTATCAACTCTTCTTACAAATCAATTATTATGAAAAAGATCAGAAATTTCGCCCTCTTGTTAATGGCCTCTTTTGCACTCAATGCTTCTTACGCACAAAAGACTGTAGAAGTTGGTGGTGCTCCAATGTATCCTACAAAAAACATCGTTGAGAATGCTGTAAACTCTAAAGATCATACTACGCTTGTAGCTGCGGTAAAAGCCGCCGGCCTTGTTGAAACGCTGCAGGGAAAAGGACCGTTCACTGTATTTGCTCCAACCAATGCCGCATTTGACATGCTGCCAAAAGGCACGGTTGAGTCATTGGTAAAACCGGAGAACAAAGAGAAACTTACCACTATCCTCACCTATCATGTTGTGGCAGGTAAACTTGACACAAAAACACTGGATCAGTGGATCAAAAAAGGCAATGGTACTGCAGAACTGAAAACCGTGCAGGGTGGTAAACTCTGGATCATGAAGAAAGATGGCAAGTTCTGGGTAAAAGACGAAAAAGGAAATGTAGCTGCCATCACCATCAAGGACGTATACCAGAGCAACGGTGTGATCCAGGTGATCGACCATGTATTGATGCCCTAACTCACTCAGTTACCTTATAGAAAACCAATACAAAAAAATCGCCAGCTCCAATCCGGGACTGGCGATTTGTCGTATATATCTGTTAAACAAGTCTAGTTTAACCGTTCCCTATAAGAGCTTGATTCAGGGCAAACCAGGCCGGCGTTTCAGTGTTTTGAGCGTCGGCCATTTTTTTGACGGGGATTTATTGGATTATTGGGATTAGGGGGATTCGACTCCGATAGTGGGAAGAAGGATCGATCATTATTCAACAAGAATCCTATTAATCCCATTTTCTAATTGCCGAAAAGAGGATTAATAGGATTTCTGCGCCTATAAAATATGTGCCTTCTTCCCACTATCGGAGTCGAATCCCCCTAATCCCAATAATCCAATAAATCCCCGTCTACCAACCATTCGCCAGCACATCCGCCAAATGCAGTGTCTGTAACGGATATCCCTTCGTTTTGATGTATCCCTGCAGATGCATGAGACAGGAGAGATCAGTGGAGATCAGATATTGTGCATTGGTGGCAAGGGCATTCTCGACTTTTTGCTCGGCCATGCCAATGGAGATTGGTTCAAATTTAACGGCAAAGGTGCCGCCGAAACCGCAGCAGGTTTCCACGTCATTCATTTCGGAAAGCTCGAGACCGCGGACATTGGAGAGCAGTGTGCGGGGTTCGGTCTTGATGCGGCATTCACGGAGCCCTGCGCAACTGTCGTGGTAGGTCGCCTTGCCGTTAAGCACAGCGCCCAGATCTTCGATCTTGAGGACCTGCACCAGGAATTCGGAAAACTCGTAGAGGCGCTTCCCGATATCAGCCACTTCATGATGAAGAGAGGAATTGCCAAACAGCTTTGCATAGTAATTGCGGACAAAGCCTACGCAGCTCGCGCTTGGCGCAACGATATAGTCAGTCCCCTGAAAATCCTTTAGAAATTTGGAGCAGACGGATTTTGCCTCATCCCAAAAGCCGGCGTTGAATGCCGGCTGGCCACAGCAGGTCTGCTCATTGTTGTAAGACACGGTACACCCCGCTTTCTCCAGCACCTTCACCATATTGAAAGCAGTATCGGGAAAAAGCTGATCCACAAAACAGGGAATAAAAATCTGTACGTTCATACTCCTCTATCCAGACAAGTTATTTAATTGATCGCTGCAGTGAGATCATTTTCAGTGCGGTAATAGCCGCTTCTTCGCCCTTGTGGCCGTGTTTGCCACCGATCCGTTCCTGCGCCTGTTCCTCGGTATTCACCGTCAGTACGCCGAAAATGGTTGGAGCAGGTAGAAGCAGGTTCAGCTGCGTTACGCCGTCGGTCACTGCCTTGCACACATAGTCGAAATGCGGGGTATCGCCTTTGATCACACAACCCATCGCGATGAATGCGGCCGGTTTCGGACCGGTTGTTCTTTCCCAGAATTGCTTTATCGCGAAACTGATCTCAACCGCACCCGGCACCGTCAACACCACCACCTGGTTGACCCTGTGCTGGTTCAGTACGCGTATGCATCCTCTTTCGAGTTCGTCGATGATCGCCGCATTCCACTCTGTTTTCACCAAAACGATACAGGCATCCTCCATGGAGAGAATGCCTGTATCTGTATGTAATAGTTTGCTGTTTGCTATATCCGCCATGATCAGTTTGCGTTGTATTCACCCAGCATTGCCAGGTATTTATCTGCTTCGAAACCCTGTGGTGTTACAGGATATTTTTCTTTCAGTTCTTTGTAAAGGGCGATCGCTTCTTTAGAATCTTTCATCACGGTACCTGCAAAATATGCCGCCATAAAAAGGGCTTCAGCAGAAGAAGCCTGATCTTTTTCAAAATGATGCGCTGCTTTTTTATAATTGTCCAGCGCCTCCTTATTGTTACCAAGATCAGCATATGCATCACCCAGCAGCTTATATGCTCTTTGCTGGATCTGCACCGCGTCAGTACTGAAGTCCTTCAGGTATTTAACTGCATTCTGGTTATCGTTCAGCTTCAGATAGCAGCTGCCAGCGTAAAAATGCGAAAGGTTAGCCGCTTCGGTACCGCTGTACTGGCTCATGATCTTCAGGAAACCTGGATATTGACCATCACCATTAAGCGCTTTTTGTGTCGAGTCAAGACGATAGTAATCTTCTGCCTTGAACATGGCATCAGCCGCTTTTTCTTCTTTAGGTCCGGCTACGAAGTGTTTATACCCCCAGAAGCCTCCCACACCCAGGAGCAACACAAGCCCTACGCCGAGGATCACCTTGCTGTTTCTGGTCCAGAAGTCTTTTGCTTTTGCAACAGCTACGTCACTGCTTTCAACACCTGTTGCCTGAATCTTTTCTGACATTTTATGTACTGATTTTTTGGTGGAACTTGTTTAAAGTAAAAATTCAAAAGTAAAAAGTAAAAATAAAAGCTTCAAATACCTGTTGTCCTTCCCGTCGGGAGCCGGTGTTTTTTACTTTTGATTTTTACTTTTTACTTATTGCTTAGTCGACAATGAACGGATATTGCTGATCAACGTAAACATCTTTCAACACTTCGTCATCATCCGGCCATGGGCTTTCTTCTGCGAATTTCACTGATGCGTCAACGATATCATTTACGCGTTTATCGATCGCTTCAAGGTCTTTTTCCGTTGCAAATTTGCTGCTCAGGATCACATCGCGAACCAGTGCAATTGGGTCTTTCGCTTTGTATTCGTCCACTTCATCCTTTGTGCGGTATTTCTGTGGATCACTGATTGAGTGACCTTTATAGCGGTAAGTTTTAATTTCAAGTAAAGTAGGACCTCCGCCTTCACGTGCTCTTTTTACAGCGCGCGCAACGCCTTCGTGTACAGTTTCAGGATGCATACCATCAAGCTGGTCAGCCGGCATTTCATAGCCATCAGCCAGTTTGTAGATATCTACCACATTGGAAGTTCTTTCTACTGAAGTCCCCATCGCGTAGTTGTTGTTCTCGCAGATGAAGACCACCGGCAGTTTCCACAGCATAGCGAGGTTGAAGCTTTCGTGCAGGATACCCTGGCGGGCAGCACCGTCACCGAAATAGCAAAGAACCACATTGTCGGTGCCCTTGTATTTCTCTGCGAAAGCAAGACCGGTACCTGTGCCGATTTGCGCACCTACGATACCATGACCGCCGAAGAAGTTTTCCTTTTTACCAAAGAAGTGCATACTACCACCCTTGCCTTTGGCGCAGCCTGTTGCTTTGCCATAGAGCTCAGCCATACAGCTGTCAACCGATACACCTTTGGCAATTGCCAGTCCGTGGTCGCGGTAAGCTGTGATGAATTTATCTTCAGGTTTTGTGGCAGTCATGCATCCTGCGGCAATTGCTTCCTGCCCTACGTAGGCATGGAAAAAGCCACGGATCTTTCCTTCCATTTTGTATTTCTCTTCTGCCATTAATTCGAACTGGCGGATGAGCTGCATCAGCTCATACCAGTACAGGTAAGTTTCTTTGGAAAATTTTTGCGCCACCGGTTACAGATTTGTGTTATATCGGTATTTTTTACGGGAGGCAAAAATAGGGAAAGTTGGTTGATTTTCACGGAAAGTTTTGAGGGGCAGGGTGGTGGTCAGATTCCAGAAGTTCAATAGGTTTCATAGGTTCCAGAGGTTGCTGCCGCGGCCGAAGAACCCGTGTTTTCAGTTCCTATAAGCCCTGACGGTTGAAAAAACATTTCTGCCGGGCGGCAGGCCACAGATCGCGGCAGCAACCTCTGGAACCTATGAAACCTATGGAACTTCTGGAACCTCCCAAACCTCCCAACTAACAACTATCTTGCACCCCCATGCTCGATCTTCAGTCCATTTCATTACTCCAGTTCAAGAACTACTCCGACCGGGTCTTTGAGATGCCGGAACGAGTGATGGGTATCTGCGGAAAAAATGGAATGGGCAAGACAAACCTGCTGGATGCGATCCACTATCTCTGTTTCACTAAAAGCTATTTCAGCCGGCAGGACGCCCTGAGTGTGCAGCAGGGAAAAGGCGGATTCAGGATCGAAGGGCAATTTGTACTGCAGGATAACCCCGAAAAAGCCGTATGCATACTTCGCGAAAACGGAAAGAAAGAATTTTCGGTCAATGGTCAGGCTTATGATAAATTTTCACAGCATATCGGCCGCTATCCATGTGTGGTGATCGCACCGGATGACGCTTCATTGATCACGGGCAGCAGCGAGGAAAGAAGAAAATTCCTGGATTCATTGTTATCACAACTGGACCCAACATACCTGCAGCAACTGATCATCTATACCAAGGTACTGCAGCAGCGTAATTCACTGCTGAAATCATTCGCAGAAACAGGGCACAAGGATATCTCTTTACTTGAGATCATGGATCAGCAACTGATCCCGCCCGGCGAATATGTCTTCAACAAACGAAAAGAATTTCTTGTTTCTTTTCTTCCACTGGTAAAACATGTTTACCAGGATATAGCCAGACAACCGGAAGACCTGCATCTGTTTTATGAAAGCGAATTACTGCAAGCCAACTTCAGCGAACTGCTGCCGGCAACAAGACAAAAAGATCTGATCTCCCAGCGCACTGCGACCGGTCCCCACCGGGATGATATTGAGATCCAGCTGGGAAAATTATTATTCAAGAACATAGCTTCACAAGGTCAGCGCAAAAGCCTTCTCTTCGCACTCAAGCTTGCTGAAATGGATGTGCTTCAGAAAGAAAAGCACTTCCCTCCTCTCCTTCTCCTGGATGATGTATTTGAAAAACTGGATGAAGACCGGATCGCCAACCTGCTGGAAAAAGTTTGTATAAAAAATGAAGGACAGGTGTTTATTACGGATACGAATAAGGAAAGATTGAGTGAGCAGTTGGAAAAGTTGGGGGTGGGGTTTGGGATGATTGAGTTGTGAGAGAGGACCGCCGACGGCAGACCGCCGACCGCGGTACGTTTCATTTGGATTGTTACATTACTATCTTATTGATCATTCCGGCAGGATAGGATCAAACTTAATAAATGATATCGCCGACCGCCGTATGCTTCGATTGTTATATTACTATCTTATTGATCATCCGGGCAGGATAGGATCAAACTTATGAATGATATCGCCGACCGCCGTACGCTTCATTTGGATTGTTATCTTACTATTTTATTGATCATCCGGGCAGGATAGGATCAAACTTATGAATGATACTGCCGACAGCCGTACGTTTCATTTGGATTCTTATATTATTACCTTATTGATCATTCAGGCAGGACAGTATCAAACTTAATGAATAATACCGCGGTCGGCGGTCGGCCGTCGGCGGTCCTCTCTCTCAAACTTTCCCTACCTTCGCCCCCATGGGCCAATTCTCTTTCAAAGAAGCAATGCAACTTTTCCTCAATCAAAGCCGGATCAAAGGTGATATACAGGCAATGCAGATCGATGAGGTGTGGGAAAAGATCATGGGGAAAACGATCGCGAGGTATACGGACAAGCTGCAGATCTTTGGCGATAAACTGGTCGTTACCACAACTGTTGCCCCGCTGAAGCAGGAACTGATCTATCAGAAGGATAAGATCATTCAACGCGTGAATGAAGCATTAGGACAAAAAGTGATCAAAGAAGTGATCATACAATAACCTGTCTCAGGTCTTTCTTACGCGTGGATCAACCACTCCGTATAATATATCTGCAAGAATATTTACCAGGATAAAAAATCCGGCGGCCACTAATACGGATCCCATCACCACGGGGTAATCCAGTTTTTCGAGCGCATCAACCGTCATCTTTCCGATTCCCTGCCAGCCGAAGATGTATTCGACAAAGAAGGCTCCTGCAAGCAATTCGGCAAACCATCCGGTGATCGCCGTGATCACGGGATTCAACGCATTACGTAATGCATGTTTCCAGATCACTTTGCTGCGGCTTAGTCCTTTTGCATACGCCGTACGCACAAAGTCCTGGTCGAGCACGTCCAGCATGGAACTCCTGGTCAGTTGTGTAATGATCGCCAGTGGACGGATGCCAAGCGTAATTGCCGGCAGAATAAGATTGGTCAATGTAAGTTTCTTTTCGCCGGTTACCGCATCCACATCAAACCAGCTTCCGGAGATATGAAGACCCGTCCAATCCGTCAGCACAAATCCAAAAACGTACGCCAGGATGATCCCCATAAAAAAGGATGGAGCGGATATACCCACGATACTGGAGAAGATCGCTGTTGTATCAAGCCAGGTATTCTGCTTCACTGCTGCCAGCACACCAAGCGGAATACCGATAATGATCGCGATGAACATGGCCGCAACGGCTAAGAGGACCGTTCCGGGCAATGCCTGTAATAACATCTCCCCCACGTTTCTTTTTGTCTGGTAAGATCTGCGCAGGTACGGCAGCTTGAACGCAAGTTTGGTATCGCCGCCAATAAACACACCTTTGAGTTTTTTCTGCGCGATCTCTTCGCGGTTATGAATGCTGACCGGAGAAACATCATTCAGGTAATAGATGAACTGTTTCCAGCGCGGCTGATCCAGGTAAAGCTCCTTGCGGATATTGGCTTGCGTCGCAGCATCACCGGATTGCCCCATCACCAGCCGGCTGGGATCACCAAATCCCTGGAATAATACAAATACCAACACCACCACGCCGATCAGTACGAGTATACCGTAAAAAATCTTCCTTGTGATATAACGCAACATGGTAGCTGGTTTTCTTTTTTTCCTTCTGAAACATTACCTGATCAGGCTTGTCACTTTATCCATCCGGCGGTAGCTTTGTTTCTCTTCTATCGTTCCGTTCTTTAACAGGTATACTGTCGGATTCGCGCGTGATGCAGTGCGGATCGCCGTGATATCGCAGGTGAAGATCTGCATATCGCTGAATGGAGTACCCAGTATGGCATTTTGCGCATTATCCATTCTTCCCGTCACCGCATACACAGGGATATTTTTTGCTTTGGCAGCAGCATACAGCAACGCAAAATCTTTCTTCCAGGAATCACCTGCTTTTCCAAAGTCTTCCGAGAAGATCACGATGGCCTGCGGCTGAGATAAAACAACTGCGGTTGAATCTTCATCGGTCACACCAGACAGAGAAAATCCTTTGACCGGCGGTTCAGCATTTCCTTTGCGCACTAATTTATCTGTACGGCTTTTGTATTTATACGTAGTGTCTGATGGAATTTCTGATACAGAAAATTCATGTTCCTTTCCATCTTTTTCATAAATAAAGCGGATATCAAAGCTATCCCTGATAGCACCCGCGGGGATCTTCATTTGCTCGGTGATGTTCTTGCCTTTTTTATAACCAAGACAGTCGAACATCGGGAGATAATTCAGCATATACCATTGCACACCGAAACTGAAAATCGTTGCCAGCAACATTAAAATGACACTGACCTTATTATTGAACAATGGACTGATCTTGTTCTTATGCCGGAACAGGAATAAGATCAATACCGTGAGCACAAGATCCTTTACAAATGATGTCAGCGGCGTGATGGGTATACAATCTCCAAAGCAACCGCAGTTTTTGAATTTACCTGACAGGTATGCATAACCGGTGAGGAAAGTAAAGAATACGATCAGCAGCAGCAGCAGCCACATAAATAATTTCATCCGCCAGCCGAGCAGCAATGCAACACCGGCAATGATCTCAAAGGCGATCATTACGATGGATAACCAAAGTGTATGATCATTGAACTGCGTCATGCCCCAGAGCTCAAAGAACTCCTGCATTTTATAGCTAAGACCAAGCGGATCGTTTGCTTTTATTAATCCGGAAAAAATAAAAAGCAAACCGACGATAACGCGGACGATATTGATCAGGATTTTCATAAGTGTTGCCGTAGCTTTTTTCTGTTAACGTACATGCATGATCGTATTCCTGCTGTCAAATGATACGATCATACTAACCGGAAATCATTTCTTCTCTCCCGAGAGTATCAATGCGAATACACTGTAATTAATGATATCGTGATAGTTTGCATCAATTCCTTCACTGATCAGTGTTCTGCCTTCGTTGCTCAGGATCTGACGGATCCGGAGGAGTTTCATCAGGATCAGGTCCACAAAACTTTCCTGGCTCATACTGCGCCAGGCTTCGCCATAATCATGATTTTTATCCTGCATCAGGACTTTGGTATGGTGAACATGTTTTGCATACAATTCATCAACGAGAGCCACATCCAGTTCTTCGGGCGCGTCGGCCTTTAGTTCAAGCTGGATCAGGCCGATAATGGCGTAGTTCACAATGCCCTTGAATTCCCCGCTGATATCGTCCGCGATCTTCTGCTGTTTTTTTTCCTGGATGGTACGGATGCGTTGTGCCTTGATAAAGATCTGATCGACGATGGAAATGGTGCGTAGTACGCGCCATGCCGTTCCATAATCTTTTGTCTTCTTGATAAAAATGTCCTTACAGGCATGAATGACCTGATCGTATTGTTCGTTTGTTGATGCCATAGCTGATTGATTCCGGCGAAGATGAACTGTTTATCTTTGCAGCTGATACAGCGCCTTGCCTGTTTATCTTTAGGTTCAAAAATAACGAATCGTATTTTAATGTTTACGCTGAATTGTAAAGGAAGATTGCTGGTAGTGGATAAACCGGTTGTGATGGGTATTATCAATACCACGCCCGATTCTTTTTTTGCGGAAAGCCGCCGGTCGTCGATCGACCTGGCGCTGCAGACTGCGTCGTCCATGCTGGAAGAAGGTGCTACGATCCTCGATATCGGAGGACAGAGCACAAGACCGGGCAGCGCGACCGTATCCGAAGAGGAGGAATTAAGCCGCGTTGTGAGCGTGATCGAAGCGGTCCACCAGCATTTTCCGCAGGCGGTCATCTCCATCGACACGTATTATGCGCGCGTGGCAAAAGAAGCCGTAAATGCCGGTGCATCCATCGTGAATGATATCAGTGCCGGCGCGCTTGACAGCGCGATGTTCGATACGGTGGCCGCATTGCAGGTACCCTATGTGCTGATGCATATGCAGGGCACGCCCCAAACCATGCAGCAGTCCCCCGTTTATGAGAACGTTACGCGTGAAGTACTTGATTTCTTTATTTACAAAATAGCGGAGCTGGAAAAAAAAGGCATCAGGGATATCATCATCGATCCCGGTTTTGGTTTTGGCAAAACGCATGCACATAATTTCGAATTGCTTCATCATCTCCGGAATTTCAGCATCCTTCAAAAGCCTTTACTGGCCGGCCTTTCAAGAAAAGGCACGATCTACCGCACCCTGAATACAACAGCTGATCATGCGTTGAACGGCACAACAGTCCTCAACACGATCGCGTTGATGAACGGCGCGAAGATCCTGAGGGTGCATGATGTGAAGGCGGCGGTGGAAGCGGTGACGCTGGTGCAGCATGTGGACAGAGGAAAGGTTTAATAGGTTTCATAGGTTCCAGAAGTTCCAGAGGTTGCTGCCGCAGTGTGGAATTTTTACATTGCTCAGAGAACACCTCCATTCGCAAAACCTATGAAACCTATTAAACCTATTAAACCTCTGGAACCTTTCCCTGACTCACTTTAGCTTATTCAAACAAAAAAGCATCCTCATCAGGCTTTCGCCCTCTGTGGATGCTTTTGATTTGGAACATCAAGACGTTCAAAACATCAGAGGCCTCAATGTGTGTTCTTAAGGGCGGTTCACGGGAAGTTGGACTACTATTTTAAGCAGAAAGAAAGTACGGTGAATGGTTGTGTGTTTTCGAAGGGACGCCAATTGGAATCTTGGACTAAAAACGGGGCCATCATCCGCCGCAGCGGATTAAATGAGAACCGTTCCGCTATAACGGCGGAACGGTACAAAGGTGCAACATTATTTTCATTTAGCCCGCCGTGGCGGGTTGATTTCCATCATTTTTTTAGCGAGGTTGTTGAGCCTCAGGGGATTTGTCCGACACTTTTGTGATCTCAACCTCGAATTTTAACGCTTCATATGGTTTAAACGGCGATCCTTCCGGAGGATTTTTTCCATACGCTTTGAAACCTGCGATATAGATCGTGCCTTTATCGCCTTCTCTCATTCCTCTCAGGCCATCCTGGAAGCCTGCGATCAGCGGCGTTACATACAATTGCGGAGTAAAGGAACTTGCCTGGAAAGAACTGTCGGTAGCGAATTTTTTACCATTATAATTCACCGATACGAACTTGCCTGTATCAGCAACCGGACCGTTACCAGCCTGTGTGATCACTACATAAGTACCCGGGCTCACTTCTTTTGGAGTCAGGTTATGACTTTTGAAATATGCCTGCAGCTCGTTGATCTCTCTTGCTTTTTCACCTGATTTTTCCAGTTCTTCTTCTTCTTTGCGCATAGCTTCCTGACGTTCTTTCTGTGCTTTTGCCATCTGCTCCTGCTGTTCTTTTTGCTGACGTGGCATGTCTCTCTCCATTTCAGCTGTATAGTCAGCCTGGTAAGTGCTATCGTTATGGAACACGTTCAGTACTTTGAAAGAGATCGTGATCCGTCCGCCTTTTTTCATGTATGGGGGCAAAGATGCAGGATCAAAACCACGCTTGATGATAGAATCAACCAGCATTACAGTCACAGCGCTATCGCCGTTCCTCAACATGCCAAAGATCTCATTAGGGCTGTAATCGGCATTGCCTTCCGCTACTTTCTGGTAAACGGGCATTTTGCCATAGCTTGTCTGCACAACAGAGTCATCAATTTTCTGTACATAGTGAAGCTTCACCCAGTCACCATTTTTCACCAGCGAGTCCTTGGTATTTGAAGAGATGATCTTGTACAGTAATCCGCTTTTCGTTTTTTTGTAATTCACACCGTTGCAAGCTGCAAATGCGAGGGCTGTAGCTGCAATCGCGATCCACAAATAATGGGTTCTTTTCATGTTTGTTTTATTGTAATAAAGATTTGTTTTCCTTGATCGCCTGTTTGAACTTTTGCACAGTCACTTCAAGTGAATCACTGCTTCTTCCACCTGCTGCGTTGAAATGACCACCTCCCTCAAAGTAAGTGCGGGCAAATGTGTTCACATCAAAATCGCCTTTACTGCGGAAGCTCCATTTTCTTTCTTCATCGCGGTCGATACACAGGCCGACAAGCTTGATGCCCTGAATGGACTGAGGGAAGTTGACCAATCCTTCTGTATCGCCCGTCTTGATATAATATTTCAGCAGATCTGATTTCGGGATCGCGATCAGTGCCGTATTATATTCATAGAATACTTCCATGCGGTGCAGCAGAATATGACCGGTGAAGCGTAATTTATTCTCCAGGAAATTATCAAACAGGTTTTCGTGCACTTTGGAGTGATCGAGTCCTTTTGATTTCAGGTCAGCCACCAGTTCATGCACTGATGCTTTTGCGGAAGGAAAACGGAATGATCCCGTGTCCGAAACCACGCCGGCATAAATGCATTCAGCGATCGGTTCATCGATGCTATCACGATGACCGGCACCCACGATAAAATCATAGATCATTTCAGAAGTGGAACTCTTCCCTGTATCGCTGATCCCAAAATCGAATGAAGGGGAATCCGGCTCGCGGTGATGATCGATCAGGATCTTGGTGCATTTCATCGCCTGTAGCTTTGGCGCCAGGTTCTTGGTGCGGTGGAAGATATTGAAATCGAGGCAGAACAGCCATTCAGCCGCGTCCAATGCCGCTTCCGCTTTCGGACGGCCGGCAGAGTTCTCCCAGTCCATCACTTCTTTGCAACCCGGCATCCAGTCGAGCCACTTGGCCCAGTTGGTCGGCGACACGAGGGACACCTGGTGTCCCAACTTCCTGAGAAACAATGCCAGTGCCAGCGATGACCCCATCGCATCCGCATCTGGTTTCTGATGCATGGTGATCACCACTTTCCGTGGGTTGGCCAGCTGGGGGAATATTTCCTGTATAGGTTTCATAAAACGGTGGCGAAGATAGGGATTTGTGGATTCCGGATTGTTAATCCCGGTATTTAGATCGATGGTGGATGTTCAATGGTCGATGGTCGGATTATTAGCTATTACAACCTGGCGGGTGCAGGCATTGGACTGTAACAAAGACATACCGGTCAAATGCGACCATCGAACATCCACCATCGATCCAATCCAAAGATTAACTGTTACAGGCAAACATTCCAAAGCAAAACTTTCCCTACCTTCGCCCCCCAAAAGTTTAACACCTTATATGAGTAATCGTACATTTACCATGATCAAGCCGGATGCTTTTAAGAACGGGCATTCCGGGGCTATTATCGATCGTTTCATCAAGGAAGGATATCGTATAGTGGCTTTAAAACTCACCAAGCTTTCTGCTGAAAAAGCGGGTGAATTTTATGCCGTGCACAAGGAAAGGCCTTTTTATGGTGAGCTGGTTGAGTTCATGAGCAGCGGACCGATCTTCGCAGCGATCCTGGAAAAAGAAAACGCCGTGGCGTCTTTCCGTGAACTGATCGGTGCTACAAACCCTGCACAGGCAGCGGAAGGCACTATCCGTAAACTGTATGCAACATCTGTTGGCGAAAACGCTGTTCACGGTAGCGATAGCGACGAGAATGCGAAAATTGAAGGAAGCTTCTTCTTCAGCGGATTGGAGCAGTTCTGATCAACACGCCGCAGTTATAATACTGGTTTAAAAGTTTAAGGGTTTAAATGTTTAAATGTCGTTGGGAGATTCATTCTCCCATCAACCTCCGAACATTTAAACCCTTAAACTTTTAAACCTATAGTGCCTTGCGCTTAGATCGTTTTAGTTGTTTTATTAGCTACCGGGCTTACCGTATATCCTGCTTTGCGCAACAGATTGATCACACCTTTTTCACCAGGCAAATGACCCGCACCAACCGCAAATAGAAATGAATGACCCGGAAGGATCGTTTTCATTTTTTCGATCCAGTTGCGGTTTCGATTGTACAATAAAAGATCTGCGTAAGAAGAGATCCCGGCTTCATCTTTCATCATCAGCACTTCCAGTCTCTTCAGATCCTGCTGACGGTATGCGTCGAGCAGTTCTGAAAACTCATGCGAACTGCTATCACCTTTTTCTGCATTATCTATATAGCTGACCAATTGCTCGGCTTGCATCTTATAGGGAATGGCATCGAGTACTTCCGCCTGATAGCTCATTGTTTCCAGCCCTTTGATCTTCTTGTTCAGTTTTTTTGCCTCGGCCATGATCTCCTGTTCCATCGCTGTATTTTTATCACAAGGCAATGCCCCCTGCTCCAATAATGATGCAGCGAGGATCGGCTTGTATGTTTCGAGCATGGAAAAAGGCAGCATGGAATTGGCTGTTTCAAAGTAAGTTTTAACCTTAGTATAATCGTCCTTGCTGAGCAGATCCTGCAGCGTCGTATCTCCTTTCATCTTCATTTTGCTCATCACGGTGAGCATTTCAATCATGTTATCCAGGTCGATCTCCAGGTACACATCATCAGCGCCGGCAATCGCTGCACGAAGATTATCACTCAACCCGGCATCTTCTTTACAAAGCATGTGAATGGTACCAAAGAGATAAGAGGCTTTCTCCAACCCATTGCCGGAGATCTTCCAGAGCAGGGTATTTTCTTCAGCTGCTTGTTTTACAGGTTTTGCCTTTGGTTTTTGAGCACATCCATTAAGCACGAGGAAACTGAGAAACAGGGCGGCACTAAGTTGTTTCATCGGGAATATTTCAGCTAAGCTAGGCAAAAAGTCAAAAGTAAAAATTAAAAAGTAAAAACGGCTCTCAGCCCGCCGTTCCAATCAGCGACCTCAGATACTATTACTTTTGATTTTTGATTTTTGACTTCTATTCAGTTCACCACTGCCTCCTGTCCATACATCTGATCTTTGAATTTCAGCGATGGCGAAGGAATGAATTTCCCGATGTTGAGTGAGTTCCATTTCGCATCTACTGACCCGATGGTGGCATCGTCCGCAACGATGATATTGGGCCAGTCGCGGTGGAAATCGTCGAGCTCTTTTGTTTTCCGTGTTCCGTCCAGGCCCATGCAGGCTGTGCCGTTGTTTGAATAGAGATGGTAATCACGTTTTGGATCGAGGTTGTTGCAGAAACGCCATAGCGCAGTGGCCAGGTCATTGGCGTCCACCGTGTGTTCTACATAGAGTATCATTTTGATACCGCGCAGTGCGGGCAATGCTGCAATCTTTTCATGCAGTTCTTTGATATGCCCCTTCCTGTTTTTTTCGATGGAAAGAACAAGACATGGAATATCTTTTGCCAGCAGATCCGTATTTACTTTTTTTAATTCAGGGAAGTTTGATTGTAAAACACCGGCAATGTCCTGCTGACCGGGTTTTTCCCAATGAAAACGGTCATCATTCTCTTCATCGAACTTCCGCGTGCCATCGATGCACATCTTGCCACCGAAACCAAGTTTGCTGCAGCTATGATCAAGCACATCCATTGGCCCCTGAGAGAAATAGATGTCTGTAACAGGATTGAGATTTTTGAAAACGTATTGCGCGAGCTGAAGATAATTGGTGATCGGTGTACCTTCATCGGCGATCACTAATATCTTGTTGAACATCATTTGTCCTGCGCCCCACATGGCATTCATCACTTTTTGTCCCTGACCCGCATATTCTTTATGGATCTGCGTGATCACAAGATTATGAAATACGCCTTCGACAGGCATGTCCATATCAACGATCTCTGGGACCATTGTCATTTTTATCGGTGCCAGGAAAATACGTTCTGTTGCTTTTCCAAGCCATGCATCTTCCTGAGGCGGTATACCCACGATCGTGGCGGGATAGACGGCATTCCTTTTATGTGTGATGGCAGTGATATGAAAACGCGGATACCAGTCGGGCAGGGAATAGTAACCGGTATGATCGCCAAACGGCCCTTCCCAGATCAGTTCATCCTGTGGATCCACATACCCTTCGATGATAAAATCTGCATCAGCCGGCACTTCAATCTCCGGTTGAGTGATACATTTTACCAATTCCACTTTTTTCTTACGTAAAAAACCTGCGAGCATGTATTCATCTACATTTTCAGGCAGGGGTGCGGTAGCGGAATAGGCATAGGCAGGATCACCGCCGAGAGCTACTGCCACCGGCATGCGTTTATTCAGTTTTTTATATTCGTTGAAATGCTTGGCTGAAACCTTATGTTTATGCCAGTGCATACCGGTCAGCGCAGGGCCAAACACCTGCATACGGTACATCCCTACGTTTCGCGCATTGGTATTGGGATCTTTGGTATGGATAACGGGAAGCGTCACAAACGGGCCACCATCGTTTGGCCAGCAGGTGATAACGGGCAGTTTTGTTATATCAGGATTCGCCAGTTCCACCACTTCCTGGCATTCACCCCTACCCTTTTTTACTTTCGGCATCCAGGATGCGAACTGTCCGAGTTTTGGCAACAGTTTCAGTTTGTCTACAATGCTTTCCTTGGGAGCAGCCAGTAATTTGAATAATCCTTCTATTTCTTTTGCAATATCATCCAGGTGATTTACGCCAAGCGCCATGCACATGCGTTTATCGCTTCCATAAGCGTTCATCAGCACGGGAAAGTCATATCCTGTATTTTCAAAAAGTATCGCTTTGCCGCCACCCGGCTCCTTACTCATCCTGTCCGTGATCTCTGCTATCTCCAGTTTTGGATCCACATAAGCAGTAATACGCACCAGTTCGCCTGCTTTTTCCAACGCATCAATGAATGCCTGTTGATTTTTGTATGCCATGGGCGCAAAGGTAACGAAGGGAGGGAAGTTTGGGAAGGAGAAGTTAGGCTGCGAAGGTTCTGGGGGTTCAGGAATTCCAAATGTTCCAGGGGTTCCAATAGTTCCAGAGGTTTCAGCGGTTCCAATAGTTCCAGATGTTCCAGAGGTTTCAGGAGTTCCAGAGGTTGCAACCGCGATCTGCGGATCGCTGACTGTTTGGATAGAGCTGCTGTCAGACGCCAATAGATTCGCATTCCAGTAGTTTCGCAGAAGACGGAAGCTCGCTTATCGCGGTAGCAACCTCTGGAACTCCTGAAACCTCTGGAACCTCTGGAACTCCTGAAACCCTTGCCCCCCTTGGAACCTCACCCCTAATAGATATTCACCGGACACCTCGCGCTATTCCTGCTTCCCGAGCCGTTCCATCCACCACCACTGCCCAGGCGGAATGTGAGGTGAAGGCCAGTGAAATAATAGTAATCTTTTGCTTTGGCGCTGCCACGGGGAGAGCCCTTGCCGGGGGAGACGGGATTGCCGCCGGGCAGCTCGTCGGCACGGTAGGCGATGTCAGCAGATACCTGTCCGCGGTATGTAAGAAGATCATTGGGATCAGCGTAATTGGTGCTTACATCATCCAGATAGTCGGTGAAGAGAACACGCAAGCCTGCTTCAAGACCAAGATGAATATTGTCGGTAATAGCATATTTGACACCACCGCCAAATGGTATTGCCAGCTGTGTAAGCTTGTATTGTTTGCCATAACCCGGAATGCCCTGTCCTTCTGTGCTTAAAGGTTGGAGATAGATCTTTTGTGTGCTTCCCTGGTAAGCATATGGATTGAAATGATAGGCAGCGAGACCAGCAAATGCATAAGGCGTGAACTTATTATCGTAAAGATTAAGCAGATAATACTGAGCGACAACACTGAATTCCGTTATGGCTGTTTCAAAGCTGAGATTCCTGCTGATCCTTGAAGAGTCTGAACTGAACCGGTCAGCACCTCCTACCCTCGCGAACGTAATACCACCGCGGATCATAAGGTTGTCTGTCAACTCGTATGTGCCTGTGATACCGATGGCTCCGTTAGTGACCTTTTTGGGAAAGATCTTATCCGTCAGATCACCATTGTAAGCAGCCAGACCGCCGAATATACCAAGATGAAATCTTTGTGCAAAGGAGATATTGCAGATGATCATCACCAGCAGCAGTGAACATGTCCTTTTCATAATCAGTCGTTGTGATGCACTCCCAGCAAATTTAAGGCCGGGATATGCCCTTACGAAGCAAACGAAAAAACGCTGATCTTATTTTGCAAAAAGAATGAATTGCGATAATAACCTGTCGTGATGGAGTTGTTTAATCCTTGCTGTATATTCCTGTATAACGGATACCAAGCCCCGGTTCACCTGAATAGGTGATGCGGCCATCTTCATAACCGATGCCCGTTGCAAGATCTTCTTTCAATAACAGCGGGCCGTCCATATCCACATAATCAATGAATGGCAGAAGATGAGCGATGGCAGCAGAGCCAATGGTCGATTCATTCATGCATCCTACCATCACTTTCAGATCGAGCTCTCTTGCCTTGCTGATCATGCGGAGCGCCGGCGTGATACCGCTGCATTTGGTTAGTTTGATATTGATACCGTGGAAATGATCCCTGCATTTTTCTACATCATGTTCAAAAACGCAGGATTCATCTGCAAAAAGAGGAAGACCTGATTCTTTATACAACACTTTCATGCCGTCCCAATTGTCCTTCGCCAGTGGTTGCTCCACCAGTTCTACACCCAGTTCTTTCAATGCGGGGATCAAACGTAAAGCTGTATCAAGATCCCATGCGGCGTTTGCATCCACGCGTAATACAGCATCTGTATTCTCGCGGAGCGCTTTCACGATCGCAATATCATCCGCAGTGCCCACTTTTACTTTATAGATCGGCCATGGTTTTTCCTTCATCTTGGCCACCATCCGGTCAATGCTGTCAATACCAATGGTGAAATCTGTAATGGGATTTTTTGCAATGTCTCCTTTCCAGTATTGATAAAGCGGCAACCCTTTTATTTTACCAAACAGATCCCATGCTGCTATATCCAGTGCACAAACAAGAAATGGATTTTGCGGCAGCAAGTGATGCAGGTAATGCCAGTAACGATCCGGTTCCGTAAATGCAAACTTCTCCACAAACATCTTTTTTCGCTCCAGGTCTTCGATCATCTTTTCAACAGTGATATTGTAGTAAGTGATCGCAGGCGCTTCACCATATCCTTTTACGCCAAGATGCTCCAGCTCCACCACCAGGGTTGGCTGATGCGTTTTTGTGCCTTTTGAAATCGTGAACGGATGACGGAAGGGAAGATTGTATGACCAGAAGTTGCAACGCACGGGAGAGAGGTTTAAGGGGTTTGAAAAGGTTAATAGGTTTCAGAAGTTTCAGAGGTTCCAGAAGTTCCAGAGGTTGCTGCCGCGATCGGCAAGCCGCTGAATGTTGAGATAGAGCTGCTGTCAGAAGTCAAAAAGGTTCTCATGCCAACGGTTTCGCTAAAAACATAAACTGACAGATCGCGGCAGCAACCTCTGGAACTTCTGGAACCTCTGAAACCTCTGGAACTTTTTTACTCACGCATGCCTCCTGCCCGAATGCAAAATATAATCACCCAACTCGTTATTAAATTCTTTTTGCTTCAGCAATTCTTCCAGTGAGAGATGCATTCTGTATCTCCAGTAATGTTTGGGGATTGCCGGGTTGTTGATCCTTTCTTCCTGAGGGTTCTGGCGGCGAAGGGTTTCGCTCATACCAAGAATATCCTGCAACTGGAAAATGCTCCACATGGCTGGTGAATACAGGTGTTGCAATACGATGGCACGGTTGATCCAGGGTTCACAGAAGAATGGTGCTGCGCCCCATTGGCCCAATACCTGGTTATAGAAATGCTGTGTACGCTCGGGGTTCTCTTCCCACCATGCGCGGATCGTGCTCATGTCGTGCGTGGACGGTGTGATCACGGAAAGATAAGGCGCGTCAGCGGGAATAAAGAACTCCTTCATCGGGTCCTTTGGCATACGCTGTATTTCAAGGCTGAGAATTCCCAGTTGCTTCATCACGTCAGGCACAGAATGCGGCACCATACCAAGATCCTCCCCGCAGATGAGCATATTGGTCGCTTCTTTCAGGTAAGGCAATTTCTGCATCGCTTCGTGTTTCCAGAAATCATCCTGACGGCGATAGAAGTAATTGATATAAAGCTGACGGAGTTTGTCCTGTACATGCGGGATCAGGAAACGGAAAGAAGACGTTTTTTCCATAGAGATCCGGAAATGGAATTCTGTACCGTTTGATCCCTCCTGCTTGAACAGGATCACGTTTGAAATAAGATCATACAATCCTTTTTCCAGCGCGGCATTCTCTACCGATGTTTCGAGCTTTGCAAAATAAGCCTGCACTTTACGTTGTGTATCAAATTCAGATTTGAGGTCATAACCGCCCTGATCATTTGGTGTGACGAATTGCTCTTTCACTTTGTCATTCAGGTGCTGGAAGATCTCGTATAAAACTTCTTCGTTGATGAAAGGTCTGCAATAGCGGCGTTCATCAAACCAGATCCCGTTCTCGCCAAACTCAACATAATGAACAGGAAGGCATGGCACAAAATGTCCCATGATGCCCTGAACAGCATTCGACGGGATCGTCCAGATACGGAAGAACCCAAGGATATGATCAATGCGGAATGCATCGAAGTAATTGCTCATCTGCTCAAAGCGCTGCCTCCACCATGCAAATCCATCCTGCTGCATGCGCTTCCAGTTGTAAGTGGGAAATTCCCAGTTCTGCCCGATCGGGGTAAAATCGTCAGGCGGTGCGCCGGCCTGCGCTTCCATGTTGTACAATTCGGGTGCGACCCATGCGTCACAGCCATGGCGGTAGATGCCTATGGCGATATCACCTTTCAACACCACACCTTTCTTATGTGCGTAATCTGCTGCGTCCTTCAGTTGCAGATGCAGATGGTATTGCACAAAACAATAAAAGAGGATCTCCTTTTTTGCCGGAGATTTTGCAGCAAGAAGTTTATCTATATCAGCGGCCTTATATACGCTGTTGGTCTTCCATTCCTCATAATGGGATGTATTGAATTTATCCCTGAAATAACAGAACACCGCGTATGGCTTTAACCAGTGTTGATTTTCATTATAGAATTGCTGGTAATCTTCGGAAGCAAAACATTCTTTTGCAAGATCTTCATACAATTCACGCAAAGAAGCAAGTTTGAATTTCAATACTTCTTCATAGTCCACTTCCGCCAGTTCATTCAGTTGTTGTTGCTTTTTCTTTAACGGAGTCAGCTTTGAAGCATGCGCCTTTCCTGCAATTGCAGCAAGGTTTACATACAACGGATGCAATGCAAATGCAGAGATCGCTGCGTAGGGATAAGAATCCGTCCATGTATTGGTAGCGATCGTATCATTCACCGGTAACAACTGTATCAGCGAAAGACCGGTCTCTTTTGCCCAGTCGGCGAGCAATTTGATATCATTGAATTCACCAACGCCAAAGCTGTTCCTGGTTCTCAGACTGAATACAGGGATGGCCACACCGGCACCTTTCCAGGTGTTATTGGGAAGGTGCACGAATCCGTCATGTAGCACAGTGAGGCGTTGCGGATCAAGATTATCGCCATGCAGCAAACGGTTATCATCTGATTCAAAACCGATGAATTGTTTATTCTTTGTGTGATAAACGCCGTACTTATAAGCTACAGGAAAATGTGCGGTACTCAGATCTGCATAAGCGATCCACCAATCGCCTTCTTTTGCAAGTAACACAGGATTTTCCTTCGACCAATTGGCCAAACTATCAGTCCCTCCGAGCAAACAAACCACTTCATGCTTATTCAGCAACGGGGCTTTTACTTTGAAGATATGTGTATACTTGCGGGGTGCTTTAGGTTTTGTTTTGGGCGAGTTGCTTTTCAGCAGAACGTTTTTAAATGCAGCGGTAAAGAAAGCATTTTCATATTCGCCGGCGTGGTTCCAAATGTCTGAAAGGGCGATGGACGATGTATGTTTCGGGATGCTGGCCAGTTCGCGGTCATGTCCCCATTCACTGATCACTTCGCCGTCTTTGTTTTTGAGAAAATATTTATAGCGGAGTCCATCGGCGGGCCATTCTTTGGGGCTGATACCAATGTTCACCTGCCAGTGATCATTATCGAGGTATTCCAATATAAGGGCATTGGCCGGATCATCGTTGCCGAGGGCTGCGATGTTTCCGGAGAGCCACAGACTTTCGCCGAAGGACGTATGAAATCGAAGGGTAAATTGAAGGTTCATTGCAATCGCTGGTTCTGTCTTTAATGCCATAGTCTTCGTGTCGTAAGAACACATTATTTACGAAAGTATAATAAAACATGCAAGGTTCGCATATTTATTTGAAAGAATGCCCGGAAATTTCTGGGGTCCTTATTATAAAACAGGCATTTAGTAAACAAAAAGCGAACCATGGGTGGCAAAAGGTAGCGCTAAAAAAGCATTTTTTCTTTTAAGCCCCGCCGCTTATTTTTGCAGCGCCTTTGCCGGGAACCGGCAGTAAACTAAACCCACAATTCATGGAACAGAAAAAAAAGTACAAAGGACTCTGGTGGCTGGTATTTTTTGCGTCTACAGCTGCTTTGATCGCTGCAATTATTGGTCATTGGGAATGGCTGACGCTGATCCTGCCTTTCCAGACTACCGCTTTCGTAAAGGCAATGGACATCATGTAAGAAAGACTTCCGAAAATATAAACGACCCGTTTTGCCCCGAGCAGGACGGGTTTTGTTTTTACACGAATAGTGTACGAATGGCCGCTAATGTTTGCGAATGCACCCTATATGGTGGAAGGAATACAGGCAAGACGACCTGGGAGGAAAAGAAAAAGGTAAGAAAGTTGTTACCTTCTTACCTGTGAGCTTGCGCTTTTTGCATTTCTGCGGATCTTCCACATATCCACCGTTCCGAACTCTTTTTCACGCTCTACCGGCAATTGAATGTAGTTAGCCACTGTTTCTTTTACTTCTGTCAATAATGTCTTCAATACATCAGGATCCACCTGGATAAAAGACTCCATTACATCATGTTTCATGTTGTTTACTATTTAGGTTTTATAATTGATTTTTCACTTGAGCCGCAGGAGAAAAACACTAAGAATCGTTACGAAGAAGTGTCGGATCTGTCGCCCTTTGTTCAGTACTGTACGTTGCTCAAATTTGATGGTGCAAAGGTAATGATGAGATACATCATGTGCAATCTCCAAGTGTGTGAAGTGGGTGTTTGAGCCAGTGAATGGAGGGATTTTGCCGGTGAATCGGGGATTGGATGGTTGATGGAGGATGGTCGATGTCGGAGTTTTGTTGTCCCGCTGCCTGAACGGGGATTTTATTGGATTATTGGGATTAGGAGGATAATAAGCCTTATGTATAAAAAGATGTAGAGGCTATACTGGGAGCAAACTCCCATTTATCCTACTTTCCTGTAATTGAAGAGAGGATGAATGGGATGAACATCGATAATAGCAACTTGTCTTTCTTCAATGAGCAGGACAGAATTCCACTGATCTCAACAATCCGGGTGTAATAAG
>QFQQ01000012.1 GCA_003243445.1 Citrobacter freundii
AGTAATTTATTTTAAAAATTTTCTTGTTCTCCCTTTATAAACGACCGGTTTTTTACTTTTTACTTTTGAATTTTGACTTTGATCAATCAATTACCTTTTCCTATCAAAGAAAGAAACTCGGCTTCCGATATGATCTTAATCGTATTGATCTTTTTCGCTTTCTCCAGTTTGCTTCCCGCATCTTCGCCAACAACGAGATAATTCAGCTTCGCACTCACACCGCTCACGATCTTTCCACCCTGTGCTTCCGCCATTTCTTCCGCTTCATTTCTTTTCAGGGTAGGTAATGTACCGGTGAAAAGGAATGTTTGTCCTGCAAGACTGCCGCCACCGGCCGGCTGACTTTTCTTTTCGTTCTTCAATGATAAACCAAGAGACTCCAGCTCCTGCAGCATGTGAAGATTGCTTTCATTGCTGAAGAAATGGTGAATGCTGCCGGCAACTTTTGGTCCCACATCTTCCAGGTTCAGCAGGTCTTCCTTGCTGAATTTCGTGAAATCCATCAGATGTGATACTGCGTGTGCGAGCGTCTTTGCGGTGGTTTCGCCCACGAAGCGGATGCCAAGTCCAAAGATCAACCGGTGCAACGGCTGTGTCTTTGATTTTTCTATTGCAGCCTGCAGGTTGTCGATCGATTTTTTCCCAAAGCCTTCCAGCGTACCGATCTTTTCAAAATCCAGGCGATAGATGCCTGGTATATCTGTCAATAAACCAAGATCATAAAACTTCCGCACGTTTGCATCACCAAAGCCGCGGATATCCATTGCATCTTTACTGTTGAAGTGAATGATGCGCTCGACCACCTGCGCAGGGCATTCAATATTGATACAACGCCACACGGCTTCGCCTTCTTCTTTGAATAGCTTGCTGTCGCAAACCGGGCATGTTTTGGGAAACTGAATATGCTGTTCATCCCCCTTTCTCAATTCAGCCATTGATTTTACGATATAGGGGATCACATCTCCGGCTCGTTCCACCAGCACAGTATCCCCGATCATCAGGTCCTTTTCCTTGATCACGTCTTCATTGAACAATGAAATGGATGAAACGGTTACACCGCCGATCGGAACAGGTTGAATTTTCGCCACCGGCGTGATCGAACCTGTTCTCCCAACCTGGAATTCCACCCCCAGCAATTTACTTGTTGCCTGCCGCGCTTTGAATTTATAAGCGATCGCCCAGCGCGGGTGGTGGGAGGTCATTCCCATCTTATCCTGCAATTCAAGATCGTTTACTTTGATCACCATACCATCGATCTCATAAGGAAGATCATCGCGTCCCTGTTCGTATTCATTACAGTAATCGATCACCTGCTGAATGCCCTTAAAGACTTTCTTTTCTTTCTTTGGGCTGCGGAAACCCAGCTCCCACAAGATGGCCAGCGATTGGGAATGCGTGGTGAAGGGTAATTCTTTTGTAGCGGGCGTTGTATAATAACTGATATGATAAACGAATGCTTCGAGGCCCCGCTTTGCAACTTCCGCAGGATCTTTGATGCGCAGGGTACCTGAAGCCGCATTACGCGGATTGGCTAATGGAGTAAGTCCCTGTTCAACCAGTTGCTGGTTATATTTTGCAAAATTGTTTTTATTGATCAGTACTTCACCCCGGATCTCTACGGTCTGAATTCCGTAGGTTGAAAATTTTGCAGATAAAGGAATGGAACGGATCTGTTTGATATTGGTCGTGATCTCATCACCTTCAACGCCATTGCCTCTTGTTGCGCCCCGGACAAGCAGATCATCTTCGTAGATCAGTGAAATGCTTCCGCCGTCAAACTTTGGTTCCACACAGTATTCGATCTCCGTCAAACCGGTCAGCTCGCGGGCTTTGCGGTCAAAATCGACCAGGTCATCTGAATTATACGAATTGTCCAGCGACAGCATCGGCACGAGGTGTTGCGCTGAAGGAAAATCTTTGGTCAGCCCGCGCGCAACCCGCTGGGTAGGAGAGTCGGCTTTCATGATCCCCGGATTTTCCTTTTCCAGTCTTTCCAGTTCCTTAAAAAGCTGGTCATATTCACCGTCAGCGATCAGTGGATCGTTGAGGACATAATAACGGTACTCATGAAACCGCAATACATCGCGCAGTTCTTCGGCATGATCAACGGGCACGGAATGGGTCGCGCTGCTTTTTAAAAGGGAAAGGCTTTTTTTCTGAAGGTCTTTAGTGTTATCCTGGGTGTACATATCATTCTGTTTCAGGGTAAAGGTACAATGAAGGAAGTGGTTTAATCCCGCAGATAACGCAGATTTTATCGTTGGATCAGGGAAATATCTATGGGATAAAGCAAATGCTTTGAATTGATTCCGCAGATTACGCGGATTGCCTCCGCCCGCATGCGTGATCTTGCAATCCGCAACATGCCGTATGCTGTTTATCGGAGATCACCAGGTTCTATCAAAGAATAACACATCGGCGGAATCTGCGGGTGCTTACGCAGAGCTGACCGGAATGAGCAGGCTGACTGTAAAAATTCTAATGTGTTTTAAGTACATATTCCCTATCTTCACTTACGTTTGCTAGTTTTGAAGACCCTGTTTTCAGGACCGACACCTAAAACAACTTGTTTATGAAACGATTGCTGTTTGGCCTCCTCGGCCTGCTCTGTGTGCCTGTATTATCGTCTGCGCAGTTACTGACCTGGACGCCGCTTTTTCCCAAAGACAATGACAATATCACGATCACGCTGGATGCCACCAAAGGTAACCAGGGATTAAATAATTATGGTAATCCCGACAATGTATATGTTCATATTGGTGTAACTACCAATCTCAGTAATAACGGTGGGCAGCAATGGCTATACGTCAATGGAACGGTTGGCGGTGCCTGGGGCAGTGCTACCCCGGGTCTGAAAGCAACTTCGCTTGGCAACAATAAATATCAATTCACTATCAACAATATCCGTTCTTTTTTTGGTGTACCGGCAGGTGAGACCATTCAGAAGATCGGTATTCTTTTCCGTGATGCAAATGCCGATGCAGGACAGGTAAAAAAAGCAGCGAATACAGATGGTAGCGATATGTTCATTCCTGTATATACTTCCAGTGCAGCCGTGCGCTTTACTGTGCCGCCATTTCAGCCCACATTCGTTCCCGCGCCGGAATCAATTACAAAAGTTGTCAACGATAATATCGCGCTGACCGCCAATTCAAATAAGCCCGTGACGCTGAACCTTTACCTGAATGGAACGCTGATTCAAACAGCAAACGCGGCAACGACCATTTCAGCAACACCAACATTAACGGCGAGTGGTAACACCACCATCATCGCAGAAGCGGTTGATGGCGCAACTACCGTAAAAGACTCAGTGAAGTTCTTTGTAAACGGCGGCATCACTGTTGCGCCCCTTCCTTCCGGTGTGAGGGATGGCATCAATTATCTTCCGGGCAATACTTCTGTAGTACTTGTCTTATACGCGCCAGGCAAGAACCGGGTAAGTGTGATCGGTGAGTTTCCGGGAAATAACTGGACGGAACAGGTTTCCAATCAAATGAAAAAAACTCCGGACGGCAATTACTGGTGGCTACAGGTCGATGGCCTCACACCCGGAACAGAATATGCTTTTCAATACCTCGTGGACGGTACATTGAAAGTTGCCGATCCCTATACAGAGAAAGTGCTTGATCCGGCAAATGATGGTGGTATTCCCGCAACGGTTTATCCGAATCTTAAAGCATATCCGGCGGGACAAAGCGGAATCGTCGGCATCGTTCAAACTGCCGCACCGGCATACAACTGGAAGAACAATTCCTTTACCGGCGCAGATAAAAGAAACCTGATCATTTATGAAACACTGATCCGTGATTTCACTGATGCGCACAGCTGGCAGACAATGATCGATACGCTGAGTTATATTCAGCGTCTCGGGATCAACGCGATCGAACTCATGCCGGTGACAGAATTTGAAGGAAATGACAGCTGGGGTTATAATCCTTCTTTTTCTTTCGCACCTGATAAATATTATGGTACAAAGAACAAGCTGAAAGAATTTATCGATTCATGTCATAGCAAACAGATCGCTGTGATCATGGACGTGGTGCCGAACCACGTTTATAATCAATCACCGCTTGCGCAGCTTTACTGGGATGCCGGACAAAACCGCCCTGCTGCCAACAATCCCTGGTTGAACCCTGTGCAGCCGCATGCATTTGGTTTTGGGAACGACTTCAATCATGAAAGCGCTGCCACAAAATATTTCTGGACACGCATGTTTGATTTCTGGATGCGCGAATATAAAATGGATGGTTTCCGGATGGACTTCACCAAGGGACTTACGCAAAAAGCATCCACTGATGATGGTCAGTTCAGCGCATACGATCAAAGCCGCGTGGATATCCTGAGAAGTTATGGCGATACGATCTGGAAGAATTTTCCTTCGGCCTATATCATTCTTGAACATCTTGCTGCCGCCAATGAAGAGCAGACCCTGCAGAATCTTGGTTTCCTGCTTTGGTCAGGCAAGGGCCCGAATGTGGCATTCAATGAAGCAACCATGGGATATCACGATGGTAATAAATCGGATCTTTCCGGAATTGTGTACAACAGTTCCGGCCACGGGTTCAGCAACCCACGCCTTGTAGGTTATATGGAAAGCCATGATGAAGAACGATTGATGTATAAGAACCTTACATATGGAAATGTAAATGGAGCTTATTCAGTGAAAAATGATTCGATCGCACTGAGAAGAATGGAAGCGGCGTCCAGCCTGTTCTTCATCGTACCTGGTCCGAAAATGATCTGGCAGTTCGGTGAAAGAGGTTATGATAAATCCATTTTTGCCTGCCCTGATAATACGATCCCGCAGCCTTATGGCAACGAGAGCTGTAAGCTTACGCCAAAGGAACCACGCTGGCAGTATATGCAGGACAGTAAGAGACGACGTTTATTTGAGGTAACTGCAGCCCTGATCAAGTTGCGTACAACGCAGGCTGCGATGTTCAATAGCACAGACTTCAGTTCAAGTCTTAATGCAGCCGTGAAATATTTCAAGATCACTTCAGCCGATCTCAGCGCGCTGGTGGTAGCCAACCTGGATGTGGCGCAGGCAACGGCAAACGTGAGCTTTCCTTCTGCCGGTACCTGGTATGATTACCTGACCGGTGCCACGATCACAGCCACCGGTGCATTGCAGTCCATTCCGTTGCAGGCGGGTGAATATCATGTATACCTGAGCAAGAACATTGTAAATGCAGTGACCACGCCTGTTACTGACATAGATATCCCTGCCGCTGACCGGCTGGCAGCGCTGGTGTACCCGAATCCCGCTTCGCCAGCTTCCGTATTGCGTATCAAATTGCCGCAGGCGGCGCAGGTAAAGGCAGATCTTCATACAATGCAGGGACAGCTGATCAGGAATATTTTTGCTTCAACGCTGGGATCAGGAGAACACAGGATATCCCTTTCTGATAAAATCAATAATTTGGCAGCCGGCGTTTACCTGTTGAAGATCGAATCCAACCGGCAGCACCAGTATATCAAGATCATGATCCCTTAACGATTTTAATCAACTCTTATGGCCAAAGGCACGAATTTAAAAACCGCGGAACTTGAAAAGATAAGTCACCTTGATTATTTCAACATTGCCGTATCTGTCGACTGTGTAATTTTCTGCTATGAAAATAAAGAACTGAAGGTGCTGGTGATCAAGTCCGACCTGGAAGAATTCTCCAATCTTTATTCTCTTCTTGGTGATCTTGTCCGTCCGGACGAAGATCTCGACAGCGCGTCCTACCGTATATTACAGGAAAGGACGGGAATGGAAGATGTATACCTGGAGCAGGTGCATACTTTCGGAAGTATAGACAGGCACCCGTCGGGCAGGGTTATTACCACGGCTTATTATTCTTTAATAGATGCAAAACATCAGAAATTAAGATTGAATAATAACGACCTGCACTGGCACCCGGTGAAGAATATCAAAAAGCTGGCATTTGACCACAAAAGCATCCTGGATACCTGCCTGGAAAGATTGAGGGAACAGGTGATGGAACACCCGGTGATATTCAATTTGTTGCCTGAAAAATTCTCCCTGCGCGAATTGCAGGAACTGTATGAAGCGATCTTAAGCGTAAGCCTTGACCGCCGAAACTTCCGCAAGAAGATCGCTATCAAGGACTGGCTTATCGATCTCGATGAAATGGAGGAAGATGTGCCGCATCGCCCGGGCAAGCTGTACAAGCTGAAACCTGAATTCAAACGTAAAACTGCGCGCCGTAAAAGCAGCACTCAGCGCCCGCTTGTTGCCTGAAATACAATGAGGGCCTGAGTTTGGAAAAAATAAATTTTTTTCCTGAAAAAAAAATACACTAACATTGTGTGCTAAATACACATTGTGTATTTTGTAACGAAACTGATTCGCTTAACAATTAACGATTGCTTATGTCCTGCAAAAAATTGCTCAAGGCATTGTTAGCATTTGTAATGCTATTCCTCTCTCTCTTTTCTTTCGCTCAAGACAAGGTGATCTCCGGTAAAGTGACTGATGCCAATGGCGCAGGAGTCGCAGGGGTCAATATAGTTGTCAAAGGAACATCTACAGGAACACAATCCGGAACGGATGGTACATACCGCCTGAGTGTTCCGGCTTCAGCCAATGTACTGGAGTTCTCTTCTGTGGGTTATGGCACCCAGGAAGTGAACATTGATAACCGTACGACCATTGATGTAAAGATGGATATCAACAACACTTCACTTGGTGAAGTAGTGGTGATCGCGTATGGTACACGCCGGAAAAGTGATCTTACCGGTTCGGTTACCTCTATCACTTCAAAAGATTTCCAGAAAGGAAACATTGCTTCATCCGAGCAGTTGCTCCAGGGTAAAGTGGCTGGTCTGCAGGTCACGACTGGTGGCGGCTCTGCCGGCGGCGGAAGCCGGATCCGGATCCGCGGTAATGCATCACTGAATGCAAGTAATGACCCGCTGATCGTGATCGATGGTGTGCCTGTTGAAAGCAACGGCCTGCCTGGTTCAGCAAACCTGCTCAATACGATCAACCCGGATGATATCGAGTCGATCAGCGTATTGAAAGATGCGTCTGCAACAGCTCTTTACGGTTCCCGTGCATCAAACGGTGTGATCATCATCACCAGCAAAAAAGGAGCAAGGGGAAAACTGAAATTCAATTTCAATACTCAATTCTCTCTCTCAACACTGCCTAAAAAAGTTGATGTTCTCACCGGAGACCAGGTAAGAAGTATCGTAAATGAACAGGCCGCGTTGACTGGGAATAACGCATTTAAAAACCAGTTGGGTGATGCAAATACTGACTGGCAGGATCAGATCTTCAGGAATGCATTCAGCACAAACAATAACATCAGTGCAAGCGGTATGCTCGGCAATATGCCTTTCCGTGCTTCACTGGGTTATCTGAAACAGGACGGTATTCTGAAAACAAACTCATTCAATCGTTATTCAGCTGCATTAAACCTGACTCCGCGCTATTTCAACGACCACCTGTCAGTAAACCTTGCGCTGAAAGCGAGCCATACGGATAACCGTTTTGCAGACGAAGGCGCGGTTGGTAGTGCTGCTACTTTCGATCCAACCAAACCTGTTTATGATAAAGCAAGCCATTCCGTGAACTTCGGTGGATATTACGAATGGAGACAGCCAAATGACAGCGCCGTTGCACTTGCTAACCGCAACCCGCTTGCAATGCTGGAACAGCGTGATAATACTTCGGGCGTGAACAGGCTGATCGGTAACGTGAATCTTGATTACAAACTTCATTTCTTCCCTGATCTGCATGTATTGCTCAATGTTGGTGCGGACATAGCAAAAGGATCAGGTGATGATATTTATGATTCTCTTTCGGCAATCAACTATCTCTATCACGGACGCGTGACACACTACGAACAGCAGAAAAAGAACTACCTGTTTGACGTGCAGCTTTCCTATAGCAAAGAAGTGAAAAGCCTTCGCAGCAAAGTGGAAGTGCTGCTCGGTCACAGCTACCAGGACTTTATTACGAACGTAACGAACTTCGCGTCGTTCTCTCAGCGTGGTACAGGACCTAAAGACACCATTCCGGGAACTGTTCCTGTGTTTGCAACAGACAAACCACAGTATCGTCTCGAATCATATTTTGGCCGGGTGAACTTCACTATCTGGGACGATTATCTGCTCACCGGTTCTCTCCGTCGTGACGCGAGTTCAAAATTCTCAAAAGACAACAGGATCGGTTATTTCCCTGCAGTGGCTGCTGCCTGGAAAGTGAAGAATGTTTTATTCCCCGCATCCAATACTGTTAGTGAGCTGAAGCTCCGTTTGGGCTGGGGTATCACCGGCCAGCAGGATGGGATCGGTTACTATAACTATCTCCCAAGATATTCTCAGAGCACTGGTTCTGCACAATATATGTTCGGCAGCACCTACTACTCTTTCCTGAGACCCGCCGCATATGATAAGGACCTGAAATGGGAGACTACTACCACCAGCAACATTGGCCTTGACTTCGGTTTCCTGAACAACAGGATCTCCGGTGCGGTTGATGTTTACCAGAAGAAAACAAAAGACCTCCTGAGTGCGGTACCTGTTGCGCCTGGTTCAAACTTCGATATCCAACTCGTAACCAACGTGGGTAATATCACAAGCAAAGGTGTGGAAGTAAGCGTAAATACGATCCCGGTTCAGAACAAGCGCATGACATGGAGTTTAGGGTTCAACTATACTTACCAGAAGTTTGATATCACCAACCTGCTGAAACAAACAGATCCTTCATTCACGGGTATTCCTGTGAGCGGTATCTCCGGCGGTACGGGTAATAATATCGGTAAACACGTGGTTGGTTATTCTCCTTACACTTTCTTCGTATACAAACAGGTATATGATCAGCAAACGGGTAAACCGATCGAAGGTTTATATGATGATATCAACCGCGACGGAAACATCAACGATGCGGACCGTTACCTGTACAAAAAACCAGCTGCTGATGTACTGCTTGGTTTCAGCACAGAACTTACGTATGATAAATGGTCACTGGGCCTGACCGGTCACGGAACGTTTGGTAACTACCTTTACAATAACTTCTTCTCTAACGGAGGCGTTTTGCGTGCGTTGCAGGATCCGATCAATATCATCCGTAATGCTTCAGTGAATTACTTCGATACAAAATTCAACAACAACCAGTATCTCTCGGATTATTATATTCAGAATGCATCTTTCTTCAGGTTGGATAACATTAACATCGGTTACAACTTCGGACAGGTATTCAGCAAAAAGGCGAATCTCCGGGTATCAGCAAACGTTCAGAACGTCTTTGTGGCAACCAAATACAAAGGACTTGATCCTGAGAGCGCAAGTGACAGCGGTGTAGATAACAACATCTATCCTCGTCCAAGAATTTTCTCAATCGGTGCTAATCTTGATTTCTAATTTTTAAACGATTCTACTATATGAAGCAGTTCATAAAATTCATTCCCGCTTTGTTGCTTCCCGTGATCCTTTTCTCGTGCGCAAAAAAGCTGGACCTGTTTCCTCAGAATGACCTGACATCGGAAAAGGTGTATGCGAGTGCTGCAGGATACAAAAGTGTGTTAGCGAAAATTTATGGCACGTTGTCCATTACAGGTAACCAGGGTCCCGCGGGTCAGCCGGATATCGGCGGTGGTCTCGATGAAGGCTCACAGGTAGCATTCATCCGTATGTTCTTCAACTGCCAGGAGCTTCCCACCGATGAGGCGGTGGTTGCATGGAATGACCAGACGATCCAGAACTTTCATGCCATGAGATGGAATTCTGAGGATCCTTTCCTGAAAGGGATTTATGCCAGACCGATCTACAATATCACACTGATCAATGAATACCTCCGGGAATCAGCTGATGATAAATTGGCGTCCAGAGGCATCTCAGGAGCTGAAGCTGACGATATAAAGAAGAGCAGGGCAGAAGTGAGATTCCTCAGAGCATTCAATTACTGGGTAATGATGGATCTTTTTGGCAAATCAACTTTTATCACCGAAGACAACCTGGTGGGCACTGATCTTCCAAATGAGATCAACAGGGCCGACCTGTTCAAGTATATCGAATCTGAACTTCTTGCGGTCGAAACACAGCTCGCTACTGTGAAGACAATTGAATACGGACGCGTTGACCAGGGTGCTGATTGGGCTTTGCTGGCGCGCCTTTATCTCAATGCGCAGGTTTACACAGGTACGCCAAAATGGACAGAAGCGATCACCTATGCAAAGAAGGCGATCGGTGGTGGATACTCATTGCAAAACAACTATGCGCAGCTGTTCATGGCGGATAATGACAAACGCAAAGACGAGTTCCTGTTCGCGATCAATTGCGATGGCTTGAAAACACAAGCTTATGGCAACACTACTTTCCTTGCACATGGTGCAGCTGGCGATGACTTCAGTTATTATGGAATGGGTGGTGGCTGGTATGGCTACCGTGCAACAAAAGGACTGGCCGATAAATTTTCCGATCTGAGTGGTGGTACTGATAAAAGAGCGCTGTTCACCACGCCAAATTTTGGTACATCTCCAACACAGGTTGCGATCAGCGATGTCACCAATTTCGCCAATGGCCTCCATGTGGCAAAATGGAGAAATGTGCGCTCAGATGGTGCGCCAGTATCCGATCCGACAAAAGATTTCTCTGATATCGATTTTCCTGTATTCCGTTTATCCGAAATGTACCTGATCTATGCGGAAGCCGTGCTCCGTGGAGGTACAGGCGGTGACAATGCAACAGCCGTAACGTATATCAACAATATCCGTCAGCGTGCGTACGGTAACACAAGCGGTAACATTACAAGCGCTCAGCTGAACCTGCAGTTTATCCTGGATGAAAGAGCAAGAGAATTGTACTGGGAAGGTCATCGCAGAACTGATCTTATCAGGTATGGCCTGCTGACAAGCGGAACTTATCTCTGGCCATGGAAAGGGGGCATTGCAACCGGAAGTGCGGTTAATGACAGATACAACATCTTCCCGATCCCTGCAGAGAACAGGACGGCAAATCCAAAGCTCACACAAAACCTGGACTATTAATTTAACCACCGTTTAAATAAACTGACATGTCAAGATTCAATAAACTGATTGCTGCGCTTGGGCTTGTTGCGATAACAGCCGGCTCGTGCACAAAAGATGAGAATAAGGTCTTTTATGAAGGTGGCACATCACCTGTATTGACCTCATCTGTTACCGGTACTATCCCGCTGAGTTTCGCGAACAGTGAAAAAGAAGGGATCAAATTAAACTGGACCAACCCGGATTATAAATTTAACACCGGTGTAAGTTCTCAAAGCGTTTCTTACCTCATAGAAATTGATACCACCGGTGCAAACTTCACTAACCCAAACCGCCAGACGATCGGTATCAGTGCCAATCTTTCAACAAGCCTGACACAAGGTGTGTTGAATGACTACCTGCTGAACCAGTTGCAGCTGAAACCAGGTATGGAACACAATATTGAGTTCCGTGTGAAATCAAACCTTGCGAATAACTCTGCGGCGCTTCTGTCAAATGTGTTGAAGTTTAAAGTTACTCCGTATGCGATTCCTCCTAAAGTGACACCTCCGGCATCCGGCAAATTGTACATCACCGGCGCCGCAACACCTGCGGGATGGCAGTGCGGTTGCCCTACGGATGTTGCCCCGGCTTCGCAGACGTTCACCCAGGTAAGCCCAACCTTGTATGAATTGCCAAATATCGCATTGAACGGTGGTCAGTCATACCTGCTGCTGCCTGTATACGGAAGCTGGAGCGCGAAATACGGATTTACCGGTTCCAATAACGCCAACAATGTAAATGGTGATGATTTCAAAGCAGAAGGTGGTGACCTGATGGCACCTGCAGCTAACGGTAACTACAAGATCGTGGTTGACTTCCAGAGAGGAAAATTCACTGTAACTAAATTATAACCCAACTAACTGATTGTGTCTATGAAATCATTCATAAAAAAATTGTCACTGGCGGCGTTGATCGCTACGGGCTTTGTGGCCTGTGATAAAGTGGACAGCCTGCCACATTATGGCAATGGTAAAGCACCCGTGCTTTCCGCTTCTGCCACAACGATCGCTGCGGCTCCCGCAGATTCAAACAAGACTGCGCTTACGCTTAACTGGACCTACCCTGATTATGCGACAGACAGCAGCAATATCAAATACATTATCGAGATCGATTCAACCGGAAAGAATTTTGCGAAAGCTGTATCGAAAGAGATCAGCGGTGTGCTGAGCACTTCTTATCTCGCAAAAGAACTGAATAACCTGCTGCTTGGATTCGGCTACGAATTCAACAAACCGGTTGATATGGATGTGAAAGTGACTTCGTCTTACTTGAATAATAACGAACGTCTCGCTTCCAACATTCTCAAGATCCGGATGACTCCGTACAAAATACCACCTAAAGTGGAGCTGCCGACTTCTGGCAAGCTCTTCATCGTTGGTAGTGCAACACAAGGCGAATGGGCTAACCCGGTTCCGACTCCCGCGCAGGAGCTGACGCGTATCGATGAAACAACTTTCGGTGGCATATTTGATCTTGTTGGCGGAAAAGAATTTCTCCTGTTACCTGAAAACGGAAACTGGGATAAGAAATATTCTGTAACAAACAACACCGTTCCAGGTCTGAATGAAGGTGGTGATTTTGGTTACGGTCTTCCTCAAAACTTCCCTGGCCCAACGGCTTCAGGCTGGTATAAGATCATTGTGAACTTCCAGACCGGTAAATTCACCGTAACTCCGTTCACACAACAACATGGACTGCCATCTGCATTGTTCATCGTCGGCAATGCAACACCCGGTGATTGGAGCAATCCTGTTCCAACACCGTCGCAGCAATTCACCAGGCTGAATTCAACCAAATTTGAGATCGCTTCACTAGCGCTGGCAAGTGGTAAAGAATACTTACTGTTGCCAGAGAACGGAAACTGGGGTAAGAAATTCGGTGTGCAGGATAATACGGTGACGACAATCAAACTTGGCGGTACGCTGGTTCCGGAAGGACAGAACATTCCAAGCCCTGAAACAGCGGGTAATTATAAGATCACGGTTGATTTTATTAATAACTCTTATAAGCTGACAAAACTTTAAGTTTTTACAGGATAAAAAGATAGGGCCGTCTGATGACGGCCCTATCTTTTTTTGTGAATATATGTGATCAGGAAAACGGATCATTTAACAACAGGCTGATGATCGATGATGAACTGAATAATATCTTCCAGTGAAACGTTAATGCGCGAGATGGCATCGGTGATATCATCCCGGTTTACGTTTGCGGCAAAGCTCTTCTCTTTCAGTCTTTTTTTCACGCCTTTTATATCCATGCCATCATAGCCACCGGGGCGCATCAGGCTATATGCATGCACAAGCCCGCTGAGTTCATCAAAGACATAGATCATTTTATCCATCGTATTTTCCGGTTCCACACCAAAATACTTTGGGCCATGTGAGGCGATGCAGTGAATAACATCGGGATCTATCTGGCGGCGTTCCAGTTCTTCGATAATGACGCGGCAATGGTCATCAGGAAATTTTTCCCAGTCGGCATCATGCAGCAGACCTGCAAGTTCCCATTTCAATGCGGTGGCAGCATCGGCATTTTCCTTTTCGATAGCCCAGGCCTTCATGAGCGCACCAACCTGCTTCATGTGGAGGCGCAGCCGTTCGTTGGGTACCCATTCTTCCAGCAGGGCATTTGCTTCTTCAATGGTCATCAGGTTGCCCGCATTTTTCGGATCGCCGAATACGGACCGGCCCAGTTGATATACAGCCATAATAAGAAAGTAAAAGTTTTGGCTTAAAGATAATTCATCCCCGTAAAACACCATTCGCGCTAATTCGCGGCCAATCGTACTACATTTGCGTCATGAGCGAAGAGATCTACAAAGGACACATAACGTTTGTCAACTACGAAAAACATTTTGCAACCATTGACTACCTGAAAGGGGGTAAAATGAAGTCGGTCAATTGTAAAACAATAAGCCCCGACGGTAAAAAATCACACCATTTCCGTGTGGGAGATAATATCCAGTTTCAGCTGAAACTATCGGATCGTGGTGATAAACAAACGGCATATAATGTAAAGTTTCTTTACAACACGCAACTGGAGGTCTTGCTGAACCGGGCGGTGGAAGAGAACCGTTTTGCCGGTTATCTGAAAAAGGTGGATGATGACTGGCTGATCAAGGAGAGGGATAGCTATATCTTTTTCCCGCTTCGTCTGTCAAAATGGGAAGCGCCGCCAGCTGAGCAGGCAGTGAATGAAGTGATCAATTTCAGTATCCAGAACCTGGGAAAACGGAATCAGTTATACGCGGAGCTGTTCTCCCACAGCTATATCCCAGAATATAAACAGGCTGTTGAGTTGCATAAGCAGCAAAAGCCGCTGGAAGCGACAGTGACCCGTATTTCTCCCTATGCGGCATACCTGGATCTGTTTGCGGGGAAGATGCAGGCGAAACTTGAAAATGCCGAAGGTTTGAAAGAAGGGGATAAGGTCGAAGTGAAGATTACCTATATCACGCCTCACCGTATAGTAGTAGAGAAGGCTTAGGAAAGTGCGGGATCCCATACCAGGCAACTCAAAAGATGTCTCCATATAGTAATTGGCCGGACTTTGTGGGCAGATTATGCCGCATGGACGTCACTATCCTCATGATTTTCAATGAATAAAAGGGTATTTGACTCTTTTATCGTGTTGCTTTGACTGTTGAATTTCTATATTCAGCATCTGGCTACCCCCGGACTTAAAGGCAATGCTGGCAACAATAATCTTACTCCTGAAATTCTCCTGTTCTATCTGCATTTTGACAACGATTAAAATTTAAGTTCAAAATTTTTATTGTAAATCAGTAAGTTGTAAAGGTGTGATTTAAAATTAACCTTCTGAAAATTTGGAGTGCTCCTATCTGTCGTCTTATCTTTGCAACCCCAAAAGAAACCTTGGGAATTTTTAACATTTGTCGCCGGGATAGCGGCGGCATTAAAAAGTAAACAAATGAGCAAATTACATTTCACTACCAAACATGCGAACGAGGCTACCGTTAAACGCGACTGGTATGTTGTGGACGGTACTAATCAAACCGTAGGTCGTATGTGTGCCAAAATTGCTGCGATCCTTCGTGGTAAGAACAAGGCATACTACACCCCTCACGTTGACACTGGTGATTATATCATTGTGATCAATGCGGAGAAAGTTATTCTGACTGGAGACAAGATCAACCAGAAGATCTATGATCACTTCACTGGTTATCCGGGTGGTCTGAAAGAAGAAACTGCTTCTGATCTGCAAAAACGTCGTCCTGAAGTGATGATCGAGAGAGCGGTAAAAGGGATGCTTCCTAAAAACCGTCTTGGCCGCAAAATGTACAAGAAACTGTATGTGTACGCTGGTAACCAGCATCCGCACACTGCACAGCAGCCAAAGGATTTGAAATTCTGATCTCCAAACAAACAATTCAAACATTCCAAATAATATATAATGGAAAAGCAAAAAAATGGTGTTGGTCGTCGTAAAGAAGCTGTGACGCGCGTATTCCTTTCTAAAGGAGACGGTACCATCACAGTAAACGATAAAGACTATAAAACATATTTTTCACTCGTTTACCTGCAAAACCAGGTTGAGCGCCCTTTCAAAACTATTGATGCGGTTGGTAAGTATGACGTAAAGATCAATGCAACCGGCGGTGGTGTGAAAGGTCAGGCAGAAGCTGCGATGCTCGGTATTTCCCGTGTATTGGTTGAACTGAACCCTGAATTCCGTCCTGCTTTGAAAGCAGCCGGTCTGCTGAAACGTGACCCACGTTCTGTTGAACGTAAGAAATTCGGTCATAAGAAAGCTCGTAGAAGCTATCAGTTCTCTAAACGTTAATATTCTGTTCTGGGGAGATCCCGGCTTAAAGCCGGGATAAGCCCGGAACATACTCAATACTATAATACTCGAAAATGGAAAATAATACATCCTTACAACAGCAGCTTCTGGAAGCAGGTGTTCACTTTGGTCACCTCAGAAAGAAGTGGAATCCCAAGATGTTGCCTTACATCTTTGCTGAAAAGAAAGGTATTCACATCATTGACCTCAACAAAACTGTTGAGCACCTGCAGGAAACTGCAGCTGCAATGAAGCAGATCGCCCGCAGCGGTAAAAAGATCCTCTTTGTTGGTACAAAAAAGCAAGCGAAAGACATCGTGAGCGAGTGCGCAAAGAGAGTGAACATGCCTTTCGTTACTGAGCGTTGGTTGGGTGGTATGCTCACTAACTTCAACACTGTTCGTAAGAGCGTGAAGAAGATGCAGAGCATCGAGAAAATGCTGGGTGACGGTTCTTTTGACAGCATCACCAAGAAAGAGCGTCTGACGCTGACTCGTGATAAAGATAAAATGGAGAAAGTGCTGGGTGGTATCGCTCAACTGGGCCGTGTACCTGCTGCTTTGTTCCTGGTGGATATCGGTCATGAGCATATCGCTCTTGCTGAAGCAAAACGCCTGGGCATCTCTACATTCGGTATCGTTGATACCAACTGTGATCCTAATAAGGTTGACTTCGCAATCCCTGCGAATGATGACGCTACAAAATCTATCGCTATCATCGTTAACTATCTGACTGCGGCGATCGCTGAAGGTCTGGCTGAACGTCAGGCTGCAAAAGATGACGAGACAGATGAAACAGCTGATGATGACAACGCAAAAAGAGCAGCACGTCTTGAAGCTGAAGCGCAGGCTGAAGGTGGTCGTGGACGTGGTGGAAACCGTGGCGGCGGTGGCCGTGGCGGTAACAACAATGCTGGCGGTGGTCAGGGCGGCGGACAACGTCGTCGTGCCGGCGGTGGTGTAGCTGGTGGCCGTGGTCCTGGCGGTGGAAAAAGATAATTTAAGTTTACTAGTTTAAAAGTTTAATAGTTTAAAGGTTTGCAGTACTTCGGTCGGTCAAACTTTTAAACCTTTAAACTTTTAAACGCTTAAACAAGTAATCTCATTCATAAAACTTAAATAACTAGACATATGAGCGCTGTAACAATTAGTGCACAAGATATCAATAAACTGCGCCAGGCTACTGGTGCGGGTATGATGGACTGCCGCAAGGCATTGACTGAAACAAATGGTGACTTCGAAGCTGCGATCGACTGGCTGCGTAAGCATGGTCAGAAAGTTGCTGCAAAAAGAAGCGACCGTGAGGCGAAAGAAGGTGTGGTAATTGCTCAAACAACTCCTGATCACAAATCTGGTATCGTTGTTTGTGTAAGCTGTGAAACTGACTTCGTTTCTAAAAACACTGATTTTGTTGCTTTCGTTCAAAGCATTGCCGATGCTGCGATCGCAAACAACGTTAACTCTGCAGAGGAACTGAATGAAGTATCTGTAAACGGTACAAAAGTTTCTGCGCTGATCAACGATAAACTGGCTGCTATCGGTGAAAAGATCGGTATCACTAAGTTTGAAAGAGTGAATGCTCCTTACGTTGCTTCTTATATTCACGGTGCTTACCGTATCGGTGTACTGGTTGGCCTGAGCAAAGAATCTGCTGAAGCTGGTAGCGACGTTGCAATGCAGATCGCAGCGATGAACCCGGTTGCGGTTGATGCTGACAGCGTTGATGCTGATACAGTAGCACGCGAAAAAGCGATCATCGTTGAGACAATGAAAGCTGATCCTAAAATGGCTGGCAAACCTGAGGAAATGATCTCTAAGATCGCTGAAGGCAAACTCGGTGCATTCTTTAAAGAGAATACACTGACAGCACAGGCTTTCGTAAAAGACAACGGCATCAGCGTTGCAGAGTACCTGAAAAAAGCAGGTGATGTGAAAGTAACAGAATTCAAAAGGGTTGCTCTGGGCTAATCCTTGTTGAAAAAAGATAGAAAGGCCGCTTCGATGAGAAGCGGCTTTTTTTATTGATACACGATCATCTTTCCCTTGTTCTTAACCAGTCTTTATCAGTTTTCTAAGTTTTGAGACGTCGATGCCGATAACTTTACTTATTTCAACAATATCACGGCCATTACTTAAAAGTGATTTTGCAATTCTTGATATAGCTATACGTTCGCCTTCGAGACGACCTTGTTCCTTACGTTTTTGTCTGGCTTTTTCCTCACCAATCACCAGTCCGTCAGCAAACCCTTGCTGGTATCTCAGATCTTTTTTTATATCGAAATGTATAGGCATATTTTCTGTTTTAAATTTTTATGCTGATAAATGTAGCTGTGGCTAAGCTTCAGCCACGGATATTTCCTTTAAATTATGCAGATCAATCCCGGGTGTTTAATAACTGATGAAGCACTGAGAGTTCAATCCCCGTATTCTTATTTACTTCGTCAATACTATAACCGCTATTTAAGAAAGCTTTTGCAATTGTTAAAGCAGTTGTAAGTGCGCCTTCGAGACGACCTTCCTCCTTTCCTTCCTGCTTGCCTTCAAGATGGCCTTCAAGACGGCCTTCCCGCCTGCCTTCCCGCTTACCTCTTCGTTCACCTTTTTGCACACCCTTTGTCATTCCTTCAGCTAATCCCTGTTGATACCGGAGATCTTTTTTTATATCAAAGTGTATAGGCATATTTTTTTCCTCCTCTAAAATTTGTTCCTGAATAATTTTACTTCGTAGTTGACTCACAATCTCCAGCTCCTTTAGCCGGTCTTTTAATTCCGCCGGTGAGTGAGGCAATAACTCATGCAACCTAGCTAATATTTTTTGAATAATTATTCGACTATCCTCCATGTTATAAGAGCCTAAAATCGCAAGTACTATTTCCCGCGTCTTGTCGGATTTTAAAAATAATTCAGCGTCTATGTTTCTTATATCTATTACATCACAGCGGTAATAATTATTATTAAAGGTGACCGTATCATCCATCCTCAGAGGTTTCTCTCCGATATAAATAACCATTCCAATGATATTTGTATCGTATTTCAGGTGAAGCATAAAATCATACGAAGCCATCCGTTTGGCCATATTCCGGTCGTTACCTTTTTGAAATTCCAGATGAAAGATAAAATCCTTTTCGCCATCCACTTCTATCCTTAATACTGCATCAGCCTCCTGTTCTTTTATATGCTGACGCATAGTATGAGGGAGCGCTACCGCGGAGGATTTCCGTCCCGGAAAAAAATGATGTAACAGAATATGACTCAGATTCTCAAAGCTTTCCCGCAAGATCTTATCATACACTTTCCCGCCGCTGTTTCGCTGCTTCTTCATATTGCTAAGCTATATCCTGAGAAGTCCGGGCGTATGGGGTTTTCATCGTTAAATAATGTTTTTTCCTGTTGTTATCATGATCTTTCATTTCAGTATATCGTATTATTGTTGCAGGAATACAAAGTATTCGCTGGAGTCCTGATCAATACCAGCAAGGCAGACGATCTAAAATCTACCAGATGAGAAAAGGAAAATTTGTCCCGGTGATGCTGACCCCATTCGATGAGAATGGTGAAATTGATTTTACCGCGCTTGCGAAGCTTACACATTACTATATCGAAGCCGGTGCAACAGGTCTATTTGCCAACTGCCTTTCCAGCGAAATGTTTGAACTGGGCAAAGAAGAACGTATTGCGGTCACCTCTTTTGTTGTTGAAGAAGTTGCGGGAGCGATTCCTGTTTTTAGCACGGGAACTTTTTGCGGTCCGTTGAAAGAACAAGCAGATTTTTGCAAACGTATTTATGACACCGGGATAACAGCAGTTGTAGCTATCACAAGTATTCTTGCAAACGAAAACGATGCTGACAAAACCCTGCTATCACAGGTTGCTGAATTATTTAGCCTCACAGGAAATATTCGCTTTGGTTTTTACGAATGCCCCGTTCCCTATAAAAGGGTATTATCGCCGTTATTACTGAAACAAATTGTAGACACAAACCGTATTGTTTATTATAAGGACACAAGCCTCGATCTCGAAGCTGTAATGCAAAAAGTAATGCTGACCAAAGCTCACGGCAGTTTTGAACTGTACGATGCTTTTATGGTTAATGCCGTTGCCTCAATGGAAAGCGGTTGCGCAGGCCTCTCGTGTATCCAGGGTAACTATTTTCCTGAGATGATCAGCTGGATCACCAGCAACTTTTCCAATCAGGAATATAGCTTGCAGGTAAAACAAGTACAACAATTTCTGACGGACACAATGGATGTGATCCACAATGTATATCCCATCTCTGCAAAATATTTCCTTCAATCCAGAAATTTTCCAATCGGTCTGAACACAAGAAGAAAAGTAGGTTTATTTTCACCGGAGGTGAAAACCAACATAGATCAGTTATCATATAAGTATGACCGGTTGCGTGAACAACTTGGCATAAAATCAATGCTTATCTGAAGCGAGTTCGGTTGTAGCTTTATCATCCAACATTTAGTGTTCAGTCTGTGCAATTCAAGGAAATACAATTAACCCATGACGCTGCCGGCCATTGCCTCAATTCCACGCAGTGTTTTTCACCAGACGATCAATGGATCGTTTATGATGGCCGTAATTATGATCATTTGATCGGCAGTACAGGTCTGATTGCAATGGTGAATGTTGAAACCGGAGAGATCGTTAAGTTGTATGAAACAGCCGGTCAGACGGATTTTGGTCCGGGCGTTGGTGCTGCTACATTTTCTCCCGTTGATGATCGTGTTTTGTTCATCCATGGCATCCGGAATGCGAATCAAGAAAATCCCTACACGATCACAAGGCGTACTGGTGTTGCCATTGATATCACCAATCCGGGCGTGCCCGTTTTTATGGATGCGCGGAATATTATCCCGCCGTTTACAAATGGTGCATTGCGGGGTGGCACACACGCGCATACCTGGACGGCAGATGGAGAATGGATCAGTTTTACGTACAACGATCATATATTGGCGCAAATGGCGAAAACTGATTCTTCGGTAAAAGACCTTCGTACGATCGGCATAATGGTTCCCGGAATCAGGGTCATTGTGCCGGTGAATGATCTGGAAAATAACAATGGAGAAATGTTCTCTATGCTGGTGGTAGACGTAACATCCAGTCCGCTGCCTGGTTCTGACGAAATAGAAAAAGCTTTTGATGAAACCTGGATCGGCCGTAACGGTTATCTGAAAAAAGATGGTTCCCGTCAGCGCCGTGCTATCGCTTACCAGGGAAATCTTCGGGAAAAGGATGGAACAATCAAGACGGAGATCTTCATTGTTGATATTCCCGATAACATTTTACAACTTGCAGCAACAGTTTCCCTACAAGGCTCGCTTACTGAAAGACCAGCTTTGCCACCTGGATTAATACATCGCCGCATCAGCTTTACAGAAAAAGGCGTGAGTGATCAGCCACGTCATTGGTTAAGGTCCAATGCCAGCGGATCAAGAATTGCATTTCTTGCTGAAGATAATAAAGGCTTTATTCAGTTGTTCACCATATCACCTGATGGAGGTAAACCCGATCAGCTCACCACTTTTGCGTTCTCTATTCAGGGACCGGTCAATTTCAGCCCCGATGGCAACCACATCGCTTATATCGCCGATAACAGCGTTTTTATCACTGAGGTAAATACTGCTTCTTCCTCAAGGATCACCATCCGTTCGGATGAAGACTCCAAACCGGTGGGTGCTGTCAACTGGAGTAACGATGGTAAAACACTTTGCTATAACAAATACGTTGAAGTCGATAGTCGAAAATTCCTTCAGATCTTTTTATTAAAAAGAATCTTCTGAGCTGGCCGGATGTGCTGATTAAAGGAGCAATATGGATCTTTCCCGGCTCACCCAGACAAGGATAAAAGTTGCCGGACAGCGATCCCGCCTACTCAATTTGATGTACTTCTTCAGATTTCCCACCCCAAACCTCTTGCAAATACCGGCAATTCTCTATTTTAGAAGTATGTGCCGCCTCCTGATCATTGGTGTTCTGCTTTTGTGGGGATCTTCCGCCTTTACCCAGACCCATATCATTGACAGCCTCAAACAGCGTGTACATGCCGCCAAAGATGATAAAGCAAAGCTGAAAGCCGTGCTGGATCTTTGCGAGGAACACAGGAGCCTTAACAGGGACACACTGGATTATTACACAGGCATAGCAAGGATACTTTCAGCGAAGGTTGGCGACAACCGAAGCAGAGATCTTGCGCAATTGGCCGCCGCCAATACGCTTTACCGCTGGGGTTGGGTAGACAGTGCCCTTGCAGTGATCGAACCCGTGCTGGAAAGAAACCCTGTTGCGGGCACTGATACGCGTGCTGTTTACTACAAAGCGGCGAGGCAGAAAGCACTTTATCTCGGAGGAAAGTCAAGGTTTGCAGAGTCATTGGATGTACTATACAAGCTCGTCGGTGATGCGGAAAGATATCGCGATTCTGTGATCGTCGGCACCAACATGAATACGATCGGCTCTGTAGCACTTGGCCGGTCCGCACCCCGGGTAGCGCTGGAATGGTTCGGGAAGGCATCCAATTATTCAACCCGGGATGCGCGTTATCAGCCGGTACTGGCGGGAATTTATGCAAACATGGGCGAGGCATACAGCCTGCTTGGCAGGCATGACTCTGCCATTTATTATAGTGAAAAAGGCGTCAGGCTGTTCCGGGATCTTCAGAATTTATCAAGCCTTGCTATTTCATTACAGAAGCAATCACAGATCTACATTCATGCTAAACTGTTCGATAAGGCTGAAGCAACATTGAAAGAGATGATCAATGTACGTGAACAGACAAGGGATGGAGGCATGTGGGTGGATGACAATATCGCATTGATCGATTTTTATATAGAGACCAGGCAACTGGATAAGGCGATCGCTTTTTGTAAATACGCACTGGAACGGGGTAATACACTGGATACCGTAAATACAGGCAGAACGTTTACCAATAATATCAATCTGCGATTGGGCTACTATGAAGCACTTGCGCGTTGCTATAAACTTGCGGGTAAAAATGATCTGTATCAACAGACGCTGGAAGAGATCATTTCTGCAAAAGATTCTTTCTATCTCGCAAATTCTGCTGAAGCTATAGCGGAAGTGCAGACGAAATATGAAGTACAGAAAAAAGAGAATACCATCGTTCAGCAAAAACTGGATATCGCGCGGAACAATATCCGGTTCTATCTGACAGTCGCGGGATTATTATTCGTTGCCATTATTTCCTACATTCTTTTTGTCAGTTATCGCCGAAGGGAAAAACTGAAAACGCAATTAATGCTGGAGAAAGAAAAAGAAACGGGCGTCAAAGCTGTTGCCCGGGCTGAAGAAAATGAAAGAAAGCGGATCGCTGCGGATCTGCATGATAACCTTGGTGCATATGCAGCGTCGATCGCTTCCAATCTTGATTTTATTCAACCTGGTGATAAGAACGGACAGGAAGCCATTGCGCTGCAGGAACTGCATAACAATTCAAAAGCGATCGTATCACAACTGGATGATACGATATGGGCTTTGAATAAAGACACATTAACACTAACAGCCATCAGCGACCGGTTGAAGATCTTTGCAAAAAGGCTGAAGCCGAGTTATCCAAACGTCGATATTGATATTGAAGAAACGATCGTGAATGATGTTTCACTTCCGCCCACGCAGGCCTTTCATCTGTTCCAGGTGATACAGGAGGCGGTGGTGAACGCATTAAAACACAGCGGAGCTAAACAGGTAAAGATCTTACTGGAAAGCGATGATGACTGGCGGATCAGCATCACAGATGATGGATCCGGCATGAAAACGGACAGGACTACCAGGGCCTCGGGCGGCAACGGTCTGCTGAACATGAAGAACCGGGCCGAAATGGCCGGATGGAAGCTCAGCTGGGAAGCGGCTTTTCCTGGTGGCACGCGGGTGGTGATAGAGTCGACGGCCGACCACCGACCGCCGACCGCCGATCAGTCAGCATAAAAAAAAGATCTTTAATATTCAGACCTGCTATAAGCGGCAGATATAAAGAATGGTACTACGGTCGGTGGTCACCCCAATGGTACTACAAATTAATTATTGTTCACCCTTTCCCAAAAAACCAACTTTGCATGTATGGTCTTTAAAATAGCAATGGCAGAGGATAACGCGGTGAACCGGAATACTTTTCTTCAGAAGATAAAAGTATCCGGCAAGATGGAACTTGTATTCGCGGCAGCAGACGGAAATGAATGTCTTTCTGAACTGAAAGGGCTGCCGCATGCGCTGATCCCGCAGGTATTATTTATGGATCTGGAGATGCCGGATCTTAATGGCATTGAGACGATCCGGATCGCAAAAACTTTATATCCGCAGATCCATTTCATCGTATTGACGGTTTTTGATGATGATGAAAAAATATTTGAGGCCATTAAAGCCGGAGCGTCGGGATACCTGTTGAAGCATGAATCCGCATCGGTGCTGGAAAATGCGGTGCTGGAAGTCCTGGAAACAGGCGGAGCGCCAATGAGTCCGGCCATTGCCCGCAAAGCATTGCAATTGCTCAGCCGTTCACCCGAAGCGGTGGCTCAGCAAAGTGAAACCTCATCGATCCCGGTAAATATCACCGAGCGTGAAAAACAAATCCTTCAACTGATGGTCAATGGCTGGGATGCCAAGCGCATTGCCAGCGAACTCTTCCTGAGCGTGCTTACGGTGAGAAAGCACATTGCAAATATCTATGATAAGCTGCACGTGAATTCAAGGGCACAGGTGATCACGCTGGCACATAAGAATAAGTGGCTGTAGGAAAGTAAAAAGTCAAAAGTAAAAATTAAAAAACCGCTCCAGGAAGAAAGACTCCAACAGGCAGGGCTTTTTTTTAATTTTTACTTTTGACTTTTTACTTTCCTACGACCTGCAACATGACTGCCTCTCCACACCGGAATTCCCCTATCTTCGCAGCGCTAAACATCAACTTCATGCTTCCTAAGTACAAACGTATTCTGCTGAAACTTTCCGGTGAATCTCTGATGGGCGACAAAAATTTCGGGATGGACTCCAAAGTCATTTCCCAGTATGCTCAGGACATCAAATCGATAACTGACCTGGGTGTGCAGGTGGCCATTGTGATCGGGGGCGGAAACATTTACCGGGGCATGAATGAAGCCGAAACAGGCATTGAGCGCGCTCACGGCGATTATATGGGCATGCTGGCTACGGTGATCAATGGCATGGCTCTCCAGGCCGGCCTCGAAAAGATCGGGGTATACACCCGCCTGCAAAGCGCCATCAAAATGGAGCAGATCGCCGAGCCTTACATCCGCCGCCGTGCGATCCGTCACGTTGAAAAAGGCCGTGTGGTGATCTTTGGCGCCGGTACCGGTAACCCCTACTTTACTACGGACACTGCCGGTTCACTCCGCGCGATCGAGATCAGTGCTGATGTGATCCTGAAAGGAACCCGTGTTGACGGCATCTACACTGCAGACCCCGAAAAAGACCCTACCGCAACCAAGTATGAAACCGTTACCTTCCAGGAATGCCTTTCCAGGAACCTGCGCGTAATGGATATGACAGCTTTCACCCTTTGTATGGAGAATAATCTTCCGATCATCGTGTTTGACATGAACAAGGAGGGAAATCTTCGCCGCGTGGTGACTGGCGAGAAAGTAGGAACACTTGTAAAAGGATAAGAATTTATTATACCAATACAGAAAGGCCGGCGCGAAGCCGGCCTTTGTTATTATTGGGATCAGCGATCTATTTTTTAAAAGAAGGATTCAGGCCTGCCGGACCAAAGTCACTATATGGGATGAATACCTCTATCTGCCCCATAGCATAAGGACCGATCTCATATGGGTTGTATGTAAATGAGATACCGGTGCCCGTCAGGTAGAAATTGTTATTCGCTTCAAACTTATCATCAAATAGCCCGGCTTCCGTCAGGGGATCTTTAGCGGAAAGATTAAGATCCCTGCGGAATTTTTTCTCAAGCAAAGTGTTCAATTGTTTCCTGCCGGAAGCGCTGAGCACCATTGAAAGCGTATAAGGCTTGCCTGTCGTGGGATTAATGCAGATGTAAGTCGTGCTGTAGTTGCCATGTGCACCGCCGCTATATGACATAAGAAAATTCGCAAGGGAAAGGATCGTCGGGGAATGATATACAACGGAGACCGAGCCGGACACATCCTGCGTATAGCCGGAAGGAAACCGAAGCAACTCACTGTCGGGCTCATTTTTGTGATCTGAAAAATAGTCAGCAAAGAACTTTTTCTTGTCGGCCAGCAAGGCCGGCCCGATATCCGTCTGCACGTTCTTTAATCCCAGGCTTTCGCTGATCATTTTTTTCAGCGTTACAGTGGCCGGTAAATTACCTTTTGGCCAGACTGTTGAGATCTGATAGCTGGCTGTTGGGGACTCTGTCAGCTTTGGCCGCAGTATTTCAGACCCGGAAGTGAACACCAGGTCAAAGGCTGGGGCAAGCGTGTTAACAGCCTTTGCTTTTACCGGAAGTCCTGCCGAAGCCGAGTTGTAGCTCTTTTTCCATTCACCGGTCAGTGAATCTCCCTGGAAGGTCAACGTAAAAGATTCAATATCAGAATTCGGGTCAGAGCTGGAAGATAACAACCGGATCTTACCGGCGATCGTAGTGTCATCGCCGTTAACGCTAAACGGTTGCTGGATTTTATTATAATAGTAATAACCCGATATCTCATGGTCAGCCTTATGCAAATGAAGGGTAACCGGATATTTATCAATCGTTCCTGAAAAACTTTTATACCAGTACTTGTCCTGCCCAATGCTGGTCCCGGCAACACAGACCAGCACTGTCAGTGCTGTCATATATCGGAAAATTACCATTTTGAAAAGAAGTCTTTTATTAATTAAATATACCGATTATCTTGTGGCTCCTACTTGTGAAAAATTTAAAGGCCATATCCGTTAAACTTAGTGATAGTTTCAATACCTTAATTCCATCGTTACTGTTATGGCTGCCACCTTTACCCTCTCTCTTGTAGAGCTAATTGTATTGCTTGTCGGGGCGATCATCCTCGGCATGACAATCCTGTTTTTTATAAACAGTCGTAAAAACCTGCGCATTCCCAAAGACCCGAGCAAGCCGGATCTTGCAAGGAATGAATGGAAGTTGAAATACTTTAATGATATTGAAATTAAAGACAGGGAGATCACTGCACTTACCAACAGGGTAAACATTGCCGAAGAGAACGCAGATTCCTTCGCCATCGAACTGGATGATCTGAAAAAATCATACAAAGCATTAAAGGCGACATCTTCTTCCTCCGGTGATGAAGAGATCTATAAAGAGGAGATCAATTCTTTAAGAGAAGAAATAAAGGAACTCCAGGATCAGCATGCATCTGTGCATGAAGTGAACCAGCAAAGACATGCAGAGAAAGATGAGTTGATCGCTTCGCTGCAGGAAAAGAATGATGACCTGCAGGACAGACTGGCCGTTGCCGTACAGGCAAGCCAGGCAGAACAGGCCGATCAATCAGCTATAAACTTATTACAAGCGCAGAATGACCAGCTCAGGGCTCAACTCACTGAAATGTCCCGCGAAACACACAGCCAGGCAGAAAGTGCGCAGCAACTGATCGCAGAGCTGAGAAACCGCATACAGGAACTGGAACAACAACCTGTGGCAGCTCCCGTTTCTCATGAAGATCATGAGGAAGAAACGGCCCGCCACGATGACTATCTTTCCCGCCTGCTTGAAGCAAAAGCCTCGCTGCAGCAACATAATGAGAAGATCGCCGAGCTGCTTGGTAATATCGAAGTGATCAGGGAAAAAGAAGAGCTTCAGCAGGAAATGGCGAGAACAAACGAAGAGCTTTCACACCAGCTTGAAGATGCACGCCGTCAGCTGGAAAATAAAGACTCGGAGATCCACGCGGCACGGCAGAAAGAATCTCTGACAAAAGAGATGAGTTCCATGCTCGATCACGCGTACAGTGATTTTAATATACTCCAGGAGAAGATCAGAAAGCTGGAAGCTCAGTTGACTTCTTCGCGTTTACAAACACTTGAGTTCGAAGACCTGAAAGAAGCACATCAAAAAGTTTCCGCGGATGTTGAACGTTACCGCCAGAAAAGCCAGACGCTTACTGCTGAAAATCTCGGATTGCAACAGGAGCTGAGCATGGTGGAAGATAAACTGCGGGAGGCAAATCTTCAACGGCAACAATTACAGAAAAAAGTAGCGTATCTGGAAGAGATCAATAGCGATCTTCATTCGGTTGCCGATGCCAATAAAAAACTGGAGGGACAACTGAAACGCATTGGCGAGCTGGAAAGTATGCTGAACGTTGTATCTGAGGAAAGAGACCAGCTGATGCAAAAACAACAGTCACATCATCCTCCTTATGCCTGATAAGCATCATATTCTTTGTGCATGATAAGATTGTAACTTTGCGCAAAGCAAAATTATGCAACCTGATATCGCCGGCATACGCACGAACTATTCCCGTCAATCGCTCTCTGAGGCGGACATTGAGGCCAACGCCATAAAGCAATTTGCAAAATGGTGGCAGGAAGCCGTTGATTCAAAGATCGACGAAGTGAATGCGATGACACTGGCTACTGCTTCGCCGGATGGAATTCCCTCAGCACGTATAGTATTACTCAAAGGCTTTTCGGAAGACGGGTTTATGTTCTTTACCAATTACAATAGCTATAAGGGAAAGCAGCTCGCAGAGAATCCAAAAGCCTGTCTTGTTTTTTTCTGGAAAGAACTGGAGCGGCAGGTCAGGATCACCGGCATTATCAAAAAAGTTTCCGCGGCGGAAAGCGATGAATATTTTTATTCAAGGCCGATCGGCAGCCAGATCGGGGCCACTGTATCACCCCAAAGCAGTATCATTGAGAGCAGGGAGTGGCTGGAAGAAAAATATGCAGCGAAAGAGAAAGAGTCGGCTACAGGAAAGATCTTGCGTCCCGCCAACTGGGGTGGTTATATATTAACGCCGGTACTGATCGAATTCTGGCAGGGAAGACCTTCGCGTTTGCACGACCGGTTTGAGTATTCGCTCCAGGAGAACGGAAGCTGGAAAGCGGAGCGGTTGGCTCCATAATACAAAAAGTTTAAAAGCTCAAAGGTTTAAGGGTTTAAAAGTTTCTTCAATTGTTATAAACTTTTAAACCCTTAAGCTTTTGAACCTTTAAACCTCAGGACGTTCAACGATTCTTTCGAAACGATTACGCTTTCTTTTTCGCAGCAGCTGTTTTCTTTGCAGCAGTTGCTTTTTTTGCAGGACGGCTTTTGCCGAAAGAACCTGCGAAGCGTTTGCCTTTAGCAGTTTTTTTATCTCCTCTACCCATAATGAAGTTTTTTTAAAATTAATGCGAAGTTAATAAAAAAGCCCCGGTACCGGTGAAGCACCTGGAGCTTTAATGTGTTGAAGGTGCGGTTACAGTTTGGCAGCAAGCTCTTTACCTGCTTTAAATTTAGCAACAGTGCGTTTTTTGATCTTGATAACAGCACCGGTCTGTGGATTACGGCCATTACGCGCTTTTCTCTCAGATGTAGAGAACGTACCGAAACCTACCAGGGTCACTTTACCACCTTTTTTCAAAGTTTTGGTAACTGCATCTACAAAAGAATCCAGTGTATCGTTTGCCTGAGTCTTAGTAATACCAGCATCCTCGGCGATCTTCGCGATCAATTCAGCTTTGTTCATAATCTAATATTTTGTATTTAGTATCGTCCGCAAAATTATATGGTTTTTAATAGCAGCAAAAAATATTTACTGCATTTTATTAAAAACCATAATCGGCCAGAATCCGCGAGGGATAAGGATTTTAGCGAATAGTGCAGCAGGTGGTTTTACGTGTATTTTTTCGTAAGATCGATGAAACCCGCTACTGTAAAGGGTTTCAGAGGTATGTCGTTGAAATGCAGGCCCATAAAGGATTACAGCGGAATATACAATTGTTTTTCAATTATCAAAATTAAGATTTGATATTTTTCACAATCAATCCACAACTTCCAGTACTGACCGGAATGAAATAATATTCGCACCCCATTTACTTAGTGCAACTCTGCTCATTCTTTCAGCATGTCTTTCGATATAAAGATTGTACTCTTCCTTGCCGGGAGAAGCATATTGAACCGCGTACGTCAATCCTTCCGATTCATCCACCTCGATCATTCTGAGGATCGTCGCTTTCGTGAAACAACCGGTTTCCAGCATGCGTGAAATATATTCTTCTTTCATCCATTGCAGCCATTTATCGGCAATGGAATGGGCCACTTTGGTAGTGACGTTATAAATAACGGCAGTTTGTTCTTGCATCAGGGCGATTTGAAATGGAAGATAGTATGCTGTGACAAAAAAGGAATTGTTCGTTCTACCGGACTGTCTTCCCGTCTTCCCGCCTTACCGGTTTATTTTTTACCGGAGGCGGGAAGAAAGAGTAAAAATTGTTGTTTAACAAAACGGTATCGCTATATATTCTGCTTACGCGATAAATCAGCAATGCAATTCCTTAGCGTTTCAATTCCAGGTAAACAGGACAGTGATCTGAATGTTTTACATCCGGGTAGATCTCTGCTGTTACCAGGTTATTTTTTAATGGGGAAGTGACGTTTATATAATCGATCCGCCATCCCTTGTTATTCAATCTTACAGAGGGGAAACGCTGGCTCCACCAGCTGTAACGGTGTGGTTCCGGGTGAAATTCCCTGAATGTGTCAACCCATCCGCTATCAAGAAATTTTGTCATCCACTCTCTTTCTTCGGGTAAGAATCCTGACGATTTTTTATTGCCTTTCGGATCATGAATATCAATCTCTTTGTGTGCGATATTATAATCGCCGCAAACGATCAGCTTTGGATATTTTTTCTTTAGTGTATCCAGATAGGCATAAAACTCATCCAGCCACACATATTTATATGTTTGTCTTTCATCTCCACTTGTGCCCGAAGGGAAATATGCGTTGATCAGGCGGATATCACCAAAGTCAAGCTGTATCACACGGCCTTCATCATCGCTGATCTTATGACCGGTCCCGTATTCCACATGATCTGGTTTTATTTTTGAGAATACCGCCACGCCGCTATATCCTTTTTTCTGTGCGCTGAACCAGTAATCTTCATACTGCAACTCGTTAAAAAGTTTGTAATTCACATTATCTTTTACTGCCTTGGTTTCCTGGATACAAATAATATCCGCAGGATCCGTTTTCAACCATTCAATAAAACCTTTGTTAATAGCAGAACGGATGCCGTTCACATTATAACTGATAATACGCATAGCTGTTATTTTTTCGTCGCTCAAAGTACCGGATAATTTCAGTCCTGTCAAAATTGACTATTGGGCGTTCCGGGATTGCGGGATGTTCGATGCGCGATGGTCGATGGTCGGTTACAGGATGTTTGAGTAAAACACTGTCGATCATCGACCATCGCGCATCGAACATCCCGCAATTGAGGTTTGTTTTCCGTACTAAGCAACATTGTTTTATTTTTATTCTTTTTCAACGTACATAATATGAGTGAAACAGATCGGATAATTCCTTCCAAAGAACATATATTTCTGGATGGACCCAAGAGCCGGGGGTATGAACTGGGTTTTGCCTATCGCGTTTTTAAACAGTTTATCAAAGGTTTCCGTACACTGCATTTTGTGGGGCCGAGCATTACGGTTTTTGGCTCTGCGCGTTTTAAGGAAGATCATCCTTATTATCAGCAGGCAATGGAGTTTGGAAAGCGGATTGCTGCACTGGGTTTTACAACCATGACCGGCGGCGGTCCCGGCATCATGGAAGCGGCCAATCGCGGCGCTTATGAAAATGGTGGCGTGTCTGTGGGTTGCAATATCCAGCTGCCATTTGAACAAAAGGAAAATCCCTACCTCACTAAGTCCGTAACCTTCGAACATTTCTTCGTCAGGAAGGTTTTGCTGGTCAAATATTCATACGCTTTCATCATTATGCCTGGCGGATTCGGAACAATGGATGAGTTCTTTGAAACGCTTACACTCGTTCAGACGAAGACCATCAGCCAGTTCCCCATCGTATTATTTGGCAAGGAATATTACCGCGAACTGGTGGAAACCATTGAGGATATGGCAGAAAAAGGAACCATCTCCAAAGAAGACATGAACCTTGTACTGATCACCGACGATATGGACGAGGCCATGAATCATATACGGCATTATATTACCACGAATTATAAGATTAAACCGAGGAGGAGGAATTGGTGGTTGCTGGAGAAGAGGTGAGAAGGACCGCAGACCGCAGACCGCGGACCGCAGACGAGTCTGAGAGATGATAAGTCGCCTGGGCAATTCAAACGTATTCTGGTTTTCAGTTTAATGCAATTAGAGAAATCCATAATCGGATTAGTACCGCGGTCGGCCGTCGGCGGTCGGCGGTCTCTCACTGCTCCTCGTAAATTTACCATCCCCTAACCTCCGTTTTTTTCTGTACGTTTGCCGGTTATTATCATCAAAGCCACCACTATGTTCGTCGATGTTCTGGGTTATGTTGCCGGAGCGATCACCGCCCTTACATTTTTGCCCCAGGTAATAAAAACCTGGCGGGAAAAATCAGCGAAAGACATCTCTCTCCTTATGTTCCTGATCGCTGCCGTCAATGAAATAATGTGGATTGTTTATGGAGCATTGCTCGAAAACTGGGTGATCATCTTAACCAACTCAGTGGTGCTTGCCATGTCATTAACCATGATTTTTCTGAAACTTCGATATAATAGATAATGAGTTCGATTAACACGATCATTTTTGATTTAGGAGGCGTACTGGTAGACTGGAGCCCGAATTACGTATTTCACGAAACGTATTTTGAAAGTCCTGCACAGCGCAAATATTTCTTTGAAAATATCTGTACCAGCGACTGGAATGAAGAACAGGATGCAGGCCGTTCTTATGTAGAGGCAACGCAGGAACTTGTTGCGAAATTCCCAGAATGGGAATCCCAGATCCGCGATTATTATGGCCGCTGGTCAGACATGCTGAAAGCACCCATTCCCGAAACAGTTGAGATCCTGAAAAAACTGAAAGAGTCCGGAAAGTATAAGCTCTACGCGCTTACCAACTGGCATGCGGGTTTATTTGATATTGCGTTGACCCGCTATGGTTTCCTGCACTGGTTTGACGGCCGTGTAGTAAGCGGTGAGGAAATGACAAGAAAGCCTTTCCCTGAATTTTATCATCGCTTGCTTACCCGGTATGGAGTAAAACCGGAAGAGGCCATTTTTATAGATGATAATTTGCGGAATGTAAAAGCCGCCGAAGAGCTTGGGATAAGATCGATTCATTTTACCAGCCCGGCCGGCCTCGAAAAGGAACTCGCCACCTTAAACATTTTACCTTAATACAATGGAGAATCAACATTATTCGAATCCACAGGAATCTATTTTTTCCGACGATCTTCTTAACCGGTATGATTTTCAACCTGCCACCAAAGGACAACGATTTTTAAACCTGTTCATCGACTCGATTGTGATGAACTATGGACTTGGTTTCCTGACGGCGTATATTGCGGTATACATTACACTCATGATCAATCCGGATTTTGTTTTTGACGATTCCCCATCCGGAAACCTCAATATGTTGCTTTACTGGTGGATTCTTTCAATCATAAACTATCTTATTTATTATACGATCTGCGAAAAAGCCTTTCGTGGATATACGCTTGGCAAACTTATTACAGGTACCCGCGCCGTTCGTGAAGATGGCGCCGAACTGACGTTCAGAGACGCGGCCATGCGCACGCTGTCAAGGCTCGTCCCCTTCGAAGCATTTAGTGGTTTTGGCCATCAGCCATGGCATGACAGCTGGACCAGGACCACCGTAATCAAAGCAAGATAATCCAACCCACCTTATGAAACCGACGAAAGCCTTACTAAACAATAAGGCTGTTGCAGGTTATGAAGCGGACATTCAAACGTATTTTATTGAAGGCGGTAAAGATCACCGGCATTTCAGTGGTGTCTATTATCGCGGTACTCTTTCTTTTACCTTATCTGCTGCCCGATACGATCTCTGATAAAGTAAAGCAGCTCGTAAACCGGTCTATCAATGGAGAAGTGAATTTTTCAAAAGCAAGGCTTTCGTTCTTTAATCATTTTCCCGCATTAACGCTTACGCTGCATGATTTCTCTTTAAAAGGATCAACACCTTTCCAAAAAGATACGCTGCTTGCCGCCAATGAAGTAGCATTTGGCATCAATGTGTTTTCGTTGATAAAAGGAAATATTGAAGTAGATCAGTTCTTTATTACAGAAGGCAGGATCAATGTATATGTGAATGAAAAAGGGGAAGCCAATTATAACGTATACCAGGCAAAAAGCAGCGGCGGCAACAGCAGTTCCGGAGAAGATACGACCACCGCATTAAAGATCGAGCGGATCGTGATCGAAAAAACAAACCTGCGTTATGATGATCTTTCTTCCGCCATCCTTATCAATGCAAAAGGGTTGAATTATACAGGAAGAGGCGATCTGAGCAAGGCTGTATTTGACCTGACCAGCCATGTAAATATTGACACATTCGATCTCTATTATGACAGGTATCCGTATGTCATGCAGAAAAAGATCAATGCTGATCTGCTCACCAGCATCAATACCAATTCACTCGCCCTGCGTTTTCCTAAAAACACATTACATATCAATCGCCTGCCGATGGATTTCAAAGGAAGTTTTGATTTCCTGAACAACGGTTATGATATGAACTTCCAGGTAAGCGCTGCAAAAGCCGGTCTTGATGATGTGATGACCGCGCTTCCTCCACAATACCAGAACTGGCTTACAAAAACCAGGATCGACGGTACCGCTGATATGAAAATATCGCTTACCGGAAAGTATATTGCCGCCACAGATACGATGCCTGATTTTTCAATGGACCTTCAGGTACAAAAAGGATCGATCGCTTATGATAAAGCCCCCGTTGCACTGAGCAATCTTTACCTGGATGTTGATTACAAACTTCCAAAGCTTGATATGGAAAAGCAGGAGTTGAAAGTTGATTCCGCTTTTTTTAATATTGGGAAGGACTATTTCAGTACGAGGCTTGAATTGAAAGGCCTCTCTTCTCCGGCAATAAAAGTAAAAGCCAATAGCTTACTTGATCTTGCTACGCTTGACAGGGCGTTGGGTCTCGCGGATTATGACCTGAAGGGAAAGCTTACGCTTGATCTGAAGGCAGATGGACAATACACCACGGGACAGAATCCAAACAAACTCAGGAAAGATATCATCATTACAAGCATCCCTTCTTTTACGCTGAATTCTTCATTGGAAAATGGGTATGTTCACTATACCGCGTTGCCCAAACCGGTAGAAAAACTTGGCTTCGATCTTCAGGTAAGTTGTCCGGATAATAATTATCATCATACCAGCGTACTCATTAACAATATTGATGCGCAGATGATGAATAATTTTGTAAAAGGATTTTTTAAGATGAGCAATGCTGCAGATTTTCCGATCGATGCAGCATTGAATGCGTCGATCAATCTTCCGGATATCGCGCAGTTCTATCCGCTGGATAGCATGCAGCTGGAAGGAAAACTCGCGATCAATCTTAAATCAAACGGCCAGTATATTCCCGCTAAAAAGATCTTCCCGAGAACTGAAGCCGTGTTGAAGTTGCAAAATGCACTTCTGAAAACAAAGTATTATCCCGCCCCGATCGAGAATATACAGGTTGATGCAACGATCGCAAACAAGCAGGGCACATTCCGTGATCTTACTGTCGATATCCAGCCGGTCTCGTTTCAGTTTGAAGGTAAACCGTTCATGATAAAAGCAGATCTGCGTGACCTTGAAAATATACAATACGATATTCTTTCAAAAGGCGAAGTTGATCTTGGCCGGATCTACCAGGTGTTTGCACAAAAAGGACTGAATATAAGAGGCACGATTGCAACGGATCTTTCATTAAAGGGAAGTGAAGCTGATGCAGTGGCAAAGCGTTTTACGCGGTTGCAGAACAGCGGCACGCTGAAGGTGAACGATCTTGTTGTGTCAACGGATATCTATCCGCTGCCTTTTTATATTGATAAAGGATGGTTTCGTTTTCAGCAGGACCAGATGAAGTTTGAACAATTCAGGGCGCGATACGGAAGTTCTGTGATCACAATGAATGGTGCGCTGTTCAACCTCTTCCGTTATATGGCCGGGCATGGATCGTTGCAGGGCAGGTTTGATCTGCATTCAGATCATCTTTCAATGGATGAATGGATGGCTTTCAGTCTTCCTGTTGATTCAACTGCATCGGGAAACCCCGCCTCGGGCGCGGCATCCGGTGTGATCTTATTGCCAGCTGATCTGGATATGCAATTGACGGCCGATGTGCGGAATGTTGACTACAACAAGCTCAGGCTGACAGATGTAAAAGGAAATGTACAGATCAAAGATGGCCAGTTGAAAATGGAAAAGACGGGCTTTACTATGGCCGGTGCAACCACTTCCATGGATGCCAGCTACAAAAGCCTTTCTCCCGAAAAAGCGTTCTTTACTTATCACATAACAATGGATTCGTTTGACGTGAAGAAGATGTACAACGAAGTGGAGATGTTCCGTGAACTCGCGCCGGCAGCCGGCAAAGCAGAAGGGATCATTTCACTCGATTATTCACTGGAGGGTAAACTGGATCAAAACATGTACCCCATCATGCCTTCACTAAAGGGCGAAGGCGTATTGTCGATAAAGAAAGTAAAGATGAAAGGGTTCCGGTTATTTTCTGCGATGGGAAAATCAACGGGCAAAGACGGATTGAAAGATCCCGATCTCAGCAAGATCAATTTTAAAACGAAGATCCAGAATAATATTGTTACGCTTGAAAAAACAAAGATCAAGGTAGCGGGTTTCCGTTTAAGAATGCAGGGGCAGACAAGCCTGGACGGCAGGTTGAAATTAAAAGTAAGATTAGGTCTACCTCCGTTTGGAATTATTGGGATCCCCATGAATATTACGGGAACAGGAGATAATCCGAAAGTGAAGCTGGGAAAAGGGGATGAGTTGCCGCTGGAGGAGCAGAAGGAAGAAGAGAACGAACGCGAATGATACACGAATGACCGCGAATGAGCGCGAATAGATTCTCATAGGCAAGAAATTGCCGTATAATAGAAAGCGCAGAAATCTTCTGACTTCGGCGCTTTCTGTTATATAGTGCATTATTTGCGCTCATTCGCGCTAATTCGTATTGTATTCGCGTCACGCGCTCATTAGTGTATCATTCGTGTACGTTAAGTTTGGACCAGAAGCCAGAAAGATACGTTTCACCAACCGGCAAATAAGTCTCCCCGATAACAACCCGTTTTCTCTCAACTGCGCTTATCTTATCAATAGCGATGATATACGATTTGTGGATGCGCATGAATTTTACCGGATCAAGCGTTTCTTCAAAACTCCGGAGGCTTTGCAATGTCAGGATCTTTCCGCCGTTGATGTGGATGGCAACGTAGTCGCGAAGGCTTTCCAGATAGAGAATATCTTTCAACTCGATCTTTACAACACGGTATTCTGATTTTACAAATATGAAGTCCGATTTTGGTGCCGTAGTTTCTGCAATTGGTTTTACAGTGGTCAATCTTTCGCGCGCACGCTGAACGGCCGTCATGAACCGGTCCGGCGAAAAAGGTTTTAATAAATAATCCACCACATCGTGATCAAATGCCTGCAGCGCATATTCTTCATAAGCCGTGGTCAGGATCACTTTGCATTTCCCGTTCAGGATCTTCATGAACTGAATGCCGGTCAGCTCGGGCATTTGTATATCCAGGAAGATCAGGTCAACAGAGCCGGCCTGCGCAATTTTCAGTCCTTCAAACACATCGCTACCGGCCATTATCACTTCAAGGTCGGGAACTTTGGAGGCGTAATCTTTCAGCAGTTTTACCGCAAGCGGTTCATCGTCGATGATCAGGCATTTCATGATGATAAATTTAGAAATTTATTACCAGGTGGGCAGAGTAATAGCCGTTTTCTGTTTTGAATCGCAGATCGTGTTTGTCCGGATAAAGTAACTCGAGTCTTCGTTTTACATTATCCATTCCTATACCTCCGGATTCATCTTTATTGCGTGTGCTGATACGATTGCTGGTTTCAAATTCCATGGCTCGGTCAGATACATTCAGGCCGATATTGAGCGCGTCATTGCGGAAATCACCATGCTTGAATGCGTTTTCAATGAACGGGATCAGCAGGTAGGGAGGGATCCATTGTTGATCTGTATTGCCTTTGACGCTGATGTTCACCTCAAGATCATGGTCAAATCTTAATTTCTGCAGGGTGATAAAGTTCTCTATATAGCTCCACTCACGGCTTACAGAAACCAGCTCTTTCTTTTCATATAAGATATAACGCATCAGCTCGGAAAGCTGAAGCATTGCATCAGGCGCCTTGGGCGATTGTTCGTATACAAGCGAATAAATATTATTGAGGGTATTAAAAAGAAAATGCGGATTGACCTGTGAACGGAGGAACAAAAGCTCTGCTTCTTTATTCTGTTGCAGCAATTCCGCTTGTTTTTTCTGATTGCTTACCTGGTTATCTAATAGAAAGGCAAGAAATCCAACACCGATACATACGAATGCGAAATAGATATTGTCCAGCACATATCGCCATATCCCGTATTGTTCCGGATAGTTTCTCATACCATCAAACAGCGCAGGATAGATGATCTCTTCGATGCAATAACGCGTCAATGTGAATACAAGGATGAGCGGGATAATACTCAGCCAGAACTGGAGATATTTTCGTGTAGAAAAATAGTATTTGCCACACAAGTAAAGCAATCCCATTGTTACTGATGAATAGATCAACTGGGAAAAATGAAATGGGGAAAAGCTTTTTCGCCAGGTGATCGGCTGGCCATCTCTCAGGTCAACGATGAAATCAAGCCCCCAAACGAGGATTAGCAATATTACTGCGTATACAATGATCCGTTGCCTTCTTGTCATACTACAAAATAAATTCAACGCGCCAGCATTTTCACGCTTTGTCTGCGAACCCGGTTTTTTTGTCTGCCAACCTGCGGCAGGATAGACGTATCAGATTGGCAGACAAATATAAATGTCTCGCAGATTGTGCTTGAATACGCCCGCGGAATGGACAAATTTTGACAAAAATTAGCACTTATGAAACAGATAGTATTGACCGCCGCAATTTTTCTTCAGGCTGTTTTCTCCCTTAAAGCTCAAAAAGTGGATTGGAAGAAACTGGAATCATTGAACCCTGATAAAGTAATGTATTCAGGCGTGAGAAAACCTACAGAAGTATTATTACTCGGAACCTTCCATTTTGATTATCCGAATCTCGATGCACATAAAACAGATAGTTCCAAACAGATAGACGTTTTATCCGATCAAAAGCAAAAGGAACTCAGGGAACTGACGGAAGTGATCAAACGGTTCAAACCTACAAAGGTCTATATTGAATCCCGGCGTCAGTCGTTTCATGATTCGTTGTATAAGGAATACCGCAGCGGGCGATTTGTTCCCGGCCGGAACGAGATCTATCAGATCGGATACAGGGTAGCAAAGGAAATGAATCTTCCGCAGGTGTATGCAGTAGATGCCGACAGCTTTGTTGGTGAATACGAAAAGAAATATACCTGGATCGACAGTATGTGGAATGGTGGCGTGATGACCGACAGCATCCGCGATAAATACTGGAATCGTCTGTTCACCAAAATGTATGACGAAGGAGATTCACTTGACAGAGTACTGCCTTTGCTTGAAAACTTCCTGCTGATGGCCGAGCCGGCTACCCTCAAACGCATGCATGGCGCATACCTGACCGGCGGATTTAACACAAAGGGCAATGAAGGTCCGGATATCATCTCCATGTGGTGGTTCAGCCGCAATCTGCGCATCTTTAACAATGTGCTTAATACAAGACCAACACAGGATGATCGTATTCTTATCCTGTTTGGCAACGGTCATATGCCTATTCTGAAACAATGTTTTGAATCGAGCCCGGAGTTCCGTGTAGTTGAGTTGAAGACGTTGGTGAAGAAATGACCGCAGACCACAGACCGCGGACCACGGACAAGCCCTGGTAAAGAAACTGCGTTATAAACAGAGCGCCCTCCAACTTTTGGAGGGCGCTCTGTACGTTATTCTTATAAAACTTCAAACTCAAAGTATCGTCTGCGGTCTGCGGTCCGTGGTCCGCGGTCAGGCCGAAGGCCTATTCAGTTATCGGCCTCAACCACCGCTGCATATCTTCCACTGGCATTTTCTTTCTCGCAACATAATCATTAAACTGATCCTGCTGGATCTTTCCGACACCAAAGTATTGACTCTGGGGATGACTGAAGTACCAGCCGCAAACAGATGAAGCGGGATACATGGCCAGTGATTCGGTAAGATGAATACCAGTGGCTTCCTCGCCGCCAAGCAGTTCAAACAGCTTGTATTTTTCTGTATGGTCCGGGCAGGCGGGATAACCAGGCGCAGGTCGGATACCTACATATTCTTCCTTGATGAGCTGTTCGTTGCTGAGCGTTTCTTCCTTTACATAGCCCCAGAACTCTTTACGTGTGCGCGCATGCAGGCATTCTGCAAATGCTTCTGCGAGGCGGTCTGCCAGGGCCTGTAACATGATCTTGTTATAATCATCCAGCTCTTTTTCAAAACGTTTGATATGCGTTTCAATGCCTTTGATGGTTACAGAGAAGGCGCCGATATGATCAGCTGCTGCTGTATCAAACTGTGCGGGCCGTATAAAATCAGCGAGGCTCAGGTTGGGCTGGCCCGGTGCTTTTTTAATCTGCTGACGCAGGAATTGCAGGTTGATATTATCCGGGCCATTCTTTACTTCAACCGTATCAGGCGCCGTGCCTTTTGCCTCCCAGAAACCGATCACTCCCTGTGCGGTCAGCCATTTTTCATTGATGATCTTATCCAGCAAAGCATTGGCATCTTTATACAGTTTGGTCGCTTCTTCGCCTACTTTTTTATCGGTAAGGATTTCAGGAAAACTGCCATGCAATTCCCATGAGATAAAGAACGGCTTCCAGTCAATATAATTACGCAGTTCTGCAAGATCGTAATCCTGCAGGACCTTTGTGCCTGTAAAATTTGGTTTCGCAGGAGCGTAATTTGCCCAATCTATTTTTACACGATTCGCCTGTGCATCGCTGAATGACAGGTAATCTTTTACCACTTTCTTATTCTCAAAATCTGTTTTCAGCTTCTGGTATTCCAGTCTTGTTTTATCAAGGAAGTTACCTTTCTGCTCAGATAAAAGCGAGCCGGCAACGGTCACGCTGCGGCTTGCATCCAGCACGTGCACGACACCATTATCATATTGCGGAGCGATCTTAACGGCAGTGTGCATACGCGATGTGGTGGCGCCGCCGATAAGCAACGGTTGTTGCATACCGCGACGTTTCATTTCGTGGGCAACATTCACCATTTCATCAAGCGATGGAGTGATCAATCCGCTTAAACCGATGATATCTGCTTTTTCTTTTTCAGCCACATCAAGGATCTTATCGGTGGGTACCATCACGCCAAGGTCGACGATATCATAACCATTACAACCCAATACCACGCCTACAATGTTCTTACCGATATCATGCACATCTCCCTTTACGGTTGCAAGAAGGATCTTTTTTACATTTCCGTTCAGCGCGTTTGGATTGGTTTTCTTTTCTTCTTCTATAAAAGGTGTCAGCCAGGCTACGGACTTCTTCATCACCCTTGCGCTTTTTACAACCTGCGGAAGGAACATTTTACCGGCACCGAAAAGATCACCTACAAAGCTCATTCCGTCCATCAGCGGACCTTCGATCACTTCGAGTGGCCGGGGATATTTTTGCCTGGCTTCTTCTGTATCCTGATCGATATAATCTGTAATACCATTTACCAGTGCATGCTTCAATCTTTCTTCCACAGATGCGCCTCTCCATGCTTCATCTTTTACTTCTACTTTGCCTTTTGCTTTAACTGTTTCCGCAAAGGTGATCAGTTTTTCAGTGGCTTCGTTGTTTTCATTATTGCGGTTCAGGATCACATCTTCACAAAGCTCCCGGAGCTGTGGTTCAATGTCATCATAGATCACCATCTGGCCGGCGTTCACGATACCCATATTCATTCCCACCTTGATCGCGTGGTAAAGAAATACCGAGTGCATTGCTTCACGCACAGGTTCATTTCCGCGGAAAGAGAAAGAGAGGTTACTCACACCGCCGCTCACGCCAGTCAAGGGCATCAGTTCTTTTATACGGCGCGTGGCGTTGATAAAATCAACACCATAATTATTGTGTTCTTCAAGACCGGTTGCAACGGCAAAGATGTTCGGGTCAAAAATGATATCCTGAGGGTCGAATCCAACCTGTTCGGTCAGTATTTTATATGCGCGATGACAGATTTCAACTTTGCGGTCTTCTGTATCAGCCTGCCCGACTTCATCAAATGCCATTACGATCACCGCAGCGCCATAGCTCTGACAGATCGTGGCCTGCTCGATGAATTTGGCTTCGCCTTCTTTCATGGAGATCGAGTTCACGATACATTTTCCCTGCACGCATTTAAGACCGGCTTCGATGATCTCAAACTTTGAGCTGTCCACCATGATCGGCACTTTGGCAATATCAGGCTCGCTTTGTACAAGGTTGATGAATGTGGTCATAGCCTGTACGCCATCCAGCAATGCATCATCCATATTGATATCGATCACCTGTGCGCCGCTTTCCACCTGCTGACGTGCCACACTGAGTGCTTCTTCATATTTTGCTTCGCGGATGAGGCGTGCAAATTTTTTAGAACCGGTGACGTTGGTCCGCTCTCCAATGTTTACAAAGTTTGTTTCGGGACGAACGACAAGTGGTTCAAGACCTGATAACCGGAGGAAAGGTTTAATATGAACTTGATCTGACATGCTGGGTAAAGTCAAAAGTTAAAAGTAAAAATTAAAAAACTTCAAAATCGGGATCTGTTCTTTAATTCTGCCTTGTGTCTGGGAATTATAATGTTGTTTCGAGAATGGGCAGTTTTCTTGGCTGAACACCTTTTACATGTTCCGCAATGTGGCGGATATGATCAGGTGTGGTGCCGCAGCATCCGCCAACTATATTTACATAACCTTCTTTTGCCCACTCTTCCAGGAAGTGTCCTGTATCAGCAGGCTCTTCATCATATTCACCCATTGCGTTTGGCAGACCTGCGTTTGGATATGCCGATGTATAACATGCTGCGATCTGGGAAAGCTCTGTTATATGCGGGCGCATTTCTTTTGCACCAAGTGCGCAATTCAATCCAACGCTTAATGGTCTTGCGTGTGCAATGGAAGTATAGAAAGCTTCGAGGGTTTGTCCGCTGAGGGTTCTGCCGGAAGCATCAGTGATCGTTCCGCTGATCATCACCGGCAATTGCGGTTTTTGTACGTCCCTGAAATATTTCTTTACAGCGAAGATGGCGCCCTTGGCGTTGAGTGTATCAAAGATGGTTTCTATAAGAAGGATGTCAACGCCACCATCAACGAGTCCTTTTACCTGCTCGTAATAAGCGTCCACTACTTCATCAAATGTCACCGCACGATAGCCGGGATTGTTTACATCCGGCGAAAGCGACAATGTTTTATTCAATGGCCCGATAGCGCCGGCAACCCAGGCTTGTTTGCCCGACTGGCGGATCGCTTCGCGTGCGCATTTTGCTGCGGCTACATTCAGTTCATAGGCGAGCGACTGCATTTCATAGTCGGCCATGGCAATGAACGTGCTGCTGAATGTATTCGTTTCAATAATATCAGCACCTGCATCCAGGTATTGCTTATGTATTTCAGTGATGATCTCGGGGCGGGTGATACAAAGAAGGTCATTGTTACCTTTCAGGTCCAGGTGCCAGTCTTTGAAGCGTTCGCCTCTGTAGTCGGCTTCGGTAAGTTTATACCGTTGGATCATGGTACCCATTGCACCATCGATGATAAGGATCCTTTTCTCTAGTTCCTGGCGAATATCCATAGTTAGTAATTTCGTTTAATGTGAAGCCAGCCCGGGCATGGCAAAATAATGCGTCTCACACAGCTGCAAATCATTGAACTGACTCATAAACGTTGGGAAACTAACTATATGCGGGAGTTTCTTGGCGTTTATTAGTTCAGTTTTTAGACAGGCCGAACAATAAACAAATCCGCCTGTGGAGGGCAAAGCTACTACAAGTAATAGTAATATCAAAACTGACCGCCGACCGCGGACCGCGGACCGCAGACGTTTACTAACGAAGGCAGTGTTATATCATCAACAGGACGTCCAAGGTGAAAGACTCATTGGTTATATGAAATTGCGAAAATCGGGGTTGTCGGCGGTCGGCGGTCCGTGGTCGGCGGTCGTCTTCTTACCTGCTCACATACTTATCCACCGGCAACCTGTTCTGCAAACTCCTCGCCAGTGTCATCTCATCTGCATACTCCAGTTCACCGCCGAAAGCGATGCCGCGGGCAATGGTGGTGATGCGGAGTGGGAGAGAGGAGGCAGATGCGAGGGCATCGAGTTTTTTCTGGATATAATAGATGGTGGTATCGCCCTGGATCGTTGGGTTGAGGGCAAAGATGAGTTCGGCTGTCTGTTCTTTTGATACGCGGGCAACGAGCGCTTCAATCGTCAGTTGATCGGGGCCAATGCCATCCAGCGGTGAGATCACTCCACCCAGTACATGGTACACGCCGTTGTATTGCTGTGTGCTTTCAATAGCGATCACATCGCGGATGTTCTCCACTATACAGATCATTTCCGATTTACGCATGGAATTGGAGCAGATCGAGCAGATATCTCCATCCGCTACATTGAAGCAGCGCTGGCAAAACTTGATCTCGCTTCGCATCCTCGCCATTACTTCGCTGAAATGCTGCACATCACCCGTATCCTGCTTCAACAAATGCAATACCAGCCGCAGCGCTGTTTTCTTTCCAATACCCGGCAGCTTCGCAAATTCATTAACAGCATTTTCTAGTAGAGAGGAGGAGAATTGCATGGTGCGAAGATAACGAAAAGCGATGGCTGATGACCGATGGCGGATGGCCGAATCTTCAATAGAAGACCAGTAATAAACCAAAGCCTTACAAATTTATAAGGCTTATTATTGTTATTCATTATCAATTGAAGATTCGGCCATCTGCCATCGGTCATCAGCCATCATCTGACTACTGCCTTCCCCTCTGCCCTCCCGCCGGCGGTCTCACCCCCGGTCCCACACTTCTTCCGCCCGGGATAGCCTGGCCTTCGGTAGACGGAGCTGCGGTGGCATCCACTTCGGCTTCGTTCTCCCAGTTGGCTTTGACTACGATCTTGCGCTCGATCGGTTTGACGATCTCGGGCTGGATGTGTTTGCCATAGAATTTTCCCGCGTCCCATTTGCCGTTCTTGTTACGGTCTTCGAGAATGCGGATCGTGTATTCGCCGGGGAGGAAGAGCTGTTGCGTGAAATTAGGCGATGTCAGCGGGTATGCACCCTTTAAGTCGTTGTTTAACAGGAATAAAAGGACCGGATTTTTGGACAGGTCCAGGTTTTTGAAGCGAAGCGAAAGCTTGCCGTAATCGGCATTTTTATTTGAATAGAAATCCACCGTGTCGGCTTTCAGTAATTGCTGATTAAGCGTATCAGTTGCGAATTCTTTCTCCAGTATCAGATGATAAGGTGTGTTTTCCTTCCAGGCATTTTTCAGCGTCGCTGTCTTCCTGGTAGAATCCACTATCCAGTGATAACCGGTCACCGGCGTAAACGTGCTGTCGGTTGTCAGCCTGACCTTGGTCGAATCAAAGGTTTTGAGAGGCGTTTCGAATGTGAGAACAAAGTCAGACAGCAGATCCTGCTTGCCTTCTCTCAGATTGGTTAAAAATTTCAATCGTTTTTCGCCAGCTTTCGGTTTGGCCGACCCAGAACCTGTAACGGGCGCTGTAGGGTCTTTGGGTTCGGCATAAGCATAAAGCGTGATAGGAGCCTGCTCTTTTCCGGTTTGTACTGATGAATCAGCAAATGCAAAGAGCGTTTCCGGGCTCATATAATTATAAGCCCCTTCGCTTTTTATTGCATAGATATAAAAGGTCCCTTTGGGAAGATTGCGGAAACGGAAATTACCCTGGTTGTCAACCTTTGCGATATAACGGGGCTTTTGATAGAACAGCGCAGAGTCTTCACCGCTGCGATGAAGCATCACCGTGATGGTCGTATCTATTCCGCCTGATTCGGCCAGCAGGACTTTTCCCCGTAATTGAAGTGAGTCGAAGTAGTCCCCGGTCGAAAAGATATACGTGTAATTCTTCAAAATATTCCCTTCGTTCACATCCTTGATGGTGTTGCCGAAGTTGATGGAATAGGTTGTGTTGGGTTCCAGCGTATCCCTGATACGGACGGTCATTGTATTCAGCTTGCGCGTAACAACCGGGGTGTTTTTCGGCACCGGTGATACGATCAGGTTCTGCTGCGGATTGTCAAGATCGATATATTCATCAAACACAAATTCTATCCGTTCCCGGTTGAAATTCAGCGTTGAATCAGCCGGCGTAAGCCTGCGGATCACCGGCGCCAGCGTATCCTTGAACCCACCTTGCGGAGGCACAATATTGGCGCAACCGGGGCCACTGACCAGCCCCGTAAAAATCATCACAGCCAGTGCGACAAAAGATAAAAGACTCCTGTAATTCATGCGGGTGCAAACTTAGCCTGTTTGCGTGGCAAAAGTTTAAAAGTTTAAAGGTTTAACAGGCATTTGGAAGGTTACAGAGGTCTTTAAAGGTTCCAGAGGTTTCAGAGGTTCAAGGGGTTTCAGAGGTTCTTCAGCCAGAACCTACATCCATCTATAGCATGCTCTACAAATCGCGGCAGCAACCTTTGGAACCTCTGAAACTTCTGGAACCCCTGGAACTCCTGAAACCTCACTCTTCTTCCTCTACTTCGTGAAGCGCCACCGCCAGGTTGTTCGTCTTCACAAAATTGCACCAGTGGCAGTCTTCCTTCCCGCAACCGGTATAGAAATCGTGGGCCTGGATCTTTTTCCAGGTTTCTTCGATCTGGACCGTGACGGTATTGATATCCTCCTGCGTGATCAACAGCTTTTCGCGGCGATAGTTTTTCTTCTTATCAGGTTCGATAAAATCAAATTCGGTACTGGTTACTTTCCAGTCTTTCTGTTCGTAATTGTCAACAAGGATCTTATAGAACACGGCCTGTCTCCAGTAATCTCCGCCGGCAGGGTCCTTGTCCGAAGGCCCTTTCAATTTCGGTAATGCTTTATCGGGATCACCGGTTTTATAGTCGACAACATTCACGGATTTGCCGTCGAATTCCAGTTTATCCAGTTTACCTTTCAATGGTACTCCCCTTACTACTACGTTGCGGATATTTCTTTCGATCGCTACTACTTTGTTGAACTGGCTGATGTATGTGTCATAATAGTTACTCAACACCAACTGGCCATATTCCATCCTCCGCTCAAATTGCTCCCTGGTGAAACTTTCCCGGTGCCTGCGCACATACCATTCAAAGTCTGCAATAAAATCCTGCCGGGAGGGGAAGATGTTGTTATTCTCCTGCATTTTGCGGAACAGCTGTTCGAGTGCATGGTGAACAGATGAGCCAAATTCAGTCGCTTCATTTTTCGGAGAAGGAATGCGGACAAGATTTTTAAAATAAAATTCCAGCGGACATTTAAGATAATTGTTCAACGCCGTTACGTTCATCACAAACTTTTCCAGCATTGCATTGATCACATCTTTTTCTATCTTATCTATTTCAGGCGCCTGCTGTACGGTGAAATGAAGCGCGGCAAATTCGGCCAGCACGGTTTCATCAAGGATCATTTTCTCCACGGGAAGTTCATGCTGCGCCTGGATTTCCGCAAGGAACATCGAAGGCTCGAGTTCTTTTCCATCATTTTTAAAACGGCTGTACGAAAGCAACAGGTGTTGCTCTGCCCGTGTGAGCGCCACGTAAAACAAACGGCGTAACTCTTCCGCATCATTGGTGACGGTCGCACTCGCCTGATCGAATATATTGTCCGGCATTTTATAACCGCCGCCCGGCTTTCGTTTCTTTTCCCATGAGCTGGCATTGCAGTTCGCAAGAAATACATATTCGAATTCCAATCCTTTTGATCCATGTGCCGTTAACAGGTTCACGCCTTTATCACTACCACTAACCTGCACCATAGGAAGTGTGATCTCCTCTTTTTCCATCAGATCTATCAGGGTTACAAGCTGGAAAAGATTCATCAAAGGAGAACGATGTGTTTCTTCTTTGATAAAATCAAAAAAGCCTGTGAGTATCTGCAGCTGCCAGTGTTTATCTGGCAGCGTCATGATCTTACTCAATACACCGGCTTCGCGGATCACGTTTTCAAACAGGATCTGCAAGGTTGTGTTCGGCACATCGGCGATCAGTTTTTCCAGCACGGCAGACGCTTTCACCAGGCCGGGATGCAATGGCGGAGTGAACAGATCGGGCGCGGGCATTTTTGCTTTTTCTGTTAATAATCTGCGTATGGATGTTTGCGTACCAGCCGATCGTTTATTCGCTACTTCCACGCTGATCTTTGCAATTTCGATTGGAGGAATGCCAAACCAGTCAAAGTGCAGGATCTCAAACAACATTTCATCGCCGCCATAAGAAATATCATGCTCCGATGCGAGGTAACGCAACAGCAGCACCAGTTTTTGCGCCAATGGCAATTGCAGTATATTCAAATGACGTTTGCTGTAAACCGGGATATTCAACAGTTTGAGATATTGTGCGAGATCTTCCCCGTAACGGTTTTCTTTATAAATAACAGCGATCTTACCGGGCGTTGTGCCCTGCAGCAAAAGCTCCCGGACTTTCCTGGTGATGCCGATCATTTCCTGCCGCTGCGTTTCATATTCCTGTACCAGTGGTGGATGCAAAAGCTGATTGATCTTTGGATTGCTGGAGAGTAGTTCCTTGCTCAATCCCTCGATCTGTTTTACCAGCCGTTCATCGTTCCGGTTGATCAGGGTTTTTGAAACGTCAAGTATGGGTTGTGTGGAACGATAGTTATTCGTGAGTACAACGGTCATAAGGCTATCGCGGTAGCTATTGGCAAATTCGATCATGTTGGCCACGTTCGCTCCCTGGAAGCGATAAATGCTCTGGTCATCATCGCCTACTACAAACACGTTTGGTTTATCCCAATAGCTGATCAGCAATTCCACCAGGCGATTCTGCGTACCACTTGTATCCTGGAATTCATCCACGAGGATGTACTGATATTTCTCCTGGTAATTTGCAAGCAGGTTTTTATTTTCTTCAAATGCGCGGATCACCCAGTTGATCATATCGTCAAAATCATAACGGTTGCGTTTGCGCATCAGGTTCTGGAAATTTTCAAATTCATTTACGGCGGCCAGGAGTTTTTCCATGCGTTCTTTTTCCTCATCCAGTTTTTCCTGTTTCAGATCACCGGCATTGAATTGTTTATATTTTCTTTTATAAACAAATTCGTCTCTTGTTGGAAGATCCGCGAGATACGCTTCAATTTTCTGGCGGATAAAATCAGGACTCCACCCTTCACGTTTCATTGTGCTGAAAAGATGCTGAAGGTTGTTCACTTCAAAATACACATCACCGCGGTATCTTTTTAACGGATGATTTTTAGGAAATGAATCGATCAGTTCTTTAAAGAGCTGGATCTTTTCAAGATCAGAGATCGGGTCAAGCGCAGTTTTTTCAAACAGGGAGAGATTTTCCTGGATCACGTCATTGCAAAAGGCGTGAAATGTATAAAGATTGACCTTATAGGCATCTGGTCCGATGAATTGCTGGAGTCGTTTGCGCATGGCAACAACACCTGCATCGGTGTAAGTAAGGCAGAGTATATTTTCCGGAAGCGCATCCGTATCGAGCAATATTTTGCCAATGCGGCTGGCAAGGATCTGGGTTTTGCCTGTTCCCGGGCCGGCGATCACCATTACCGGTCCTTCGATTGTATCAACAGCGCGGCGCTGCTGCTCATTCAATAGCGCATAGGCCGCACGGAATTGTTCGTTGAGGGAAATTTGTGACATAGCAATAAAGGTAACAATGTTTGAACTGAGAGGTTTACCGACTTGCCAGTTAGAACTTTATGACCGTTCGATGGCTGATGATCGATGTCCTGTCTGTTGGCTGAAGACCCTGCATCTTATCAATCCTTCCATCGTTCTATTACCGGATTAAGTCCCAGCTGTCAAATTAAGTCGGCTATCAGCCATCGGGCTACTATAATGCTTTAAATGGCAAGTTGGGTTAGATAAGCTGCTGCTTTTGTTCTTTCTTACCGTCTTCCCGCCTTACCGGTTTAATTTTTACCGGTAAGGTGGGAAGACGGTAAGGAAGCCTGATAAAGGCAGTTTGCCTGTTGGTAGTCAACTGCATCGGTCATCAGCCTAATTTTTCCAGGATGGTTGCAGCGGCTTCTTTCACTTTGTCTTTTAATCTCGCAGGTTTTATTATTTCAGCATGCGTACCGAAGGTAAGGAACCAATGCGCAAAGCCATTAACGGATGAAGTAAGAAAATTCATTTCAACTGTATCACCAAGATCTTTCTCTGATACGAACCCACTATAGTATTTCTGATTTTCGAGGTATGGTAATACTTTTTTGTCTACGCGGATCACCACTTCATGCAGGTCCATCTCCCTGCTCCATCGCTGCATGTATGATTTAAGCGTGGGGTGAGCTTTATCAAACAGGAATTCCGTTTCGCGGATATCTTTGATCCGGTCCATGCGGAAGTCGCGATAATCTTTCCGCAGTCTGCAATACGCGATCAGGTGCCAGTATCCGTCCAGATAAAAAACGCCCACCGGTTCAACCAGGCGATCAGTTTTTTCCTGGCTGTGTTGCGCGAAATATTTCACGGATAATACATTCTTTCCTCCAATACATTTCAGGATCGTTTGTATTGGATTTACCTGCAATGTGGAATGTAGATGCCTGCGGCCTTTGAACACCTGTATATGTTCGTCCAGGTTTTCAAGAAAATCCTTCTCTGTGCCTCTTAATACTGCCCTGATCTTGTACATCGCCGATTTATAACTTTCATCAGTGGATGAATCGGCAAGTTCCGCGATCATTTTTTCCGCTGTAAGAAATGCAGTTGCTTCTTCACGAGTGAACATTACCGGCGGCAGCCTGTATCCATCCATGATCGAATAACCTACACCGGCTTCACCGATCACGGGGATGCCTGCTTCTTCAAGCGTTTTCACATCACGGTAAACCGTGCGCAGACTGATATTGAAACGATCTGCAATGTCCTGCGCTTTTACCACTTTGCGTGATTGAAGCTGGATGAGGATTGCTGTGACACGATCGATGCGGTTCAAGGGAGAAGATTTTTGGAGAGGGTAAAAGTAAGTAAAAAGCGGCAGTCGGCGGGGCAATAGGTCTCAGAGGTTCCAGAGGTTTCAGTGGTTCCAGGGGTTCCATAGGTTTTTCGAACTGAACCTTATACATTTTTATTGTTGCAAGCACCCATCTGCGGTAGCAACCTCTGAAACCTATGGAACCTATGAAACCCCTGAAACCTTACTTAGTCCCCGCCCGCTTCTTCAACTCACTCACCTGCATATTAATCATCCTTCCCACCGGTTTCCCATTTTTATAGCTGATCACGCGCATCAGCGCCGCATCTTTCGGAACCAGCAGCGGGGTTTTGTAAGATGGATAATATTCGTCGGGATAAGAGTTGTCAAAACTATAATGAAGCGTCAACCCTTCTATTTCCGGGATCAGTTCCACCATCACTGATGTGGAGTCAACTTTCTTTACTTTGAAATCGGCATCGTACATGCTTGGTGCATATTTTACTTTGGCGATGTCCAGTCTTGGAAATTGAATTTCCACTTTTGCCACGAACGCATTCCAGTTCTTCTTCTCTTTCGGGCTCCACAGTACTTCAGCCAACGCCATGCCTCTTGGCCAGGTCATATATTCTACCTGGCGGATATTGTAAACCTGTTCTGTCCAAAGATTTCCCTGTCCACCTTTGATCCATTTTTTATCAACGCTATCCGGCAAAGGATCGAACTGATAAGTTTTTTTCATGCGAAGCGATGCGTATACAGGTGGTTCCATTACTATATCGCTTTGCATATAATCGAGGTATGTAAATTCAGTTGGGGTCATTACCACTTCATGCCCCTGCTTTGCAGCTTCGGCACCGTGCTTCATATTGCGCCAGCTCATCACCGTTGCGTTGGGAGCAAGTCCTCCCTGAAGGATTTCATCCCATCCGATCATTTTTTTCCCTTTGGAATTGATGATCTTCTCCATTCTTTTTACAAAATGACTTTGCACTTCATCCAGGTTTGCCAGGTTTTCTTTTTGCATCAGTGCTTTGATCGCGTCTGATTTCTCCCAGAAGTTTCTCGCCGTTTCATCACCACCCATGTGGATGTACTCAAAAGGAAAAAGCTGTGCTACTTCCGTAAATACTTTATCCATGAATTCATACACTTTCTCATTTGCCGGGCAAAGCGAGTTATCAACGGTGCCATAGAAATGACCGCCGGGAGGCCAGATCATGAATTGTTCTCCGGAATTGACTACATAGGTGCCCGGCGTGCAGGTCAATTCAGGATAAGAAGCGATAGCCGCCATGCTATGACCAGGTACATCCACTTCCGGAAGAATATCGATATGACGCTCTTTTGCGTATTGTACGATCTCACGGATGTCATCCTGTGTATAAAAGCCACCATAATCACGTGGCTCATCTGGTGCAGGTGCAGAGAAAGTTCCGAACCGGCCTGTTTTATTTACACGCCATGCTCCCACACTGGTCAGCTTCGGCAGGCTTTTGATCTCAATGCGCCAGCCCTGATCATCCGTAAGGTGCCAGTGAAGAACATTGAATTTATATCTCGACATATTATCGATGAACTTCTTCACCTCTTCTTTTGGAAAGAAGTGACGTGATACGTCCAGCATTAAACCTCTCCAGCCAAAACGCGGATAATCGTTGATCTTTACAACGGGGACCTGCCATTGTGCTTTGTTTGCAACAGCTGATTCTATTTCTTTTGGAAAGAGTTGCAGCAATGTCTGCACTCCATAAAAAACGCCGGCTGCATCGCGTCCTTTTAATACGATCGATCTGGGGGTTACATCAAGCAGATAGCCTTCCGGCGGAACAGTTGCATCTTGTGCAAGGGTCAGCAGTATCGTGTTTGGTACTGCCTGCCGTTGGTTCAAGACCGCGGAGGTTGTATTATAACCCGTCGCACGCGCAATACGCGATGCAAGTTGCTTCGCGATCGTATCAAGCGATGATTGCGATGCGATCACCTTTGTTGCGCCATTCAATACAAAAAAACCTTTGCCATGTTGCAGGGACACTGGTTCGGGGATAAGTGACAGCTTATTTTCCTGTGCAAAAGCAGCGCAGGTAAATAATGCAAACAGCAGGAGAGAAGATATTTTTTTCATATAATGATAAAGTGTACAAAATAAATTAATTGTAATGACTTATTGATGGGCGTTCTTTGCGGGTTTGTGCGGTTGCGATCTCACAACTTTTGTTCCCTCTTCCCGTCTTACCGGTTTAATTTTTACCGGTAAGGCGGGAGGACGGGAAGAGAGAATAACGGGAAGAAATTTTATTTCACATCGTACGTGTTGTTGATCCCTTAGTTAACCCAACTCGCTAGTTAATTACTCTACAGTCGTTCGATGGCCGATGACCGATGGCTGATGGCCGGTTTCCTCCCTTTTGCTGAAGCTCCTTCATCTTGCCGATCATTTCATCGCTCTATTACCGGGTTTTGCCCCTTCTATGGCGTTAAGTCGACCATCAACCATCGGCCATCGAACTGCTTTGAGGTTATAACTGGCAAGTTGGGTTAGTTAGTCAATTATGTAAGTGTTTGCTTTAGTGACCTTTTATGTTACACCTTACGTATCAAAACCGAACAGTAGATTAGCCGTGAATAACCTGTTGTTAGCTGTATTACAATCGCTTATCAATCTGGCACTTTCTTGGTTTTGCAGCGGTTGTGTATTGACCATTATTAAACGCTTTATATATGTTCACAAATTACCTGAAAACCGCCTGGAGAAACCTGCTAAAGAATAAGTTCTATTCCATCATTACCATTGCAGGGCTCACGCTCGGACTTTGTGTTGGTATACTGATCCTGCTTTGGGTTCAGGATGAAAGAAGTTTTGACAGGTTTCATTCAAAACAAGCCAATATCTATAAACTGGAGAACCGGGTAGGAACCGGCTCAAGCATTCAGATCTGGACAGAAACGGTTTCACCAATTGCTATGCTGGCAAAGAACGAATTGCCCGAAGTGAAGGATTATACACGTGTTTGCTATAATTATTTTTTCAACCAGTTCCGGATCGGTGATAAAACATTTCAGGAAGACAATAAATTCTTTGTTGATCCGTCCTTCTTCAGCATTTTTGATTTTGGATTGATAAAAGGAAATAAACAAAATCCTTTTCCGGATGATCAGTCGATCGTAATGACGGAGACAACGGCAAAACGATATTTCGGAGATGCAGATCCGATCGGTAAGGTGATCATGGCCGAAGATGACAGCACTTTGTTCAAAGTAAGCGGGATCATCCCGGACTTTCCGAAAAACTCCAGCCTGGATTACGATATGTTATTCCCCATGTCGTTATATGCAAAAAAATATTACAATGGCAACGTTGCGGAATTCAATACCGATTTTCATCAGTTCAATTATGAAACTTACCTGTTATTGCAGCCCGGTGTATCATTAAGTTCGCTGGCAACGAAATTGCGAAACATCCATCTCCGGATGAAGGCCGATGATACAGATATCGCCTACCTGCCGACGCCGCTGAAAAGAATACATCTTTTTAAATCAGATGGTACTGAGGCCGGGATGGAAACAGTCAGGATGTTTACCATCATTGCATTGGTGATATTGACGATCGCCTGCATCAATTATGTGAATCTTTCTACGGCGAGATCTATGCTTCGTGCGAAGGAAGTGAGCCTTCGCAAGATCGTTGGTGCGGGTAAAGGGCAATTGTTCATGCAGTTCATTGGTGAAACGACGCTGTTGTTCATCATTGCTGCAGTACTGGCATTGGCATTGCTTCCGGCAATGATGCCATTGTTCAATACGATCGCAGGAAAAGAGCTTCAATTTGATCTTCGCAATACAGATATCTGGCTGGTGATCCTGGCTACGATCGCGGGAACGCTGATCGTTTCAAGCATCTATCCGGCCATGCTGCTTTCTTCTTTCAAACCGCTGAATGCGATGAAGGGAAAGATCAGTTCAAAATTCAATGATGCATTTTTCAGGAAGGCTTTGGTAGTAACGCAGTTTGCGTTTTCAGTGACGTTGGTCGCGGGTACATTTGTGATCAGCCGGCAATTGCATTTTATCCGTACAAAAAATCTTGGCTATAATAAGGAAAACATTTTCACCTTTAATATGCGCACGATGGCCCCGCATTATGATGCGGTGAAAGCGGAGCTTTTAAAGCAACCGGGAGTACTGGATGTTACGCGTTCCAATAATTCCACGATCGTGAATTTTTCCAACATCACAGGAAGCACCAATTTCGATGGCAAGGGGCCGAATGAAACATTTATGATCCATCCGGCAGCGATTGATGAACACGCCATTCCGTTCTTTAAAATGCAGATGGCAGCAGGAAGTAATTTTACCGGAATGCCAGGAGATTCACTGCATGTGATATTAAACGAAACTGCTGTTAAGAACGCAGGAATAAAAGATCCGATCGGCAAGCGCTTTCAGTTGTGGGATCTCAAGGCCACGATCATCGGTGTGGTAAAAGATTTTCATTATGCATCAATGAAGCAGGCGATCGAACCGATGATCTTTTATTATCAGCCAAAATCATTCAGCCGGATTTATATCAAGACGACGGGCCAGGATGCTGCAAAAGCCGTTGCTGCGGCCGAAACACAGTGGAAGAAATACAACGGCGAATACGCGATCAACTATTCATTCCTGGACGACACGTTTGACAGATTGTACCGGGCGGAAGAAAGGACGGGAAAGCTATTCAACATCTTTGCCGGCATTGCCATCCTGATCTCCTGTCTTGGTCTGTTTGGACTGACGGCATACACGGCACAAGTGCGTACACGTGAGATCGGGGTAAGAAAAGTACTTGGAGCATCGGTTCCTGATGTGGTTGGGTTACTGGCAAAAGATTTTATCAAACTTGTGTTGATCGGTATCATTGTGGCAACGCCTGTTGCCTGGTATATGATGAATAAATGGCTGGGAGATTTTGCTTACAGGATCACGATCGACTGGACCGTATTTGCAGTTTCCGGGTTGCTGGCCATCTTCATTGCAGTAGTTACGATCAGTTTTCAATCGATCAATGCGGCATTGGTAAACCCGGTTAAATCACTCAAACAACAGGATTGACAACGAATACATGCAGATTTTATGATGAATGCGTTACAGGATTTTTAACAGTTATATTTTGTCGGTGGATATTTGATATTCACAAATTGGACTATATATTTGCCCACATTTTTAACTAAACCACACCCTGTATCGAACCATGAAAAAGTTTATTACGGCTATTATGGCGCTGTTCATCGGCGTTCTGTCATTTGCTCAAACCACCACTAACGACAAAATGGTAAAGCATAATGGAGAAAAACTGGAAGTAAAAGTTATCAAAGTAGGCGAGACGACCATCACCTTCAAATATCCCGGAGAGGATGCTGAACAGGTGATCGGCAAGTATGCGGTAGCATATATCACTTACGGCGGAAGCGGAAGAAAGGAAAATATCACTGCGAAAGTACTGGTATCAGGCAAAAGCGACTGGGAAAATGTAGTGATCCTGACTGATAAATCCCAGGTGCTCGGTCTGAAAGAAGGTGAAGCCGTTCGCGGTAAAACTTCCGGCTGGTTGAGCTATAATACCGCAGGTTCTGCCGACAAGAAGGCAACCCGTAAGATCAAAGAAGCGGCTGCAGAACTTGGCGCATCGTTTGTCCTGCTTACATCAGATAAGAATGATGGTTTTGGCGTAAAACAGTCTATCAAGAACGGAACTACTTACAGCTATTAAGATCAATAATCCGCAGACCTGCGGATCCATGACATAAAAAAAGAGCACTGATCTGATCGGTGCTCTTTTTTTATGTCATGTTTTTATCTTTTCCTGGGCGAGGGTGTTGCTTTCACTGCTTCGTTTTGTTTGATTGAAAGGTTGTTTCAATCATTCCCGGGATGTGTCAGCCGGCTGGTTAACCCGGCATTCTCGAAATATATTTTTCTATCTGTTTGATCTGATCAACGATTTGTGGCGTTGTTGGTTTCAGCGCTTTTGCTTTGCGGAAGAATTCTTTGCTTGCGCGGAATTCTCTTTTATTCATCATGATGCTGCACATCTGGAGGTAGGCGGCCGCTTCATTTTCTTTATCAGGCAGGCCTTTGCGGATTGCGCCGCGGATATAGGACTCGGCTTGTTTGAGATCATTTTTCTGCATGGCAAGCATTCCCATCTGAAGCATGCTTGCGCCTTCGGCTTCTTTCATTGGCATACCAAGATCGAGGCCTTTCTTCATCATTTTTTCAGCGCCATCAAAATCCTGTTTCATCATGGCGATATTGCCCTTCAGTGTATAGTAAACCGAGCGGATCGGTTTGTAAAGCAGGTTGGGGAATTGAATGGAAGCCAGTACTTTTTCAGCACCATCCATATCACCGCTTTCCATATATTCCTGTATCAGGCGAAGCGGTCCAAAGAAGAAGTGGCCCAGGACCAGGATAAGGCCAATAAAATACAGCGGAAACGCAGGCCAGAATCCAGCCGCATAATTCACATAACCTCCCAGCGCCATGAGTATGATGCCGATCCAGAGGCGGTACTTGATCAGTAGGTTGTAAAACTTCATAAGGCCGCAAAGATAGGCGCTAATTATATTGCGCGAATTTCGCGAATTAATTCTTTAGAGCTGGAAGGGATATCAAATACTGTAGTGGACAATGCATTGCCCTGTGTGCGCCTATATGATTGAATTTTGAAAATCATCTTATTATACTAAAAAACTTCACCTTTAGATCCAATGCCGTTAAGTTGAGTCTTCGGCGGATTGTCATCCCGGCCAGGCAAATTTAGACGACCATCGAACTTAGTGTAAGCCAGAGCCGGGATCTCCGCAATGAGGGGCTCCCGGCTCTGGCAGCTTTAAATCGGCATCAAACATTAGATCGCCGGCCGGGATGACAAACTTTTTGCTCCTTAACTAAATGACGGCATTGCCTTTAGATCACTAATTCGCGAAATTCGCGCCCTCAATCCGCGTCATTGACCTCAATCCAATACCCATCCAAATCCCTAAACCACAACTGCTTCACCCCATCCACCCTGTTCGTCACAGCGCCTTTTGTGCCCGCCCAGTCTTCGAACTCCACTTTGTGCTGTTTGAGATTGGAAATGAATGCATCGATGGATGTAACGGAAAAGCAGAGATGGGCATTTTTGTCGTGTACGGTCGCTTTGGCGGCACCGCTTATAATATGCAGCTGGCTTTTGGGGCCGATGCTGAACCAACTGTGCCGGCCGTCATGAAAGGGTTCGGGGATCGTGTCAAGCCCGATCACTTCCTGGTAAAAACGGGTGCTTTTTTCAAGGTTTACAACATAGATGGCAATATGGTTGAGTTGGGGCATAGCTTTGGTTTGGGCCATGGCGGAGAACGAGAGACAAAGACCCATGGCGATCAGGGGAATGATTTTTTTCTTTTTCATACAGCAATTTACGGATTGTGGTTTGTTGGTTATGCGATCACTTACGGGCAATAAAAAAACTTCATTAATTGCATTAATGAAGTTCAAAAATATGGACAGCGGTCATCCTGTTGCGGATGACACGTTATCTCAGCTTGCAATAGCCAGTTGTTTGCCCTCAATTCTCAGCGATCTGAGATAAACCATTGCCTGGCAGCGGAACTGTATCTCCTGGTCCACGTACCTCAGCACGAAGGAATACACCGGTCCGGACCCGAGGCCAAACACGATCTGTTTTTCCATTAGTCTTCCTTCCGGCATTTCATTCCAGAGACGGTTGATCTCTTTTGTGGTATTATCCCAGAGAGTAAGAAGGTCTTTCTTATTAAGTGGCTTCTGCACTTTATCCCAGGTGCGGCTGAAGCTTCCCGTTGGTTGCCAGTGCCCGGTTGTAATACCCACGGCAGCGGGGATGCTCATGCTGATAAGTTCCCAGGCCAGTTCAGCAAACGGCTTCATTCCGTTCAGTGAGTAAAAGAAAAGATGATCGTCGGGGAATGCTTCGATCAGTTCCCTTGTCTGCATGCGTTCATCCTGCCAGTAAGCCAGCAACACTTCCGGATTTACGTTGACCGGAGCTGCAGCGTTTGTCGTCTTGCTCATCGATGTAGTCGTCATATCAAAATCATTTGCAGTTGATAAATAGTAAATGGTCTCCTGTAATAATGGTCAGACCCAAAAATGGTTTAAATTTTCGCCGCTAATTATCCTCTATCTACCGAATACAGGCTAAAATCTGTACAGAATCAAGCGAACTGCCAACTTTCGGTTTTATCACCGCTATGGTCCTGCAATTCGCGTAATCCGTGTTTTAATCAGCGCTCCCAGAAGAAAGGCGGCTCAATTCCCAGCGCTCTCATATACACAAACCCCTGTGCCCTGTGATGGATCTCGTTATCTATTACGTAAAGCAGCAGCCAGTACATGGTGCCGGGCCATTGGCCGAAGGCAACATCTTCCTGCTGAAGGCGTTCGGGTGTTACTTTTGGCCACAGTTCTTCGAGTTGCCTGGTGGCTTCATCCCAGCGTTCCAGCAATTGCGCTTTGCTGTTGATCCCTTTTAAATGGATGTCTTCTGCTTTTTGCCATTCGCCGGTCACTACGCCGATTAGTGAAGGAACACCCATACCGAGAATTTCGAGAGCGAGCTCTCCGAATGGACGCATACCACCGACCGAAAAAGAAAAGAGCTGGTCTTCCGGATATTTTTCAATCGTTCTGCGGGTCAGGTTGCGATGGCCCATCCAATGGCTGAAGAATTGATCTGTTGTAATGGCTGCGGGAGCGGAATTCAATGTTGCTGTTGACATATTTGTTGGTTTTAAGGTTGATTTGTTTCGTTGACCATACAAAGCAACGACCGGCTAGTGACAGCCCTGTGTCAACAGGAATGAGAGATTTTTAAAAATTTTTCCGGATACGGGAGCTTGATTTCGCGGAATATAGGATCCACCCGGTTCAAAGCCCGAAAAGTAGCATTGCCGGCAGGAATTTAGCGTGGAATCCGCTATTTTTGCGGCCCACTTGTCTCCGGCGCTTTGGCAAAGGAGGAAGATGGTCCCGTAGTTCAATGGATAGAATAGAAGTTTCCTAAACTTTTGATGCAGGTTCGATTCCTGCCGGGACTACTGATAACGAAAGCTAACAAGACTCAACAAGACTTGAGTTGCAACAAAAGCCGGTACCATGGCGGGTTTTGTCATTTATCATCAGTGGTAGCACCGTTTACTCCTGTTAATATGGGCAATTCATTGTCGGCGCAAGAGATAAAAACGGTAATCAAACTATCATCCCACTTTTCAAATTTCCTCATGCAGTAAATATTATTGAAAAGTATAAGTCGGCCGAGTTCGAAAATGTTGTATTCCATCCTAGCCTCTTTATTGAAGAACAAGCATACAATAGAAATCTAAAGGAAATTGCCAGCCTTGCTGGGATTACAAAGAGCATAAGCAATAAGACTGCGCGACACACTAACGCCCAACTTTGGGTGAGATATGGTGCTGAGCGTCCCATCTTATCAAAAATGCTGGGTCGCACAAAAGAGGAAACAACAAAGAACTATTTCTCAGTTAATATCCCGGAGATTGTTCAGGGGACAAAACGAGCCGATTTCGCTTCTCTAGGCATATGACTTAGGGTAGACAACTATTCTTAGTTACGCCTAATCGAAATTTAATAACATGATTATCAACTAATTGTGGCTATCATGCCTGTATAGTGCACGCTCCTTACCGATAACTCGTCATGCTTCGTCATAATTTGTCGATAAAATGGAAATTTTTCTGTTCAAATTTCGTTCTAAGGTTCATAAATTGCATCCATTATAAAAATAAACTAAGATAAGATGATGAATGGAGGTGACGCTTACTAAAGGTTAATTCGGTTAATACATCGACTAAGGCATATTACACTTCAGCCTGAACTTAATAAGGGCCAATTTCTCGTCGATATATATTATATTTTTTTGCTTATATTACTTCTCCAAACCTTAGCTATGGAGAAGTTGAATATCTTTATTTCATCTACTTATTACGATCTCTCAGTCACGCGGGACATTCTTCACAATGCATTGAGCGAAATTGGTCATAAGCCTATTTTACATGAAAATGGAGGGGTTTTTTATAGCCCAGGGGATCACACTCATGTCAGCTGTATTAAACAAGTGGAGGAAGCTGATATTTTTATTATTCTCATTGGCTCGCGCTTCGGAGGAGAATCGATTTCAGATGTTTTTTCTCACATCGACATTGACGATCTCAAAAACAAGACTAATTATAAAGATTACTTCAAAGAGCATAACAAATATTCGATTACACAATGCGAATATCTAAAGGCAATGGAAAAAGGCATACCCATAATAGCTTTTTCTGAAAAGGCGTTGTTGGAGAAAAAGCACTGGTATGAAAAACTAAAGAAGAAAGGAAAAGTTGATATTAAACAGGTTGATTTTTTTGATGACGAGAAGGAGAACAAACATGCACCAGATATTTTTGAATTCATGAAGTTTATTAGTCACAGGACAGAGAACAACGCAATAACTCCATTTGAAAAAGTCGATGATATATTAAACTATTCAAAAGAATATTTATCCAAATACTTCCGAAGCGTTTTACATCCCGCAGAGAAACAATCTGATGAAGAATACGAGTTATTCCCCAAAAAATTCCCGTTGGATCGAGTGTTTGATTATTTTTTCGAAGACTCCAATCGAAGAAAATCAATTCAATCCGTGGAAACTCGGATAGAATTTGATGAGAAAGGCCATTGCAAATATGATGCGCGGATTAAGGTCACTCCGATAGATGAATTAAACCACTATCATTATCAGATGTATTCAGATAAAGAGGGAAAGGTAAAGGTAAATGAGTATAGAATAATTGGCGAACCAAATAAAACCGATTACTTAGGAATTAAAAAGGGAAGACATTTGAGGTTGAATTTATTTTTTAAAGAACCCATGAAAGAAACCTTCACTGTCCATATTAATTTGAAAGTAGATAATTATATCTCAGATTTAGTTGAAAACGGTAAAGGAACTTTATTGAGAAAGTTAAGCAATGGATTGAAAGAAATCTCCCAAATAAAGGAGGAGCTAATTTTTCCAGACGCGCCAATATACAGGATGTTACGAGTAAAGGTAGTGGATCATCCCGAAGGCACTCAAAAGAATAGATACTTAAAACCTAAATTCCTAGACGGCAAAAAGCATTATTCAGTTAAATTTTCAAAGAAGGATAAATCTACATTCAAGAAAAACACTCAACTAGATTTATATTTGAAGCATTGAATCAAGGGCTTCTACCAATGTGATTGATTTAGCAGAGAGGGTAATTGTCTTACTTGTAATGGTAAATAAACTATAGCCGATGATTTAACTTGTATTTTGGGAGTCTATAAAAACATGTGTATTTCTGTAATTTTTACTCCAAGAGAAATCTGTTGGTCTGTTCCCCAACATAAAAATTGGAACGATTTGGACCCTTTGGGACTAAAGTGGGGAAATGACAATCCAGCCAGAGGCTTCTTTTCCATGTTTAACGTGTCTAGTCTGGAGCGCCCATTTGAAGCGGTGGTGATTTGGAGCGTTAATGCTTGACCGAGCTCGGTTGGCGCAACCTCGAAATGATTCTTTTTTGTTTCCCCGAGATATGAATGTACCTCAAATGCTGTTTGATTATCTGGGTCGCCTGGACGGTTAATTTGATTGTTATGAATAAGTACCAACATTGGGATTTGAGAAACAAATGCGCCTTGTTCACCCGTAATCATATCTTCTGTTTCAGCAATCCGAATGCCGAACATCCATGGAGAATTAATGATTTGGGGCCGGATCTCAATTTGTATCTCACGGTCGTGTCTTACTTCCAAGGTTAAGGGAATGATTACTGGGTCATATATTCCATCGGGAGTTGTTGCAATATCTTTATGAACCTGGTAATTGTATTGATGTGTAATTTGTTGTCCAATCATCATTAACTTTACCCTTTCTGATATTTCACCGTCAGGATCGACGAGAAGATCAACCCCGTTAAAATCGTAGAATATCTCTCTTAGCACTTTTCTCGTTTCTATTAAATGTAATTGGGGGTCTTTGATTGCATTAATTTTTTCCACAAAAGCCATTAAGTTCGAGACATCTCTAAAATTTTCCTTACATCTTATTAAAACATTCTTTTTAAACCAGTCAGGTGAGTATGTATTTGAGTCAGTTTCGTCAGTTTTTAGTACAAAGGCTGAAAGATGTAGGATTCGCAGTAATAATTCTTCGTTTAAATCCACATGACTTGAAAGGTACTCTTCTAACAACATTAAGTGAATCTCTGGAAAATCTGAATTTGTAGCGAAGGATTCAGAAGACGTTCTTTTATCGATTAAGTCAAGCACTTTTAAATTCATTCGATTTGGATAGCTCATGATAATAGTCCGCAAGTCATGTGCTGGTTCTGGCCCTCTGGTTATAAATGTTTGATAGAAGGAATATATTACTTCCTGCGGCTGTAGGGAATCGGCGTTTGAAGCTGGCATTCGACTAGTCATACTTAAGAGCAAATCAATTAACGCAAATTGAATCTTCGTTAACTGAGCTTGTGCTAGCTCGATTCTGCTTCCCACGTAACTTAGTAGCCTGTTACGCAAATGTCCTGAGTTAATCGTATTAAATTCAATTAGTTTTTGACCCAAATCATCTTTGTCGAATGATAGCCTAAACTCTTTCTCCGAGAATGTACCTTTTGTCAAGCTCAATTGAAAATAAGTATAAAAATAAAAGCGGCTATTAATTGGGAAGTCGTCATCTGTTCTATCTGGAAAAAGGCTTTGTAATAGGAAGCGATGTTTTTGTAAATCATGATTATCGACGAATGTTGAAATCTTAAAATGAGGATTCAATATAGATCTCCTGTTATGGAACAATTCGCGATAAGCACTAGGATCATAGTAGTGCAATAGTTCCAAAAGAAAAAAGTAATAGAAATTAACCTCTTCCTTAATAAGTAAATATCGAACAAGAAAGCTGTTTAAAAACCGCTTTATATCACGTTCAGTCCTGATATAACCACCTAAATCCTCAAAGGAAAAGCATCTTTCAACTTGTTTCTTATTAATGCTAGGATAACGCTTATTCTGGGAAATTCTTTCTGACAAAGCATCTTTCAGACGTTCGCCTAAGGTGTCAGGCGTAAGTTCGGGAAGTTTGAACTCAAAATTAAATACCTTATCGATAAATTTATCTGCGTTGATACTGATTAATTCTTTGGCAACAGCTGCGTCGATATATTCTCGATCATAGCCGACCAAATAGAAGGTTTTAGGGAAGTCTGCTACAACTCTGATCAATCTTAAAACTTCTACTATTTCCTTTGGGTTCAGTCGGTCAAGGTCGTCTATGAATATTACCAGATACTTAGATTGCGCTTTTAGTGTTTCTCTTATCCATGACGAACGTTCCGAAAGCTCTCTTTTTTCTTCGCTAAATATCTGCAGGACTTTTGAGTTCAGAACATTTTCTTCAATTCTTCCTAATGTTTTAGAGTACGCTTTTAATTCATTCGCAAGTCCACGATTACTTTTTGAGAAGTGTTTTTCAAGTTCTGAAAAAAGGCGGTTCATAAGAACTTCAATGTCATTGAATAGCCAGGGTGAGAAATTGATCATTGCAAACCTATCTCTATTTTCGGCTGTATGAAGATCTTCTGCCACCATATGAAGCAGCGACGTTTTACCAGTACCCCATGATCCACAGATGCCAATCGCGAATGATTGTTCCGAAGGAACAACATTTTGAAGGATAGTTACAATTTCTTTTGCAAATCGTTTACGCCCTAGCGTATCAAAATCAGTTCCCGTTATTGGTGAATCAATTTGTAAATAGTTCTCAATTGGCAGATTTTTTTTCATGCGTCGGCGAAGATTCACACGGATGCGATTGCCTATTATGCAAATGTAAAAAAGACCTAGTCCATCCATATAACGAAGCGGAATTCCACCGTCGTTTTTGAACATTTTCCAATAAGTCCAATCTTTGCTGATATGTGCGTAATAGACATATAAATAGATAATAACGAAATCAAAACCTTTTAATCGCTTTTCTCGATATAGGTAGGCTAGTGTAATAATTGCCGTGAGAAAAAAAACGTCAAAGATAAGACCTGGTTGAAAGAGCGATAGAATGGGGTTTACCCAGATCTTATTGAGCTGTAGAGCTATAAAAGAATGAAGGGGAGCATAAATTAACGCGAATAGAAATGAATACAATACACTAGACTGATACTCATTCCACGTTAAAGACAGCCACTTTAAAAAATGCGTTGTTGTATTTCTTAACTTGGAGGTTTTTACAGTGCTATTTCTGGTGACCGTCATAAAGAGTGTTCCGCAGTTTATGGTTTACTAATTTAATAGGAAATATCGCAACTCTAGTGTCCTCCAGTAAGTAAATGGATTCCTTCAAACGACGCGTCATTGGTTCATGATAGGTTTATTCCCGGAAACTGACCGACATTCGGAGATTTTCAATATGTTAGGCTACTTATATAGGTATCTGTAAGTCAATGACTTGACTACGAGGAAAAAATTCAGTTTTTCTTTATCGAGATTTTTCCGAGTTGTACTAAAAATATTAGTAATGCTCCCCCTACCCAAAATATTCCCTTTATTCACTGTGTGTTTGCAGGATTTCCTTCACCTGCGTCAGATTATATTGAAGTTGATATGATCTTCGGACATATTTGCAACCCGATCCTCAATTAATTTATCTAGCTCGTGTCAAAGGCGCTTCAATGGCTATGCGCACATTCCAGACAATGCAATCGTGGGTATTGATAAAACGATTAAGCCTAAGAATAACAGCGTTGTGGTTGCAATGTTAAACGGTGACATGAAACTTGCGATCATTACAGCATTAGAAAAATGCTCAAAAACGAAAAAACAGGCCATTTAATTTACGTCTATGCAATTCCCAATGCGAATAGAATGGAATCGAAAGATATTCCGTGTGATGGTGACACAAGTCAGCCACGACAGGACGAGAGAGAAATTTGAAATACGAGGAAGAAATAAGACTGTAACAGTTGAATCTAATAAACCCTGGTTAGAACATAAAAAATCTTCACAAATGGATGCCGGAATATAAAATCATTTCTGGCAAATTTAATACGCCTGGTTTTGAGAAAGCATTGCTAGATGCCCTTCATCGAAATATCAAAGCATACGAAGCAGGGAATAGAAGTACTCCGCAAAAATAGCATCGACAATTTCCCCTCCTTTTCTCGGCTGTTTCATGCTGGTACATTCTTCGAGTGCACTCAATTACTATCATCGGAGAAACGAACTGGCGAAATAACCGCCAGAAATTCGGAATCAAAGATCGTGACCGGCTAGCCCATATGTATGGAGTTGGAAAGACAGGCACGGGTAAGAGTACATTGTTACTTACAATGGCAATTGCAGATATCCAGCGGGGAAACGGATGTTGTGTGATCGATCCTCACGGCCAAATTTCAGAGATACTTCTGAATTATATCCCAAAAGAAAGAATTGACGATGTAGTATATCTGAATGCCGCCGATGACCTGTATTCCGTTTCCTTTAACCCAATCGCTAATATCCCACCTAAATTTCACAACCTTGCTGCATCTCACGTTATTTCGGCTTTAAAAAACTTTTGGAGTGAGTCTTGGGGGCCGCGACTTGAGCACGTGCTACGTTTCAGTATTTTGTCTCTGCTCGCTTGTCCCGAAACATCAATTTTGGATGTTCGAAGGATACTAACAGATAGCTCATTCCGAACCAGAATATTATCCCATGTCACCGATGAAGCTGTACTGGCGTTCTGGAAACAAGAGTTTGATAAATATTCTGCCGCGTTTAGAGCGGTTATTATTGCTCCAATTTTAAATAAGATAGGTGCGCTCAACGCTTCAATTCCTTTCCGGAATATTTTAGGAAAGCCACAGCCGTCCATTTCGATAGACAATTTGATGAACTCAAGAAAAATCATCCTTTGTAATTTGGCGAAGGGTATCATTGGAGAAGATGTATCTTCATTACTCGGGTCGCTGCTTATTGCGTCCATTCAATCATCTGCTCTTGGGCGTGCCTCAATTCCTGAAGCAGAGCGTGTTCCATTCTTCCTTTTTATTGATGAAGCGCAGTCATTCGTTACGCTTTCACTGACGAGTATTCTATCTGAAGCTCGTAAATATGGTTTGGGTCTTTGTATGGTTCATCAGTATATCGATCAACTTGATAAAGAGATTAGATCTGCGATTTTTGGTAACGTAGGCACAATAATCAGTTTCCGCGTGGGGGCCAGTGATGCGCCATACCTAGAAAGAGAATTTAGGCCAGTGTTTGATGCGCAAGATCTTATTCGATTACCAAATTTCTTTTTCTATATAAAACTAATGATTGATGGCATTGCCTCAGTTCCATTCAGTGCGGAGACGACGATAGTTGCTAACCCTCAGTCCTCGAACCCGAAAGCTGTTATAGAATCGTCTCGTGGTAATTACGCGACTCCAATAAATGAGATTTGAGCGTACCCAGATATTTTGTACGTCTTTCTGGAACATAAAAAATATCCCATGATAATGGTCTATCCAGATCAAACATTACTTTTCATAAAACTTTCAATCTTATGATTGAAGTCTTTGATAGAAATAACATTTCGTCATGTCAGCTATCAAACTTAATTTCAGAAATTTCTCACTTCTTAGAAAAGGTGTCGGCTTTCATATTCGCTTTTTCCTGGCTCTATAAAAATAATAAACGAAATGTAATGAATCATAAAATAGACACACTATCAAGGATGGTATCTGTCACTCAAGTGTCTCACTCTGTATGTTCTTTGAAAAGTAATTTAGGTATATACCTAAGCTAATGCTCTTCTAATGCGACAATGAATAAGGTTCGATATTGCATACCGGGTTTACACGGGTGTGAATGCGTGAAATAACTATTCGTTATATCGTGTTTATATTTTGATTTTATATTTCTATACACCTATCTTGCGCTGCCAAAACATACCTGCTATTAGTATATGACTTATATTTTTTTAAGTGTATTAATCATGTTGTTGCTCAAGAAAACACTTAAAGTAAGTAGTTGCACTTATGTTGCCGGTATGAGTATTTAGCAACTCAAACAATTAAACCATGACCCAGCTAACCAAAATCCTCTTTTCTCTTTGCCTCTTTGCTTTATTTTTCGGCTGCTCTAAAAAGGAAAGTCCACGAATGTTCGATCGTTCAAAAGAGATGCGAAATGTAAACCTCAAAACTATGCAGGACATTCTATTTGAGGGAGAGCTTGACTTTGCTCATCAAATCACCCAATTTTCCAATGAGAAAGGTTATGTGCGATCATTGACACCAGTGGTAGGCGACGGAGCGCAAAAGGACTTTTTTCGATATCGGATAACAGAAACATGGGCTGGAGCAAAAGCCCAAATTGGCTGGCTCGTGACGACCAAAGCTATAACTAAGCAGGATGAAGTATTGCAATTGCCATTTGAGGCAAACGAGGTAACTTACTATGATGAGGCTTTAAAAAGTCGAAAAGCACTTGGGAAAACGACTGTCGCTCTAAAAGTAAAGGGGGATAAGACTTCGTATTCTGTGCAAACTCCCGTTGTAAATTTTAATCCACCAGCGTGTGGGACGGGAGACCCTGTAGATCCGATTTGTATCGATTGGTATTATATAGAGTGGGATGTGAATACAGGGCAACTCATTGAAGAGAATTACCTCTATACTACATGTACTGATGGATGTAACACCGGTGGCGGTGGTGGTGGAACTGGCGAAGATCCGGATAACGTTTGCTTTTCGGCATGTGTGGCAGAAGCAAATGGAGTGATAAACGACATGCAGGCGGCAGGAGGGGATGAACAGTATATGATTGCAGACATCGATAATCTTAGAAAATATAAAAATCCCAAATGGCAAATCCTTCGAAACGATTTCGGTAATTTTAAGCTCTGGTCTCAGGAAACAGGCATCATCGAGCTTATAGACCCAAGTGAAAATAAATGGCAATGGGTAAGTTTAGTGCATACGGGAATGAGCCTTACGGGTCAAACGCCACCCGCTGTCGCAGTTTCGTACTCACAGGGGACAGGAACGCCTTCGTTTGTACCAGGAACACAGAATATACTTTATGCTGGAATGGAGGTGGATTTTTCAGTGACTGTTGCATTCGTATGTTCATCATGCCCTGTCGCTCAACTTGTCCCACCGGATACAAAAAGTTATAAAGTCGGTAAAATATTCTCAGCTAAACCAAATGCAGGTGTTGAATAGAAACAGTCATCAGTACAAGCTAGTGTTCTCTCTTTTTGTGTTGTATTTTAATGTAGCATGCAAGCCTGCGAGCAATCTTGACGATATCAAGGGCATTCAGGCATCGATCAGGTTCCCCATTGTGGGCTTAACAGGAGAGGTTAACTACAATACAGATTCTATACAGGTGTATTATTATAAGGACTTAGTAACGCTTCGTACCTCCTATACGTTTATTGGCTTAAAAGACGATGGAACAACCGAAGAGACAAATCGCTTTAGGTACTTTATTTTCGGTGATGGTCAGAAATACGGACAGTTATTTGAAAACTTGGATGATACTAGCCGGCAGTCCATTCAACTACCTGTAGATTCCGTGTTGCGTACCAGTATGTATCATGTGAATTTGGGACAGATAAAAGATAGCTTTGATCTTGTTCGATCTTCCACGCAGGATCAAATTTATACGGATGTGTATAGCGTTCGGTATCATGAACCGTCTATGTTTGATTCGATCCGATGTTGGTATGATCCCAATTTGGCCAAGAGCAAATATGTATTGGATTCTTTCTTTAATGTTCGCCATAATGGGCATCTCTCACGATTGCAGATTGAGTTTAACTCGTTTAGGGATGAACAATACAAAAGAGATGTGCAACGGCATACCATTGATTATCGATTGATGGAACTTTTAACAATTGATGATAAGGTTATAAAGTTTATCAAGTCCTATAAAAGCAAAGATGCTACTGAATAGCTGAAAGATTAGACAATAGACTTATTCTTAAATAAAGAAAGGTCGGACTAAATCCGACCTTTCTTTATTTAAGAATCTCGGAAATTTTTTTCGATACATTGGTTTACCATTACCCCAGATTACAGGCAGAAGCTGATTAAATATTCAACGATTCTTACTATCGTATCCTCTAATAGTTAAAGCACTTTTCCGATCGGTTTGAAGGGCGCTTGACCAAATTCAGTGGTCACTAGTCGTACAGTCAGCATTGGTATTATGCCGTTTTTATATCTATCCGCCCTCATTTTCGCATGCTTCATGCTGCCCCAGTATATACATTAGCTCCTTTGCTATACTTTTCGGAAATGACATCTCGTCGTCAAACCACCAAACTAAAAGTATATGAAGAAAGCCTTATTCTGCCTGATTCCATTTGCTTTATCCGCGTGCTTTACTGCAAAAGCACCTGCAATAACGACACCACGCATTCCAGCAAAGTGATTTCTCTCCGCCGTCTCGGTCTGCCGCAGGATCTACCAATCTGACCATAGCACTCATCCGCCCGGTATACAGAACTGAGAATATGGAATACTATGTTGCACCATTTCCTGAAATGAGCTCCAGTATGGGAAATGATTTTGAAGAACTCCTCACCGCTAAGGGGTTTAAAAATTCGTGGGCCCTTCCGCTCAAGAGACGAAATGGTGTATAACGATAAACAAAGTTCAGATTTTGCTTTTATTGCGGAAATCGACCTTCAACCCACATACAACCGGAAACAAAAGTATGACGCCGGATTTGGGGCGACTGTCTCTCCGTCGTACAGGATGAGCGGAGAAATAACCTTAGCTGGAAACCTGGTGATTACAGCTTCGTCTCCTCTGTATGGCGAAAAGATTTGGAAAAGGAACATTGCTCTTGATAGAACTACATTCACCTATACCGGTTCGGTGAAATGGGATGGCGTCCCACCTGTGGCGGACGAATTAAAGCAAGACAATGCTTTCTATAACCTTCTCACCTGATACGCCTGAATACCGGTATGAAAGATTTATAAAACAACATCCAGACCTGCAGCAAAGAATATCACAATACCATATCGCCTCGTATGTGGGCGTAAAGCCCCAATCACTTAGCCGTATCCGCAAAAGAATTTCAACCCAATTCTGATTAACTAACCAGACTTGCCAGTTAAAGTATTATAGTAGTTCGATGGCCGATGACCGATGGCTGATGGCCGATCTCCTCCCTTTTGGCTGAAGGTCCTTTCTCCATCATGTATTGACATTTTTACACATTGATTGAAGACAAAGTTGCTTTCTTCAGACTTCCTTACCGTCTTCCCGCCTTCCCGGTAAAAATTAAACCGGGAAGGCGGGAAGACGGTAAGAACGAACAAAGCTGCAGCTCACTAACCTAACTTGCTGGTTATAACCCCAGGTAGTTCGATGGCCGATAACCGATGGCTGATGGCCGGTTTACTCCTTTTGGCTGAAGGTCCTTCATCTTATCGACCATGTCATCGCTCTGTTACCGGGTTATGCCCTTCTATGGCGTTAAGTCGACCATCAGCCATCGGTCATCGGCCATCGAACTGCTTTGAGGCAATAACCAGCAAGTTGTGTTAATTAACCCAGGTGCATGAATATTGGATTTAGGAGATGGAGTTTTGTGTCATCATTTAGAATTTAAATTAAAATCATGACAACAAAAATTTCATACACACTCGCAGTTTTATTAGGACTGGCAATGATCTTCCTCGGAGCCCGTTTCTTTTTTTCTCCGGAAGCAGCAACAGCTGATTTCGGCATTCACTTTAATTCAAACGGAGACTATTCCTTTCAATACATAAAAGGTATCCGGGACATATTCTCCGGTGTGCTATTGTGTGCTCTTGTTTTACGGAAAGAACGGATGGCTTTAGGGATAATGTTATTAACGGCAACGATGATCCCAGTTTCAGATCTGTTTGTGGTTTTAAGCAAAAGCTACACTGGTATTGCCCAGGCTATCTCTCATATCATTGCAAGCATCATTTGTTTTGCATCCGGGGTAACTTTATTGGCAACCAAAACTCAAAAAAAGCTGTATGAAAATGCAGGGTACGTCAAGCTGATCAGTTCGGCAGACACAAACAAGGAAAGTGTGATGGAAATGAATATTCTTCCAGGAGAAAAAACACCATGGCATTATCACACCTTGTTTTCGGAAACGTTTGAAATTTTAAAAGGTACACTGGAAGTAGGAAAAGGTAAAAATATTCATCAATTAAAGCAGGGAGATATGGTGACTATCCAGCCAAAAGAGAAACACTACTTCCACAATGTTTCTCACAAAGAATGTATTATAAAAGTATCACTTATCCCCGGCAATAAGAATTTTGAAAATTCACTTTTGATATATAAGGGACTTGCGAAAGATGGATTAGCAAGTGCGGCAGGAACCCCAAAGGGATTTACTTATTTAGCACTCTTTGTTTACTTGAACAACTCACGGATGACAGGCATTCAAAAAATTGCAGAGCCCCTTTTCAACTACATCGCAAAAAGTGCAATTAAAAAAGGACGTTTAAAAGAATTGGAGACTAAATATTGCAGAGAATAAAATTGCCGCTGACATTCCAGTTGCTGGGATGCTGGCTGACGGAATAATAACAGGCTTTGGTTGCCGGGACGGCGGTTATAATATTCCGGCATAGCACAGGCCAGCAAGGTTACATCAGTATTGGTTAAGCAGACAAACCGATAGGAATTCCTCGAAATGTTTTAGCCTTTCAGCTATATTTTGAGGTGCCAATCCCGGGCGTGCCGTTGTTGGTCCCGGCGGCTGCTACGGGCAATGGGGCGGCATTTTAACCTTACATGTGACTTCATATACCTGCATCAAATGCTGTCCATCCTGTTTTACTGTAAAAAGACAAAAGCGGACCATAACGGTTATATACCGACTCATCGCCGGCTGACCATCTACGGATTGTACGACGAGATCTTCCAGATACGTTCGGCTGGTTATTTTTCGTGTTGCTGTTGGGCACTGTTCACACCATTTTCAGCATAACAATTTATTAATACGCAAAAGCATCCGACTTATTGCCAGGACGAGAGCTGGTTTTGTAACTTGCAGTAGCTCTCAGTTTCCAAAAGTTGTGGACGGAAATTGTGAGAAGAGACTGAGAGTGTGAGATGCGATGTTGACTACTAACTATAAGGCCGATCTGGCCAAACAGTTCTATCTGACGTTTGAAAAGGACGAAGTGATTTTATGGAGCGATCGTCCGAGACTGAAAGTTTTCCTGCTTAATTCCTGCCTGAAAATCTTTTACCATCAATTGGCGTTTTTAGGAACCTTTGTTTTCTTCGGTATACTTCTTAGCAACCGTGACGATCAATGGGATGTCAGGGGATTTATAGGAGTGGTTGCAGTTTTTGCGGCCATCGAAAGCGCGACCGTTATCAGAGAAGCTTTACGCCTGCGGAAAACAACTTACCTTATTACTAATTTCAGTGTGCTTATACTGATTGACTCACAGATTTCTTTTGCTAAATGTATTAACATCAGGAACATTGAGACCAAAGAGATAAAGCGAACTATAATTGATAAAAAGTATCAAACGTCCGCGATCTACCTTTTCTCCGGTGAGACATTCGATAATGATGGAGTGGAAGAAAAAAAATACGATATCCTGCACGGGATCACTGACGCGGCGTATGTCTTAGTTCTGCTTGAATGAAAGTAAAAAATCAACCACAGGCTGACATTTCTTACAAGTTGCGTTGAATACCCTGCGTATATTTCTGTTGAAGAGTCAAGGCAGATTTTGCGCAACGGTTTTATTCAGGATTTGCCGGTCGATTTGGTTCTGTGCCTTCTGGCGTCCCGATTTGCAACCTTTAATATTGCAGGAAGGACCAACGATTGCCCGCTGGCCGGAACTGATTTCATCCGGCGTAATCACTCAATGCCGTGAAAACTCAAATCTGGATTGTCATTCCCATCTACATTTTGATCATTATAGCAAAAAGCAATTTTTTATTTAATGTTCAGCCAGAACCCAAAATCCGATTCAATTTTTTTATTCTATCACCATTTGGTCAATATATTTGTTAAGTTGATAAACATTGCATCAACCAAACTATTGTTGCCGGCGGCAAGAACCGCAGTAAACCTTATCTGACCAAAATTCAGTTACTAAAGGCAAGACGTTATCATAAGTCTGGAACTATAACGACCTGCTCGCCGGCAGGTCGCTTTGTTTTATGAAAACAACATGACACCATTGTCCCCGCATACCGACCACCCGGATTTACCGGAGCTCCTTCAGAAGGTCGCCGGTGGGGATCCGCATGCTTTCAAACGCCTGGTAGACCTGTACTGGGAAAGGATCTACCGCAATATTCTTGTATTGACACGCAACACCGAAAGGGCCCAGGAAATTACACAGGATATACTGCTGACACTTTGGGAGCAACGGACGCAACTGGCAGAAGTTGAAAATTTTATGGGCTATGTATATCGCATCGGCAGCCGGCAGGTCATCTCCGCCATGCGCAAAAAGATACTGGAAACAGAGTCGCTCGTCCGGGAAGACTTTGCTGAAACCAGGAACCTGCCGGAGCTTCAGTTAGAATATAAGGAAACCTGGCAACTGATCATGCAGGCGATAGACCAGATGCCGCCCAAACAACAGCAGGTGTTCCGGATGAGTCGCATTGACGGACTGAGCCACGAAGAGATCGCCCGGGTACTGGGAGTTACGGTCGCTGCGGTAAAATGGCATGTTTCGGCAGGCCTGGCCAATATCCGCCTGCATCTTTCGCGTTATGGGGGTGACAAACTATTCCTGTATCTGCTGCTGGCCGACATCCTGCTTGGTTTATAGCTTTCTGACCGTTCGATGTTCGATGACCGATGGCCGGATTTAAAGTCTGATATCCGGAATGATCCTATAAAGGCAAAAAAACTGATAAGACGAAAGACTTTCCGCTTAGCGGCTGTAGATCGGCCATCAACCATCGATCATCGGCCATCGAACATCGGTCATCAAAGACTGCGGATGGGTACTGTCAAGCCGTGTTGATTATCTGATCATTACTCTTCCATCAAATAATTATTAATTTTTTTTCCTGTTGACCTATTCGCCTGCTTATTTTCTGCGACTATTATAATAAGGGACTATGCATACAGACAAAAACGAACTTGACCAGCTTTTTGACGCTTACCTCACCGGGGAGCTCGATGACGTACAAAAAAAGGCACTGCTCAACCTGCTTGAAACGCCGGAGATCGCGGAAAGGATTGAAGCGGTTATGATGCGTTCGGACAATGGTGAAGGTGTTCAGATTGACCCGGGGATCAAATCGGAGATCGATGCCTGGTTGCAGGCACGGGTTAATCAGCCCAGGGTTCGGAGGATGGGCTGGCTCTCGTATGCTGCGGCTGTTGTGGTTCTCCTCGGATTGGCGGGTACTATGTGGCTCTACTTTTCGCCCAAACCTTTTAATGAAAGGAGTATCACGGAGCGATATAAAAACGATATCCGCCCCAAACAGGATAAAGCGATCCTGAAGCTCCCTGACGGCAGAGAGATCACCATTGATCAGAATGCACAGGGCGTCATTAATACGGGTGGCAGCGGTCAGGTGGAACAGGCAAATGGTGTGTTGACGTACGACGGTACTGCTACGGTCAGTTATCACGATATCATTACACCTGCCGGCGGCAAGATCGAACTGAAGCTCGCAGATGGTACGTTGGTATGGCTGGACGCACAGTCTAGCATTCATTTTCCGACCGCTTTCCCGGGTAAGGTAAGAGAGGTGGAAGTTACGGGGCAAGCCTATTTCGAGGTAGCCAAAGATGCGTCCCGGCCTTTTGTGGTATCGATAAAAGGGGAAAAAATACAGGTGCTGGGTACACATTTTAATGTAAATAGTTTCGAGGGAGATCAACGGGTCAGGACGACCTTACTGGAGGGCAGCGTGAAAGTGAGCAGTAAGGAGAAAGAACTCATTTTAAAGCCCGGTCAACAGTCGGATGGCCTTAGTTTGAACCCTGACGTGGATCTGTTGGAAACAATGGCATGGAAGGACGGTAAATTCAAATTCAGCGGAGCAACCATCGAAGAGATCATGAGCCAGCTGGCCCGGTGGTACGGTGCAAAGATCGTATACAAGGAAAAGATCAATGAAGAATTTGTGGCAACGATCAACAGGACAGTACCTGTCTCGGAAGTGCTGAAGTTATTGGAGGAAACCGGCCAGGTTCATTTTGAGATCGATGGGGAAACCATCAGTGTGTACCGGTAGTATAACAACACAGGAGAAACTCACATGAGATAAAAAGCCGGCAAAGTGTTGACGCACTTCACCGGCGAAGATGAGTGATCAAAGATTTGGCATCCATTTAATCACCTAACAACCAAAACTATGCTGATTTCTGCATTCGGCAAAGTGCTGTCATGTCCAAAATTAAAAGCACTGATCGCAATGAAATTAACTGTTGTTTTACTGCTATGTTTCCTTCAGGTGAGTGCGAGGACCTTCTCTCAGAAGGTCACGCTTCGCTTCAACAGGGAACCCCTGACAAAAGTCCTTTCCGAAATTGAAAAGCAAAGCGGTTACAGCTTTATCTACGGAAAGAAGTTGCTGGCAACCGCTAACCCGGTCAGCGTGGAACTTACCGACGCTTCGATCGAGGCTGCATTGAAAACCATTTTCAGCAAGCAGCCTCTGAATTACAAGATCAACAACAACTACGTAATTATTTCAGCTAAAACGGAGCCTGTTCCCAATCTGGTTACCTCCTCCGTTCCCGTACAGGAAGTGGCGTCGCCTCCTCCCACGGTAAGAGGGCGGATCCTGAATGAGGCCGGTGAACCGCTGGTGGGTATAACCATCACCGTCAAAGGGGGAAAAGTAGTAGGGATCACGGACCAGAAAGGTGAATTTGAACTTAAGAATATTGCCGACGATGCAACACTGGTTTTTTCAAGTGTGAATATGGAGCCGCTGGAAGTCAGGCTCAACGGCAGAACAGAGTTGAACTTAAAGATGAAAGCGACTTCCGTCAAACTCGACGAGATCGTGATGATCGGTTATGGTTCGACATCCAAACGTGAGACTACCGCGTCCATTTCATCGATCACCGCAGAGGAGATCATGAAACAACCGGTACAGAACCCGCTCAATGCTTTACAAGGCCGGATAGCAGGCGCACTGGTCACACAGTCGAACGGCTTGCCGGGATCACGCGTTACCATCCAGATCCGCGGCGTGAATGTGATCGATAATACCAGCGCGGGCGCACAGCCTCTCTACCTGGTGGATGGCGTGCCATTCGGTATTACGGATGGCGCTATACCGTTCAACAATGACCTGACTGGCCGCAGTCCTTTTTCATCCGCAGCTAATGGCGGCCTTAGCCCGTTTGCGTTGATCAACCCCAATGATATTGAAAGGATCGATGTGCTGAAAGATGCAGATGCCACCGCCATCTATGGTACACGTGGCGCCAACGGCGTGGTGCTGATCACCACGCGAAAAGGCAAATCGGGCAAAACCAAGGTGGATCTGAACCTGTACTCCGGCCAGGGTAAAGTAAGCCACTTTATTCCCATGATGAACCTCGCGCAATACCGCGCCATGCGCAAGGCTGCTTATGCCAACGACGGCATAACGCCCAACGCAACCAATGCCCCCGACTTGTTTTTATGGGATTCAACCGGCGAAGGCACAGACTGGCAACGCCGCTACCTGGGAGGCACCGCTACCATCAATGATATACAAGCCACAGTATCTGGTGGCGACCAGCGCACCCGTTTCCTGTTCAACTCAGGCTATCACAACGAAACACCCGTTTTCCCGGGCTCCTATAAATCAGAAAGAATTTCTACCCGCTTGAATGTGGAGCATAGTTCACTGGATAAAAAATTCAATGCCATTGCTTCGGTTATGTATTCCTACGATAATACAAACCTGCTCGGCCGCGATCTGAGTACCCTGTATAACCTGCCGCCAAACCTGCCGCTCTTCAACCCGAACGGCACCATGTACTGGAACAGCAACTTCACCAACCCGGAATCTTTCACCTATGCAAATTATTATGGTAAGACACATAACCTGCTTTCCAATTTGCAGTTGCGTTATTCCATCCTGCCGGGACTTGATGTAAAAGCTTCGCTGGGCTACAGCAGTGTGAGCGTTGATCAGAATACGCAGAATCCCGCCATTTCCAAAAGCCCGCTTTCCGGAACACCAACCAACTCAGCGACCTTCAATACTGCCAACCAGCGCTCGTATACAATAGAACCACAGGTTACTTATGTAACTGATATCTGGAGAGGAAGACTGTCGGCACTGGCCGGGATGACCTTTCAGCACTCGCTGAACACATCCGTGGCCTTATCAGGCGATAACTACAGCACCGCTACGCTGTTGGGAAGCATCGCAGGTGCAGGAACTTTCGGCAACCCATCTGCTGCTTACACTCAATACCGGTTTAATTCCGTGTTCGGCCGCCTCAATTATAATTTTGCTTCCAGGTATTTGTTCAATGCGGTGCTCAGGCGCGACGGATCTTCCCGTTTTGGCTCGGGTAAACGCTTCGGCAACTTCTGGGATATTGGAGCAGGATGGATATTTACCGGCGAAGAATTTGGCAAAAACCTCGGACCGCTGAGCTTCGGAAAGATCCGTACCAGTTACGGCGTAACCGGCAACGACCAGATACAGGATTATAATTACACCTCATTTTTTGCAGCAGCAGGCACCTATCAGAATGCTGCAGCGCTGGCACCAAGCAGGGTAGAGAACCCGCAACTACACTGGCAGACCACCTATAAGTTTGAAGTGGGCCTGGATCTGGCCTTCTGGAACAAAAGAGTGGAACTGACAGCAAACTACTATCGCAACCGCACGCCTAACCAACTGGGCTCCTTAAGGCTTTCTTCACAAGCTGGCTTCAACTCCTATACGGCGAACTTCGATGCCGTGATCCAGAACAAGGGATTTGAATTTGAATTGACTTCGCGCAATTTCACGTCCAAAGACTTTACCTGGACAACATCGTTCAATATCACGATCCCGCGAAACAAACTGGTGAGTGCCAGCAGAGACTATTTCTCCTTTAACCAGAACTCGCTCGGCCAGCCGCTGTCTTATCAATTACGCTACAGCTATGCAGGGGTCGATCCGACCACCGGCAGACCGATTTACAGGGTGCTGACCAAAGATTCCCTTACACTGACACCGAATGCGAACACCGACCGGTATGTTGTAGGATATACCGCGCCCAAAATGTACGGCGGTTTGAACAACATTCTTTTTTATAAGAATTTCGAGCTTAGCTTTTTCTTCCAGTTCAGCCAGCAGGATGGCAACATCCTTCCATCCACCACACCAGGTATACTTGGCAGCGGAAACATGCCGCAGTATTGGTTGGGTAATGTATGGACCAAACCCGGTGACCAGGCTGCCCTTCCAAAATTCACCACCACTTCCGCCAACTATTCAGGCTATAACGGTTCGGACGCCATCTGGGGTAATGCCGCTTACCTGAAACTAAGAACGGTCAACCTGTCCTACACCCTGCCTGCTGGAACGATCTCCAAACTGCGGATGACCAACATCCGTGTATACTTACAGGGACAGAACCTTTGGTGGACATCAAAGAACAAGTATGTATACGATCCTGAAACAGGTACGGCCATGCCGCCGCTGCGCATTATCACTGCCGGTCTTAATGTAACTTTTTAAAACCTACATCATGAACGCATTCAAGATATCTTCTTATAAAATAATGACTGTTGTGTTGATCAGCAGTACGATGTTGATCACTTCCTGCGAAAAATTTGTTGATCTGCCCACTCCGCCCAATGCGGTCGGCAATGACCTGGCTTTCTCTGATTCCAGTACGGCCACTGGTACTGTCATGAGTCTTTATGCAGGTCTCGCCAACAACGCCGGTAACAATGGTACCAATTCGGTGGTCTGGGGCTTGTTTACGTATGGTGCCATGAGTGCCGACGAAGCATATCATCTCACCAATACTTCCTACGATCCCATAAGGAACAACCAATTGTCTGCCGGTAACCAGTTCTACAATTACTGGAGCGGACTTTATGCCCGTATTGCACGTGCCAATAGCGTGATAGAAGGTCTTAAAGCATCCCAGCTATCAGCTACTGTACGCGATCAGTTATTGGGAGAGGCCCAGTTCATGAGGGCCTGGTATTACTTCGCCCTGGTGAATTACTTCGGCAATGTTCCGCTGATGGTGAACACAGATGCGATCAACAATGCCAAACTGCCGAGAGATACCACCACTAATGTGTATGCGCAGATTGAAAAAGACCTGGTGGAGGCCAAGGCATTGCTGACAACTGCTTACCCTTCCGCCGAGCGTGCCCGCGCTAACAGGAATGTGGTATTGGCATTGCTTGCCAAAGTATACTTCTATCAAAATAAATGGCAGCAGTCGGAAGCAGAAGCTACGGCGGTGATCTCAAGCGGCACCTATAGTTTGAATACCAACCTGGCGAATGTTTTTCTGAACAACAGCAATGAAACGATCTGGCAGGTATCATTAGCCGGTCTTACCACGCCGCAAACTGTACTCGGCAGTGACTGGCTTCCTGCGGGAACCACTCCGAATTTAGTATTGTATGATACACTGGCGAATACCTTTGAGGCGAATGATCAACGCAAGGTCAATTGGACAAAGTCCATCACTTATATCTCGAAAAACTACTTGTATCCTTTTAAATACAAGGTTAAAACAACTACCACCGGTACAGAATATCCCATCATATTCAGGCTTGGTGAATTGTTCCTGACACGGGGAGAGGCAAGAGCACAGCAAAACAACCTGAGCGGAGCGCAGCAGGACTTAAACGCGATAAGGAACCGGGCAGGCTTGCTTAATACAACAGCTACCACTCAACCGGAATTACTGGCGGCCTTTGAGCACGAACGTTGGGTAGAACTGTTTACCGAAGGAGACAGATGGTTCAATCTTAAACGTATCAAAAAAGCACCGGCAGTCTTAAGCCTGATCAAACCGGCCTGGAAGGACTTTCAGCAGTTGTACCCCATTCCTCAAAACGACATCACCGGCAATCCAAACCTGAAGGACAACCCGGGTTATTAATTCATTAAAACAAAATATTGTTATGCGTTTGTTTAAACTTTTTATACTGATGGGAACCCTGCTTGCCTGTACAGCTCTGCAGGCACAACAGGAACAGCTGACCGTATTCCGGGGCAACCTGTCCTATCTGAAAGGCGATCGCTTGTTGATGGTTACCTACAGGAAGCTGGGTGGTGGCTTTATCTTCGATAGTACTGTCGTGAACAATGGTGTCTTTCGTGTCGAACGGAAGATCAGCGAGCCACTGATCGCCGTGATCTCGCCCAAAGAGTCTGACCCCAATCCACGGCGTAACGGGTCGCTGGATTATACGAGTTTGTACCTGATGCCCGGCAAAGAGTTGGTGCTTGACGCTGATACAAAACTGGCAGATGCAAAATTTTCCGGTACCGGTATGGCTGCTAATGCAGAATACCAGGAATACCTGAATCACAGCAGCGAGGTGATCACCAGAGGCAACCAGCGGCGCGCGCAATTGCGCGCGGAAAACGTGGAGCCGGCTGTATACGAAACGAAAGTTTCAGCGTTGACCGATTCGCTGTCTGCGGTCAATGATGAATACAATAAAAATCTTTTCACCCGCAAACCCAACTCGCCGGTTGCAGTATACGCACTGTTGCAATACGCCGGTGAGCCGGTCTGGACACCAAGAAAAAAAATGGTGCCCGAAGAAATAGAAAAATACCTGAAACCCTTTCCTTCAAGCGTTGCTGCATATCCATCTGTGGCTGCACTCAAGACGGAACTGGAAGTATCCAAAGCTACAGGTCCGGGTAAAAAGATCATCGATTTTACGCTTACCGATACAGCAGGTAAAAAAGTAAAGCTCTCCGATTTCAAAGGCCAGTATGTGTTCCTTGATTTCTGGGCCAGCTGGTGCGTACCCTGCCGGAAAGAAAACCCCAACGTGAAAGCACAGTATGAAAAATACAAAGGAAAAAACTTTACGGTGCTGAGCGTTTCACTGGATAAGCCTGATGCGCGCGAGGCCTGGCTGGCGGCGATCAGGAAAGACCAGATCGGAATGTTTACCCATGTTTCCGACCTGGAGGGATTCGACAGTAAAGTAGCAAAGGCATATTACGTCAAATCCATTCCAACCAATTTCCTGATAGGCCCTGATGGCAAATTTATCAACAGGAATTTGTATGGCGAATCGCTGAACAAAGCACTGGAGAAACTCTTTGCGGCCAGCGGTAAATAATTCATCATTCATCTGAAAAATATTTTAACATGAAATCGGGACTCGTAACCGTGATGGTGGCGATGTTGGTGACCACTATGGCATCGGCTCAGCCCAGATCAAATCCAAGGCTGGATTCGCTGATGAAAGAAACTGATACAACAGCGCTTCAGGCAAAGCTTGCCAGCCTGCTGTCAGGAAACAGCGAGAATGATGCGAACCTGGTGTTGCAGTATTATTCACGCAAGAACGATGCTGTCAATTGGGAAAAGACAAAGGAGATCGTCGTCAGGCGTTTCCCTTTGGGTTTCCAGGCAAAACAGGATGCTACGGGCAAGCTATACGCCGAACAGGATCCTGCTGCCAAGGAGCAACTATATAAAGATTTTGAATCGAAATTCAAGGAAGCTCCTGGTGGGATGCTGGCCTTTGACGTAGCAGCTTCCTACGCACAGCAAAAGAAAAATGTAGACAAGGAAAAAGTCCTGTATTACTATAACAGAATAGCTGCGCCGGGGTTAACGAATAACCTGAAGCTAATTGTCATACAAAACCTGCTGCAAAGCGGTGAAACCGAAATGGCTGCCAGGTTGACGCGGGAAGGGCTTGATGCCTTGCGTATAGAAGTTGCCAATCCGCCCGCTGCACAGCAGCCCGCAGAGCAGGGAAGGCCCGTGGCCAATCCTAAAATGGAATACCATGCTTTCCAGTTGATGTACGCCAAAGTATTAAGCAGCCAGGGAAATCATAAAGAAGCTTTGTCTTACGCACGCGATGCATATAACGCCGATCCAAAGTCCGGTGAGGCGCAAACCATTTACGTTACCGCACTCATTGCCAACAACGAACTGAAGGAAGCATTTCCATTGCTTGAGAAACAATATCGCAAGGGCAATATCACAAAGGACCTGAAGCAGAAATTTAAAGACACCTATGTTGCAGCGAAAGGCTCCTCCAATGGCTACACTGAATTGATCGGTTCGATTGAAAAAGAATTGCGCGATTCGGCCCTGGTAAAAATTGCCAGACTGAAAGGCGATCAATCAGAAGCACCCACGTTCACTTTAAAGAATATGGATGGAAAAGCCGTGTCACTTGCCTCGCTTAAAGGAAAAGTGGTGATAATAGATTTCTGGGCCACCTGGTGCGGACCCTGCAAAAAATCATTTCCTGCCATGCAAATGGCCGTCGACAAATATAAAAACGACAAGGACGTGGTTTTCCTGTTCATAGATACCTGGGAGCGTATCGATAAGCCGCTGCCTGCCGTTAAAACATTTATCAAAGACAACAAGTATACTTTCAACGTGCTGATGGACCTGAAAGATCCGGCAACACAAAAATGTGATGTGATAGAGAGCTACAAAGTATCAGGTATCCCAACCAAGTTTGTTATTGATAAGAACGGGAAGATTGCGTTCCGCATGACCGGCTTTAGTGGTGGGGACGAGTCTTCGGTGGCAGAGATCTCAGCTATGATCGAGTCTGCAAAGTCTTAATACCTCCGTCTCTTTCTCATGTGAACATAAGCCTGTTTCAGCGCGCTGGTTGTTAGTGGCCAGCGTTGCTGAGAAGGCTATGCTATGCCCAAACACAACAATTTTCAGTAAACAACTAATAACGAAGTTTATGAGGTCCATCGCATTTTTCGTATGTATGCTTGTGATGATCCGTGCAGGTGCACAGATCAAAACACCTGTACAATGGGATCATTCAGTCAAAAAAATCGCCCCTGATACCTATGAATTACACATAAAAGCTTCGATTGAAAAAGGATGGCACATTTATTCTCAAACAACACCTGAAGGAGGTCCGCTTCGCACTACTGTAAAATTCAGCCAGAACCCGCTGGTTACCTTGTCAGGGCCTGCCAAAGAAATAGGAAAACTGGAACAGCATCACGAGAAATTGTTTGGTGTTGATGTAAAACAATTCAGCAATGTTGTTGATTTTGTTCAGACGGTTGTATTGAAGAAGCCTGTAAAAACAAAGATCAACGGGTCGATAGAATTTATGGTGTGCAATGACGAAGAATGCCTTCCTCCGGCTACTGTCAAATTCACCCTGACGCTTGATTAAAATTTCAGTACGATGAAATTCCGTTAAACAGCGGGATCGGTTCCGAAAAATAAAATAATGATAGCCCGCCTTACAAACCGGATAAGTAAAAATTCATTGACCATGCGCATCATTGCGGTTGTTCTTTGCCTTTCATTGATCAGTACTTCACTGAATGCGCAGCAGGATTCCGCAGTCAGGTTTACGGTTGTTAAACAAAGGATCGATGATTCGATCGTGGTGGTATCTGTTAAAGCACTGATCACCAAAGGAGTCGACCTGCTCTCCATTCATCAGGAGAGTTCAGCACCTTTCTTTTCAAGAATAGCAACAGACACAGTGCTGTCATCCCGCCTGCGGCGTGCGATAGAAGAAAAGGCGCTTATAGCACAGGTCAATGACACTGTATTAGGAGCAACTCTTGCCATGATCCGTGACAGCGCCGAATGGGTCATGCAGGTACGGGCATTGCCCGACGACAGCTTTATGTTGAAAGGAAGCATTGATTATGCATACATCAAAGGCGAAGAATACCTGACAAGTCAGGAAGATTTTAAGATAGCTGTTATCCCGGATCTGTCTCCAGCCGTATCAACAGATATTGAACAACGATCATTGCTTTGGATCTTCATGGCCTCTTTTGCCGGTGGATTGCTGGCACTGCTTACTCCGTGCGTGTATTCGATGATCCCGGTTACCGTGAGCTTCTTTACCAAACGCAGCAAAACACGCGGTCAAGGGAAAAGAAATGCCGTGTACTATGCAGTGTCTATCATAGCCATCTTTACACTGCTTGGTTTTTTGATCACATTGATATTTGGCCCTGCGGCATTGAATAATTTAGCCACCAACTGGATCGCCAACCTCATCTTTTTCCTCTTGTTTGTGGTGTTCGGTATTTCTTTTCTCGGTGCATTCGAGATCAGCCTGCCGGGTTCCTGGTCCACGAAAGCAGACTCCAAAGCAGGTATGGGTAATTTCATGGGAATTTTCTTTATGGCATTGACGCTCGTGGTGGTTTCCTTTTCATGTACAGGTCCCATCATTGGCAACCTGCTGGTGCTGGCAGCAAAGGGAAGTTACTGGGGACCGCTTACCGGTATGTTCGGTTTCTCACTGGCTTTGGCGCTTCCCTTCGCACTATTCGCATTTTTTCCCTCCCGGCTCAATGTACTCGGCAAAGCCGGTGGCTGGTTGAATGCTGTTAAGGTCACGCTTGGTTTCCTTGAGCTGGCGCTTGCGCTGAAATTTTTGTCCAATGCCGATCTCAGCAAAGGCTGGCGCCTGCTGGACAGGGAAGTGTTTCTTAGCCTGTGGATCGTGCTGTTTATCCTCCTGGGTCTATACCTGCTCGGAAAGCTGAAGCTCCATCATGACGATGAACTTCCTAAAAATGATTTTGGCATTCCTTACGTTGGTGTCACGCGCCTGCTCTTCGCTATCTGTGCTTTTAGTTTTGCCGTTTATATGGTTCCCGGTCTTTGGGGTGCACCTTTAAAAGGGATCAGTGCATTTGTACCGCCGATGGGCACGCAGGATTTTGTGTCGTCTGCACCCGGTAGCCCTCATGTTACAGAGACAACAGACTCACCAATGCGGCCCATTAAATATGCAGGGCAAATGAAGATCTATGAACCCGAAGTGGTAACAAAAAATGGCGTGATAACCTACTTCGACTATGAAGAAGCGCGGGAGGCATCACGTAAAGCAAAGAAGCCGCTGATGCTGGATTTTACAGGCATCAATTGCGTGAATTGCCGGAAAATGGAAGGACAGGTCTGGAGCGATCCTGAAGTGATGCGCCGTCTGAAACAGAACTTTGTGATAGCAAGCCTTTATGTCGATGCCAACAATGTTGACCTGCCTGTTAACGAACAATACTATTCAGCATCCCTGGGCAGGAAGATAGAAACGCTGGGCGATAAGAACGCAGACTTCCAGGTAGAAAGGTTTCATGCCAATAGCCAGCCTTATTATTTTTTCGTCGACAGCAGGGAAAACAAACTCCGGAGTGAGGGATACGGATACGATCCCGATATCAAAAAGTTTATCAGCCTTCTTGACGAAGTGAAAAAGAAGTACGATTCAAACCCCAGAATCCATTAAAAGAAATATCATCTCAACGTTGCTAACATGAGTCAGACAATTTACTTTGATAATGCTGCTACCACCCAGCTTGACAGGCAGGTACTGGAGGCAATGCTTCCATACCTGACAGATAATTACGGTAATCCCTCTTCTCAGTATTCATTAGGACGGATCACCAGAATCGCTATTGAATCCGCCCGAAAGAAGGTTGCGAAATTATTAAATGTAAAACCCAACACCATTTATTTTACAAGCGGTGGAAGCGAAAGTAACAATACAGCCATCCTTGCAGCCATCCGTGATCTTGGATGCACACATATTATCACGTCTCCGATAGAACATCATGCCGTTTTACATGCAGTGGAAAGTGTGAGTGGTGAAAGAAAGATTGGTCTTTCATATGTAACCCTTGATGAGTACGGAGAAGTTGATTACAGCAGCCTGGAAGCTTTGTTGCAATCGAATTCCGGAACGGGATATCGTTGCTTCGTTTCATTGATGCACGCCAATAACGAAACAGGTGTATTGCTCGATATAAATCGTGTTGGTCAGCTATGCAAAAAATACAATGCCATTTTTCATTCCGATTGTGTGCAAACGGTTGGTCACTTTCCCCTCGACTTATTGGAAAGCCAGGTTCATTTTATCTCCGGGGCTGCCCATAAATTCCATGGCCCCAAAGGCACAGGGATACTTTATGTGCGTGAAGACATCAGAATCAAACCTCTTATTCATGGAGGAGCCCAGGAACGAAATCTTCGTGCAGGTACTGAGAACGTGGCAGGCATTGTTGGTTTTGCAAAAGCACTGGAAATGGCCATGCAGGGATTTGAAAAGGAACGGGCGCATATAGAAGAATTAAGGAACTATATGAAGCAGCAATTGATGGCATACATTCCCGGAGTAAGGTTTCTCACTCCCGAAACATCATTGTATACCGTGCTCAGTGTTTGTTTCCCCCGGTCCGATAAAAGTCAGTCATTGATCCTTGAGCTGGATATGGCCGGAATTTGTGTTTCGGGTGGCAGCGCCTGTAGTAGCGGTGATGAGAGTGGTTCGCATGTGGTACGTGCGTTGGGAAAGAATAATACATGTACTACGATCAGGTTTTCTTTTTGTAAATATAACACCAGGCAAGAGGTCGATGCGGTGATGGATGCGATACAAAGCATTTTAGCATTGAACCCGGGTATAGCTTCGATAAATGGGAAAGCTTGGGATTAATTGATCATTTGATGGCTTATCTATTACCGGAGTTATTCTGGCGGCAACAGACGCAGACACGGACACTATACTGTTTGCCTTAAGATGCGTCGAGAAAACGGATCATATAAAGCAATATGAAACCGGGCTTTGATGTAAAGAAGAGATAATAGCTCGTGGAGTTTCAACTTATCTTGTTCTATGCTTTCATTTCCGCGGCCTCAAGAATTTCCTTTACCCGCAGTAATCTGTCGCGGCAAAGCTTTCCCTGCAGTGTATCACCATAGTTACGGTACAAAAATAACTGCGCACTCAAAAACTGTTTAGGGTCGGTAATCCTTGCTCCCGAATCCAGTTGGAGCCCATCCGGTATGACCTTTGTTTTGAAATACTCTTCGAATTGTTCAGGTGTGAGGGTTGAAGACATGTGACAAAGATAGGCGCAGAAAAGCTAAAAGTGTTTTTTACTGCCGAAGTTGGATTGCACCAGTACGCCAAGCGTATAAGTCGAATCCTTTATTTTATAATCCTTGATGCTGATCCTGTGCCACCTTTGAAACCAAGGCACATCATGCCGGTACCTCCGCCAACATTTCCTTCTCTTATATTGCCGGATGCCGCACTGTCTAATGCATCCCATGCATCCGTTTCTTTAGGGAAAGACCGGCGGAGATCAGCAGTCCGATGATTTTTTGCATGGTGGTTAAGTTTCGTTGGTTGAAGGGATATTCGGGAAGCATTGGGTCGTGTGATCTTATCCGAAAGTACGGATTAATGATCGCAGAGTAAGGGTTGGTTATGCTGATCGCAGGCGGTGCTGCTCGTTTTAAAATCGACCATCGAACTGCTTTGACGCTATAACCAGCAAGTTGGGTTAATTAATAGAGTTGTTAGAAACAAATTAAATTCTGCTGAGAAAACAGCTAAATAGCCGGGCATACTTCACATCAATTCATTTATTAAACTATAATACGTTTCCTCTTAATGATTATTATTTAGTCACATTTCTCAATAGATAGTGTGTGGCATAATTTTTTGTATTTCCATGACGATTTCCTCAACTCATAAATTAACCAGTAGCACACTATGAAAGACAGAATTCTACCCTCTTTTATGAGAGCAGTCGCTCTTATGTCTTTTTTCCTTTTTGCCATTTCTAATACTAATGCACAGGTTCAGACAGCAAAACGTGTATCGATGGCTGCTGCATCGAACGGGTATTATGAATATTTGCCCCAGGGTTACAGTACCGGTGGATCTTATCCGCTTATTCTTTTTATTCATGGATTAGGGGAATTAGGCAATGGCAACACACAATTACCGAATGTGCTGCGCAATGGCCTGCCCAAGCGCATTAATGACGGTGGATTTCCTTCTTCATTTACTGTAAATGGGGTGACATCGCGGTTTATCGTGATCTCGCCGCAATTCATCCGTTGGCCGAAAACAACTGACGTGGATGAAGTCCTGAATTATATTGTATCGCACTATCCGGTTGATAAATCACGGATTTATATCACAGGGCTTAGTATGGGCGGCGGAGCTACCTGGGAATATGTAGGTACGCCAAGTAATGTGAACAATATCCAGCGGACTGCGGCGATCGTGCCTGTGGCAGGAGCTTCTACGCCTACCACAACCAGAGCGCGGAACATTGCAAAGTATAACCTGCCTGTTTGGGCCTTTCATAACTCAGACGATCCTGAAGTGAGTGTGTCCAGCACCACTACTTATGTAGAGCGTATCAATCAGGCTCCTGCGCCAGTGCCGGCAGCCCGGATGACCATCTTCAATGCGTCCGGTCATGATGCGTGGACCCGCGCTTATGACCCCTCCTATAAAGAAAACGGAAAGAATATATATGAATGGATGCTGCAGTATTCACGTGGAGGCACGCCGCCACCGGCAGAGAACAAAGCACCCACGGCCAATGCAGGAAGTGATAAAGCCATTAGCCTGCCAACAAGCAGTGTAACATTGTCAGGGTCAGGCATCGATGAGGACGGGACTATCAGTACTTATTCATGGACGAAAACTGCAGGGCCAGCTCAATATTCCATCAGCAACGCCAACATCAGCAATCCGACCATTACACAACTGACCGAAGGCACTTATACATTCCGACTGACAGTAACTGATAATAAGGGGGCAACGGGTTATGACGATATCAATGTTGTGGTATCACCCGCTGCGGTAACCCATCAGCCTGTTCCGGGAAGAATTCAGGCGGAGTCATACAGCCAGATGCAGGGGATACAAACAGAAGCAACTTCTGATGCCGGGGGAGGGTTGAACGTTGGTTATGTTGAGGGCGGAGATTGGATGGATTATAATGTAGCCGTTGCAAGCGCCGGCTCTTATATCGTGAACTTCCGCGTGGCCACAACTGCGGTCAATAACCAGATACAATTGAGAAAAGCAGATGGAACTGTACTGGTATCAGCAGTATTGCCTAACACAAACGGATGGCAAACCTGGGTCACGGTCAGTGCAACGCTGAACCTGAGCCAGGGTAATCAGGTACTGCGTATCTATGCACCAACAGGGGGGTTCAATCTGAACTGGTTTGAATTTTCTGCCAATACTGCTCCTCCTCCCGCAGTTACAAAGTATATCAGGGTCAATCTTTACGGAGGATCCAATGCCTATAATAATGCTGAATGGAATAACTGGATCAATTCAACATACTCGGGAAATCTCAAATACTCCGATGGAAAAGCGTCGGCCATTTCTGCTACCTTGAGCATCGCCGGCAGTATCTCGGATAACGGTGCAGCTTATCCCGGCGGCATCGCTCCTGCACAGGTGTTGCGGTATACAAGTTATTCGACTTCTAACAGAACACTGACCATTTCTGGTCTTGATCCCGGAAAAACCTACGATCTTGAACTATACGCCAGTCGCGCAATGAATGCCGGAAACTCAACTATTTTCAACCTCGGCGGCACAGCCCAGTCGTTGGTTACTTATTACAATACCACTCAAAGCGCAAGGTTCTCCAACCGCAGTCCCGATGCAAACGGACGCCTGGTGGTTTCAATAAGCAAGTCTGGGGCCTACAACTATCTGAATGGTTTTGTGCTTACAGAAAATGGCTCTTCATCGTCGCTTGCATTACGTGCGCCGGCGGCAGAAGCGGCCACCGCCCCAACGTTACAGATCATGGAGGCTGAAGCAGGTAATAAGGTCCTTTATAAAGAAGAAGTCCGTCTTTATCCAAACCCATTCAGATCACAGTTATTTCTGGAGCTCAATAACAAGGAAAGGGGTTCAATGCAGATCACCATTTCGGATCTGGCAGGTAAGATACATCGGCAATATCAACTGAATAAACAACAGGAAATATTCAATGAGATTTTACAAACCGGTGAACTTCCTGAAGGAATGTACTTCCTGAGAATACAGCTCGGTAAATGGATCAGTACGCAGAAGATACTTCATGTTAAGAACTAAAATAGATCAGAAGTAAAGCAAGAGGTTTCAACAATATCGTTGAAACCTCTTTATGATCGTTCAAAGCCGTTGCAATTCAGCAACGGTTTTTTATTGGGTCTATTTTATTGACCAGGCATTACAAATAGATTCTTAGAATATAGTCGAGATCAATCATCAACTAAAGACTATCATTTATGAAAAAACTGCTGTTGGTTTTTCATCTTAATAATGATGTGAAAAAACATCTTTTTAACGTGAAAAAACAAGTGCTTTTATGTGGCCTTTGTATGCTTGCGTTATTACCTTTAATACATTAAACACATAGTTCATTATTACTAATAATTTTTTCATGCTTACCGAGAAAGATATAAGAATGATAACCGAACTGGCGGAATCTAAAATCCGTACGGGTGTATCCCGCGAAGAGGCGTTGGAAACTCTTGTAGACGCGGGTATATTGGATTGGGATGGAAACTATACTAAATTCTACAGAGATCTGTTGACAGATGCGGGTATTGAAGTATAAGTCTATTTATATGTACAACACGCGTTCAGGTTTATTGATTGGATTTCATGGCTGCGATAAGTTAATGCAACAACATCTGCTCTCTGGTACAGTCGATATTCATGTTTCCGATAAGCCCTTCGATTGGTTAGGGCATGGTATGTATTTTTGGGAGAATAACTATGAGCGTGCTTTACAGTGGGCGATCGATAAGTGCGAGAGAAATGCGGGGGTAAGCGAGCCAGCTGTTGTCGGTGCCGTGCTCGATTTGAATTATTGCTGTGATTTTCTTGATCAATCGTTTATTAGAATGATCGGAGCGTACTATGATTTGATGGCACTGGAATTTCAATCGATGGGAAAGGCTTTGCCTGTAAACAAGGATTTCGCAAAGGATCTGTATAAGGATAAGCTCATGCGATTTCTTGATTGCGAGACTATCGAGTTTATGCATAAAAATATCAGAACAATAGGTCAATGTATAAATATGCCGCCAGGTCTAACCTCATTAAAACCCTTCGATTCCGTCAGAGGCGCTTTTCTCGAAGGCGGCGAAGCCTTCCCAGGTGCCGGAATTTCCGCCAAAACCCATATCCAGATCTGTATCAGAAACCCTAACTGCATCAAAGGCTTCTTCCAAAAACGGGAAGAAGTTGATTTCATACAACTCGAAATCTCCCGCAGTTAGCCGGCACCTGCAAGTTCAGCTTTACCCTATATCTATTATATGGGCACATCTTGTGATCGATCCGCTTGAGCTCCTTCCTTCGCTTCGTTACGACGGACCAGCCCGCAGATACGGCTGTCTTCCCGGGAAATTGTTGTTGAGATTTGCCTTGCTCAATAGCGGACAGCGAACAGTACAAGCCATTCGTCAATACAAAGCAAAAGTTGCCAACGAGAGACTTTCTTACCGTCCTTCCCGGCTTCCCGGTAAAAATAAACCGGTAAGCCGGGAAGGACGGTAAGAAAGTCCTATGTTGGCAACCTTGTTCTACATAGAGACCAATGTCTTATAATCTGCGGCATCAGTGATACGATTGCGAAAATCACCCGCAAGTAGCCCACCTCAAACATGATCAGCCTGAAGTCTGCGGAACCCGCAGGATCCAAGCTACCTGATAAAAGTGTCCACCCTGTAGCGCAACGTACCAATTCCGTCATTTTCATCCTTCCGCTCTTTTGCCCTCTTTCAGGCATCCATTCCGCGTGATGCCAATCAAGAATCGTAAAAAAACTTTTTCCTGACCCGATTTCATTATGCATTAAATACGTGGAAGTTGCGTATTTATACTTGAAGCCTTACTACCCAAATACGACCATTTTCAGGAAAAACCATTACCCGCCATTTTGGTAGTTCGAAGATTTAATTGATTTTACCCTTAGAACATTTCTTTTATTTAATCCGTTTTGCCGAAAAATTTCATGATAACAACTTTACAAACTACCCTTATGAAATCTTTGATCCTTGTGGCGATTGCGATTTTTACGATCAGCTCACAACTTTCCGCACAATGCAATACTTCCAATAACCTGGCCCTTAACAGGCTCACTTCATCTACTTCAGACGAAACAAATGGCCGCCGCTCAGACTTCGCCGTAGACGGTAACACCTCTACCCGCTGGAGCAGTGCCTACAGCAATGACCAGTCGATCACCGTAGACCTCGGTGCTATCAAATCCCTTTGCCAGGTTGAGCTCCTCTGGGAATCCGCTTATGCTACCAGTTTCCGCATTGATATCTCTAATGACCAGGTGAATTGGACAACTGTTGCCACGATCACGGGCAACACTTCCAAAACAAATACCATCTCAATAAGCGGAAGCGGCCGTTATGTGAAAATGCAGGGTCTGACCCGCGCAACAGGTTATGGCTATTCATTGTATGAATTCCGTGTGTTCGGTTCAGCAGCCACACAGAGCTGTTCGACTAACCTGGCTCTTGGACGTTCAGCCTACGAGTCTTCCCAGCAAAATAGTTCATACTCTGTTTCAAACGCTACAGATGGCGATATCGATACACGCTGGAGCAGTGGTTTTACTGACAATGAATATATGTACGTTGACCTCGGTTCAAAATATCCGGTTTGCTCTGTTGAGATCTTTTGGGAAGCGGCTTATGCAACAAGCTACCGTATTGAACTTTCTGACGATGCTGTAAACTGGACAACTGCAGCCACCATCACTGGTAACTCATCATTACACAACACTATCCCTGTTTCCGGCAGCGCGCGTTATGTAAAAATGCAGGGCATCAGCCGCGCCACGCAATATGGTTACTCCATCTTCGAACTGCGCGTGCTCGGTACATCTATCACATTGCCTGTTAACTGGATCTCTTTCACTGGTCAGCTGGACAACCAGCAAACAAAACTGCAATGGATCACCGCTGATGAAACCAACAACGCCGGTTTTGAAGTACAACGAAAAACTGCCGCTGATACTGATTTCGTAACGATCGGTAGAGTAGCGGCTGCAACCATCAAGGCAGCGGCAAATACATATAACTATTATGATCTGAATCCCGCGAGTGGTGCAAACTATTACCGTATCAAACAGATCGATCGCGATAGCCACAGCTCTTTCTCAAAAACGATCAGTGTTGAAAATAAGAGTACATCTTCCATGCTGACCGTATATCCCAATCCTGTTGTAAGCCAGCTCTTCGTTAAAGACTTAACAGAAAATATCAGTTACCTGCGCTTGTTCACTGTCGATGGAAGAAAAATACAGGAGCTAAGTAACATCGCTAAAGGACAGACTGCTACACTTCAAACAAGTGGCCTGCCGAAAGGAACCTACCTGGTGCAGATCGCAACAGCGAAAGGAGTGGAGACGAGAAAAATTGTGAAAGAATAGATCAGACTGAGGGATCCTTTATCAAATATTCCCGGGAGTTGCAACATCATTTGCAATTCCCGGGAATTCTATTTTTATCCTGTGATAAATGCGCTTGTGACAGTATTATTCATTTCTATGATGATCTGTATGCTTTTCAGCATTCGATATGAAAATTGAAAACGGTTTACTTTTTTGCCTTGATTGCTTTTTCCTTCGCCTTCGCCTGATTTTCTTTTTTCCTGAATTCAATAATCTTCTTTATCAATTTTTCCGGCAATGGTTCGTCGTTTGGAAACTGGATCACCGCCTTGCTCGTTTTATATCCTTCCAGGTCTTTCCTGAAATATTCCCAAAAGGCGGTACTGAATGGATTGGAAATACTGATATGTTTGGCAAATGCACAATAGTAGATCAGGTAGCCATTGTATTTAAAACATGGGATCTGGTAACTGATCGTTTCTTCCACCTCCGGCACAACTTTATGTATGATGTTGCGAATGACTTGCATTCTGTCAACCAGCTCTTTCGGAAAAGCCTGGTGATACTGGTCGATGGATTGGTAATCGGTCTTTGCCATTTTGTTGGTTTGATGGTTGGTATTAACAAACGCGGAGTATCCGGTTAATTGCAGTGTTCATATATTACTGTGCGGGAAACTTGCTCATATCCATATAAAATACTTCCCAATGATTTCCGTCAGGATCATTAAAACTCCTTTGTTGCATAAAGCCATAGTCTTTCGGTGGTGTTGGTTCATCACCGCCGGCTTTCAATGCCGCATCAGCCATTGCGTTTGCTTCATCGAGGCTATCGGCAGAGATGGAAAGAATTACGCCGGTTGATGTCTTTGCATCGATGATCTTTTTGTTGGAAAAAGATCCGAATTTGGCATGCGTTAGCAGCATTACATAGATCTCTTCAGTGAGCACCATGCAGGCAGCTGTATCATCTGTGAACATGGGATTATTTACAAAACCGATCTTTGTATAAAAATCCATTGACTTTTTAAGATTCGCTACGGGCAGATTAACAAAGATTTTCTTTGACATAAATGGTTGTTTTAATGATTCATTTATCATCACAAATATGGCACGAAATAAATGAATCGACCGATTGCAAAAACGACAACTTAAGGGGGTAAAAATGACAAGTATCTCCTGTTTTAATTTATAAATTCTTTTAAGCCCATGCTGGTAATAGTTTTTTGCCCCGGAAAGAGTGGGTTAAGGTTGCTGAAGTATAAGTCTTTTTATTTAGCCTGACACATCATTTGGAGATAGCAACATTGCTTGTCTTCACTCATTACGCGAAATGAATGTGAGTATGATCTCAAAGAGGTATCGCAATAATGAAAATAAATCAGTTTGATTGCAGCTGCGCTAACTCATATAGGTGATACATAAAATATTCGAATCTGCGGAAATTCCTCTTTTCTAAAGTCTCCCTCAAAAAGTCAGGTCAAAAGCAATCAGATACGCTCGTTTTACCGTTTTTGTTTCAGTATCATTACCGCCTTCATACTCAAAGTGTGATAAATGCACTAATTTGTCAGTTATATCCACCTGTAGCTTTCTTTTAGTAAGCATTCTCCCTTTAAGGTAGGTTCTGCATGTAGCCAATAGCGAACAGCTAAGATGTCTTTGTACTAATTTTTGACCATGAGCAGACCTATAAAAAACAAAACCAACTGGATTTATGTAACGCTTACATTGTTTGCGTTATTCATCGCTGTGTTGTTTATCTCCATCTCGTATCAGCAACGCATCCGTTTGTCGATGCCCGTTTATTTCTTCCTGTTGACCATCTGTGCACTGGCGGCAACTGCGTTTCTTAGCGGAGCCTTGAAAAGCAGCGCGGAGTATAATGGCACGGTGATGAAAGGCAATCTCCGGATCACGGGTGCGGTCGTCATCTTTCTGCTTATTATTGGTGCTGGATACCGCTTTCGCCCAAAAGATGAACGGACGCCATTTGACCTTACGATTCTTGTAAGAGATGTGGTGAACAGGCCTGACAGGCCATTGACCGGAACCATACAGGTGGTATTGGATAATGATGTACGCAAGGAAGTGATCGATGCAAAGGGAAAAGTTGTGTTTGCCAACATCAACGCGGATTATGCAGGAAAACAAATATTGGTGTCGGCCGATATTGAAGGCTTCCGTGTTTCTGGTTCAAAGGATACAATGGTGATGATACCAGATGGTCCGTTGCCGGTGATCCATCTTCCGCTTACTGAAATAAACGATTCGACGCTTTTTGCAGGTTATCTGATGCGAAGCGATCCTGGCAAGATTGGCGGCGTGATCGACGGCGCAAATATTCTGTTCAATGAATTTGACAGAACCGTGCAAACCGACAGTACCGGCCGGTTCAGGATCTATCTTTCCGCGAGGGAAGGTGCCACAACTCCTGTTACTGTGTTCCGCGGCAATAAGATGATCTTCTCCGGAAGGATTTCTTTATCCCGCACCATGCAAATCATCACTCATGAATAAGCTGCGTATGATATGGCTCGCGTATCTTCTCCTGAACATTGTTATTGCAACAGCACAGGATACACACTATACGCTCAGCATAGAAATACTGGGTGATGATAACCGTAGCAGACCCGCACCCTATGCGGAATTATGGGTAAATACACAACTCATGAAATCAGATGCAGATGGCCGGATCTATTTTCCTGCAAGCCCGGGCAGCAGATCGGTGCTGGTGAAAGTAACTACATCGCAGGATCTTGTGATCGTAGGCTCGGGTAATCTTGGTTTGCCTTCTGACCGGTCGATTGAAATAGTTGTCACACTTCGCAAGCCAAAGGATAATGAAAAAGGCCTGACACAGGTTGTAAGTACTTTGAAGAAGATGAATCTGAACATTAATAATCTCGACAGCTTACGCCGTGCAGACAATGTGCGTTATGCGCGTGTTATGCAGGTACAGGATTCGTTATTGAAAATAGTAACACAATTGTACAAGTTGTCCGAAACCGATCTGCGAACTGATCTTGAACGGTTAAAAGGACGTGATACCTATTATCCGCAGATCTCTTCGGCGCTGGAAATGTATCTGAATGAAGCAAAGGATATCAAGGATATTTTCAAACAGATGACCGGATTTGCAATGACAAGTCCGCAGGCAATATTACAATTTGACTCAACCATCCGCATTTACAACGCAGCATATCTCGTGCTCAATTCAAACAATAACGATTATGAAAGAGCTGTGCTTGAGTATTGGGCCAGCAGTGAGCTTTCGTATGGATTCAGGAATGTGTTTGATTTCGCCATCAATACAATTCATCGTTCAGAAATATTGCATCTGAACGCTGATCTGATCCCCAGGATCAATCAGTATATCCACGAAGGAAATAAAAAGAAAAGAAACCGGATCAAAGACGATATACTTTCAACATTACAAAATATCATTCCAAGGTTGGAGAATGATCTGACTGTGCTGGAAACGCGCATCAGAACTTATCTCGGTAAGCTTGATGCGCAAAATATTTCGCTTAACCTTTAAACCTTCGTTATGAAAAATTCCATTAAATGCTTCTTAACCCTCACCAGCTTTACATGCATGGTGAGTTGTTCAAAAAACGACCCGATCGAAGAACTGGATGGTGTGTATGTTCCATTGTTTACCAATTTCTGGCAGATAGAAAAAGGACCGGCTGGTGACGGGATCGTGCTTACGGCCGTAGTCAGTTCCATCGATAGTTCAAAGGGTACGGGACTGTTAACCGGTTCACATCTTAAAGGCGGTGAATCATACAACATGAAAGGTTCGTTTCACAATCTCAGCGTGGAGATGTGGTACCTGAGCAATGCAGAGAACGGCAGCGATAACGGTCCATATCAGGGTAGAAAATACAAAGGACGTTATGATACACTTAGTATAGTGGCAAGGATCAGGATGGCAAATGTGTTGAATAATACAGATTCAATGGTGATCAGGTTGAATTGACGACTGCACGCAGACGATGGATCGAAGTATCGGTCATTGTATTGAGATATCTTTGGATTGTCGGTTAATTTCAATGCACCAACTTTATTTAAAGTTTATCGCATAAGTGACTTTATTTATGATAAACATGGCTGCATCGTTACTGATTCAAGTCTGCGATTTTTTCTTCATTAATGGAAAGGCTGGAAGAGAAAGCAAAATTGACTACGCGCAGTCACAATAAAAGAAAAATGCTTGCTGTTGTTAAATCTTTTAATATTTACGGATTTACGTCTTATAACATATTTCTATTGGTTGGGCGATGTTAAAATGAAGCCTGACACATCTTACTTACTAATTTCAGTTGACAAAAATGGCTCGAGAATAGAACAAATTGTAAATTAAAAGGGAAATGTTAAAAAAAAAGTAAATGATAATCAAATTGGTAAATATTATAGTGCTATTATTTCTGATAGTTTCTTGTAAGACTAAAAACAGAACTGCAAACGTCTTTGCTCCAGGTAAGAGCTTTCAGGTTGATACATTGGTCAGAGATTTTGGTTTCGGAAACGAGTATTTCACGGTCGAAGATGCTAAACAAAGCATAGTATATAACAATGCCTTTTCTTATTCTAAATTACTTGATACAAGTTATATTGAGCCCATACAGGTGACAAACAATAGTTATCGAACTGAAAAAAATGAAATTGTTATTGATCTAAGTGCTGATTTTGTATCTATCGGCGCAGCTAATAGAAAGGGTTTTCGTAATGGTATAAATCTACTTGGGAAAGAAATTTCCTTGTCGTCGCTATATCGGCTACTTGGAAATAATGAGGCTAAAGTGGCAATTTTTAGTGTTAACTTTTTTTCATTTCATGGGACTCAATATCTTGTACTTTTTATTGCACCAGCGGTACCAAATTCGACACTCATCAATTACCTGGGTGTTTTGATTGATATTTCAGACACCAATCCTCAACTAGTAGTATTTCCTGGTGCCCAGCTTTCAAGCCAAATCTCTTGTTTGAATGACTTCGATACAGATGGTAAAATAGATTTGGCATACTTAGACAATTTTAATAAAGAGGTACGGTTATATACGCTTGACGGCGATCGGTTTTTGAAACAAAATTGTTATTTAAAGTTGGAGCCCTATATAGACAGATATTTTGTCGTCGACGATAAGGCTTCTAATTGGTACACCTGTATAAGAAGGCCTTGAGATATAGAGCGTAATTAAGTTTACTTCTTAATTAAAAATCAGCCTATATCTAGAAGAAGTTCCAGCTTATACGAAGGATATAACAAACTATATAAGTCAATTCGAATGCCTTACATTTTTATTATGCAAAAAGTCATATCCCTAATTCCCGCAGTGTTTATTGTGGTTCGTCTAACGCCCAATTTACCTACAAAATCAAAGCTGACTCAGTCAAAATCACCAACGACTCCTGCTCCGCCGAACTCATCCTCGAAAACTCTACCAAAAGTGTCAAAGGCTTCCTCTATAACTACGGCAACGGCCGCACACAATTCCGTAAAGGTTTAAATTAGCTAAACGATACAACCTATATAATCGGTGGCGATACACTATTCCTGAAAGGACAAGCAGACAACTACATCAACAACAACACTGCTTCCGCACAGGTTTTGGCCCGGCATTTTTAACCATGAACGCATTATATAGGACACTATCCGGGCACATTCGCCTCCATTCACGCTCTTTTCGCTTCCTACTCTATCACATTCAATTGCTCCATCATGGTTTCATAATACTGTCGGCCGATCGGAAATGGATTGCCTTGTTCGTCTTCAGCAACGCAAAAAAAACCGCTTCGAAATACGAAACGGTTCATCGGGGAAAATAATCCGGCTACAGACCTTACTCACTCCTTAAACTTTTCACCGGTCTTGCAAGTGCCGCTTTAATAGATTGAAAACTTACAGTGATCAGTGTGATCAGCAGTGCTGCGAATCCTGCCGCTACAAAGACCCAGACAGATAAACTTGTCCGGTATGTAAACTTCTGCAACCAGCTTTGCATGAAGTACCACGCTAATGGTGCTGCGATACAAAATGAAATGATCACCAGCCGCACAAACTCTCCCGATAGCATTCCCCACAGATTGAACACGGAAGCTCCCAGTATCTTACGTACGCCGATCTCTTTTGTGCGCTGCTCCGCAACAAATGATGCGAGGCCGAACAGACCAAGACAGGAAATGATCACCGCAAGAATGGTGAAGATGCCTGATAATGTGCCGACGCGTTCCTCATTGCCGAACTTGCGGGCATATTCTTCGTCAACAAATTTGTATTCGAAGGGTTGCTCCGGATTGAAGCGTTTGAACACCGGTGTTATCTTATCGATCGCAGCGGATGCGCTGCTTGCGGGATTAAGTCTTACGATCGCCATATTACCGGGGGATGTGAGGATGGTATAGATCACCGGTCTTGCTTCTTCATATGGTGAATCCGTCAGCATGTTCTTTACAACACCGATGATGCGCATCGGTTTATCCCACCAGGTGATGCTCTGGTCCAGCGGATTTTTCATCGCCATATATTTTACCGCCGCTTCGTTCAGGATCACGGCTGAAGAATCTGTTGGCATATCCTTTGAAAAATCACGCCCCTGCGAAATTTCCCATTGCACGGTTTTGCCATAGCCAAATGAGGCGGAGATCACGCCAAAGTCTGTTGACAGTCCGGGATCTTTTCCGGGCCAGCTGACGCCGCTTGTCGAATTCCAGATCCCTGTTGTCGGGCTTTCCGATTCTGTAACAGATGCCACTGCACCTGATTGGATCAATGCCGATTCAACGGCCTGCCAATGGTCATGGACCGGGCCACCGGAAGGGATCGTCAGCAGGTTCGAACGTGAATAACCCACCGGGCGGTCTTTGGCAAATTGCACCTGGCGGTACACAAAGACTGTTCCGATGATCAGGATCACAGAAACGGAGAATTGCAATACAACCAGTATCCGTCTTGGAAGCGCAGCAAACCGGCCTGCTTTGAATGTGCCTTTCAATACTTTCACCGGTTGGAATGAAGAAAGATACAATGCAGGATAACTGCCCGCGATCAATGCAGTGAATACAATAAACCCGGCCATACTGCTCCAGAAGAAAATACTTTTCCAGGGAAGCTGTATTTGTTTACCCGCTATTTCATTGAACCATGGCAGCGTTAACCAGACCATTGTAAGAGAGATCGCAAATGCCAGCAATACAGTCAGCAATGATTCTCCAAAGAATTGAAAGATCAGTTGCCTCCTGAGCGAACCGATCGTTTTGCGGATGCCCACTTCACGCGCCCTTTTCTCTGAACGTGCTGTTGACAGGTTCATAAAGTTGATGCAGGCAAGTAACAAAACAAATGCACCGGTCATTCCAAAGAGACGGACATACGTGATTGCTCCCCCGGTATTCACCCCATTCCTGAACTCGCCATACAGGTGAATACGATTCAATGGCTGCAGGAAGACCGCTGGCTTTTTTTGCTGCAATTGCGGATTTACATTTTTCAGTTTCGAATCCTTTATCCGTGCGGATGCCGCGGCGAAATCAGCGCCGGGTTGCAATTCTGCAAACAACGTGATGAAATTCGGCCGCCATGGATCGGGCAGATCTTTGAGCTCATTGTTTGCATGGAACCAAAAATCCCATGAGGCCATGAACTGCAAATTATACAGTGTCGAATTCTGCGGAAAGTCCTTATATACGCCAACCACTTTCAGCGGCTCCATCTGATCGATCTTTATGGTCTTGCCGATCGGATCTGTGCCGGCAAACCAGGCTTTTGCGACTGATTCAGCGATCAGTACAGAAGAAGGATCTTTTAATGCGGAGCGAGTGCCCGTCAGCATTTCTGCGGTGAACATCTCCGGCATTGCCTGTTCAAAAAAACCACCCGAGGCTTTCAATTTATTTTCTCCTTCACCAATTGCAATGGTATGATCATGCCAGTCGGCTACACGCGCAAGATGTACAAAGTCCTGACCATAATTTTTCCGCAACTCATCCGCCAGCGGATATGGAACGTTCCACCATGTTTGCACTTCACCATTATTGGTGACGTTCTGTATCACCTGTGCCAGCCGGTCTGATCTTTTAAAGCTCTTATTGAATGAAAGTTCATCATTCATCCACAGTCCGATCAGTATGGCCACCGCCATGCCGATGGAAAGCCCGGCGATATTGATCACTGAATGGACCTTGTGTTTGCGCAATTGGCGCCATGCGGTTTTAAAGTAGGCCTTAAGCATCTGTAGGGGATTTTGGTGTGTAAACGGATCAAACGCGATGCCCGGAAAAGAAGCGTTGGTCATCAGCGTTTTGCGGCAGGAAGGAATGGTGAGATCGTCCGGTTTCGATACAGGAAGTGTGCGATGGCAGACGGTTTGATTGTATAGGGATCGATATAAAATGCAGTATATTTAATCTAATTCGGATACTGGACCGTTGTTCACCCTGATGCTGTGCAGGCGATAGATGAAACGGTTGTGTTCCTGAGTGGCCGGAAGTAAAAGGTTTCCCGGAGTTGCAGAATTGACGAAGATCCGGATCGCAGGAAGAAATATACTAAGCTGATCCATTTGTGACCAACATTTTCAACCTTCTTCGACCTCACGAGCTTTTTCTTCCCAAACACTTAATAACAATTGCTTTTATGAAAACACTATTTATCTGCCTGGCCAGTTTTCTTGGCTTTCACGCATTTTCCCAATCGAAGTTCAACGGGCTTGAAGTGAATATGGGAAATTTGTCAAGGTTATCTGATGCTAAAACGCGCTCGATCAGTCCGGAGAACTTTACCGGGGCAAAGGGTAAGGGCGCACTCGCAGATCCTGTTGCTGACAGCGGGAAGCTCAACGTGGCGAATGCGGCAGATGCTGCAAGGGATCTTGGCAAAGGCTGGAAAGTGAATCCATTTATCATCATCGGGAAAGGCGAAACATTTACCATTGCTGACATCGAAGGTCCTGGTGCGATCCAGCATATATGGATGACGCCGACCGGGAACTGGCGTTTCTCCATTCTGCGTATTTACTGGGATGACGAAGCGACGCCTTCCGTGGAAACACCGCTGGGGCCTTTCTTTGCCATGGGCTGGAATACCTATGCACATCTCAACTCTCTTGCGATGACGGTAAATCCCGGTAGTGCTTTTAATTCCTATTGGCAAATGCCTTTCCGTAAAAAATGCAGGATCACTATCCAGAACATAAATCCTACAGAATCCATGCGATTATATTATCAGATCGATTATGCACTTACAGAGGTGGGCAATGATGAAGGATATTTTCACGCACAATACAGAAGATCACGAACAACAAAAAATGCAGTGCATACGATACTTGACGGTGTGAAAGGAAAGGGACAATATGTTGGAACTTATATGGCCGTTGGAGTTGCAAATAATGGATGGTGGGGCGAAGGGGAGATCAAATTCTTTATCGATGGAGATAAGGATAATGCCACCATCGTTGGCACTGGTACGGAAGATTATTTCTGCGGATCCTACAATTTCGAGAACCAGGCCACGCACCAATACCAGGAGTATTCAACAGCGTATGCCGGTCTGCACCAGGTGATCCGCCCCGACGGTTTATACCATTCGCAACAGCGCTTTGGCATGTACAGATGGCATATTCCGGACCCGGTACGGTTTGACGGTGATCTGAAAGTAACCATACAGGATCTTGGCTGGCGTCATGGCGGCAGATATTTGCCTCAGCAATCTGATATCACTACCGTTGCCTACTGGTATCAGCGGGAGCCGCACGCTTCATTTCCAAAATTGCCTTCAGCGGATGAATTGGAAGTGAACTAAACGATCCATTTAGAAAGTGCTGTTATGTGGTGGGGTAAGGTTCAGTCAGGAAAAATCCTGTGCGGAGGCCGTTCTTAATTCCTTGCCGGAAAGCCGGTCAGCCCTGAAAGACCGGTACAAATAAGAACTCCTTCCGCGCATGGCGAAAGGAGTTGCACCACCAACCTTGGAAAAGGTTAGAACCATTGCGCAAAAGTAGGGGGGAAGAGATCGATATGCAATCATGGTAAACCCGGAAATGTTTTAGTGATAAGCATCATTCATTTGACCTTAGATTGAACAAATGAATGATCATTACGGGTATTGTCCTGGCATTGATCCGGGACTGAAATCATTTCACCGGTTCTTCCAGCATGCGATTCACTGCTCCCAGCAGATCATCAATATCGAAAGGCTTGGCCACAAAGTGATCGGCACCGGCGCCAAGCGCCACGCGTTCGCCATTCGGGTTCGCTGAGATGGCGATGATGCGCAAATTGGCAGCGGCCTTGTTTTTCTTGAGCAGGCGGATCATCTGATCGCCGGAAAGATAGGGCATCCAAAGATCGACAAGAAGGACATTGGGCTTATGTCTTTCCACCCATTCGATCACGCGCTGGCTGTCCGGCTCAGCAATAATTTTGCAATGTGGCGTAAGTAATCGCTGCAGGACGTCCAGGATCGCCGGATCGTCATCGCAGATCAGTACGGTTTTCTGTTCCATTTGAGTTATGGGGATTTTCATTCACGGCTCTTACATGCGTAATTCCCCGGTTAGTCTAAAGCAAATCAGCGACCAAATTTCAGGACAGGCCGGGTAGCAGGGGCGGGGGTGCCAAAATATTCGCTGATAAGCGATCATTTCAAAAGCTGTGCGATCCAAACCGTTGCCCCGCCACAATCAGGGTCATCTTTTGTATAGCTTATTATTACGAAGCCTTGCGCTTCCAGTAGTTTCCTGTAGTGATCGGTGTCTAAAGATGCATGGTATAAGTTTTCACCACCATTTATACTCCAGCTCTCCTTATGTTCATTGCCGGAAGTGAACATCAATATGCCATGGTTGTTCAGATGTTTTTTGAAAATGCCGAACATGGCGATCTGTTCTTCGTATGTCAGGTGAAATAAGCTATGCCAGGCAATGATCGCGTCAAATGTTTGGTCAAGATCCAGCTCACGCATATCTGCGCGTATAAATTTTGCTGAAGGAAGGTTTTGCTGCGCGATCTCCAGCATCCTGGCACTGCCATCCACACCAAGGGTATTCATTCCCTGCTCTACTAAATAATGCATGATGGGAACGCCTGTGCCGCAACCAATGTCAAGTACGGTGGATCCTTTTCCGGCGAGTTGGATCAGCTGATCGAGATAAGGTTTTTCCATCAGGCTTCTGGAGCGGTTTTGGGAGAACCAGTCACCGATGCTGTCGTATACCTGGAGGACGTTGGGATTGTTTTCCATTTCCTAAAGTTAGTCCAGAAGCGGTATCGCCTGGCAGTTATTGATGGCTGGATCTGTAGACGAGTTCCGTGTATTCCAGCATTGGAATATCAGCTGAGATCTGGCGAGAGATCAGCCTGATCAGTTTGCTGCCTTTTTCCAGCTTTGTAAGGGTTATCCCATCTGTAAGGGAAGTCACATAAATTTCCTTATCTGTCTCTTTAACCATTCTGATACGGAAATCTTTTCTTGTATTTGTTTTTGCATCAAACACCTCAGTTAACCTTCCAAAAAAGAGGTAGGAGATTTTCAGGTACTCATTATTTTCCAAATCCTGATAAAGGGTTAAGCGATCCTGGCTATCGTACGTAAACAAATAATGAAGATAGAGTTTGTCATCTAAACTATCGTCAAATTCGTTGGCGTTGCGTGGGATAATTCTTTTTGATCGTTCAACTAATCTTCGTTTTGCGTCATATCGCCTGATTTCGACCAATGCTGTGTCCATTCCTTTCTGGAATTTCACCAGCAGAATGGAAGTGCTAATGCTATCATCTCCCTTTATTTCTGTGCTGAGAATACTTCTTATCCCGGAGCTGTCTGTTTTTGTTATTGCATATAATGGCTTTTGTACCAATACACCATTTTGCCGTGTTTCCTTTCTGATTGCAATCCTGTTTCCAGCAGTGTCATAGTAAAAAGTGGTGAGGTAAGTGCTGAGCAATGCATACTGTGTGTATTCCTTTAAACGCCCGTTGGAATCAAAAACATATCGTTTCAGTGTATCGCTATATGCGCAATCACATGGCTTGAAAAGATGTTCTTCTGCCCAGCTTGCCGGATGCATGATCTCGTACACCGTGTCGATCTTTCGTGCGATCAGTTCATTCAGATCAAACAGTTTTATTTGCTGATCACGATGTAGATTTTCATCAGAATTTACGATTGCCAGCGGCGGAATTTGCTGTGCGATAACCATTAAAGAACTTGCTGTCAAAAAACATGTCAGCCATAATTTCATACAATCGTTTTCTCTTTAACGATCCGTCAGGTAGTTATTATTGCTGTAAAATGAACATTTATATTTCCCAGTATAAATTATTTACCGTCACCCTTCTTCAATGTCAGCACTGTGATCTCCGGCCACATACCGATCCGCCCTTTCAGGCCATGATAACCAAAGCCCCGGTTTACATATAAATACTTTCCTTCCTGCTCATACAGACCAGCCCATTGTTTATAGAAATATTTGATCGGGCTCCATTTAAAGCCAAACAGCTCGATGCCAAACTGCATGCCATGCGTATGCCCTGCGAGTGTCAGATGTACGTGTTGATGATGATCCACCGTTACTTCATCCCAGTGGGATGGGTCGTGAGACATAAGAATTTTGAATGCATTATCCGGAACAGTATTCGTCGCAACTTTCAGATCACCGTATTTGTGGAATCCGCCTTTTCCCCAATTCTCCACACCGATCAACGCAATGCTTTGACCCTGGCGCTGGATGGTTACTGCTTCATTGAGCAATAATTTAAAGCCGATCTCTCCATGAATTTCTTTCAGGCGAACAAGGTTGGCGTCTTTTGCTGCTTTTGTTTCCCAGCGGATATAGTCGCCATAGTCATGATTGCCCAGCACCGAATATTTACCGTAAGGTGCGCTGAGTTTGGTGAAAGCCGGGATCCAGGGATCCATTTCCGTAGCCATGTGGTTGACGAGGTCGCCGGTGAACAGGAGCAGGTCACTGTTCTGCGCATGTACCAGGTCAAGCCCTTTCTGCACACCGCCCGCATCACTGAAACTGCCGGAATGTATATCGGACAGTTGAGTGATGGTAAACCCATCAAAAGCCTCCGGCAGATCATGGAAGTACAATGTTTCTTTTCTTACTTTATAAAAATGCCTTCCGCGTGTCAGCCCGAAAAGCGTGACCAGGAAAATAATGCCTGCGAGAACAACGGCGGCTTCACTTATATAAACGCTTCTTGGAGGAAACCCTTCAAAGAGGCGAACAAGATCTCCCGCCAGCAGGATGGGCGTGGCAACCAGTTTAGGAATAAAGACCAGCAGCAAAGCCGACATCAGCCCTGCAATCCAGCGCTGCGCATTTTCTCCGGTCCTTCGCAGCCAGATAATGGAGATCATCCCGGTGATCAATAGCGCATCGATCAGCCAGTAAACAAGGCGCAGTGTTCCATTTTTCGAGAGCGTGGTAACAGCCTGGTAAAAATAAATGTCTGCCACCAGGAAGAGCAGGAGTATCATTAAAAGCCTTCTAACCATATAGTAACTACCTTTCTTAATAAAGACAGCCAAACAGCTAACAGCAACATTCGCTCCATGTTATTTGTTGCGGAATTTGATATTTTTAACAGGAAAAAATGAAAAGAACTTTTGAACAAAAGATTGTTAATCATTTGTTTGTTTGAAGGGTCAGCATGTTTCCGGAGGTCGGGATCCATGTCGTTAGGACACTCCGGGTCGATTGGTTTAAGCTCCCGCAGATCTCGCAGATTTTATCTTTCCTACTCAAGCAACAGCCTCCTGCGCTGCCTTTGTTTTACAATTGATAACGCAGATATCGCTGATAAACTTTCTCCGGGAGCCATTCATCTGCGATATCTGCGCCGCTAACCGGATGATGAGTCCCGGTTATGCGCCGACAATTTCAACTATAGCAAGGTAAAATCTGCGAGATCTGCGGGAGCTTAAGCCAATCGACCCGGAGACGTATCCACACAGTAGCTTTGTCTTTACTGCCCGTTCTACTACAAACCCGCCGTAAACACATACTTCCCCGAACCCAACTCCATCACCACATCCGCGTTTTCCTGCCTTACATTTTTAATCTCTTTGAATGAAGACAACGGTTTCCCGTTTTCCAATACACTATTCAATGTTACACCGGGAATATAAATTGTAGCCGTTGTGTTGACAGGTATTTCTATTTCAAACTGCAATTGTTTATCCTGCACTTTCCAATGTGAAGAGGCATTGCCGTAATAAGTTTTCAATGATGCGGCAACATCCGTCAGTCCGCCACCGATATGCGGTTGGATACGGATGTGTTTATATCCGGGGCCATCCTCGTATGTGTCGAGACCGGCAGCCACGCGATACATCCAGTCGCCAATGGCGCCATACGCATAGTGATTGAAAGAGTTCATGGAAGCGGGTTCAAAGCTGCCGTCGGTGCGGATGCCATTCCATCTTTCCCAGATCGTTGTTGCACCCATCTTTACAGGATATAACCAGGAAGGATAAGATTCCTGTAATAATAATTTGTATGCCCAGTCTGTATAACCAAAACGGCTTAAAACATGACAGAGATAGGGCGTTCCCAGGAAACCTGTTGTCAGATGCGTACCATAGCTTTTGATGTTTTCTACCAAACGTGCGGCGGCCTGTGCCCGCAAATTCTCCGGAAGCATGTCAAAATTCAATGCGAGGACGTATGCTGTTTGCGTGCTGGATACAAGTCTGCCGGCTGGTGTGACAAACTCCTTTACGAATGCCTCTTTTATTTTTGGAAGCAGCGCCGTATAGGTCTGTACATCTTCTGTTTTCCCTAACACAGTTGCGGCTTTGATCAGCAGTTGCACAGAGTACGCATAAAAAGACTGCGCGATCAATACTTTATCCGTAACAGCGGAACGTCCATCGTTATCATCAAAAGGGCGATAGAATAACCAGTCGCCGAAGTGATTGCCCGTGTTCCACAAATTACCAGGGCTATTCTTCTGAACATATTGCACCCATGCTTTCATGCTATTATATTGCTGTGACAGGATGCCTGTGTCGCCATAAGCAATGTACATCGTCCATGGGATGATCGTGGCCACATCAGCCCAGCCTGCAGATCCTGCATCGGTCTTATTCAGTACATCCGGAATGACATAAGGAACTGACCCGTCATCATGCTGATCGGCACTTACATCTTTCAGCCATTTGGAGAAGAAATTATCTACTTTGCGATTGAATGAAGCCGTACGTGCAAACACCTGTGCATCGCCGGTCCAGCCGAGACGTTCATCGCGTTGCGGACAATCGGTCGGCACGTCAAGGAAGTTGCCGTTCTGTCCCCATTGAATATTATGTTGTAGTTGATTCAGCAGTGCATGTGAAGAGGTGAATGATCCTGTTGCCGGCATATCTGAATACAACGCAACAGCTGTGAGGTTCTCCGGTTTTAATTCTCCCGGAAAACCTTCCACCCGGATATAACGAAAACCCTGAAAGGTGAAATGAGGGTGAAAGGATTCCTCGCCATTTCCTCTGAGGATATAGGTATTTTCCTGCCTTGCAACACGAAGATTCTCTGTATAAAAATTACCTGCTTTATCCAGTACTTCCGCATGATATATTTTGATCGAATCACCTGCTTTCCCCTGTACTTTCAGTTCAACAAAACCGGTGAGGTTCTGTCCGAAGTCCGCTACCAATTCACCTTTTGGAGTCTTAAAGATCTTGATTGGTTTGAATTGTTCGTGTTGTCTTACAGGTTCGTTGTAAGTTGCCAGTAAGATGTTCATTGGAAGATCGGCTGTTTGCACGGCGTTCCATCCTGCATCATCATAACCGGTATTATTCCAACCGTTTTTTTCTTTCCGTGCATCATTGATCTCGCCATGATAGATCTCGGAATATTGAACGGCGCCAACCGATGATCTCCATTGATCATCGCTGATAATGGTTTCGGTTGTGCCGTCTGTATAAGTGACGGCTAGCTGCGCAAGTAATGCCAGTTTCTTTCCATAAAAATCCCTTCCATTCCATGCCACCGTTCCTCTGTACCAGCCACTACCGAGCTGCACGCCGATCGCATTGTTACCTGTTCTTACAAGATCAGTTACATCATATACCTGGTATTGCAGGCGTTTGTTGTAACTGGTCCAGCCCGGTGTTAAAAAATCTTCACCCACTCTTTTGCCATTGATGAATGCCTCATACAAACCATGAGAGGTAATATAAAGACTGGAGGCGCGGATCTTTTTTGAAGTATTAAATGCTTTTCTGAATAATGGGCTGGGCCGCATGACGCTGTCTTCCACGCCGCCGGCAACGATCCATTTTGCTTTCCAGTCACCTGCTTGCAATAAAGCCATTTGCCAGAATGCGGGTTCAGTCCAGTTGCTTCGTTGTCCATGATTATCCCAAACACGGACGCGCCAGAAGTAACGTTTACCGGATTCCAATGGCTGACCTTTGTATGGCACATGAACTGACTGATCTGAAGAGATCCTGCCGCTGTTGTATACAACAGTCTTTTTACCAGAGGAAGCAGTTTCTACAATAAGTTCATATGCTGTCTGCTGTGTATTGCGTTGAGCGGATGATAGCTGCCAGCTAAACCGGGGTTGTGTGATATCAAGGCCAATGGGATTATGCCGATTCTCACACAAGGGGTTTGTAACGGCCAGCTGGGCAAGAGCAGATACAGCGAGTGCAAGGAAGGAGCTTGCAAGCAGAAAGATTTTTTTCATATAGGGAAGTTAAGAAAATGATCCCGCGGATTACGCGGATTTTGTCAGGCTTTTATTTGTGGTTGTTGATGATGACGGGGCAGTTATTTATTTGATTGCGCGGATTACGCGGATTAGTTTCAGATGAAATGAACTAATCTGCGTAATCCGCGCAACCGGATTGGAAACTATTGCAATGATGGTAGGGCCTTCAATTATAAGACCAATAAATCTGCGAAATCTGCGGGAACCCTCAACGTCCGATCTGAGAGATCTCACCAATCCGTACTTTGATCGCATGCCCCCCTTCCGGTCTTGCCGCAGAATTCACCACCATGATCTCCCGCTTATCACTTTGATAAATGGAGGGCCACAAGGTCTTTTCCCAGGCCGCATTCGTAGTATGCCAGTGCCTGCCATAATCATCGCTGACAGAGATATTGCTTTTATTGGAAGTGACCACTAATCTTCCGTCCGACAGTGATAAAATATAAGGGCCCGCCCACTGATCCGGGATCGGTGTTCCCAGGCCAGTGGCCCAGTTAGTGCCATCCTTACTTGTTTTATAAAACACATTACATTTCTCCGGTCCGCAGATCTCGTATACTACAATGTATTCGCCATTCTTCATCCTTGTCCATACCGGCATGCCGGGTCTCGATAAAGGATGACCAGGTTCGTATGCTACCCAGATCTCCGGTCCCCATGTTTTTCCATAGTCATCTGATACTTTCTGGGAAATGATCTGGCTGTAGGAAATGCTGTCCGCTACGTGGATCTCGCTTGCATACATGACAGAGAGGCGGCCATCCTGCAGGAAATAAAAATGCGGTTCGTATACGCCTTTATCAGGTTTGCCCAGTTCACCCGGTTTTCCTTCATTGGCATCAATGGTGCTGAGCTTTGTCCAGGTCCTGCCGTTATCCGCACTGCGATAAACATACAAACGATACGATTCCTGCCAGCGGACAGAGCGGCAGGAGAGAAGAATGCTTTTATCCGGTAATTCGATCAGCTGTGCATTATCCAGATCGCGGCCGGGATCGGAAATGATACTGATCGCTTTCCATGTCCGGCCATTGTCCTCGCTCTGGGCAACCTCCAGTTCCAGGCCGCCATCGGGTTCTTTTGCATAGCCATTGTTGCGGCTTATTGTGTAACCTGCAAGCCATGATCTTCCCTTGCGTTGCAAAAGCCGTCCGTATTGGGCACCATATCTTCCATGGCTGCGACCACTTGTGCCGCCGGCTTCGGCTACTTTGCCCTTATCTTCAAAGATGGGAACATTGCGGACATCCACTGAATCCTTCCAGGTGATGGATGAACCGGTCTCTCTTTTTACAACAGGCCATCCGTTCTTATATTCCAGTGGATCGATCAGAAATACGCGGATCTCTCCTGTTGGTTTTTCACCCGGCCGGACATGGATCGCATGATAGGCGATATAACGTTTTCCTTTTGTGTCAGTGATAATGGAGTTATGACCAGGGCCTGTCCAGTGTTCATTCAATTCCAGGATCGCACTGCTGCCTGTGCCGTTTTGCTCACCTAAGGTTGTATATGGCCCTTCTGCTTTGTCTGCACGCGCTACCAATACAGCATAGCTGGGGTTTGCTCCGCAACAATTATCACCGGAATAGTAGAGATAATATTTTCCATTGTAATGGTCAACCCAGGCGCCTTCCACCAGCTGATCATATTTCTTTTCGCGTTTTGGAAAGATGAGGTCTTTGGGGGATGAGCCGGGTTTGAAATCACTCCAGTCGTCTTTCATTTCCTGTACCTTGATCGGTTTGTGTGCGGAACCCCAGTACAATAATTTTTTACCGGATACAGGATCGATGAAGGACATCGGATCGATATTGATAAAGCTTGCACCGCAGATCAGCGGTGTGCCTTTGTCAGTAAACGGCCCTTCGGGTTTGTCTGCATATGCCACACCAAGACATTTACCAATACTCGTATCAATCGATTCGGCAGAGTAGAACATTACATACTTTTTCAGCTGCCGATCGAACATCACATGCGGTGCCCAAAAATCATGACTGCCCCATGATGGTTTCTGTGGAAGCGCGTCACCGATCAGTTTCCAGTTTTGCAGATCGCCACTTGTGGCGACCTGTATATGGATCGTATTGCCTTTGGTATTCGGATTGGTGGCATAGGCATAATACCGGTTGTCTACACGGATGACTGTTGGGTCAGGGAAATCCTGGTCCAGTACCGGGTTGAAGATCTTTTGTTGTGCAGCGCTGCTCATGCAAAGCAACATGACTGCAAAAAGGGAAGAACTTTTCATGATGTTGGTTTTTGCTTCAACATATATTCAGATAGAATGACTGGCGTATATATCCCGCAGATTTCGCAGATTTTACTTTCTTATGAATGAAATTTCATCTCTTTTGGTAAATACATTTATTCGATTGCGCAGATCGCGCAGATTGCTTCCCTATGAATGAAGTTTATCTGCGCGATCTGCGCAATCGAATAAATGTATTTACTAAGAAAAAAGAGAGCCTTCAATAATCGGATTGATAAATCTGCGTGATCTGCGGGAAATCTACGCCAGTCAACCGGCATTATTTTCCTGCGTTCGCTTCACTGGTCAGTTTGGTGATCAGCTCCACTTCTTTTTGTTTGTAGGGCTTGCCATCTGTATGGAAAATCTCATGGAACCAGGGATCGGGCTCGGAATTGTATTTTTTATCCCAGCTGTTCCATGCATATTTGGTCTGCGTCTTTCCATCAACCAGACCCCAGTTGATGGCACCAACTTTATACTTCTTTGCAATGGGGAGTGTTGATTCAAAGAAGCTGTTATTACCACGTGCCATATATTCTGTACAGATCAATGGACGGCCCAATGGTTGTAACCACTTGATGCGCTTCTCAAATTCTTCACCGTTTTCATAATTGTGGAAGGTGATGATGTCTGACTGATCAAGCTGTACTTTTTCAATAGGCTTTAATTTCTCCGGGGAAGACCAGTCGCCGGCCCATACGCCGGATGTCAACGGCTGTGATGGATTTACTGAGCGGGCCCACTCGAAAGACTTTTGTAATAAAGGCAGAACGTATGACGCTTTGTTAGGTAATTCAACTTTGCCATAGGCAGCGTTATTCGTGTTATCCGGTTCATTCCAGACATCCCATGCAAGGATCCGGTCATCATTCGCAAATTTCTCCACCACGCCTTTCACGTATGCTTCCAGTCTTGGATATTGTGTTGAATCCTTCAACACATCAAAACCCGGGCTTTGTACCCAGCCTGAATTATGAACGAATGGTTTTGGATCGCGTTGCTTGCCCAGTTTCGGAAACGGGTCCCAGCATGAATCAAACAATACAAAGATCGGTTTGATATGATGGCGGGCTGCAATTGCAAGAAAAGCATCCAGCCTTTGCTGAAAGCCCGAAGCATCCTGTTGCCACAGCAGGTCATGCAGATAGACGCGAACGGTATTCATCCCAATTCCTGCAGCCCAGCCAAGTTCACGATTGATGGTTGCGGTATCAAAAGTTTCCGCCTGGAACATTTCCAGTTCATTGATCGCGTTGCTGGGGATGAAATTGCAACCCACCAGCCAGGGTTGTTTATCGTACCAGGTATTTGCCTGTTCTTTGCTCCAGATCGAACGCCCTTTAACTGCTGTGTCGCTGGCTGTATGTTCCTGTTGTTGTTGTTTGTTGTCCTGGTTTTTGCACGCGGGAGAAAGAATTAACAGGGATGCTATCAGCGCAAGCCCGGAAAATCTGATCAATTTCATGGTCGGTAATTTTTCGTTTTAAACTTCTTTATGTCGATCGATGATCGATGATCGATGGCCGAATGTAGTAAATGAGTGATGTATAATCAATACATGATGATCATTCGATCATCGATCATCCATCATCGAACATCGATTTGCGGGATCTGCTTTCCCTCATTTACTTTCAGCACATCCACTCCATTTGCACCGGCAACAAACCCGCAGGTGCTGAACAAGGTTCTGCGAGGTCCAACCTGCTGCGGGTTATTGTGTGCGTGATAATACATAACGATACTGTCGCCTACGGTGACGAATGCGTTGTGACCTGTACCCTGTATATTGTCTGTTTTTGGGATGATAGGGTTTCCGCTGTATTTAGTGAATGGCCCTAATGGTGATGAGGCTGTTGCGTAACCGACATTATAAGCCGGGCTTCTGAAGTCATTCGCTGTATAGAATAAATAATACAGGTTCTTATGTTTCAGCATAGCAGGCGCTTCGGTTACCGGCCATTGTGCGCCGGAAACAACTTCCCACTCATCGGTTTGTTTGATACAGAGTGTGACGGTGTTGTCTTTGATCGATTTCCAGTCATCATTTAACTCTGCACCAAAGGTTTTGTTGCCATTATCAAAGCGAACAAAATACAGATAGCTTTTGCTGTTATCATCTGTAAACACATGGGGATCGATCTCTTTCTCAGCATGCAATGGTTGCTGATCAGTTTGTGTGAACGGTCCCAATGGTGAATCACTTGTTGCAACCGCGATATGTTCATTCGCGGTATAGAACATATAGAACTTATTGTTCCGGTAAAAAACCTCCGGAGCCCAGAAGCCTGTGGTTCCATAAGCCTGGCCCTTAGCAAGTGCCAGGCTGTTACCGGCCTTGCCTACCGGTCCTTCCCAGTTTTTGCCATCACTGGATTTATATACGGGGATACCTCCATCGGGATTTGAGCCGGATGTTCCGTACAAATAATAAGCGCCATCATGTTTCAATACAAAAGGATCGGCCAGCATTACGGGTTGCTTCACTGGTGTGGTCGTTCCATCCTGTGCTTTTTCGGATTTGGAGCACATCGTCACTGACATCAGCAGTGATGCGTACAGGAGCATCGTCTTTTTGTTCATCAGGCTCGTATTAGTATTTGTCGTTTTGTTTCAGGTTTGGATTATTCAGCACTTCTGTTTGCGGGATCGGAAGGCGAACGTGTTTGCCCACAATGAAATTCAGGAAATCGGGATCTCTTTGTGCAACCACATTTACTTTAGCCTGTGTTTCCAGGTCACCCCAGCGTTTCAGATCTGCCCAGCGTACGCTCTCGCCGCAAAGCTCCAGTACCCGTTCTACCTTGATACGATCACGGAAAGCATCTTTGCTCAACAATGATGCAGGCTGACCTATGGCAAGCGGAGACATATTTGCTCTTGCACGAACGGTATTCACGTAATTCGCCGCGGCGCTTGTCTGGTCAAGTTCATTCAGCGTTTCAGCATACATCAGCAGGATATCTGCATAGCGGATCAGACGGACGTTGTTTTGTGCAAAGTAGTCTTCATTTGTTCTGAAATAATCACGCTGGTATTTTCTGAACCATGCTTCATCATTATTCCATTCCCAGTTACGGCCGTACACTTTGTCACCAAAGTCTGCCTGCAAGGCCGGATAGAACAAGGAATAACGAAGACGAGGATCCAGGGCATTACCAACTGTTTTTTCTTTTTTGAATTCATCCACCAGCCAGTAGCGCGCCTGGCCATCGCTCCAGCCAATGCCGCGTGGTGCGAAGAACTGTGCGCGGTTGTGGCCCATGTTCTGGTTCGGATCATCGCCATCGCCGCCTTTGTTCACATCAGAGAATTGTATTTCAAATACTGATTCTTTATTGTTCTCGTTGGTGTGCGTGAAATTGTCCTGGAAGTTTGGAACGAGTTCATATTTACCTGCGCCGGCTCCGGTGAAGAAATAATCCAGTGCAGTTTTTGCCTGCTGCCATTTGTGCTGTTGCATGTAAGTACGTGCCAGGAAACCATTGCAGGCGCCTTTTGTAGGACGGCCAATATTTGCATCATCCCATTTTTCGGGCAATACAGCCAGTGCTTCAGTGAGATCTTTCTCAATCTGCGCCCATACTTCAGCTACCGGATGCTGGGCAGGAAGATCGTCTGGTTTTGATGGCTCAAGCACGAGCGGAATATTTTCCCAAAGCAATGCCGCATAGTAGTAATGCAATGCTCTCAGGAATTTTGCCTGCGCCAGTATCCGGTCTTTCTTGGTGTTATCCGTGAATGTAATATCCGGAACATTTGCCAGCACCTGGTTACAACGGAATACTGCTTTATAAATATCACGCCATGTGTTCGCATTGCCTTCCCAGAAGTTATAATTCACATATTGAAAACGTGTCCAGTCGGCCAGCTCTATCCAGGGACTTTTACTGCAACCTTCATCTGAAGTGAGATCGAGACGGAAGTAGATCCAGCGTGCCCATACACCGGGTTTGTAGAACATGGCATAAGCAGCATTCACGCCTTTCTCTGCATCGGCCTCAGTTTTCCAGAATTGTTCTTCCGTAATGGTATTGGGGTTTTCAACATTCAGCTGGTCCTTTTTACAGGATGACAGCATGAACGTCACGAAGCTTATTGCGAATAATATTTTTATTGACTTTTTCATACGTAATAATGTTAGGTCAAAAGATTTTGTCTCTCGTTTGAAAGTTTAAAGGTTTAATGTTTAAAGGATAGTACCCATCCGCAGAACTTTAAACGGTTAAACTTTAAACCTTTGAACTTTTAGAATCCAAACTGCAATCCCGCAGAATACATTTTGAGGTTAGGGAATTGGAAACTGTACACACCTCTTTCAAACATATTTCCGTTGTTGAATTCAGGATCAAGTCCGCCGAAGTTGGTGATCGTGATCAGGTTCTGACCGGATACAGTGATCTGCGCGTTTGCAAAACCGATCTTTTTCACCCATGCATCAGGGAGATTGTAAGACAGGCTTACATATTTCAACCGCATGAATGATCCGCTTTCCAGCCAGCGGTTGCTGTCGCCTCTTGAATTCAGTGTTGAAGCATACAACGCACGTGGTGTTTTTGTATTCGTGTTATCAGGTGTCCATGGATTAATGCCTGCGCGATAATTGGAGTTATCGTCAAAACGATCAACAAGACTTCTGTAACCATTGTACACCGTTGAACCAAATGAACCGAACCAGTTCATGGAAAATTCGAAATTCTTATAAGAGGCACCCATGTTCAGGCCAAGTTCGAAATCAGCCCAGGGGCTTCCCAATACCACTTTATCATCATTGGTGATCTGACCATCACCGTTATGATCTACAAAACGTACATCACCAGGTTTTGCCGTAGGCTGGATAACGATGCCGTCTTTGTTTTTGTAATTATCAACTTCCTGCTGGGATTGGAAAAGACCGTCTGTTTCCAGCAGGTACCACATTGCTGCGGGGCTTCCGAGTTTGGTAGCGGTTGTGCCGGTGAAGATATCATTGCGGCCATAACCAAGATTCAGGATCTTATTGCGAAGCGTGGTCAGGTTAGCTGTTACATAATAACTGAAATCTTTTCCTTTTCCGTTATAGGTGGCGGCAAATTCAAAACCCGTGTTGCGGAGACTCGCTGCATTTACGGCAGGGTTACCGCCATCATTACCGGTCGTCATCAGGATCGGCATGTAAGTGAGAACGTCGGTTGTTTTTGCAATGAAGTATTCTGCGGTGATGGAAAGTTTGTTATCAAGCACCGTCGCATCCACGCCAAAGTTTGTCTGTGTCAGTTTTTCCCAACGGAGATTCTGATTTGCCAGTCTCACCTGTGTAGCACCGGGGAAGATATTCTGACCGACACCCATTGCGATGGTGGAGAATGTATTGATCACCGGCAGATAATCCCAGTTGCCCAATGCGCTGCTGCTTCCGAGTGTACCATGGCTCACGCGGAGTTTCAGGTCATTTACAAAGGTTGATTTAAAGAAATCTTCATTGCTGATCCGCCAAGCGGCAGATACGGAAGGAAATGTTCCCCACTGATCATTGCGGCCTAAGCGGGAAGATCCGTCATAACGGATCACACCGTTCACGATATACCTATCATCGTAGTTGTATTCCACGCGTCCGAGATAAGATAACAGAACTGATTTTTGTAAATAACCACCTGTTTGCGGTTCGCTTCCCTGGTCAAGTACCCAGTAGTAAGAACCGGTGGAGGAATTCTGAAGGATATTGCGTTTCGTTCCCCAGACCTGGCCATAGTTATCGCGCTGATAGGTCTGACCAGCCACTGCATTCACAGAATGCTTGCCGAAGCGTTTGTTGGCAGAAAGCGTATTTTCAACGAGTATGGATTGGAAACGCGCCCTGTTTTCGTTATAGATTGCCGGATCATAAGCCTGGTTCAGCGTCCAGTTACCTTCTTTTCTTTTATAGAGATAATTATCGGCGCTGGTTTCATAACCAAAGTTGGCGCGGTATTTCAACCATGGGCGTAATTTCAATTCACCCCAGATATTACCACGAACCCGGAAGTTCTCATTTGTGCGGTCTTCGAGATCCGCGATGGCAACAGGGTTTGTTCCAAATGTACGTGCGCGGCTTTCGCTGCCATAACCATATCCGCCCGGATTAGCCGGATCATAAATCGGAATGGTTGGTAATAAACGGACAACATCTGCATAAGGATTGCCGGACATTTCATCTGATTTTGCATTGCTGAGCGCGAGGTTTTCCCCGAAGCTGAAAATGCCTTTACTGCCTTGTGCATTCACGCGGAAGCTGTAACGTTTGAACCCGGTACTGATCACGGTTCCTTTGTTGTCAAAGTAGTTCGCAGATACCATGTAGCTGCCGTTCTCGCCACCGCCTGAGAAACCAACATTGTAATCCTGCATGGAGCCTGTCTGGAATGCAGCATCCTGCCAGTCGGTATTTACATCGAGATTAAGATTCTGACGGGGAACACCGGCGTTATCATAGGCCATGTAATTCAGCTTCACGAATTCGTCTTTACCGGCAAGATCATAACGTGGCGTTTGCTGAATGCTTGTTTTGGCGGAGAAGTCAACTTTCATTGGACCTTTCCGTCCTTTTTTCGTGGTAACGATGATCACACCATTTGCCGCGCGTGATCCGTAGATCGCTGCGGCGGATGCGTCTTTTAAGATCTGGATGGATTCAACATCGTTTGGATTGAAATCACGGTTAGCAGTGGTGATCATTCCATCAATTACATACAATGGATTGGTGCCGGTAAGATTTTTCAGACCGCGGATCTCCACGCGTGCTTCAGAGCCAGGTTGCCCGCCACCGCGAACAAGCACGCCTGTTGCAAGACCCTGCATTGCTTCGCCGATCGTTGTAGCCTGACGCTTGGTCACTTCCCCGGCAGGTACGGTTGCAATCGCACCGGTCAGGTCTCTTTTACGTTGTGAACCATAACCTACTACAACCACTTCGCCAAGATCTCCGGCGCCTTGTTGCAGTTCCATATTAATCGTTGATTGCCCGTTCACCGTTGTTTCCTTGCTGCCGTAACCAACAATGCTGAAGACCAGTGTGGCCTGTGCATTGCTGACCCGCAGTGTATAATTACCACCAGCATCAGTGCTCGTGCCTGAAGACGTTCCCTTTACGGTAACGCTCACGCCTTCGAGTGCTTCGCCTTTCTGATTGGTAACTTTTCCTGTAACGGTTTGTGTTGTTTGTGCTGATAATAGTTGCGTGAAGAACAGTGCGATCAGCAAGAGAGCAGCATTGATCCTGCTGTGTACCTTCTGTTGGGAACATGCTGGTGCATGACAAAAGGTTGGTGCTAATGACCTTTTTCTCATAAATGGCAAGTATTGGTTAGAAATAATGGTTTAGAAACCAAATAAAATATTGGACTAAGTTGAGACAAACTTTTCTGTGGTCAATGCCCGTTTATCGCATTATTTGGTGAATTTGTCTCAGCTTTGGGAGAACGATGGCAGATGACTGATGACCGTTGGCCGAAAGCCTTCCTTAACCTGAAAACACTTTTCCTTTTAAGCTGTTTTTCGGCCAACGGCCATCAATCATCTGCCATCGAACAAATACCGGGGAGTACGTCTATGAGAAACATGTGTCGTTTTTTGAGTAAGTTCGCTCCGTTGTAAATGCTGACTGCTATATGAGAGTATTGACATTATTGATATTATGCTTATTAAGTTATGGCCACATAACGGGACAGTCATATTATTTTACGCATTACCAGGTGGAGAACGGGCTTTCCAATAATGCCGTGATCTGCAGTCTTCAGGATCATAATGGGTTTTTGTGGTTTGGAACAAAGGATGGGCTTAACCGTTTTGATGGTTATTCTTTCAAGATCTTCCGGAATGATGCAGGCGATTCCAATTCCATCGGCAGTAATTATATATATAGTATACATGAAGACCGGGCCGGTGTGCTGTGGGTCGGTTGTGACCGCGGATTATTCATGTACGATGCAACAGGTGAGAACTTTTGTAAAGTAAAGGGCGCACCGCTTACAGAGATCCTGGATATACAAGGAGACAACAACGGTGGGATCTGGTTTATTTCAAGATTGGTTTTATATTATTATGTACCGGCAACCGGCGTATTGAAGGCATTTGATCAACCGGGCCACCTGGAAGTTTCTTCTGTATGTTCAATGGCGAACGGTGAACTATGGCTTTCTTCGGCGAGTGGTACCATTCATCGCCTGCCTGCTACCGGCCCGGATGTGAAAGGTTGGGATGTGTTTGACCATAGCGGCCCCACTGTCAACAACTGGATCGAAAAGATCTACGATGCGGGAAATGGCCGTATACTCGTTGGTACATCCAAGCAGGGCGCAAAACTTTTTAATACACGCAATGGTTCTTATAAAGATATACTGGATCATACCGAAGAGGAACCCGAGATCTTTGTAAGGGATTTTATCCGGCAATCAGATAATGAATACTGGATCGCAACGGAAGCAGGGATTTTTATTTATGATGATCTTACCGGAAAGTCCATCAACCTGAAAAAACATTATAACAATCCTTATTCTATTTCAGATAACGCGATCTATACATTTTGCAGGGATAAGGAAGGCGGGATCTGGGCGGGTACTTATTTCGGCGGCATCAATTATTATCCCAAAGCCTATACAAGTTTTAAAAAATTCTTTCCGCAGTCGGATGGTCATTCCATCAGCGGTAATGCGGTGCGTGAGATCGTGAGTGATAAAGAAGGTAATTTATGGATCGGTACAGAAGATGCGGGATTGAATAAATTTCAACCTGCCACAGGTTTATTTACCAATTATAACAACTCCACTTCGCATCCGCTTTCGTCTTCCAATATACATGGGCTACTCGTGTATCAGAATGAACTATGGGTCGGAACTTTTCATCGTGGCCTGGATGTGCTCGATCTGAAAACCGGTAAACGGCTCCGTCATTATTCCGTTGCCACGCATAACCTGCGAAGCGATTTTATTTATTGCTTTTTGGAAACAAAAAAAGGAAGACTGATCGTCGCCACTGATCGCGGGTTGAGCTGGTATAATAAAGAGAAAGACGATTTTGATCTTATCAGGGAAGCGCCGGATAATTTTTATACCATATTATATGAAGATCATTCGGGAACCATCTGGGCCGGCACATACGCGGATGGTGTCCATTGGTTCAACCCGGAGACAGGGAAAAGCGGCCATTACAGGTATGAACCCGGAAAGCCGGGTAGTTTGGGTGGCAATCGTGTCAACTGGATCTTTGAAGACAGTCATAAGCAGCTATGGATCGCTACAGAAGGTGGTCTTTGCAAATTTGATCCCGGCAAACAGGACTTTGCTGTTCATACAACCAAAAATGGTTTTCCCAGTAACATTATGTATGCGGTGCTGGAAGATGGCAAACAGGATTTTTGGGTAAGTACATCAAAAGGCCTGGTGCGGTTTACTCCGGCAAATGGAAACATCACCGTATTTACGCGCGCGCATGGCCTGCTCAATGATCAGTTCAATTATAATTCGGCGTATAAAGATCCTTCCGGGCGTATGTATTTCGGCAGCGTGAAAGGAATGATCAGTTTTCATCCGGATGAATTTATCAGGAACAATTTTATTTTACCTGTGTACATCACCGGCTTCCAGGTGTATGACAAGGAACTTGCGATCAATAAAGAAGGCTCGCCGTTACAGCAATCTATTACGTATACACAAACGATCACGCTCACGCATAACCAAAGTTCTTTCAGCATTGACTTTGCCGCGCTTAGTTATACGGCGCCGGATATGACAGAGTATGCGTTCCGCATGGAAGGATTGAATAAAGAGTGGACTTATCTTAAAACAAACAGGAAAGCATATTTTACCAAGCTATCACCCGGAACATATGTATTTCATGTAAAGGCGAGCAATAGTGGTGGTGAATGGAAATGCAGGCCCGCCTCGCTTACGATCCGGATACTGCCGCCGTTCTGGGCAAGTTCATGGGCGTATTTATTGTATAGCGTGGCAGCCACGGCCATTGTTTTGCTGGTGATCAGGAGTTATCACCGCAGGGCGGAAGCAAAGAACCGCCGTAAACTGGAATTGCTGGAGCACGAAAAAGAAAAAGAGATCTACCAGGCAAAGATCGAGTTCTTTACCAATGTGGCACATGAGATCCGCACACCGCTCACGCTGATCAAAGGACCGATGGAACTGGTGATGAAACAAATTGAAACGGTGCCAGCCGTAAGCGGAAACCTTCAGATCATGCAGCGCAATATCGATCGCCTGCTTGATCTCACAACGCAATTGCTTGACTTCCGGAAGACAGAAACAAAAGGTTTCAGCCTTAGCTTTGTGAAAGCAAATATTGCTGAACTGATCTCTGATGCTTATGTACGGTTCAAGCCAACGGCAGAACAAAAGCAGTTATCTTTTACCATGGATTCCGTACCTGCATTTTTTGCTTATGTGGATACGGAAGCATTCAATAAGATCATGAGTAATTTGCTTGACAATGCGGTTAAATACGCCGATAGTAAAGTACATATCAGGTTGGTCAGTGGGAGCGAACAGGATCCTTCATTCAGAGTGGAAATTGCGAATGACGGTTATATTATCCCTGCGGAAATGAAAGAAAAGATATTTGAAAGTTTTTTCCGGATCAATGAAAATGGCGGACAGGCAGGCAGCGGCATCGGTCTTGCGCTTGCACGCTCTCTTGCTGAGTTACATAAAGGACTGTTGTACCTGGAAGAGCCAAATGGCGCCATGAATGTATTTGTACTGGAATTGCCGGTTCACCAGGAAATAGAATTCAATTTAAGCTGATAAAAAATCAAAGATGAAGCCCATCTTACTAATTGTAGACGATCATAAAGAAATACTCGATTTCGTTTCGGCATTCCTAAGCGAAAAATATACTGTGCTGACCGCCCCGAACGGCCAGCAGGCTATGAACATTATTGAAAAAGAAACGGTGCAACTTGTAGTAAGCGATATCATGATGCCGGTGATGGATGGGTATAAACTTTGCGCGAATATCAAATCAAATTTTGAATACAGTCATATTCCAGTGATCTTACTCACAGCAAAAAATACATTGCAATCGAGAATTGAAGGACTGGAAACCGGTGCCGATGCCTATATCGAAAAGCCTTTTTCACCGGAACATTTACAGGTGCAGATCGCCAATCTTCTTTCCAACAGGAACAAGATCCGTGAATATTTTGCAAGCAGTCCGTTGGTGCATATCAAAACGATGGCCTATTCAAAAGCGGATGAGCAATTCCTGGAAAAACTCAATGAGATCGTCTATAAAAATATTGAGAACACCGCCCTTAGTGTCGATCAACTGGCAGATAACCTGAACATGAGCCGCGCCTCCTTATACAGGAAGATCAAAGCGATCTCGGATCTAACCCCCAACGAGCTGATCAATTTAACCAGACTAAAAAAAGCTGCGGAGCTGTTGGCGGAACATGAGTACAGAATTTATGAAGTCGCGGAGATGACAGGCTTCAGTTCGCAAACCCACTTCGGCAAAAATTTCACAAAGCAATTTGGTATATCGCCAACGGAGTATGTTGCAATGAAAAGACCGGATAAGAAGAAATAGCTAGTTTATGATCTGTTGCAGTTCTCTCTTACCCTTCATCCCGGCTTGCCGGTAATAAACCGCGGGGAGCAGAAAGAATCTGTGTACTTCAAAAACCTCCAAACAGCGATCACTCCCAGCTGTATAAAGTATTTCCTGCGAACACCCATTCCGGCGTTTGTAACTGGTCGCCAAAATTCAGGTCATACCAGGCAGTATTATTTTCCGGGTTCTTTAATATGTGAATGTCCTGCGCCGGCATATAGCTTTGCGCCAGCATAAACATTTTTTGCCCCGAAGGATTAACTGCAACATCCATTACTATTACTGCATGGCCGGGACTGCCACCTTTCACAAACATGTCACCGGGTTTTATGCGGGAAAGATTATGCACTTTTTTCAACTCCCTGCTCAGGGATAATGTGCCGGCATAGCTGAAAACAGTTTCCAGGTACTGATCAAAGCTTTTGCGTGTATCGGATACAGCGGTGGTCTTTACTTTCTGAAGACGCGTTTTATTCAGCACAAAACGATACCCCTCGCGCCAGCTTTCGTAATCCATCTTTGTGCCATCGGTGGCATTGAAAGAGATCTTGTTGTATTGGCCGCGACTGTAAAGATATTCGGCGTAAAGCCGGATAGCAGCATCGGCGCATTGCTGAAGATTTTTTTTGTCGACGCTGATGTCAAGAACGGCGTATTGCGCGCCCTGGTAACGTTTGGCCGCGCCATTGTAGAGATACACCGTATTGTCCGTCTTCAATTTTATCTGTCTCAACCATTGTGGATAGGAATCTTCATCAGCGTTGATCCTTGTAAAGCCCGCCGGTGGCGGTATTTGTCCGGCTGTAGCATAGCCGGGTGCAATAGCCATCTGACTGCACTGGATGGAAATGATCGCAGGCAGCAGGGTATTCAGCAGATGATACCTCATAAAGTTTGTGTGATGATACAAAGACGCAACGGGCTTTTTTTTCCATAGACCGTTGAGTTTTTTTTTACCGATTCAAACCCAATGTCGTTTAGTTAATGGAAAGCTATTCGCGTTGCCTGGCGTAGGGCGCCCCCTAAATCTCCCCCGAGGGCTAATCGTTACTCAAATTTTCGGACTTGCGTAAGGTTCCTCCTCCGGCGGACACGTCCCGCAGATTCCGCAGATTTTACGCTTACTTGTGTTGAAGCGTCCTGAAGGAACTGAATATTTCTCTATTTGCTTGCGCAGATACGCAGATGACTCCCTTGTTTAACAGACCATCTGCGCATCTGCGTGTTTT